>NC_014652.1:340000-1062500 GCF_000166355.1 Caldicellulosiruptor hydrothermalis 108
GCCTGCCCGTCGGAAGCCCAAGGGTTTCTGGGGAAGGCGAATCCGCCCAGAGTTAGCCGGGGCCTAAGGCGAGGCCGAAAGGCGTAGCTGATGGGTATCAGGTTGATAATCCTGAGCCACCTGCCGGAGGATACCCTACGAGGCGGGACGCAGGAGGAGCAGGCAACCGGGGAGTTGGTATACCCCGGCCAAGCGGCGAGTGGGCGTGCGTAGGCAAATCCGCGCGCGCGGTAACCATGAGCCGTGATGGGGAGCCGAAATTAAAGTAGGCGAAGTGCTGAGCTTCACACTGCCAAGAAAAGCGTCGCGTAGGCGAAGGCAGGTGCCCGTACTGGAAACCGACACAGGTGGGCGAGGAGAGTATCCACAGACGGACGGGTGAAGCACCGCTAAGGAACTCGGCAAACTGACCCCGTAACTTCGGGAGAAGGGGTGCCTAAGGTGAAAGCCTTAGGTCGCAGGGAATAGGCCCAAGCGACTGTTTATCAAAAACACAGGTCTCTGCCAAGCCGAAAGGCGAGGTATAGGGGCTGACGCCTGCCCGGTGCTGGAAGGTTAAGGGGAGGGGTTAAAAGCTCCGAACCGAAGCCCCAGTGAACGGCGGCCGTAACTATAACGGTCCTAAGGTAGCGAAATTCCTTGTCGGGTAAGTTCCGACCCGCACGAATGGCGTAACGACTTGGGCGCTGTCTTGGCGGTGTGCCCGGCGAAATTGTGGTACCAGTGAAGACGCTGGTTACCCGCGGTTGGACAGAAAGACCCCGTGGAGCTTTACTGCAGCCTGGCACTGTGTTTTGGTGTGCCTTGTACAGGATAGGTGGGAGGCTGAGAAGTGGGGGCGCCAGCCTCCATGGAGCCGACGGTGGGATACCACTCTGGGTGCACTGGAGCACTAACCAGACACTCTGAACCGAGTGATGGGACACTGTCAGGTGGGCAGTTTGACTGGGGCGGTCGCCTCCTAAAAGGTAACGGAGGCGCCCAAAGGTCACCTCAGCACGGATGGAAATCGTGCGGTAGGAGTGCAAAGGCGGTAAGGTGGCTTGACTGTGAGGCTGACAAGCCGAGCAGGGACGAAAGTCGGGCTTAGTGATCCGGCGGTTTCAAGTGGGAGAGCCGTCGCTCAACGGATAAAAGTTACCCCGGGGATAACAGGCTGATCTCCCCCGAGAGTCCACATCGACGGGGAGGTTTGGCACCTCGATGTCGGCTCATCGCATCCTGGGGCTGAAGTAGGTCCCAAGGGTTGGGCTGTTCGCCCATTAAAGCGGTACGTGAGCTGGGTTCAGAACGTCGTGAGACAGTTCGGTCCTTATCCGCCGCGGGCGCAGGGTATTTGAGGGGAGCTGACCCTAGTACGAGAGGACCGGGTTGGACGGACCGCTGGTTTACCAGTTGTACCGCCAGGTGCACGGCTGGGAAGCCAAGTCCGGATGGGATAAACGCTGAAAGCATCTAAGCGTGAAGCCCACCCCAAGATGAGATACCCCACACCGATGAGGTGGTAAGGGTCCTGGGAGACTACCAGGTAGATAGGCCGCATGTGTAAGCGCTGTGAGGCGTTGAGCAAGGCGGTACTAATGGCCCGAGGAGCTTGACCGAGTGAGCTTTCCACCTATTCACTTGCGAGGCTGCTTAAAAAATGAATATAGGTAACAAATCCGGTGGCGAAAGAGCGAGGGAAACACCCGTTCCCATTCCGAACACGGAAGTTAAGCCTCGCAACGCCGATGATACTGTGCTGGAGACGGCACGGGAAAGTAGGTGGCTGCCGGATTTTTTATTTTTGTGTATATGTGTTAAATGTTTAACAATGTCCATGATAAAAAGAGTTCAGAACTTGTTTTGTATTTCAAAAAGCAAAATTCTCACTTGGTACTGGTACCTTTTCAAGTATCTCGTTTATCACATCTGACGACTTTGCATTTTTGATTATATATTGATTTTTGAGAAGTATCCTGTGGCTGAGGACAAAAGGAGCTAAGTACTTGACAAAATCAGGAAGAACAAAATCGTAGCCTCGGACAGCAGCAAGGCTTTGCGATGCACGCATAAGAGCAATGAAGCTTCTGTTACTTGCAGGAAGCTGAACCATTTCGTGTTCTCTTGTGCTTTGACAAATTTCGTATATATAAGATAGAATATCTTCGTTTACATACACCTCTTTTATCTTTTCCTGAATCTTTATTACCTCATCCTTGGCTACCACAGGTTCAATACTATCGAGAGGATTTTTTTCTCTGAACCTTGTGAGCATCTGGATAGTCTCTTCTTTGTTTGTGTATCCTAAACTGAGCTTTATCAAAAACCTGTCAAGCTGCGCCTCAGGGAGAGGATATGTTCCCTGGATTTCAATGGGGTTTTGAGTAGCAATAACAAAAAATGGGTCTTCTAACTTATGTGTGATACCGTCAATTGTCACCTGTCTTTCTTCCATGCATTCAAGAAGACTTGACTGTGTTCTCGGAGTTGCCCTGTTTATTTCATCAGCCAGCAGTATATTTGTGAAAATTGGACCTGGTCTGAACTCAAACTCTTGCATTTTCATGTTGAAGTAGTATATACCTGTCAGATCTGATGGCAGAAGGTCTGGTGTGAACTGAATTCTTTTGAAACTGCAATCTATAGATTTTGCAAGAGCCTTTGATAGCATTGTTTTTCCTGTGCCCGGGACGTCCTCTAAAAGAACATGCCCACCTGCAAAGAGAGATGTTATTACAAGCTCAATCTGTACATCTTTTCCAACAATTACTTTTGATATATTTTGAATAATTTTTTTTGCTACACTTGCTATCTCCATTTTTCATTCCTACTTTCCTTTTTATATTTTATATTAAAAATTTTGACCTTTCTATGTTTTATTTAAACTTACATAGTCTGCCTACAAGATTATTTTACCTCTTTTAAAAAGCTATTTCAATCAACTGTTAACGTTTTAGATTTACAAAATGTAAAGTGTTGTTTTATCAAAAATGTGCAAAAACAGGTTAAAAATTTGTATACCCATAACTTAACAAACTAAGATACAATATAGTTGTGTAAACAATTTCATAAGGAGGGTATTAGAAAGTGGCAAACGAAAGATTAGGTACAGACGTTATTGTACAAATAGGGATAATTGTGAAGGATATAGAAAAGACAGCAAAAGATTTTGCTGAATTTTTTGGTGTTGACATGCCCCAGATAATTGTAACTGAAGAGTATGACAAAAGTCATACACAGTACAAAGGAAAGCCTACAAATGCCAGAGCAAAGCTCGCATTTTTTAGAAATTTCAAGAACGTAGAGATTGAGTTAATTGAACCAGACGAAAATCCTTCTACATGGAGAGAATTTTTAGAAACTCACGGTGAGGGTATTCACCATATAGGTGTATTTGTAAAGAACATGGATGAGAAGATTGAAAATCTTAAAAAAGAAGGAATTGAGGTTGTTCAAAAAGGGGATTACACAGGTGGAAGATATGCCTACATGGATAGCACAGATAAGCTCAAATTCATCTTAGAGCTTTTAGAGAACTTTTAAAATATTTTTGGGGAAGTGGGGAGTAAGAATATGAAAAGAATCTTAGCTTTGGTTGGAGATTTTTACCACAGTCATGACAACCTGCTCAAAGCCTTAAAGCAAGCCACAAATGCTGCTTTAGATAACTGCGAGATAATAGATGCATCTATTGAAAACTTTGAGGAGTTTCTTTCTCAAAACCCGGATGCAATTGTAATCTCTGCAGAGAACAGGGTAAATCCACAAGACGAAATTGTAAAGTGCTGGATGACAGAGCAGGTGGAAAAGAGAATAAAAGAGTATGTCGAAAGCGGAGGAAGGCTTTTTGTATGGCACTCAGGGCTTGCCTCATACCCTGAAGAAGGAGAGTTTTGCAAACTTGTAAAAGGATATTTTAAGTTTCATCCAGATAAGCACAAGCTTGTGAGATATCATTCTTTACATGAAGCTACTCTTGATGGCAAAAAATTTGATTTTGAAATTATGGATGAACACTATTTTGTTTTTTGCGACAAAGACAATACCAATATCTATCTTTACTCTGAATCAGAGGACGGCAGTTCAATTGCAGGATGGTGGCACAATTTTGGCAAGGGCAAAGTGGTTGCATTAACTCCTGCTCACAGAGAAGATGGGCTTTTAGATAATAACTTCCAGGAACTTCTCAAAGCAGTTTTGACCATTCTTTTCAAGTAGGACTTTCAAAAATATAAATAAGACTTTTTCAAGGGCTTGTCCGGCTACAGCTTAGGATAAGCCCTTTTTAAAAAACAATTGACAGAATATAAAAAAACAATTAATATAGAAATATAAAGTGAACGATTAAGTAACCTATTTACTAAACTTTTAAGTGAGCTGGTGAAAAATGGATATTACAAGGTTTAAGGAAGATTTAAAAGCTCATCTTGAAGAAAAGATAATACCATTTTGGCAAGGTTTAAAAGATAATGAATTTGGCGGCTACTATGGATACATGGACTTTAATCTCAATGTTAACAGGGAAGCTCAAAAAGGTTGCATTTTGAACTCGAGGATATTGTGGTTTTTCTCAGCATGTTACAATGTGCTGAAAAATGAAAAGTGCAAAGAGCTGGCTTTTCATGCGTTTGAATTTTTAAAAAACAAGTTTTGGGACAAAGAGTATGAAGGACTTTTCTGGAATGTATCCCACAAAGGTGTGCCCGTTGATGTGACAAAACATGTTTATGTTCAGGCTTTTGGCATATACGGACTTTCGGAGTACCATGAAGCATCTGGTGACAAAGAAGCTCTTCATTTGGCAAAGAGGCTTTTCGAGATTTTAGAGACAAAATGCAAAAGGGAAAATGGATACACAGAACAGTTTGAGAGAAACTGGCAAGAAAAAGAAAACAGGTTTTTGAGCGAAAATGGAGTAATTGCCTCAAAGACAATGAATACGCATCTTCATGTACTGGAGAGCTACACAAACCTCTACAGGGTTTTGAGAACTGAAGATGTGTATGAGGTTCTTGAATGGATTGTAAGACTCTTTGTTGACAAGATTTACAAAAAAGGAACAGGTCACTTCAAGGTATTCTGCGATGATAACTGGAACGAACTCATAAGAATGGTATCATATGGACATGATATTGAGGCAAGCTGGCTTTTGGACGAAGCTGCCAAGTATCTAAAAGATGAGAAGTTAAAGAAGCAGGTTGAAAAGCTTTCGCTGGAGGTTGCAGAAGTATCTTTACAAGAAGCCTTTGATGGGCAAAGCCTTATAAATGAAAAGGTAGAGGACAGAGTTGACAGAAGCAAAATCTGGTGGGTTGAAGCAGAGACGGTAGTTGGATTTTTCAATGCATATCAAAAGACAAAAGAGGAAAAATATTTAGATGCAGCCATCAAGACATGGGAGTTCATAAAAGAGTATCTTGTTGACAAAAGAAAAAACTCTGAGTGGCTGTGGAAGGTAGATGAGAATTTAGAAGCTTTGGATATGCCAATTGTTGAGCAATGGAAGTGTCCATATCACAATGGCAGAATGTGTTTGGAGATAATAAAAAGGGTTGACTAAAAGTTGCGAGCTTGACCCTGTAAAGTTACAAAGAAATAAAGTATAATAGAAAGTAAAAAAGAAAAGGCTTGTAAAGCCTTATTTGAAGGGGAAAAAAGGTACAATGGGCAAGAGAGTTACCATGAAAGATATTGCCGAAAAGCTTGGTGTTTCAAAGGTAACAGTGTCAAAGGCGCTCAAAGACAGCCCCGATATTAGTTCATCCCTGAAAGAAAAAATCATTAAGACTGCCCAGGAGATGGGTTACATCTACAACGCAAAGGGAAGGATGCTAAGAGAGAACTTGACATATTCCATCGGTGTGATATCTTCAGAAAAGTATTATGGCAAAGACGACTATTTCTATATAGACCTTTACAAGCATCTTTCAAACAGTTTAGAGAAGCTTGGCTTTACAACAACCTTTAACATTATAAGCCAGTCAGATGAAAATGAACTATCTGTCCCCAACGCGCTTTTGGAACAGAAGGTAGACGGTGTTGTTATTTTGGGTCAGATGAGTCTTGACTATATTCAAAAGATTTTAAGTTACAATTACCCGACAGTGTTTTTAGACTTTTACTGTGACAAGTTTAACGTTGACTGTGTCATCACAGACAACTTTTACGCAACATACGAGATAACCAACATGCTAATAGAGCAGGGTCACACCAAAATTGGGTTTGTAGGGAACATCTACGCAACAAGCAGTATCCAGGACAGGTTCCTGGGCTTTTACAAGGCGCTTTTGGAGAACAAGATAGATCTCAACAAGGACTGGATAATAAAAGACAGGGATGACAACAACAATTTCATAGATATTGTATTGCCCAAAAACCTTCCAACGGCATTTGTTTGCAACTGTGACAAGACTGCCTATCTTACAATAGAAAAGCTCAAATCAAGTGGGTACAAGGTGCCAGATGATGTATCAGTTGTTGGGTTTGATGATAGTCTCCATGCAGTGCTCTCACAGCCCAAAATTACTACAGTCCGTGTGAATTTGGAAGAGATGGGCAGAAGAACAGCCAAGATGATGGTTGAAAAGATAAAGCAGGGTGAGAAGCATTATGGCAAAATGCTCATAAAAGGCAGGATTATCATAAGAGAGTCGGTCAAGGCTTTAAAATAACACTTGGTTAACATGGTCGGGTAAAATTTTAAGTTCACATAAATCAAAAAATATGGAGGAGGAAAGAACTAATGGATGTTAAAATTATAGGGCAATCACTTCCAAACATGCCTTGGGAAGAAAGACCAAAAGACTGCAAGGACATTGTATGGAGGTCTAAACACAACCCAATTATCAAGAGAAACCAGGCAAAAGATGCAAACAGCATCTTCAACAGCGCAGTGGTTCCGTTCAAAGATGGGTTTGCAGGTGTTTTCAGGGTAGATGACAGGGCAAGAAGAATGAACATCAGACGTGGTTTTAGCAAGGATGGTTATAACTGGGAAATTGATGATGAGCCAATAGATTTCATCCAGCAAACAAGAGACCCGCTTGTAAGTGAGTACAAGTACGACCCACGAGTAACTTTCATAGAGGATAGATACTATATCACATGGTGTAATGGCTATCACGGACCGACAATTGGTGTGGGCTATACATTCGACTTTGAAAAATTCTATCAGATTGAAAATGCATTTTTGCCATACAACAGAAACGGTGTACTTTTCCCAAGAAAGATAAACGGCAAATACGCTATGCTTTCCCGCCCATCAGATACGGGGCACACAGCTTTTGGTGACATATTCTACAGCGAAAGCCCTGATATGATTCACTGGGGCTGCCACAGACATGTAATGTCAGCAGGCTACACACCTTGGCAGTCGCTCAAGATTGGTGCAGGGCCAACACCAATTGAAACAAGCGAAGGGTGGCTTTTGATTTATCACGGAGTGCTACTTTCTTGCAACGGGTATGTGTACAGCTTTGGTGCAGCACTTTTGGACTTAGAAAAACCATGGATTGTAAAGGCAAGGTCAAAATCTTATCTTCTTTCACCACAAGAGTATTATGAATGTGTTGGCGATGTTCCAAATGTAGCATTTCCATGCGCAACACTTTGCGACGCTAGCACAGGAAGGCTTGCAATATACTATGGCGGTGCTGACACTGTTGTAAACCTTGCTTTTGCTTATGTTCAGGATATAATTGACCTTCTCAAAAGAGAGAGCCAGGAATAACAAAAATATTGATGATAAAAACATACAAAAAAAGGCCGGCAGCAGAACAAGGCTGCTGGCCTTTTTGATTTTGTGATGTTTTCCAAACTTGAAATTGGTTTATTTACTGGTAAAGTAAAATCTAAAATCTGCGGTATAAAATATTAAGTTTCTCGGGTTGTTAAATATGCACCACAAATTTTATAATGAACATGTAGTTGTTTTGCAGTTTTTCTATACAAAAATTACATTCTAAAAAGGAGGATTGATTATGTTTAAAAGAAGAGTTGCTTTATTGGTTGCTATTGCCTTTTTGATGACCATCATTGTTCCGGGGTTTTTCAGTGCTCCAACAAAGGCAGTAGCAGCGTCCAAAAACCCAATAGTTTTTAAGATTTATTGGGGTGATTCTAACGCAGAGCCGGTTGATGTGTGGAAGACACCAATTGGTAAAAAGGTTGAACAGATCACAAGTGTACGGCTCCAGTTTGAGTTTATTGTCGGCAGTGACGAGGAAACAAAGGCAGGTATCATGCTTGCAAGTGGCGACTTGCCGGACTTAATCAATGCGCACAATGTTGTAAACAAGTTTATTGAAGCAGGAGCTTTAGTTCCGCTGGATAATTACATTGCTAAGTACGGCAAGAACATCAAAAAGTGGTATGATGCAAAAGCGCTTAAAAAACTCAAATATCCAAAGGATGGGCACATTTACTATCTCACACCTTTCAGAGAAGAATCTGACCCGCTGTATTCATTTGCTGGTTTTTGGTTGCCTATATACGTTCTGAAAGAGATCAAATGGCCAGTTGTAAGAGATATTGACACATATTTCAAGATCGTAAAAGACGCTGTCAAGAAACATCCAACATACAATGGAAAGCCAACAATAGGTTTTACAGCGCTGACTGACAGCTGGAGAATTTATGT
Organism: Caldicellulosiruptor hydrothermalis 108; assembly: GCF_000166355.1. Classification (NCBI taxonomy): domain Bacteria; kingdom Bacillati; phylum Bacillota; order Caldicellulosiruptorales; family Caldicellulosiruptoraceae; genus Caldicellulosiruptor; species Caldicellulosiruptor hydrothermalis. The sequence goes on from NC_014652.1 coordinate 348,621, forward strand.
ACTGATGCAACAGCCGCTAAGGCTTGAAGGCTATCCAAATGATGGTGGCTGGCTTATTGACGAAAAGACAGGTGTTGTAAAAGACAGCTATACAATGCCATATGCAAAGACATATTACAAGATACTCAACCAGATGTGGAACGAAGGTCTTCTTGACAAAGAGATGTTCTCACAAAACTATGACCAGTACTTAGCAAAGATTTCGTCAGGTAGGGTTGTTGGTTTTTATGATGAAAGATGGCAGATACAATCTGCAATAGATTCTCTTGAAAAACAAGGATTATATGACAGAATTCCGATTGCAATGCCAGTGCTCAAAAAAGGTGTAAAGAGAGATAGATACAACGTAGTTACAATGGGAACAGGTGCCGGAATATCAATTACAAAGAAGTGCAAAGACCCGGTTGCAGCGTTCAAGTTCTTGGACAGAATGGCTGGCGAGGATATCTTGAAACTCATCAACTGGGGTATTCAGGGCCAGGACTACTATGTAAAGAATGGTAAGATGTACAAGAATGCAAAACAGATTCAAAACTACATGAGTCCAGATTACAGAAAGAAACAGGGTATTGGCGGAAATATCTGGTTTGCATTCCCAAGACCACCGTTTGACTGGACATATTCAGACAAGAGCGGAAAGATTTCTTGGGACTACTCAGACCAGGCATTAGAGCAGAGGTACAAACCATATGAAAAGGAAGTTTTGAAAGCTTATAAGATTAAGTCGTTCAAAGACTTGTTCTCACCAACATGGAACTCACCGTACGGATATGGCTGGGATATCAAGCTTCCAGATGACCTGCAGGCAATCCAGAACCAGGCTGATGACTTGCAAAGAAGGTACATCACAAAAGCTATAATGGCAAAACCAGGTGAGTACGATAAGATCTGGAATGAATACCTCAACAAGATGAAGAAGATTCCTATCAAGAAGGTAATCGACTTTAGACAAAAAGAGATCCAGAGAAGACTCAAAGAGTGGAACTAATTGGTATTTTAGAGTTTAGCATTTTAAAGCTCACGGAACACCTAATTCTACAGGTGTTCCGTGAGTATTTAGTTTAATTGACCCTACAAGCTTTTAAGGAGGAAAAGGAAGATGCAGTCATCTAAGAAAGGAATCTGGGCAACAATCTACAACCAGCGCCAGCTAATTGTTCTTACATTTCCTTTTTTGATTATGGTGCTGATTTTTAACTACTTTCCACTGTGGGGCTGGCTACTAGCTTTCAAAGACTACAAACCTTATCTTGGTTTTCAAAATTCAGAGTGGGTTGGATTCAAAAACTTTGCAGACCTATTTTCAGACGTTTATTTTTTCCAGGCGCTTAGAAATACCTTGGTCATAAGCTGTTTGAAGCTCATTTTTAACTTTTTGTCATCCATTACGTTTGCAATACTTTTGAATGAGATTAAAAACATGCTGTTTAAAAGGACAGTGCAGACAATTTCGTACCTTCCACACTTTGTTTCATGGGTTGTTGCGGCAAATATTGTATACACAGTGCTTTCACCTGACTATGGGATAATAAACGAACTTCTTGTCAAATTCCATATTCTAAAAGAACCAATTAACTTTTTGGGCGAACCTCAATATTTCTGGTTCATTGCACCAATTACTGAGGTTTGGAAAGAGATGGGCTGGAACGCAATTATATACTTGGCTGCAATGACAAACATCGACCCCCAGCTTTATGAGGCTGCAAGCATAGACGGTGCAGGCAGGCTAAAGAGAATATGGTATATAACCTTGCCAGGTATTCTACCAACTGTCAAGATTCTTCTTATCATGAACGTTGGATGGATTTTGAACGCTGGGTTTGAACAGATGTACCTTTTGCAAAGGCCATCAACTTTAGACTATTCAGATATCCTTGAGACGTACATCTTAAGATATGGTATTGGCAGTGGAAGATGGTCATATGCAACAGCAGCTGGTATTTTCAACTCAGTTGTGAGCTTGATTCTGGTTACAACTGCAAACAGAATAGCATCTAAAATTGGCGAAGGCGAAAGGGTATTTTAAAAAACTTTACTGAGAGGTGTTCTTGAAGTGCAGACATCAGCAAAGTACAGGACAACAGAGGATTTAGTCATTGACATTGTGGTATACACAGTCATGATAATCGTGATGATTGCAACACTCTATCCTTTTTGGAATATACTTGCTATTTCTCTTAACGATGCGCTTGATTCCATAAGAGGTGGAATATATCTGTGGCCAAGAAAATTTACACTTAACAACTATAGAGTCATCCTCAGCAATCCTGACATATACCATGCAACCCTCATATCAGTTTTGAGAGCTGTTATAGGAAGCCTCACAAATGTTCTTTCATGTTTGATGGTTGCATACGCAATTAGCCGAAAGGACTACATATTCAGAAGGTTTATCTCCAAAGTTATAGTGTTTACAATGTATTTTAGCGGTGGTCTTATTCCCACCTACCTTCTTATGAAAAACCTCCACCTTGTTGGAACGTTCTGGGTATACATTTTGCCTGGTATGGTAAGTGCGTTCAATATAATTGTGATAAGAAGCTATATAGACGGACTTCCTCAAAGTCTTATTGAATCAGCCAAGATTGACGGTGCAAGCGAATACAGGATACTTTTTCAAATTATTATGCCGCTTTGTCTTCCGGTTTTAGCAACTGTAACGCTTTGGGTTGCGGTTGGTCAGTGGAATGCATGGTTTGATACATTCCTGTATAACTCCGGCAAGCCAGAGCTTTCTACTTTGCAATTTGAGCTTCAAAAGATATTACAGTCTGTTCAGTCTGCATCAACCAACCCTGACTTCTCAGCATCACTTACATCATCAGGTAGAACTGTAACACCAACTGCTATTCGTGCAACCATGACAGTTGTTGCAACACTGCCCATACTTTTTGTATATCCGTTCCTGCAAAGATATTTCATACACGGTCTTACAATTGGTAGTATAAAAGAGTGAAGAAGAGTGTGTTATAATTAAATCAATATTCTCTTAGCTTAAAAGAAGATGGAAAGATTCATGCGCAAAGTAATTAAGATTATAAACGATATTCCTCTGTTTAAGAAGATATTTTCCATATTTTTTATATTTGTTTTTATTCCACTTTTGATTTTGAGTAGCCAATTTATCTCGCAGATTTATTTTTATATAAACGATAAGCTCCGCAGCCAGCTTGAAAATGCGTCAAATATGACAATTTCGAATTTCAAGAAAGCCATTGAGCTTGCAATCAATCTTGCGTATACTATATATTCGGACCCAAGGGTAATTGAGACTGTGAACAACCGTTACTCATCTGTTGAGGAATTTTATGATGCGTACGAGAAGAACATAAAACCCATACTTCAAAACGCAAGAATACTCTATCCGCAGATTTCGCAAATAACCATATACTGTGACAATCCTACCATACTGAATGCAGATGGGCTTGCATTTTTGACAGAGGAATATAAGAAGTTTTTTCAAAAAGGAGAAAAAGAGGGTAAAAATCTCTATGTGCTAAGTGGTCTTGAGAATGAAAAGCCGTATGTTTCTATTGTGCTAAATCTCAACTTTTATGAGCAATATGTACCCAAATACCAGCACAGCACAATTAAAAAGTTTTTAAGAATTGACCTGAACAGAGTTTATCTTAACAGTATTTTGAGCACGTTTAAAGATGGTCATATATTTATAGCAGATGAAAAAGACACAGTATATTTTAGTGACCTTTTGTATTACAATCAGGTTGGAAGACTCAGCGACATTTTGAAGGAAGAGAAAAATCAAACAATTGTGTCTGAAAAGCTTCTATCAACAGAGCTTCCTTACTTTGAAAACTGGAGATATATTGTGACAACAAACAATAGTGGAATATCAAAAAGGCTGCTTGAACATCAGAGAAATTATCTTGCAATTGTGGTTTTATGTTTTACACTTGCGTTTTTTGCACTCTTTTTAATAGTAAATTCGGTGGTAAATAGACTCTCGATTTTAGCAAGACACATAAAAAAAGCAAGAAAACAGCAGTTTGAAAGCATCAATATTGAGGCCGGCAAAGATGAGATAGGCCAGGTTATTGAAGAGTTCAATATCATGGCACAAAAGATAAAAGAGCTTCTTGAAAAGGAAATAAAATATGAGCTAAGACAAAAAGAACTGGCGCTGGAGAAGAAACAAGCAGAGATAAATGCGCTACAAAGCCAGATAAATCCTCATTTTCTTTTTAACACCTTAGAGACAATCCGCATGAGAAGTATGCTCAAAAAAGAGTTTGAAACAGCCAATACCATAAAACTTCTTGCAAAGCTTTTAAAACGAAGCATAAGATGGGAAAACGACCTTATAACAATTGAAGAAGAAATTTCGTCTATTTATGATTACCTTGAGATACAAAAGTACAGGTTTGGGGAAAAGCTAAAATTCGAGATTGATGTAGAGGAGGATGTAAAATCAATAAAGATACCCAAGATGACAATACAACCTCTTGTTGAGAATGCATGTGTTCATGGGATAGAAAATAGCAAGGGTGAAGGAAGGATTGTGGTCAAGGTTTTCAAAGAATGTGATGTGATAGCAATAACCATTGAGGACAATGGCAAAGGCTTAGAGGATAATAAGATAACAGAACTCTTGCGTTCTGTAAAAGGACTTTCATCTGACAAGGCAAGTAGTGTGGGGCTTAAAAATGTTTTTAGAAGACTTGAGCTGTTTTATGACAAAGATTTTAGCTTTGACATATTAAGAGGCCAGCTTGGGGGATTAAAAGTTGTGATAAAAATTCCTAACAAGAGGGACTTTGAAGATGCTGTACAAAGTGTTGATAGTTGAAGATGAGGTATTTATGAGAGAAGGACTAAAAAACTTGATTGACTGGAAAGAACTTGGGTTTGAGATAGTCGGAGAGGCAGAAGATGGAATTTCAGCATTTGAGTTTATGAAAAAGATGCAGGTTGACGTGCTCATCAGCGATATCAAGGTTCCGCTTTTAAGTGGCCTTGACCTTATCGAGAAGGTTAAAAGGGAGATAAAAAACCCGCCTGAAGTGATAATTATCAGCGGGTATGCAGATTTTGAGTATGCAAAAAAAGCTATCCAGCATGGTGTTGTAAATTACATATTAAAGCCCATTGAAGAAGAAGAGCTTGTAAACACGCTCCTTAAAGTGAAATCAAATCTCAAAAAAAAGGAGCTAATTAAAGAAGACAGAAGCCTGCTTGCACTTGAGAGAAGCTTTAAAGAAACGATAGAAAGTAGTAACATCAAAATAGAAAATGGAGTTTATGTTGGAATGGTCTATTTTAAAGAAATGTCGAGCTGGCTTAGTCTCTATCTTGATGAGAGAATAGAAAATATATTGTCAAGGATAAAAGAGTGTTTTGATCAGCTAAAAAAAGAAGGACTCATGTATGAATTTTCAGAGGTTGAAGGCAAGTACTACGTAGTTGCAACCTCTGAAGAAGATATAAAAAAGGCATATCAGAGCATAAAAAAGATGGTGGACTTTGCAACAGAGATTGTGTTTGCTTTTTCAAGAAAGATTTCAAAATGGACTCAATTTTTTGATGCCATTTACGAGGCAGCATACTCTCTAAACTTTGTACTTTTTTACAATCAGACAGGAATTACATTTTATAGTAGCAGCCTGCCCAATTCAAAAGAGCTTTTGTATTCAAAGGAATATGACAAAAAACTCATTTTGGCTATCGAAGAAGATAGTCAGAACCTACAAAAGATAATTAAAGAAATGATGGAGGATATTAAAGAAGGAAGGTATCAGCTTGACTTTTTGAGGACATATTTGAGCTTTGTAGTGGTATCTATAAGCTCTTATTTTAAGTAGGATAGGACTCAATTTAGAAGATGAGATAGAGTACTTTTCAGGCTTGAGGCTGGGATTTTCAAACGTTGAGGAAATAGAAAAAAGTATGCTAAAGTTTTGTGAAGGGATACTAAACAAGTTTAGGCATTGGAAAACTAGCCTATCTAACGGTATCATGAGTGAGCTTGAAAAGTATATAAAGGAAAACTATAACAAGAACCTGACATTGAAATCTGTTGCGCAAAAGTTTTATCTAAATCCTGTGTACTTGGGTCAGCTTTTCAAAAAGCATTATGGGATGTATTTCAACTCTTATTTGCAAAAAATTCGTGTTGAAGAGGCAAAAAGGCTTTTGATGTCCACAAACATGAAAATATACGAAATCTCGCAGGCAGTTGGGTACAACGACGCAGACTATTTCATCAAGTGCTTCACAAAACTTTGCAATATGACGCCTAATCAGTTTAGGAAAAAGTACAGAAAAGTATAAAAAGAAGGCTGGGACTTTTGCAAAAAGCACATTCCCAGCCTTCTTTTGTTTTTATGTGAGAAAGAAGGATTGCTATAAGTTATTTCTGACTTCCCACACTGCAAGAACCATATTTTGCAATGTTGGCATAACTTCTTCTTCCTTTCTGGTTTTAAGACCGCAGTCAGGGTTCACCCACAGCCTGTCTTTCCCAACCTTTTCTATCATCTTTAAAATGAGCTTTTTCATCTCTTCCTTTGATACAATTCGAGGTGAATGCACGTCAAATACGCCAGGACCTACATCTGCTTTTAAACTACTTTTGTTTATGCTGTCAAGCAAGGTGAAATCAGATTTAGCTGCCTCAAAAGTTATAACGTCCACATCCATCTTTGCTATTTCGTCTAAAAGCTCGTCAAAGTTGCTGTAACACATATGCGTGTGGATTTGCGTCTGTGGTTTTACCTTTGAACATGTGAGCCTAAATGCCTTTATTGCCCATGATAGATATTCACTGTGCTGGCAGCGCCTGAGCGGAAGCTTTTCAATCAGTGCTGCCTCGTCAATCTGAATAATCTTTACACCTTCTCTTTCAAGCTCCAAAACCTCTTCTTTTATTGCAAGAGCAAGCTGAAAAGCTACATCTTTCAATGGAATATCTTCGCGAACAAACGACCAGTTGAGGATTGTCACTGGTCCTGTCAAGATCCCTTTTACAGGCTTTGAAGTCAAGCTTTGTGCGTATTTTATATATTCCACAGTGAGTGATTTTTTTCTTTTAATGTCAGAAAATATTATAGGAGGTTTTACACATCTTGTGCCGTATGACTGAACCCAGCCGTTTTGAGTAATTAAAAACCCTTCCAAGTTTTCACCGAAAAACTCTACCATGTCATTTCTTTCGTATTCGCCGTGGACAAGCACATCAAGCCCGATTTCTTCTTGAAGCTTTATTACCCTTTCAATTTTGGATTTTATAAAGCTTTCATATTCATCAAATGTTATCTCACCTTTTTTGAGTTTGCTTCGAGCGGACCTTACATCTTGGGTTTGTGGGAATGACCCAATTGTTGTTGTCGGAAGCTGTGGGAGCTTTAAAACCTCTTTTTGAAGCTTGATTCTCTCTTCAAAACATGGTTTTCTTTCAAAATCATCCTCTGTAAGATTATTTACAGCTGTGCTGACATCTGATAGTTTGTTTTTATTCAGCTCTTCGAAAAGCTGAGCATTTTGAAGATAGATGCTGTTTGCAGTAAAGTTTTCTTGAGAAAATAAAAGCTTTAGCTCAGACAGCTCTTTTAGCTTTTCCTCAGCAAACGCTAAAAACTTCTTTTTATTGCTGTCAAGCTGTGTTTCGAACTTCAAAGAGTATGGCACAAAGAGTAAGGAACATGATGTTGAAATTACAATGTTTTTCTTGTCAACAAAGGAGGAGAGCATATTTAAGAGCTCAAGCGTATTTTTGTAGTTATTTTTAAACACATTTCTGCCGTTTACAACCCCGGCAACCAGGAGCTTTTCCTGTGGAAAACCAAATTTTTTAATGAGCTCTAAATTGAACTTTCCATCAACAAAGTCAAGGCCGATTGCGTCAAAGTCAAGGGATATTATCTTTTCGAAGCAGTCTCTGACATCTCCAAAATAGGTCTGAAGAAGTACTTTTAGCTTTCCTTTGTGAAGAAGAAGGCTGCGGTAGAAACTTTCAAAAAGATCTATGTCTTTTGCACTTAAGTCTGTGACAAGTATTGGCTCATCTATCTGAACAAACTCACAACCGAGATTTTCAAACCTTTTTAGGATTTGAATATATACATCAAGCAGCTTTTCCCAGAAAGATTTGTCGTACACATCAACATTTGATTTTTTGGAAAGCTTCAGAAAAGTAAGAGCACCCATTATCACCGGTTTTGTCTTGATTCCTATCGAAAGTGCTTCGACAAATTCATCAAAAGGTTTTGTCGATGAAAGCTCAAATTTGGTCTTTTCAGTGATTTCTGGCACAAGATAATGGTAGTTGGTGAAGAACCACTTTTTCATTGGCAAAGCTTTAAGGTCAATGTTTTGGTCTTGATATCCCTTTGCAAGGGCAAAGTAGAGCTCAAGCTCATCTGAGAAAAAAGCTTTGTATTCCTCGGGTATTGAGCCTACAAGCATTGCATGGTCTAAAAAAGTGTCATAGAACGAAAAGTCATTTGATGGTATCAGATCAACACCATACTCTTTTTGAAGTTGCCAGTGAGTCTTTTTCAAGGTTTTTGAGTTTTGAATAAGCTCTTCTTTTGAAAGCTTTTTGTCAAGATAGCTCTCAACCCATTTTTTAAGTTCTCTATTCTGGCCTATTCTTGGAAAACCAACAACTGAAATCATCTTACACTTTCAACCTCCTAACTAAAATTTTTTCTTATGCCCAAAACAAAATGGGCCTTTACTGCCGCCAAAAAAGGCTCAAATTGCGTCAAGGCAGTAAAGACCCATCACTACCATTTTCAAAAAGCTTGTGCTTTTAAAATGCTTTTTTTAAGAGGCAGAAAAGCTTTTAAAAATAAGGTACATAAGGGGCTAAAAAAGGACAAAATACCCCTTCTTGGTCTTTACCACCTTGACTGTTCTTCCCACCGAAGACAGTACAAGGCATCTCAAGCAGGCAGGTCTCCTGGCTCGCACCTCATCCAAAGCCCTCTTTGGCCTTCCCAGAAGACAAGCTCCACTTCCAAAAGAGGAACCACACCTTCCAGTGGCAAAAGTTATTTGAGGACTTGTCAGTGCTCACAGTAGCGGGGGCTGCAGCGGATTTTCACCGCTTTCCCTATTAAGCCGCCAAATGGCAGCACCTGCTTGATAGGTAAAAGGCCTGTTGCAAATATTTAGTTTTTTTATTTGTATTGCATATTTGCAATGAAAATTGACAATTGCATTTATGCAATGAATTTTATATCAAACATGTTAATTGAAAAGTTAGGAGTTGTCAATATATAAAAAGACTACGGAAATTTTTATCTATAATTCGGCACAGATTATAAAATTATTTCTATTTAAGATTTGATTGGAAAATGGATGAGGATATTAAAATTTATAATTTTATAAAAAGCAAGATTATGTTGCATAGTTTTTCGGGAAAAGTTATAATAAAATACAATAAATTTTTAAAATAGTAAACAATGTGTCGAAAAATGTCGAAATTTTTTTTTGAAAATGCTTAACTTATGTATAGCACTTTAAAAAAAAGATAAGAAACAGGAGGTGTCTTAACAAGTGAAGATCAAAACGGTTTTTATTCATAATTTTAGATCAATAAAAGATGGTAAATTTGATTTATATGATTATAATGTATTGGTAGGTAGCAACAATTCTGGTAAATCTAATATTCTAACTGCCTTGAGAATTTTTTATGAAGATGAAATTAAGTATAATGATAGTAATGATTTTCCAAAATTCAAAACTGATGACAATGAAAGTTGGATAGAAATTGAGTATGTCTTATCAGAGGAAGAAGTGAAAAGTATTAAAAAAGAATACGTATATGACAATAATATATTAAAAGTAAGAAAGTATTTAAAATCAGAAGATAGAAACAAGGTTAAAGCTAATCAAAGTAACATATATGCGTACGAAAGTGGTAAGCTTTCAGAAAATTTGTTTTATGGAGCGAGAAATATTTCACAAGCAAAATTGGGAACAGTGATATATATTCCCGCACTTGCAACAACAAACGAAACTTTAAAAACAACAGGACCATCTCCATTTAGAAAGTTGTTGAATTTAATAATTAAGGAATTATCAAAAAAGAGTAAATCTTTTCAAAGACTTTACGAAGAATTTGAAAAATTTAACATTAACTTGAAAAATGAGGAAACAGAAGATGGATTGTCTCTAAAAAATATAGAAAACAAAATAAATAATAGCCTTCGTGAGTGGAATGTAAAATTTAATGTCAATATAGAACCTATTGGACCTGACGAAGTAATTAAAAGTTTAGTTAAAACTAACTTTATAGATGAAACATTAAATAAGGAAATGAATGTTACTCAATATGGGTTGGGTTTACAGCGTCATTTAATTTATACACTTATAAAAATTGCTTCCCAGATAGAAAAAGAGACAGAAGAAGAATCTAATAATAAGAAAGATTTTTCGCCAGATTTCACACTTATCTTATTTGAAGAGCCTGAGCTTTTCCTTCATCCAACTCAACAGGAGATTCTTAACGTTGGACTGAGGAATCTGGCAAGTGAAGAAAATCACCAAGTTCTTATAACTACACATTCTCCTATTTTTGTTAGCAAAAATATAGAGGAAGTATCGTCAATTATAAAATTAAAAAGAGAAGAAGGGGTTACAAAAATATTTCAAATTACAAACGAGAAAATAGATGAATTAATAAAAAACAACAATGAATTATTCGTTATTTTAAAAAATAAATTAGAGGATCCGCAAACAGATGAGAGAATTAAAAAAAGGATTAGGGAATTGATTGGAGAAACGGAAGAAGAAAGAAGATTGGAAGAAGAATCAATAAGGTACTTATCTTGGTTAGATTCAGAAAGATGTTGTGCATTTTTTGCTGATTTAGTGCTGATATGTGAAGGTGCTACAGAGAAGGTATTTATTGATTATCTTATAAGAAATAAAGTGCAAAAATTAAATGAAAAAAAGATTTATGTTTTGGACGCAATGGGAAAATTTAATATTCATAGGTATATGAATTTATTCAAAGAATTAGGAATTTACCATTCTGTTTTAATGGACAAAGATGAGAATAGAAATGTTCATGAATTTGTAAATGAGTTTATTGTTAATAATAAAAATGAGTACACAAAAAAAATAGACTTTTTTGAAAGCAATATCGAAGACTTTTTAAATGTACCTCGAGTAAAACAAGACTGGAAGAAACCTATTAATATGCTATGGCATTACTTCCATAATAAGATAGAAGAGAAAAAGTTAGAAGATTTAATCGAGAAAGTAAGACAACTTATAGAATGAAAGTTAAAAATATTTGTATAAAATTAAATACAACAAAGTAAGAAAATATTAAAGCCATAGCTTCAAACCATGTATGATATTAGTTGAAAAGACAAACCCATACACAGGAGGTTTGAAGCTATGACCTATTATAATAATACCACAAAGAGAAGAAGATTTAAACACTTAAGTAAAGCAGAAAGAGGGATTATAGACAAGTTGTTAGAATTAGGGTATGGTATAAGAGAGATAGCCAGAGAATTAGGCAGAAGTGCAAGTACAATCTCACGTGAAGTAAAGAGAGGAACAACGACTCAAATGAGAACTGACCTGAGCACATTTGAAAAATACTTTGCTCAGACAGGTAAAGCTGTGTATGACAGAGAGACTTGTCAAGAATTTTGTGTTTCCAATTTATAACGTAAGTTGTAAAGTTGGGTTATGTTATTGATGCATTTTCTAATACTGGGAACTCCATTTTTCCATTTTGTACGTCGTAAGTTCTCTCGCTGTAAGTAAATATTAATTTCTAAGACTTCAACAGACTGAAAGTATCTACCTGAATTTACTTCTTTACTTTTCAATCATGCTATTTACACTTTCAACGGCGTTTGTGGTATAGATATGCTTTCTTAATTCCTCGGGGTATTTCATATAAGCAGAATAAAACTCTGCTTTTTCTGATATTGCAGCAATAAAATCGAGGATATTTTGCAAGGTATTCATCACAAAGTTCTTTAAATTTCAATACAGCTTCATCGAAATCAGAAGAAGAGATTTTGATTTTGTCCAAACTCTTGTTAAAAGCTGAGGCATCCTCTTTTGTCATATGTTTTCTGACATTACGTTGGAGGTGGACAAAACATAATTGATGATCAGCAAGAGGGTAAGCAAGTTTGACAGCATCTATAATACCAGGGAAGTCATCGCTTATGACAATTAGAACTTCTTTAAGTCCTCTTGTAATTAAGTCTTCAAATACTTTCATCCAATCAGCCTTATTTTCTTTGCCGAAGAAAGTGTAGATACCAAAGATGTCTTTTTTACCTTCTAAGTCGATACCGAGGACAATATAACAAGTAGCTTGTTTAACCTTAGAATTATCCTTAACTTCACAGTGGTAACCATCGATGATGAGAGCAAAAACACTAGTTGGTAGTTCTCTTTGTTTGAATAATTGAAGTTCATTTTTGAGGTCTTCTTTGATTTTTAGGATTTCGTTTTCGGAGTAAGGAAGATTAAGTTTTTCAAAGTTTGAACAAGGGAACGCTCAAGAATAACCATTGACATATTTGCGACATAAGCAGGTCAGTGTATGAACTATTAACTCTTTTGTAACGGTCAGGGAGGATAGAAGGTCGGAAATTCTAAGGGCGTGTGCGAGGGACAGAGATTTCAAGACTGCCCACAGGTGTTGCAAGTTTTACTTCAATAAAAACCATTGCCTTTGTCATTGACATTTTTAGCAAGGTACACTGCTCTTTCCGATAACATAAAGCAATCGAGCAAGTTTTCTAAAAGCTGTTTTAAAGCTGGGCGGTTAGGATCATCACAAGAAGCAATACATATTTAATACTTGTTCTACAGCCATATTTTTAGCAGTTTCGTAAATTTCGTTTTTATTCATTCTCAGTGACCCCCTTTGATAATTATTTCAATACTAATTATACAGTGGACACAATTTTATTTTAACTTCCAACTAGAGCAGAGGCTTTAGAAGAACTTTACAATGTCAACAAAACGCTTGAGGACAGATTCAAAGAGCTTGAGCAGAGCGATGCTGATGTGTTGGATGAGTTGCAAAAGTTAAAGGAGAAGATGGGGAAGTGACACAAAAATATATTAAAGAGAGGCTATCTGCATGATATGTTCTGGGCAGATAGCCTCTTATAATTATTGTAAAAAGCAAATTATTTAAGATACAGCGAGAGAATTATTTCTCTCTTTTCAGAATAATTTTCTTGTTGAGCAATAAAGTGTTCTTCTAAGAAACGGGATGAAATTTCTTTTTCAAAAATCGGTACTATATCAAGAGGATTTTTATTTGTTAATTTTTCTTTTATCAAATTTGTCACATGATTAATTATTTTTTTAGGAATTGCTCCTTCTTCTATTTTATCTTTTAGTTTTAATAAATAGCTTTTTTGATGTTCACTTACCACAGGACTTTTGAGAAGGATTTTTAAGAGACTCAAAATGTATTTCTGATTTGTACTCATTTTTTGTGGTTCAATGGGAACTTCAGTTGTTGCTTCATAAAAAGCAAGTTTATTCTTTTCTAAAAGGTCGTAAAAGTTTAGAGGAATTGTTTCTTTTTGCTCATTGTTTGAACATTCTAACACTTTTGCGGCGGTGACGAAATCAACCTCTACGGGTTGTGCCTTTTCAGAGACCAAGAAGAATTTTTGCAATTTACCTTTTCGGAAGAATGTCAGCAAAAAACTTTCACCTGAGAACAGCTCTGATGATAATTGGTTGGATATCTGATTTCTTAATTTTGCTGAACGTGCTTTGGCTGGTAAATGTTTAATTTTCTCAAAAAGTTGAGGGTCTTTTTCTTTAATTTCTCTGATTATTTTAAGATATTTTAGTTCACTTTCCACCTCTTCATCTTCTTGAATAAATATTTTTGCTGAGACTAACTTATCAAACAATTCATGGGAATCCACAGGTTCACCTTCAGTCAAAATTGCTGCATCACCACCAAGTAAGGTTAGGAATGCTTCAATTTTTGCTTTGGCAAGTTCCTTTAGTTTTATCTGATCATTTGCTTGTTTGGTTGGAAAGAAATTAAAAACATATATTGTATCAAATTTTGTATCTACTCTGTTTACACGACCTATTCTTTGGATCATTCTTGTTGGGTTCCATGGAATATCGTAATTTATGACAACATTGGCACGATGCAAATTAACACCTTCAGATAGAACTTCAGTGGTTATAAGAATTCTATAGTCATCTTTTTTGATTTTTGCTCTGTCGTCAAAGTTTTCAATTACTGCATCTCTATCTCTTTCTGTTGATTTTCCAGTAAAAAGAAGAATATTTTCCTTTAGAGCTCGGGAAAGATTCTCTGATAAGTATTCAGCCGTTTCTTGGGACTCTGTAAAAATGATAACTTTGTTTTTCAGTATTTCATTTCTCATAAACTCATCAATCAACTTTTCTATTTTTGGATCGCGGTTGATTTTGCTCCACATATTCTTTATACGTTTTAATATCTGCAGATCACTTTTTAAATCTTTTATAAAATTATCTTTAAAATCTTTTGATGAATATTTTTCTGCTTTTCCTTCTTCAATGAGGGTTTGCACAAGAATGTCATCGCCATCTTCTAACAACTCAAATATTCTATTGATATACTTTTTGCTGACGTAGACATTCCCTTTCTCAAATTCTCTTATAAATCTTTCATAAGATTGGATAAATCTATCAATAGTTTTTGAAAAGGCATAAAAACTGCTTTCTAATCTTTTTACTAATAGGACTTTCATAAACCCGCCCATATTTTTTTGAGATTGCTCTTCTAATTGGCTTATCTTTTCTTTATAGTACAAGAGTGGCATATAGCGGGCATATTTTAATTCTTGAGTTATCAATCTGATTGTTTCCATGAAAATGTTATCTTCTTCTTCATTAAATTGATAAAAAAGTGGAAATGGATCTTGAACCTTGGGAAATTTGATTTTATTTTTTTTCAGATCATCAGCAAAATATTTTTCAATTTCAGATCTTGTGCGTCTAACCATTATATGTTTTAAAATTTTTTCACGTATCAGCTTAGCATTTTCTCTTGTGACTTTTATGTATTCATCGTAGTTTTCCTGTCTATCAATGTTTTTTAATCTGTTGTTAAGCTTTGTGAAGAATGCTTCGAGATTAGCAACACCTGGAATGTTGCTTTTTCTGGGGCTTTGGAATAATTTAATAAGATTTAATATATCCATGGGTGTGTTATTGAATGGCGTGGCAGTAATTAAAATTACCCGTTTACCTCGACAAATTTCGGAAAGTTTTTTATAACCTTCTGTGTTTTCATTTCTGAATCTGTGAGCTTCATCAATGATGATGTTTTTATATTTTTCAACCCCACTTTTAAGGATATCATCGAGTTTACCTATTGATTCAAAATCGGCAGGAACAGCAAAATCAAAAAATACATTTTTCCAAGAACCAGGGTTTTTTCTATCAATCAGTTTTGGGGGAGCAATAACTAATGTCTTTCCATCTAATTGTTTTGCAAGTAGCGCAGCGATATATGTTTTTCCTAGACCCACGACGTCTGATATAAATACTCCTCCATATTTTTCCAGTATTTTTTTAGCATTCAATACAGCCTGTTTTTGGTATTCAAGTTGTTTAAAATTTTCGGGAAGATCTTCTAAATATATATCATCAATTGTCTCAAGATCCTCTTTGAAGTATTCATACAAAGTTTTAAGGTATATCTCATATGGCGTTATATTTTCGTTAAGCCAAGTGTTTTCTTTTAGAGTTATAACAAAATCTTGAGAGACATCTACTGCTTCGTTCCACAGTTCTTCGAATTTTGCTTTAGCGTATTCATAGTCTGCGCGATTTTTTAATTCCACATTGAATTCAAGGTTATCAACAAGCCCTGAGTAAGTAAAGTTGCTTGAACCTGTAATTACTCTTCCGACATCCCTGTCTCCTTCTTTGAATGTCATGATATAAAGTTTTGCATGCAGGGATTTAGAAGGATAAGCCCTGATTTGAAGTTTACCGTTTGCTATCCATTCAATAAATTTTTTAATTCCTTCCTCAATATCTTTGCTATCTTCAGAGTTGTCCATTTCATATTTTATAAAGTCTCTAATAGCATTTTTAGTTTGGTAATGAGAAAACAAACTCAATTGCTGAGCGTTTTTTAAAAACTCGAAAGCTTTTTGCTCCGTTCCAATCCCAATTAAAATTCTTATTTTCTCAGTTTTCTCTAAAGAAGGATACAAAAGATAAAACCCACTAAGATAGAAGTACCCAACTAATATATCAAAAAACTGGGTATCTTTTATCAACGTTAAAAAACGGTCTTTAAGAGTTTGTCCATCTTGATTAGTAATGAATGTAAGATCTGTTAACATTTTTGTATTGCCTCCCAATAGCGTAATTTATGTTATCATCTTATTTTTTCTATAATTTCAATTTCTTCATTTGTTAGATCATACAATTCATATACAAGTTTATCAATTTGAATCTCAAGCTCCGAAATATTAGCAGCGGGATTCTGCTTAATTCTTGCAATAATTTCCTCAACTAAATTAACAAAAGGTTGCACATTTTTAGGTATTTTTAAAGGAAGATTTAACAGAGGTTCTTTATCAATTTGATAATTACTTCCTTGCATTTTACCTTTATATCGCAACCAGAATTTTACAACTTTTGAGTTTAATAGCGCTGTTAAAAATTTCATATTTACTCTTTCTGTTTTAATTATATAAAACGCAGCAGAAACATAACAATCGAAATCTGTATAAGTAAAACATGGTTCTACACATTTACGTAAAGCAATTATTTTTTCTCCTTTAAAGAATTTTTCATCTCTAGCTCTGTGTAAACCATAAGGTTTATTATCCGAGGTTATAACTTGCTGAAATTTATCTAAGTGCTTTTTTATGTTAGGGTATGGTTCAATAAATTTTGGATTCCTGAATTTAGAATCAGTATAAATAATCCATTTGCTATTTTTCTTTACTGCATAATATTTTTTTAGTTCCTCTGATGTATAGTAGGGTTTTATTAATTCTAATTCAGTAGGTGTAAAAGGTATTGAGTTTTTTTCTACTTCACTTAAGACAAATATACCATCGCCAACTTTGAAATTTGGACCTAATATTTTTAGCATTTCTTTAGTTACGTAATCATGGTGTGTATGTATTCCATTTGTAATTTCGTTGTCAAGCAAGTTAAAGTTGCTCTGGTGTAATATTTTCCTTAGCAAAACTTCTATTATATCTTCGTTAAAAGTGAAAGGTTTGTCTTTCAAAATTTTTCTATTAAAACAAGGGAGCAAGTATACTATCTTCTCATTTGGCAATTTATTTAACATATCTATAATATCTTTATAGTCAGGATTTTCAACTTTTACTCTTCTAAAATCAAATTGATAATTATCGTCTTTTGAATTTTTCTGAAATATCATAATCATAGTTTGGATTTCAGATGATTCAAAAATTTTGAAGGTATAGAAATCTACCATTTGAAGAATTTTAGCATCTTCAATGATTTTTTTTCTCATTTTTTTGGCCCCAAAGCTGGTTACCCAATTATTTTGTGCAATTAATGTGATAATTCCATAAGGTTTTAGAAAATCTATTCCCTTACACGCAAACATATACCATATATCCATTTTTCCTTGATAATATGGCGAATCACGTAATCCATCAAAGGCGCTTCGATTAATATATTCCTTGATATAAGGTGGATTTGCAATTATTATATCGAATCCACTTTTATTGTGAAATACTTCTGAGAAATATATCTTTAAATCAAAGTATTGGAAGTTATCTGTTAGACGAGATAAAATTTCATCAATTTGCTGTTTATAATCCATCTTTCTTTTTGAGTTTGTTTCATTGTGATAAATAGCTTTTAGAGTTTCTAATAACTTAAAATCTTTCCAATTATTGATTTCTCTTCTTATTTCCTGCAGTGAATTCCCTCTTACTACTTTATACAAGTTGTTGAATAAATAATTATACCATTAATGTTATTATATAGAACTATAAATTATTCCACGTGTATTTAAAAGAAAATTTACAGTTTTCAATTTTTTGAATATAGACCTCTATCAAATAAGTAATCATTATCCAGTCCACATGCCTCTTATATGTTCTAAAACCTCTTAACCTTATTTGTTCTAAATTGTATTCTCCTTTTAACTTCCCAAATAATCTTTCAATTTTTGTCCTTTGCTTATATAACCTTTGTCCTTCCTCACTTCTTAAAAATTCCATATTTTTTACCCTCAAAATATTTTTTACATTACTAAAATCCTTACTATTTCTCTTATTTACCGCCGCTACAAACTTTATCTCAAGTCTATCTGCCACCTCAAACCACTTCGCACAATCATAACCTGCATCCGCTAATATTACTTCAGGTCCAAATATCTTAGCTTCATACAAAAGTTCTACTACTTTACTGTCATGGATATTTGCACGTGTCAACCACCATACTATAGGTATAACCTCATCTTCAACTGTTGCCAACACATGTAATTTATACCCATTGTAAAAACCTAAACTAACACATACTCCTACTTCTGCCTCTTTGTCACCCCTCGAGCTTCTCAAAGGTGTGGAATCTATAGCACAAACTTTTGTCTGCGGAACTATTTCTCTCACTAAAATTCTTGCTATCCCTTCTATATACCCTTCTTCAATTACCTTTGCCCATTTCGAAAAATATGAATGATCAGGGCTCTTCTCTATCCCTATAGCCTTTTTAAATTCTTCATCTTCATTTATCTTGTATTCTAATTCCCTGAAGCTGTTTATCTTGTTTTTGACTTTGTAAACAAAACAAGCTATTATATGGCTTAGCTTAAATTTCTTCGGTCTTCCTCTCCTGCTGCTCTTTATCTTTAATCCCAGGGCTTTTATTACTTTCTCAATTGTCATAAGTATCTTTAAAAATTTTTGTTTTTGTGTTTTAATAAAATTAGACATTGCCATCCTCCTTTGTTAGGTGTTTTTAGTCTTCTCTTATCGTAATTTTACCTCAAGGAGGATGGCTTTTTATATATCTATTTATTGTCTTTTCTGTTAATCCCTTTTATTCAACAAGCTATACTTTATAATCTAAGTTAGGAAGCGGCTTTATATTATGTATATCATCCTCATCTACAATTAATGAAAGCCATAAACGAAGTTTCGCTATTTCAATAGCTCCTGAGTCTATATCAACCCCGTATAAAGAGTTTTCTATACATTCTCTTTTAAATCTGTAAGTCGTTCTATCTGGTTCATCTATAAAAATTGACAAAATATCTCTTAATTTGATGATCTCGCTCATCATACCTACAAGGAAAGCGCCACTTCCAACAGCTGGATCGCAAACAATAATTGTAGCAAGTTTCTGGTCTATTTCTTTTGCATTATTTCGAATATTTTCTGGAAGCTTAAATTTGTATTCTTTTGTTTCTCTTCCTACTTTTACTACTCTTGCATCATTTTCTTTTATTGATTCGCCGTATACGACAAACTGTTCAATGTCTTCTTTTGGGATTTTTCCTTCAAACTCATTTGTAAGATAATAAATCAAACTTTGTTGGCACATGTAATGGACAATTTCACGTGGAGTATAATAAACTCCATATTCCTTATTAAATTTACTTTCTTTTGCTCTATCACCTACTGATTTTAAATATTCCTTAAAATTATCTTCTCTTATAGCATTGAGTCTTTCATATGTTTTTCCAAGAAGTTCTGGATCAATTGCTACTTCTTTTTCTAAAGGTTCATCTTCTTTTACTGTGAAGTTATATCTATCGAAAATATCCAAAATCCCATCACCAATATCTCCTTCAGGTGTTCTGTTGTTATTTGAAAATAATTCATCAGGCAAATTGATATCAATGTTTACCCAGTCGTATCCGTTCATAGGGTCAAAAAGTCCACCGTCTAAGAAAGGTATTTTACAATCAAACCTGCTATAATAATGGTCATCTGCACTTCTGTCTGTTCTCAGTGCTTCATAAAAAAGGGGTTCAAGAATATCATTAAAGAAATTTTTGTAGTCGCCATGCTTCTTTTCAAAAAGTTCTCGGATAAAGTTCTTGGAACCACTACCCCAAGCTTGATTTCTTTTTACTCCAAGCCATCCTTTCTTCTGAAGAAAATACAAAAACAAGATTTGTCCTAATAATTTTTTAGCAAAATCAACCGTACTTATATTCTTTTCTTGGAATTCACTTTTTACTTTAGGGTCTTTTTCTAAAATTTTATCAAGTTCAACCTTTAACTTTATAAATAAATCTCTATATTTTCTAAAAAATTCGTCGCTTATAGTTTCAATACTGAATGCTTCTTCTAAATCTTGTAATGTAGGTTTGTCATCACGTTCAAGAAGAGGTACAAATCTGCTTTGAGCAGTATGACTTTTTTCGTTCTTTCCAACCAAAAAAGACCATCTTCTTGCAGGTGTTAATTCTTCTTTGATTTTGCCATTTTCATCAAATTTGTAATCCATCTTAACAAGTGAAAACCGCCAATCTTCATAAGAAGGTGCAACAAAGGCAACAAGCGCTGCGTCTTTCAATTTTCCTCTTCGAGAACCATTCAAATACCACCTTATAAAGTTTCTTTGTAATGTTCTTGCCTTTTCTAAAGTGGTTTCTTTTTTAAGCTTGACTATCAATATATCAATTTCATGTCCATTTATGTCATAAAATTTCCCAATACGTTCCAAAGAGTTGATGTGTTCTGAAAAAGCATCAGGAATATATACGCCTGAATATATAAAAGTTTTTTCTTCTATCTCTTTTAATAAATTTTTGATAAAAAACAAAAAACTTTCTTTATCAAACGGATTTTCAAATGTTTTTTTGACACATAACTTAGCCTGTTGTTTATCCATTCAAACATGCCTCCTTTTATAGAAGAAAACTTAAAGTATACTTAAATTTTTACAAATATTACAATTTATGATAAATTCATATGTTCAAAACTTATACAAATTATATCACATTATGATAGTATAATGGACACAAAAAATCTATCAACCATTTAAAAGAGACTTGTCAAGAATTTTGTGTCTAATTAAAGTAACGTAACTGGAAAAGTGGTTGTATTTCATAGATATGGCCATTTATCATTGGAACCGGTTTTCTCCATTTTGTCTGTTTTAAATTTTTTCTCTGGAGATAAACATTAATTTCAAGGACCTCAACGGAATTGAAATATCCACCCGTTTTTATGCGGATTTCTCAATCAGGCTGTTGACACTTTCTACAACGTTAGTGGTATAAATATGTTTTCTTAAGGGTTCAGAATATTTAGTAAAGGCTATATAATACTCTGCTTTTTCCATAAGGAGATTCATATATCGGCTGTATCTCTCTTTGAATATATTACAAAGATTTTAAAATTTCTCAACAGCCTCATCAAATGAAGAAGAGAGCTTTATTTTGTTGAGTTCTTTGTTGAATTCTGCAGCATCGGCTTTGGTCATGGATTTACGAATATTTCTTTGAAGATGGACAAAACAGAGCTGGTGGTCAGCATAAGGATATACAGCCTTGACTGTTTCAATTATACCTGGGAAATCATCACTGACAACTATTAAAACTTTTTTAAGACCACGGTTTACTAGATCTTCGAAGACTTTATTCCATTCGGTTCTGTTTTCTTTGCCGAAGAAGAGACTATAAATAATTTTGTGTATATAAATTAAGCCATCCTTGTTACGTATACTTATATTCTGATTCTTACCAAGAAAGAGGCCTTTATATTTTTTACACAAAATCATTTAAAATCTCATCGATATTGAAGTTATTATTATCGAGGAGATGAGTAAGTAAGTTTATGGATTTTTCAAAGTTTTATCATGTTCACCAATATTTCCAAGAATTATTCCATCTTCTTTGTACTGCCATGTCAGTCTTATTCCCATCGTAATGCTTGTTTCAAATATATCTTTTGTTCCTTGTATTTTTTTAGTTCGCAAAAAAGGGTGGTATGAATTTTGTAATAATAGTTCTAACTTTTTCTTTAGTATCTTTTTTACATCTGGTGGCAATTTGTTTACTTTTTCTTTGAAAAGTTGCGAGTAATAAATCTTCATTCGTCATTCAACCCCAAATCCTCAAATAACTCTTGCAACGAATTAGCCACCATGAGTTTGCCTTCCTTGATTTCCTGTTCTACAGTTGCTTCTTCTCTTTGCCACTTCTCAGAATAAAACCATGCCTGTTCTTTTGGAACAGTGACCACAGGTGTTAAAATTATTCTGCCGTCCTTCTCCTCTATTTGTAACAAATCACCTACTTGCAAGTTTAACTTCTTCAGAATTTGAGCTGGAATTGTCACTTGGGACTTTTTCTTTATTTCAACTATCACCATTTCTCACCTCTTAAAGTTAGAAAGTTGTACTTTCTAACTTTAGTATATTCTCATTAAATAGATATGTCAACTTTGTTTGTTGTAAAATTAAATGCAACAGGATAAGAAAATATTAAAGCCATAGCTTCAAACCATGTATGATATTAGTTGAAAAGACAAACCCATACACAGGAGGTTTGAAGCTATTGGTCTATGATGATAATAACACAAAGAGAAGAAGATTTAAACGCTCAAGTGAAGCAGAAAGAGGGATTATAGAAAAGCTTTCAGAATTAGGATATGGTATGACAGAGATAGTAAGGGAATTAGGCAGAAGTGCAATTAGTTGCTGCTGCAGAGGAGAATGATTTGTTTTTATAACTTTTAAAATGCTTGAAAATAGAAAGTTGTTCAGTATCTACTTTATTTGACTATTTATTTGTCTGATTAGTAAACCATTATTTTAAAATGGGTTGACAAATCTCAATGCAGAAAATATAATAAAGGAAAGATGACATTGAATAACAAAACTGAAAGGAGAGGTCAATCCTGTGAATACAAAAAGTATTTGCTTGGTTTCTCTCTTTGCGGCTTTGACTGCTGTGGGAGCCTATATAAAAATTCCCATTCCTTATGTACCATTTACTCTTCAGCTTCTGTTTTGTGCATTGGCAGGACTTCTTTTAGGTCCTAAACTTGGAGCACTGTCACAGGTTGTTTATGTATCAACAGGGCTTATTGGTATTCCAATCTTTGCAGAGGGCGGAGGTCCATTGTATATTTTTAAGCCGACCTTTGGTTATCTTATTGGCTTTATACTGTGTGCATATATAGCTGGTTATATATCTCATTTGAAGCAGAGTAGAAGTATAAGCTTAAACCTTATAGGTTCGCTGAGTGGTTTGTTTGTTGTATACTTATTAGGAGTTAGTTATCTGTATGTGATTTACAACTTTTATCTAAAAATGCCGAAAACAATTAGTTGGGCTTTGTACTGGGGATTTTTGGTGTGTGTGCCTGGAGATATATTTTTATGTATTGTTGCTTCCTTTGTTGCAAAAAGATTAAAACCAATGTTAGAAAGAGTTTTACTCATAAATACAAGATATTTACAAGAACCCCAAGAGTAGCTTTAATCAAGGAGAGAGGAAAAATGAGTGCTGTTTACATTATTGGAACAGATACTGATGTTGGAAAGACATTTATATGTGCTGGACTTTGTTGGGCTTTAAAAGAAAAAGGATATAACGTAGGATATTTCAAACCAGTACTAAGTGGGGCTAAAAGAAGAGGAAAGATGCTAATACCTCAAGATACAGAATTTGTAGTTAATTTTGCAAAAATAAAAGGGGATATTTACAGACTCACACCATTTATATTTGAAAAACCAGCCTCTCCTCATATAGCTGCAGGGGAAGAGAATAAAGATATTGATGTTGATCAAATAAAGCAGACCTTTGATGATTTGTCAAAGGTCTATGAATTTATAATAATTGAAGGTTGTGGCGGGTTGGCAGTTCCACTAAAAGAACAAAATAATCAGTTTTATATGCAATATCAATTGATAAAGGAAATTTGCAACAATGTTATATTGGTTACAACAACAAAGCTGGGAACAATTAATCACACTCTCTTGACAGTTGAATTTGCAAAAGCTTACGGACTTTATTTAAAAGGAATCATAGTGAATAGGTATAAGAATGAACCTGATGAAGATAAAGTAATAAATACAATAGCAAAGTTTACCAATATTCCAATATTAGCCAAAGTAGACTTTATAAATGATTTTCCAAGTGATGTAGATGAGAATAAATTTAAAAATATTTTTAAAAAATGCTTTGATGATAGGGCAATAATGAAGATAATGGGGGTTTTTGAATGTTAAATGAATGGCAACAAAGAGATTTAAAGTATATTTGGCATCCATGCTCACAAATGAAGGATTATGAAGAATTACCACCTATCGTTATAGAGAAAGGCCAGGGAGTATGGCTATACGATGTTGAAGGAAATAGATATCTTGATGCAATTTCTTCATGGTGGACAAATCTTTTTGGACATTGCAATAAAAGATTAAATGATGCTCTCAAAGCTCAAGCAGACAAGTTAGAACATGTAATATTTGCAAATTTTTCACACAAACCAGCTATTGAATTGTCTCAAAAATTAGTTAAAATAACCCCAAATGGATTGGAAAAAGTATTCTTTTCTGATGATGGATCAACGTCTGTCGAAGTTGCTCTTAAGATGAGTTTTCAATATCATCAACAGAAGGGGAATTATACAAAGCTCAAGTTTGCATGTTTTACAAACTCATATCATGGAGAAACCTTAGGGGCATTGTCTGTTGGAAGTATAGATCTGTATTCAAAGATATATAAACCCATTATGAAGGAATCCATAAAAATTCAAGGTCCTGATTGTTTTAGATGTAAATACCACAAAACAAGATATAGCTGCAATGTAGAATGTTTTGAAGAAGTAGAAAAGATTTTAGAAAAGCACCATAAAGAGATTTGTGCTGTGATAATTGAGCCAATTATCCAATGTGCAGGTGGCATGAAAATTTACCCACCTAAATTTTTAAAGCTATTGCGAGAGGTCTGCACCAGCTATGATGTTCATCTCATTGCAGATGAGGTAGCTGTTGGATTTGGTAGAACAGGAAAGATGTTTGCATGTGAACATGCAGGAATAACTCCAGACTTTTTATGTTTATCAAAAGGTTTGACAGCAGGTTATATGCCGTTGGCAGTAACACTTACCACTCAAGAAATTTTTGATGCGTTTTATGCTGACTATGTGGAATTAAAAGCTTTTTTGCATAGTCATAGCTATACCGGAAATCCTCTTGCTTGTGCAGTTGCTTTAGAATCATTAAAAATCTTTGAGGAATACAATGTCCTCAAGAAAATAAATGAAAAAGCAACCTACCTTGAGGAGCTTGCTAGAGAAACTTTTGATAACCATAGGTTTGTGGGTGAGTATAGGCAATTTGGATTTATCGGAGCAATTGAGCTTGTTGAAGATAAGGCTACTAAAAAGGAATTTGATTGGAGAAAGAGAGTGGGATATCACATTTATAAAACTGCTTTGAAAAAAGGGTTGCTTATTCGTCCTCTTGGAAATGTAATATATTTTATGCCTCCATTTGTTATTGAAAACGATGAAATTGATTTTATGGTAAGGAATACTCTTGAATCAATAAACCAATTTTTTGGACTGTAAGTTGCAGAGAGAAATCAAAAAGTTGAAGAGGGGCTATCCAAGAAGATTTTGGACAGCCTCTTTGCATTTATTTATAATTATCTAATTATTTATGCATATTGGTTTGAAATTTTAAATCCAAGGATTCCAACATCTCAATCTTCTCTCTTATTCCCATCCCCTTTGTTGTAAGATAATTTCCAACCATACAACCATTTATTCCACATTCATATGCCATTATTTCCATATCTCCAAGTGCATTTTCCTTTCCACCCGCAAGAAGAATGGTCTTTTTTGGCAGTATAATCCTAAATAGTGCCAGGGTGATAAAAATTTCATTTTGGTCCATGATCTTCATATCTTCAAAAGGCGTGCCTTTTATTGGATTTAATATGTTGATAGGAACAGAATCAACATCTAATTCTCTTAGTTCAAATGCAAGTTTGATTCTTTCAATCATGTCCTCACCCATTGAGATTATTCCACCGCTGCAGATTTGAAGCCCTGCCTCTTTTGCAATTTTTAAAGCCTCTTTCTTTTGCTGCTGAGTATGGGTGGAACAGATATTTTTAAAATATTTGCTGGATGTCTCTAAGTTATTGTGATACTTTACAACCCCAGCTTTCAATAACTTTTTTGCCCTTTCTTGAGTGAGAAAGCCGAGTGATGCACACAAAAGAATGTTATAATTCTTTGAGATATATGAATAGATGTCTAAAATTTTTTCAAATTCTGAGTCATTAAGCTTTTCACCACTTGTGACTAAGGAAAATCTTTTTACTGGAAAAGATATTACATTCTCAAGATACTCTGTTACCTCATCAAGCGTAGCAAGATCTTTTATCTCAATTGAACAACTGTGGTGGATAGACTGGGAGCAGAACTTGCAGTCTTCGCTGCAAAGTCCTACCTTTGCAGGATAAATGGAACAAAGCTCAATAGTATTTTCAAAATAATGTTGTTTTATTGTATTAGCAAGGTTTTTTACTAAATCTGCATCATGTTTTGCGATTTCATAAAGCATGATTGCCTCATTGAAGTCAATGTCTTTCTCATATTCAATTATCTTTTTTTCAACTTCTTTGACAAATTGAACTGATTGAAGAAAATTCAGCAATTAAATCATCTCCAAGCAAAAATGTTTAATTAAATAATAGCATAGAAATTATAAATAGTAAACTAAAAATGAAATTATAGTTTACGCATAAGAAAAATAATTGTTTTGAAGACAAAACCGAAAAATTTTTGTCCAAAATATTCAGATAAAAAATTGTTAATAACTATCTGGATATCCTTGAAGGGAAAGTATTGAATTGATAAAACAAATGCTTTGCTTACGCTAATTCCGTGAAAGTAAGAAGTATAAAAATTTTTACACCATTTTTAGAATGCAAATTTTACACTCCAACATTTGCTAACCAACAAACCCAATAAAAATGGCGGAGAGAGAGGGATTTGAACCCTCGGTACCCCTTTTGGGGGTACACACGATTTCCAGTCGCATTTTCAACGCTTTATTACAGCTTTCTATCCATATCCTGCCAGTAGATTTTCTAAAAGCCTTGATTTTTCTGAATTTTAAGAATGGAATTACTGAAAATTAATGGAATTTACCATTTCAGTTTAAGCTGTTTTCAAACTGTCGTTAGAAAAATGTTAGAAGCAAAAACTGGTATGAACTACTTCTATTGGTTCTTCAGAATGTCCTCAAAAGTTTCTGCCACTTTCTTTCTCTTTTCATCAAACACATGACTGTAAATATTAAGCGTGGTGGTTATGGTACTGTGTCCCAGCCTGTCACTGATATGCTTAGGGTCAACACCGTGTTTTAATAGAATTGAAGCATGGGTGTGTCTGAGGTCATGAAATCGTATCTTTGGCAGTTTATGCTTTTCTATTGTCTTCTGGAACACTTTGGTGATATACTTCGGGTCCTGAACTCTGCCATCTTCAAACGTACATACAAAACCTTCATCATGATAAAGTTCCTTTAATTCTTCTTTCAACTTTTCCTGCTTTGCTTTCCACTCTTTTAGTTCTGATACAACCTGATTGGAAATTGCTACAATTCTATAACTGTTCTTGTTTTCTGCTTTCTCCTTGATATAAGTCTGACCGTTGATTTTCATAAATGTTTTGTTGACTGTTATGTATCCCTGTTCTAAATTTATGTCCTCCCATTTAAGTGCAGCTATTTCCCCAATCCTCATCCCTGTATAAATTGCCAGCAGCACAGGAATTCTGATGTTGGTGCCTTTGAAAATTTCCAGAGCCTTTTTTATAGTTTCTTCGTCCCAGATCGACGGTTGGTAATTTCGCTTCTTCGGTGGGTCTACATAATCAGCAGGGTTCTTTTCTAACATATCCATTTTGACTGCATAGTCTAACGCTTGATGTATTATTCGATGATGATAAAGAGCAAGAGTCGAAGAAAGCCCTTTTTCGGTCATGACATGCTGGTAATATTTTTGCAAATCCATAGGTGTGAGTTTGCCCAGTTCATACTCACCAAGGAAAGGTTTTATGTGCAGTGCAATTGAACTTGAATACGATTGAAAGGTACTAAGAGAAACCCTGTTTTTTGCTACTGTGTTGAGCCATAAGTCTAAAAGTTCACCAAAAGTCTTCTGCTCCAGTAGTTTGTTTTTATTCTGGTAGATAATGTTTAGAATCCTTGGTAATGCTTCTTCTGCTTCGGCTTTTGTCTCAAAACCACCCAGCCACTTTTGTTTGCGCTTTCCATCAACTACACCTATGTCAACAACAATGTAATATTTCTTTCCCTTTTTTGCAATATGTCCTCTCATATTTTCAGGTACCTCCTCTTAAAGATAGCAACTTCATGTTCTATTGTAAGTGGATTAATGTTTTCAAAATCTTCATAATTCATGCAGATAAAAGCAAAATAGTCAGCTTCAATCTCTGTTTTTGTGGTTTTCACAAATGCGTTTGTCATAAATAAGAGACGATTATACTCGTTTGTATGGGAATTGAGCAGGTGATATAATTCATGTAATAAAGCAAACTGTCTTCCTTTTTCAGAAAGCTTTTCATTTATTACGATGTACTTATCACCATCATGTATAAAGGAAAAACCCTGAATACAACGGGGTAACTTCCATACAAGACGAAATATATTTTCCATTGCTGCAATTTTTTCCGGGTCACGAGTACCGTACTCGGTGTCAACAAATTCAATAAAAGAAATTACTTTTTTTAATAATTGTTTGTAATTCATTTACTTTTCACTCCTCTATCTCCTTATTTTCCTGTCTTTTTTCTTTAGCTTTCAGTCTAATAGCAAATGTTATAGCTTCTACAATTGCCTGTTTTACATCAGGTTCGTTGACAGGTATTCCCTTAAAATTTAAATTTTCTGCTTTCTTGATAATTTCATAAATGTCCGGTGTTTTATCTTTTTCCTCTGGGACAAGTTCTTCGTCACCAAGCTTTATTTGTCCCATACTTTCTTCTACAAGTGTGTTCAGATCAACTTTCAACGCTTTTGCTATTCTCAGAAGATTTCCAAGTGAAAGTTCGCTTTCTCCTCTTTCTGCTCTCATAATCGAAGTGGGATTTACACCTGCATAGAGAGCTAGCTGATTTATTGTCCATCCTTTTTCTTCCCTAAGTTTTTTTATTTTTAGCCCCAAGGTTCTTGCAATTTTATTCTTTTTTGCCATACACTCGCCCCCCTTTTTTCACTTTCTATTTTACATTGCATTTTAGCAGCAATACAGTATTATTGTGTTTTTTGTATTGCAAAAACGCAAAGCTCATAAAATTGCAAATTAGTATCTATAAAAAGTATTGCATAAAATCGATACTTATGATATAATACCCTTGAGATTGCAAATACGCAATAGAGAAGGTGGATTTGATGAACTACGAATACATAAGAGAATTTATAGCCAAAGTTCCGACCTACAAATTTGCTAGGTTAATAGGTGTCCACCCGAGCACTATATTCAGGATTAAACAGGGAAAGCAACCAAGCCCGGGAGTGATACTTAGAATCCTCGAAACAAAACCACAGGGTTTCGAAATTGAAAGATTTCTGGGTGAAATAAAATGAATGTTCATGAACTGATAAAAAAGATGGATGAAATTGAAAAGAGTGTAGCAGAAATAAAAAATTTACTTTACGAAATGACAAAAGAAGAAAGTAAAGGCTTTTTGACTGTCGAAGAATTGAGAAGGAAATATAGGATTGGGAAAAATTTTCTGTACTGGCTTTGTAAAAGTAACCTCGTAGATTTCAGATACTTGAACAGGAAATATTACATAAGCGAAAAATCATTTCTACAATATTTAGAAAACTTAAGACCAGGAAAAACAACAGCAATGCCTACAACGTCTAAAAGAGAAGAGCATAACACTAAAATAGTTCAAATAGAGAACAAGCTTCAAAAATACTTAGAAAGTATCAAATAAACAATGGGGGAGGAGAATGCTATGGCAAGAAAACTCAGCCAGGAAAAAATTAATGAAATTCTAAGACTCTTCTATGAAGAACACAAAAAGAGAGTAGAGATACACAGAATAACAGGTGTGTCAAGACCAACAATAAACAAGTACATCAAAGAAGATCCACGCTACTGGGAAGAGGTTGCATATAGGTTACTAGAGGCAAATAATCGAAGAAAAGCTCAATGGAGAAGTTATCAACAAAAAAGAAGAGAAAGAGCGAAAAGAGAACTCTGGGATGAAACGTATGAAATTATGAAGCGTGAACATGCGCAGGCAGTGGCCGAACTTTCTTATCACAGATGGCCGTCTGTGTCCACTTTGTATGAGTTTGTCCGTTCATGTTACAGATGGGTAAGGGGGAAGTTTGTGCGAAAAGACTGTTTAGAAGACGGTACCCTTGTGCCAACAACACTGCCCAAATATATCAGACCGGTACATACATTGACAGAAGGTTTGAAAAAGAGGAGAAATACTGTGATTAATACAGCCAATAACGTCCTTGCATATTAAGGTGTTTGCTATGATTCAAATAACAAGACATGCCATAAAACGTTACAAGGAACGTATAATGCCCTGCTCAGACCTTGAAGCTGAACTGAATATTTTAAAAGCTGCCGTACATGGTATTCTCCTCTCCCGGAGAGGAAAGTACAAAGCTGTACAGTACGGTCCCGCCGTACTGATTATATACGAAAACGGTGGGATAGCCACCGTTAAGACTATCGAGCATGTAAAATTTTCTGGCTGGTGGAAAAAAGAAAAGATGTGGTAGGCATGGTAAAGCAACATGCCAGACTGTAGCTCTGGCGTTGTGGGTTCGTGAACCACTGCCTACCCCAGAAGTAAAGTTTGCCTTTGGAAGTTAGCCGTGTACGGGGGTTATTATACCCCTTTGCACGGCTTTTTGTGTTTTTTAGAGCCTGTTAAGGGGGGTGAGACTTTGAATGACCTGAATGGAATTGTAGAACCTGTTACACCAGAACAATTTTCAAATACACTTGCAAAACTTTTTGTTACTCTTTTACAAATTGTCCAAAATTTTATAAAACCCATAGCAGGTCTTGGTATTATGATTGCAGTACTTTTGCTTTTGGTGGGTTATGTTTTCCATGTCCAGATAGCTAAAAAGATGGGTGCTTCCATCCTTGGCGGAGTCGGTTTTGTTGTAATAATTTACCTGCTTGCGCCTTACATTTTGGGTGTCATTTACAACACCTTTGGAAAATAAAAACAGGAGGTGTTCAGGATGAACAAAATTAAAAAGGTCTGGGCTTCTGTTTCAACTGCTTTGGCTTTTGCAATGCTACAGTTAACAGCATTCGCAACAGCTGATTTTTCGGGCATTGTAGAACAAAAAGATACAAAAGCAGTTGTTCAAGATATTGTTACAAAGGTTAAAACACCAATCCAAATTATAGCAGTAGGTGCAGCTGTTATTCTGTTTATGGTGCGAAGTGCACTGCTGGCAGCAACCCAGGATGAACATAAACAAGCACAAATAAAAAAATCATTTGGAATCATGATTATTGGCTTAATTGGCGTATTCTTTGCAGCATCAATTGTTGGTTTCATAGTCAATGCAGTTAAGTAAACACCCCTAAAAGCCCATTGGAAAATTACCAGTGGGCTTTCTTGTTTATAAGTAGTTAAAGTTTTCAGTAAAATGGAGAGGAGTGATTCCATGAGAACATTTAAAATTCCGTTGGATGAGAAAATAGAGGACAAGGTCATAGGGGGTATCATGACATGGAAACAGTTTTTAGTGTTTGTCGTGCCTGCACTTATCGGTTTTGGCTTGTTCTCTGAGCTCAGGTTTCCCATTTGGCTTGCTGCAATACTTGAAATCTTTATCCTTGTTATAGGGTCTGCCTTTGCGTTTCTTAAAATCAACGGTGATGAACTGGATGTGTTTTTGAAAAAGCTTTACAAGTTCTACACAGGCAAAAGAACAATACTCTACAGGAGTGATGACTAACATGTCAGATCTGCTCGTCATTCTTGTTGGCGGACTGTTGATACTTGGCTACAAGTTGTTTGAAAAAAGAATAAAGACAAAAGCTAATCTAATTTCTTCGAGTTCAAAAACGCAGGGAATACAAAAGGTTGATGACAGAAATCACTTAAAAAGGCTACTGGAGATAAAAAATATCCTGCCAGATGGAACAGTAGTTATGGACAACTTCAGATATGTCAGAATTTTTGGACTGTCATCGCAGGACTTTGATTTGATGAGTGAGGCTGAACAGGAAGCGTTTGAGCTAAGTTTAATGTCACTCATGCGTGCACTCGATGTACCTGTTCAATTTTTCATAACCACCCAGCGGGTTGAAACAACCCAGCAAGTAAATGAAATTGACGGGTTTCTAACACAAAACACAGCAACTATCAATGAGAGTCTGAAAAAGTACTGCGAAATGCTCAAAAACGAACTTTTGCAACTGCAAAAGCAGAAGGACATGTATGTGCGCAAAAGTTTCGTAAGTATCTGGGTACGGGAACAAAATGAAAAAGTAGCTTTTGAAAAACTGAACGACAGAACAAAAAAGATTATCTCACTTTTCAAAAACGCTGGTATAAAAATATACCAGCTGTCCATGCCAGAAGTACTGCAACTTTTACATGATGAATTTAACAAAAACAAAATCTTTAAAGTTGATGAAGCCATAAAGAATCATGTCCTGGATTTGTATAACTCTGGTAAGAAAGGAGTTGTTGTAGATGATTCAGTTATTGAAGAAGTCTACAGAGAAGAAACAGCGTGAAGATAAAAATCAACAGACAAAAAGCAGACTTGATAAAAATGCTCTGGGACTCTTGGACCTGGTAGTCCCTGACTGCCTGCACCTTGAAAAGGACTACATTTATC
Source organism: Caldicellulosiruptor hydrothermalis 108 (assembly GCF_000166355.1). Lineage (NCBI taxonomy): Bacteria > Bacillati > Bacillota > Caldicellulosiruptorales > Caldicellulosiruptoraceae > Caldicellulosiruptor > Caldicellulosiruptor hydrothermalis. Next base: position 381,453 of record NC_014652.1, read on the forward strand.
TTGGTTCAGAAAGATATGCAAGAGTGTACGTTCTGGCAGTGCACCCGTATGAAATCAATCTAGGCTTTTTCAATTCGTTCTTTAATCTTGGACAAATAGTAATTTCAATTTATGTCGAACCTGCTGATACAGGCGAAGTGATAGTAGACCTTACAAAGAAAATCACAAAACTGAAGTCCAATGAAATTGTGAGTATGCAGCAAGGTAAAAAACCAGACTATCGCAAAATGACCCAGGCAGAAGATTATGAAATGCTGAGAGCAGCACTGCAGAGGGGTATCGAAAAGGTCCTGTATGTTCAGGTTTTCTTCACAATCTTCGCAGAAAGTTTAGAAAAACTAAAGGAGAAATGTGAAGAATTTGAATCACGCTGTTCTGCGTATAACATCAAACCACGCTGTCTGAGTTTCGAACAACTTGAAGGGTTGTTAACAGTGCTACCACTCGGAAATCAAAAGTACCTTGAGCATCAAAGAACATACACAACAGGTTCTGCTGCATCAACTGTCCCGGTAGGTAATACGGATGTCTACTACGAAGGTGGGGTGTTCCTGGGGTACAACCTGCTCACCGGTGCACCAGTTTTTTACAACCAGTTCGCACCAGAACTTACCGGTCCCCATATAGCTATTTTCGGTACAGTTGGCAGTGGTAAGTCCACTACAATGAAAACAATGCTCGCACGGGCAGTTGCATTTGGCTTTGCCGCATGTGTGCTGGACCCAGAAGGCGAATACGAAAAGCTTATCAATATGCTTGGCGGGAAATATGTAAAAGTAAAGTCAGGGGAAAAGATTGGGCTAAATCCGTTTGAGCTTGAAGTAGAAGAAGATGAAGGGAAGAAATTTGTGGACATTGACTCCAAGATTTCAGAAATCAGATTTATACTTGGCATTATCTCTGAAAACTTTATTGGCAAAAAACTTGATGGAATCCAGCTGGCTATAATTGAAAGAGCTGTCAGAAAACTTTACGCAGACAGGGGAATTGATAAAAGCCCGGAAAGCCTGTACACAAATTTTGCTACCGACAGTCAGGGCAGGTTTTACATTGGCAAGGTAAAGAAGAAATTACCGATACTCAGCGACCTGAGAGAAGAACTACTGAAAGAGCAAGAAACACAACAACTTGCAAAAGCAATGGAAGTATTTACAGGAGATGGAACGCTTGCTCTGTTTGACTGTGAGTCTCAGATTGACCTGCAGGAAGGTGATAGAATAATAGGCTTCAACCTGAAAGAATTCGATAAGGACCCGTTTCTGAAGTTTTTCGCAGCGGTAAATATACTCAACTGGATCTGGAACAAGTTCTCACATGCCAAGATGAGGCAACAAAAGAAGGTTGTTATCTTCGACGAAGCATGGATGTTTACAAAGTATGAATCAACAAACGACTATCTTGAATCACTCTCACGACGAGGTAGAAAATACAGGATATCACTCATGGTTGCTTCCCAAACAATACTCGAATTTTTAAATACCCCTGCTGGTCGAACAATGCTAAATATGTGTGCAACAAAATTCCTGCTCAAACAGGAACCGGACTTAGCTCAAGAGACTGCTGAGTACTTTAAACTATCTGACGCTGCTAAAAATTTCTTGATGACCGCTGAGAAAGGACAGGGGATTCTGGTAAATTCAAAAGAAAAGGTTCTTCTGCAGGTAACTCCATTTGCATTCGAATGGGATTATGTCACAACGACAAACTTCTAAAAAATTAAGGGCACTTTTTTGAAAACCGTGGTATAAAGAAAAATAGAACTAAACTTTGAAGGGGAAATGTAAAGTGGAACAATTTATTTCTACCATCTTCTACTGGGTCAAAAAAGTGCTGTATTTTCTCTTTGGTTCTGAAGGAATAAAGTCTTTGATTGCTATATTCTATTTCTTCACTGACAGGCAAAAATATGAACAAATAATCAACCAGATACCGGCTGTTGCACTTTCAGACGACATAGGCACTGCTCTTGTTCTTGAGGTTATTTTGATTGCAATAGAAGCAGCAATATACATCTGGCTTGTAAAGAAAATTAGATACGCTTTTATGTGGTTGAGGCGGAACGCAAGAAGAATGCCTGTGTTCAACCTCAAACCCGGTGTTGTTCTCTGTCTTGTGCCCAGAAGAAAAATAACCATTACATCCCAGAAAGATGCAATAAGGGTCTTAAAAACCTTGAAAAACTACAACAGAAGTCTGAAGAAGTTTATACTCTGTCACGAGATTTCGATGACATTGCTGCTGGACGAGAACAATGAACTTTTACTTGCCTGCATTGACAATCATGGCGACTGCTGGGAAGTAAATTCCATGGCACACGAAGTGGTTTATAGCTACAACACATCATTCAACGGCAAATGCAAAAAAGTTATAGTTGCTCACACACACCCCGCAAGGGTGGACAAGAATATGGTATACATCGAAAGCACAACTTTTCCTTCTAAAAACGACTATAATTCTTATGAGTTTATCAAACGTGCCATCCATCCTGTAAAAGTGCTCGATGACCTTGTGCTTCCAGCACTCGACCATGAACGTGTTTTCTCCATTGCAACAAATAAACTGCTCCCCAAAAAAAGATTTAGAAGATTGCCAAACATGTATTTCAGGGAAGTGTTTAATACGTTCAAAGAAGATAAAGCCCTGCATCCTACAATGATTGGAATTCGATTACTGTACAGAGAAAAAAAATATACTCCTAAAAAAGAGGAGGTTTTTGCGCGATGACGAAATTTAAAAAGTTAAAATTCTCAGTCCTGGCAGTGTTGTCAGGACTCTTTCTTTTTTATCCGGTAGTTTCTTTTGCTGGTCCAGTAGACATAGGGAAAACGTTTATTACCAGCCTGTCAAACAAGATAGTTTATGTGGGTATTGGTTTTGTAGTAATCGCTTTTATGCTGGCATTTTTAAAGCTAATGTTTACTCAAAATGAACAGGAACATGCACAGACAGCTCAATGGCTAAAATACATTGTTATTGCCTGCATTATCCTGGGAATTTTCACATCCATCATAGGGGTAATTTTAGGATTTGAACAAAAATTCACAGATGCAATGAAAGTTCTACCTTCCACTCAGCAGGGAAGTCAACCGGTAAATCAGGCGGATACCGATAAAACTATGACATGGATTGGTCTAGCATTAACATGGATAATCAACTACTTTATACAACTTATTGAGTGGATTGGAAGACTTGCAGGTTTTAAACCACTTAATCAACTATTGTTCAACAATACTGTGTTCTCGGACAAAGAATTTAAATTTTTGCTCACATTCTACTCGTTTGCTGCAGCGTGTAGCATAGCTTTCGTCGTACTTATGGTTGGGAAAACGGCTATTCAACTTACTGTATCAGGACTTAGTGTAAGAAAAAGAGTAAATCTAATGGAAGAAATTACAACATGGTTTCAGGTGGTATTGCTTATCGCTGCTGCACCATTGTTGTTTTCTTTCATGTTCTGGTTCTTTGAAAAACTTACTAACTGGCTGTATGCTTACGTCAAAACAGAAACAACATACTTTGGTAACGTTGAAGGAATTACAGCAAGTGTAGCAAAATTTTTCGGTTTTGGTCTGGACGAAAATAAAATTGCTCAGAACGGCTTTATAGACACACTGGCACTGGATCTTGGTACGTCTAATCCGCTCAATACTGCGATCGTAAAACTTATATATGCTCTGCTATATTTCAAAGTTAATCTAATATTCCTGACCCGAAGAATCATACTCGGTGTGTTTTTCCTGTTCACACCATTTGCTGCTGCTATGTGGGGAATCAAAAAAGATGCAAACGTCATGAATGTGTGGTTCGGTGAGATTATCACAAACGCTTCAATGGCATTCTTTTACGCATTTACATTACTTGCAGTTTTGCACCTTTTTACAGCAGTAGGTCTTGATGGCTGGCTGTTCGGAGCAATAGCTATGTACTCCGTACCTAAAATAGCTGATACACTCAGAAATCTGTTGCAAAACTACTTTGAAAGACTTAGCGGTATAGATGAAATGTCACTGGCAAATCCATTCTTCAGTGGAACTCTTGCAATGATGAAAGGTGCTCAGAACAGTTTTGTTCATGCATTTGGCTCTCAATCTAAAGCAAGTGAGTGGTCTACTTCGATAGGTTCAACCAGCGGTGGTGAGATAAATGCTGGCGGCCTGGCAGGCGGATTCAGCCCGGCAGGCGGTGGCAGCGGCAGCGGTGGTTCAGGTGCAACATTTGCTGGCTTTACTGGCAGCAGAACATTCGAAGGTGGACCAATACCGATGGGTGGTTTTTCTGGTGTGCCTGCCACTGGTGGACCTAAAATTGAATTTGCATCAACTTCAGGTTCTACTACCAGTGGTTCATCAGCAAGTCCTCTGGACAGTCTCACAGGATATAGAAATATCTACACAGATACTGACGCAACAAGAAAGGCTTTCCTGAGAAACTTAAATGCAATGACAGGTGGAAGCAAACTGTACAGGGCAGGACAATTCCTGCAAGGTGTGGGTGAGACACTGGGCAGAGACAATCCAACTTTCCAAGCCTTCTCATACTTTGCAGGTGGTATCATGAAATCAGCAGGTAGCATAAACAGGATAGGACAGGCTATAGACCTGACAACCCTTGAGCGAATGTCGCACATGCAGGAGTACAAACAACACTTTGCTAACCTTGCTCCAGTAGTCAACAAACTTACTGCTGAAGGCAAATATGGTGTTGTCATGGACGCTATAAGAAAGGGTGACGTAAGCATTCTTGCAATGAATGGTGTCACAATGACAGATGAGATTTCAAACTCTGTTTTGAAACTCTCTGAAGCATTCAAAGGCGAAAGAGAAATTACAAAGAAACAACTTGGCATTAATGAAGTAATTGCTGCAAAAAAACTCGGACATGGTTACGAAAACTTTGAAAGGTACTTTGCACGAAAACATCCTTACAAAGACGCAGCAGAAGCGTTTATATTCAAAGTTTAAAACCTGCAGCCCTGCTACTTTGAAACAGTAGCAGGGTTTTTTGTTTTTGTGAAAGTACGTTCGTAATAGTTTTTGTAGTTTGGCTGTGATATTTTTCTAAGTAAACAAAATACAAAAGGAGAGATGAAAGAATGCAGAAAACCGACTTCAATTCGTTTGAAATAATGGTGGATATAGGTGAGTGCTACTCCAAAGTAGCCAAACTGCCTGACAACATAAGAGAACTATGCTCTGAACCGGAATGCATTGAAGACGCTAAGTACATGGTCGTATATGAAGACACAGAAGAAAAAATTTACCTCTGTCAAAAACACTTTGAATTTATCAGAACAAATACCTTTTGCTATGCCATTGAAAATGTGCTTGATAACCCTAAAGTGCAAGAAATCCCGGTGGTTTTCGGAGAAGATAAAAAAGTAAAAGTGTCATACCTTGGTACAGTTGATATTGTCCACGAAACTGAAGACTACTTAAGGTCCCTGGGACTGTTAGATAGTAGCGAATCTCTGGATGTGGAAGTATTTCTCTCAATGCTGAGAGCACACGACAGAATTGCCTACGCTAATATTGTAAACGACAAAATATTTGCCTACCTTTTGGACGAGTCCAATGATGAGTATATCATCACCGAAAAAGAATGGAAAGAAATCCTGCAAAGATTGGGGGAGTATGCGTTATGACCGATATATTCGATAGAGCAAGAGTTGCCTTGCTTTATCCCAAAAACGACTCAAAAAGAGAGAGAATCGAATATGAAGTGTCTGACAATATGCGTTGTTCAGTCTGCGGGGAGAAAGCATACTACAGACTTTCAAAAACACCAGCGTGGTTCTGCACACGGCATTACAATCAGCTTTTAAACCGCTCATTGTGGGATTTTATTGATAGGTACCTTGTTGCAATGGATCCGCTTGCTGTTCTGTACCTTGAGTACAACGACAAAAACATTAATCTCGAAGTGTGGTTTACCGATAGGCTGATGAAAGATATTCAATACTACTTCAGGGATGTCGGGTTTAAAAACTTAAGACTTGACAAAGAAACGTTCCTGTCAGTTGTGAGAAGTTGTAACGGAGTTGCATATGCTGACTGGATTGACAACAAACTCATAACCTTCATGGTACCTGTCCATGATTGCCTGATTACAAAACAGGAATGGGAAGAGATAAAACAAAGAGTGATTAAAAAAGGATTTTTAAAGAAAGTTCAGATAAACAACAAAAGCCCTGATTATGATTTCTAATCAGGGCTTGTTATACTCACGGGGGAGGAGAACACCCCCAGATGTTTGCAAACTTCTTTGAGCGCAAACTTTATTTTGGCTAACTGCATAATTTCAGTATACCAGAATAAAATGCGAACAAAAAACCGAACACAGAAAAATTTTTGCCTGTGAGAAAAGTTTCATTCTCACAGGCTTTTTTATTTTATCGGCAGCAAAAATTTAAAAGGGGGTAAGATAACTATGAAATGTGCCGTTGATGTTGGGTTTGGTTTTACAAAGGCAGTAAATGAAAAAGGAAAAGAAGTGATTTTCCCATCCGCAGTAGCAAAAACTTTTCTAACCGATATAGGACTTAAACCAACCAGTGAATACTTCATAACTTATATGAACCAGACTTACGCAGTAGGAAAAGCAGCTACTCATTGCATGATAACAGAAACAAGTTTCTCAGACGACAGATTTGTATCAGAGTTTTCCAAGTTACTCGTTCTAACAGCACTTATGGCTCTTGATAGCGACAGAGAAATCGAACTTGGTCTTGGTCTGCCACTTATGTTATACCCAAAACTTAAAGAGAAAGTCAGAGACTATTTTGAGTTCGCAGAAGAGATAATTGTTGACAGCAACAACGTGGCACACACATACCACATAACAAGGTGCGAAGTTTTCCCACAGGGTGTTGGTGCCTTGTTTTCTATCGACTCTAATATTGAAAAAGGAATTTATTGCGTTCTGGACATAGGTTTTAGAACTACTGATGTCATAGTTGTAGAAGTGAATGAAAACAACATCAATCCACTTCTCGAACTGTGCTTTACACTTGACAAAGGTATGTCAATGGCTATTGAAAAGCTCAGCATAATCCTCGAACGAAAATATGGAGTCAGTTACGATACAAATCTTCTGCTCGATATTCATGAGCGTTCGCAGATATCCGTACGTGGCAGAAAAATAAACATCGAAGAACAAAAGAAAGAAGTCTTCAACACTATAGCAAATGACATTGTCCAGTCTATTTCAAGAAAATTACAACGTGGCTTTGACACATTTGATGGTGTATTCGTGGCAGGTGGTGGCGCTTTCAATATCGCAGCTGTTCTGCAGAAAGAGTTTGAAAATGTCCAGGTCATCTACAATGCACAGTTCGCAAACGCAAAAGGATTTTTGAATCTGCTCAGTATACTTGATGAGTAATACCACTGTAAACTTTGATATAACTGAAATGGATGAATGTCAAATGCCTGCTTTGTATTACTACTATGAATTTTTTATTCGATTTTTTACTTCCAGTAATACAAAATAGCAATACAAGGTGTCTCTAACTAAGGTAACAAAAGCTCTAAAACAGTATTACGAAAAGGTGAGTCTGGAATGAAAAAGACTCTGTCAGTTAAAATCGATGAAAAACATCCTATCTGGCAGGAAGAAAACAAGACCAGAGTCATTCTCGACGCACTTGAGCTGTACTACGCAACCAAAGCAGTCGTATCAGGTAGTATTAAACTGAACACAATACCTGTTAATCTGCCTTCCAGTAGTGAAAATCAAAAAGAAAACAACCTTGCAAAGAATAAAAAGGTTGTAAAGTCATTCCTCAACGCCTTCTCATAGTATAAGGCAGGGCTTAAACCCTGCCTTATTTTTTTTGTAGAAAAACTGCAGAAAGGAGAGAAATCAAGATGAGTAATATTCCGAACGATTTCATACCACTTATTGAACACCTCACAAAATGGACAAAAGAACTTGAATTTTCTATCTACCAGATACGTGAAAGCCTGTTTGCACTTCAGTATAAAGTCAAATTCTATGCAAGCATCATCGAAGATATCCACAATTACAAAATTGACACTACCTTTTTATCGGACATAACCGAAGCAAAATACGAAGACGACATCTTAACAATCTTAATCTACGACGTCCCACCTGTCTACAAAGTCGCTACTCAGTCAGATACACTGAAATGGAAAGAAATGATATATAACGCCCTGTCTAAACTGCCAGAAAAACCATACTTCGAAAAAGCTCATATAGTCTTTGAATTTTATGTACCACACAGCGTTTCAATCAGAGCCGACACAGATAACCGAATGCTGAAAACATTGATAAATGCACTTGTTATAGCTGGTATCATTCCTGATGATACAATGTACCATATGTCCTTCAGCTGCTTCGGTTACCCCATAGACAATATGTATTGCAAAACACTAATAAAAGTAGCGCATCCTGATAACATCCATAAAGTCATAACAGCAAAACCTGATATAAAAATCACAAACAAAATACCAGTAAAAGAATAGCAGCAAAGATAATAGTAGACAATACATTACCAGTAAGATAATAGCAGTAATTCAAGAGATAGGATACAACAAGTTGTAAATTTGGAGAGTCAAAGACATTATCCAAACTTGTATCAAAGATAAACAATAACAGAAGTAAAGCATGTTGATAGCGAACATGGATAGCGAATTTGATACTTGAGACTCAGTTGTATCCTATCCTGAACGGTTAGGTTCGAAAAGGAAGAAAGGACTGGGCAGGGAAAACATTGTGTTTTCCCTGCGGAAGTAGTTTTTTAAATTCTGCTACAGAGTGAAAGGCAGGGATGCGGATGTAAAGGAAGGGCAACAGGCTGGTAATGCCATAAAGTGCCAGTAGCAATATAATTGCCAGTAGAGTGTCGACGGTATTGAAACACAGGGGGTGATTGTAAGTGGTAGAAATAACAGAAAGAGACAACAAATTGATAGAGAAGATAATAAAATTCAAGATGGTACCATACAGTGTGGCGAAAGAGATATACCAAAATGAATGGGCATATTATAGACGGGTGAAGAAATTGATTGACGGAGAGATATTGAAGAAAGTGGGTGGCAGGTATTTAACACTTGACAAGGGTGGTATAGAATATGTGAATTTGGAATACATGATATGGTTTGAACCATTGAGCAATCCGACGAGCAAAGAAGTTCTGTACAGATGGGAGAACGTATTGAGAGTAGGTAACAGACCTTACATTTATCCGCATTTTACAACCTGCTGGGATTTAAAGAGTGAATCGAGAAAACAGCGTGAACAGCAGGGGAAGAAGGAGATAAGCGACAAGAATAAGGTGCTTGGGGTGGCGAAAGGCTATGCGATATTCAAGGTATCACAGAAAGCGAGCATGAAAGTATTATCTGAGATGATAGACGACATAGACGAACTGGTCGAGCACGATATACACAGGTTTGTTATTTTATGCGAAGGTGAGAAACTAAAAGACTTTTTGCAGGTAGTGACAAAATACAGCACAAGATTAAGGGTGCAGGCATTGCACACACTGCCGTTGAGCGAATCGGGACTGCAGATAATGGACGTGATAATAGGGATACCGGAATGGAAGCACAGGATAGCAACAGCAGTTTACAGCAATGCATTTCCCAGTAGAAATAGACTGTTTGATTTTGAAGCAGGCGGAAAGCTAGTATATATTGGGATAGATGGTGAGATGATAGGGAAGAACGCAGTAGAGAACGTATTGAAATCGAGTCCATACAGAGCAGAGATACTGTGTTTAAAAGGTCAGGAGTGGCGGTTTGAAGGGATACAGGCGAATTTGAGAACAATCACACTGCAGGAGTTTTTGAACATAGTCAGGTATGAATCGACACCCAGTAGCCAACCCGGCAGCCAAACAAGATTTGGCGAGATGCAAGTATAGGGGGGGGTTGATAGGATGAAGAAAGCGTTTGGGATTGTAGCGATACTGGTGATTTACTATTTGATGATGGCGTATTTGATAGGGATGTTCAGCGGTGCAATATCACAGGACGCATGGGAACAGCTCATGGCAGGGAAGAGTCCAAAGATAGTGATACAGACCGACCCGGTAGCAGCGCTGGGCAATGTATTTCACAGTCCAGCAGTTTTAAAGGTCTGGCTTGGTGTTGCTACTGTCCTACTGGTGGTAGCAGGAGTATTCATATTTGCTTACAGAGACGAGTTGAAGATACATTTTGGCAAGGAAGTACCAGCAGATGAGCGTGGGACGTACGGAACAGCGGACTGGATGAAGATAAAGGAAGCGAAGAAGGTATTCAGGTTTGGCAGCGAGCAAAAAGGAATACTGCTGGGCAAGGTAAATGGACAGAGGGTAGTGCTGCCAGCAGACACGAAATACAACAAGCACATAGCAATCTTTGGAGCACCGGGAACAGGGAAGTCAAGGACGTTTGCAAGACCGAATATTATCCAGATAGCGAAGATGGGACAGAGCATGATAATCACCGACCCGAAAGGGGAATTGTTTGAAGACATGGCAGTGTGGCTTGAACAGCAGGGGTACGATGTGAAGGCATTGAACCTTGTCAACATCGAATGTTCGGACAGGTGGAATCCGCTGGACGCAGTAGCTGACGACATGGACGCAACAGTGTTTGCGGATGTTGTAATACGAAACACACAGGCAGGGATGAGAAAGGCAGGTGGCGACCCGTTCTGGGACAGGGCGGAGCTGAACCTGCTCAAGGCGCTGGTGCTGTACATTAAGGAGACGAGACCGGCGCAGGAACAGAATTTAGGGGAGTTGTACAGGCTTTTAGCGACGACGAACATGGCAGGGCTGCAGAGCATGTTTATGAGTATACCGAACGACCGTGCGTCAAAGATGGCATACAATATATTTGCACAGGCAAGTGAACAGGTAAGAACTGGTGTTATCATAGGACTTGGCACAAGACTGCAGGTATTCCAGAACAGGCTTGTCCAGAAAATGACAGAAGTGAGTGACATAGATTTAGAAGCACCAAAGAAAAGGAAGGTAGCGTACTTTTGTATCATAAGCGACACACATAGAGCGTTCAGTTTCTTGAGCTCACTGTTTTTCAGTTTCCTGTTTATCAAGCTTGTGAACCTGCACGATACAACAACAGATCCAGAGATAAGAGCAAGGGAAGTGTACTTCCTGCTAGACGAGTTTCCGAACATTGGTGAGATACCGGATTTTCAGGAGAAGATAGCGACGATTCGTTCCAGGAGACTGCACTGCAGTATTATCTTTCAGAGTTTAGGGCAGCTTGAGAAGATATACCCGCTGGACTGGGAAAACATAATAGGATGTTGTGACACGAAGTATTTTTTGGGGGCGAACGATTTGAAGACGGCGGAGTATGTATCGGAACTGCTTGGCACGAAATCAATACACACACGGTCGGTATCAAGGCAGGGCGGACTGGAAGGCCTGACAGAGATAGAACGAATAACACAGTCAGTTGGTAAAAGACAACTTTTGACACAGGATGAAGTGCTGAGATTTGAGAACGAGAAAGCGATAGTGATGGTAAGGGGACACAAACCGTTGATAGTAGAGAAAGTTGACATAAGCGAATTGAAGGAGAGTAAACAATTAACCATCCGGGCAATAAAAGACTATTTGAGACCGTGGGCAGCAGAAGTTACTGGAAACACAACTGCAGGGCAAGTTTGCGACGCAGGAGCACAATCACAGATAAACACTGACCAGTCACAAACTACATTTACAACACCACCAGAGAATAGTGCAGATAGTTCAGAAGGGAACAAACAACAGGAAACAGGAGAAGATGAATTGCTATAATGGAGTGCAGCCAGCCCAGCCAGGCAATACAGCAACACTACATCCTGCTGCGGGAACAGTCCAGACACAGGCAATAGCTGCCCAGCCACAAACTGCTTCAACGACACCACCAGTAGACAACGCTGACTGTGCTACTGGAGGGGCAACAACCGGTGCATCAGCAGCAGACGATGAAGAATTGCTATAGGTCCTGAAGTCAAAGAACTTCAGGACCTATTTTTTTCAGGGGGAGGTGAACTACTTGAAGATCCCGGTACTACCATACAAGGGCGAAGTATTTGAAGAAGTAAGGTATGCACATTTTTTAGAGAAGACAGGATATACCACTACACCACTGCCGATGAAGATACTGTCTTTCGGTGCCTGCAACTATTCATGTCCGTACTGCAAGAGAAATGGGTACAGAAAGGAAGGGAACTATATCAAAGACAGTATATGGGTCGAAACAGGTGAGATAGCAGAAAAAGTTAAGGAACATTTAATGCATGGCTATGTAATAAGACTTTCTGGCGGTGACCCGTGCTGTTTTGGTGGAGTTGCAAAGGCAATAGCAAAGTATGTGAAGAGGAAAGGGGGTATGGTCAGTATAGCACACAACGGGTCAGACCCGGAGTTTGTTCAGCAGTTGATAGACTACACAGATTTCTGGGCAATTGATTTAAAAAGCATAAGGCCAGACAGGTTCAGAAGAATTACCGGGACAGGGAACAAAAGCAATAAATACCTGAACAATACACTGATGAGTATAAGCCTGGTATCGTGGTACGATATTCCAGTCGAAGTGCGCACGATAATATTCGATGACACAGAAGAAAGCGAACTGATAGAAATAGCGAAGTTTTTGAAATCCTGCGCTAATCCGAACTTATACTGGACGCTACGACTATACAAGGGGCAAGCAGTTGGTAAATTCAAGTCACCTGAACTGACAAAAGTAACAGACATGGCAAGACGGATAAGAGAAGCGTATCCAGTGCTCAAAATAGGGATACGCAAAAACTGGAACGGAGAAAGTGGATTATTGACAATATAAGTAAACAAGTTTGCAGGAAGGGAGAGAAGTAAAATGCAAAGCACGCAAATAAAAACAGACAAAAGAATTTATGAACTTCAGCAGGCTTTAAAAACAGGAAGGATTCTACTGGGGGAAGTGATAACAAAAGAGCAGCAAAACGGCAAATGGTATGCGGTTGTGAAATGGAAAGGACTGAGACTGTACTGTAACGAGGCAGAACTTGGACTGCAGGAGCAGGTAAAGAACAAAGCAGATGCATTGCTCGGTGCTCTAATTGAGTTTGTGGTGGTAGCCCAGGAGAATGGCAGATTTTACATTTCAAGGGTAAAAGCGATGGAGAAGCGAAGAAAAATCTGGCAGGAGAAAATAAAGGAAGGTGATATTGTTGAAGGCAGGGTAACAGGGGTAACGCCGAGAAATGCATTCATAGAAGTGTTAGGCTATGAATTTGCTCTACCGGCAGAAGAAATGCTGTGGAATTACACAAATGATTTGAGAAGACATTTCAAGATAGCAGACAGAGTCAAGGCAAAGGTGATAAGCAAAGACCCACCGAAAATAAGCGTAAAGCAGGCATACCCGAACCCATGGGACACACCACCGTCGGTACAGGTAGGACAAGTACTTGTTGCCCCAGTAGACGCTATTGCTCCTTTTGGTTTTTTAGTCAGGCTGGATGATGGTAAACAGTGCCTGTGTCCGCCGTATTCAAATGCAAGGGAAATACCAACTATTGGGACGAGAGTGGTGGTGCAGATTCAGAGCATTGATCTTGAGAAGAGAAGGATTTTTGGTACGATACAGCGAATATTGAGATAAGGGGGGTGATATAACATTGCAGACGAAACTCATACCGGCAAGGGAACTACTGGACAGGTATGACAAGAGACCGGCATGGCAGAAGAAAGTAGATGATTTTGTAACGAAAGCACAGATTTTGCTTATCAAAATCAAAATAGCTTGCAAAAGAAGACATAGAGTGATATAATATATCCAGTAGTCGGGTAAAATGCAAGAAAAATGTATCTACAGAAATGTAAAAACAAAAGCTCTGGTTTTTAAAGCCAGAGCTTTTTGTTTTTGTAGACTTTAACAGGGAGTGATGTAAACATGGCACGAAAGATTTTGTTTGAGAGTATTGACGATTATTTGCATTTGGCAGAAAAAACATTGAAAGATGACAGATTTACAAACAGAGTTTTAAGAATGTTAAAAAAACTTCCGGCTGGCAGTAAAGGAGTACTTATCAAACCTTTTCCAGTAACTATAGAAAAGTTTCAAAAACCAAAATACAGATATGAAACCTGGCTGACGGGGCATGTTCAGTCGATGATAACAGGTGAGATACTAATGTTTTTAGCAGGTACAGACGGAACTGTTGCATGCAAAAACCAGAAAACATTTTTGGTAATCCATAGCAGGGAAAATTAAAGCTCTGGTCTCAAAAGCCAGAGCTTTTTGTTTTTTTTGGGGTGGAAAAACGAGAAAGCGTGGTATAACAATAATAGCAACCAGAGAAGGAGAAACTACAGATGAGCATGGCAGTATATCAACTTTGCTTTGCTGAGTATACAGAAGTTCTCAAGCAAGAGATTATCCAGGAGATTGAGAAGTTTCAAAAGTGTTTAAATGTAACAGATAAAGAGAGTATGAGAAAACTTCATAAACTCCCCAGATGCGAGGAAATCAAAAAGCACAGAGATTTTCTTTTCAGCGAAGGACAAAAGATAATAAACATGTTTTTCGCAGACGGTTGGGAAGTAGAACCTGAGAAAATAGACCCTGTGCTCATCCCAGTAGAGAACGATGCACAGAACAGCATATTCAAAACAGCTCGATTTACCTGGAGCTTGCCATACACAGAGGGGTACGGCAGAAGGCTAAAATTTCTGGTGTTTGATAATTTCAACGGCAAACTAATAGGCATACTTGGGTTACAGTCGCCAGTACTGGGGCTTAAAGCCAGAAACGAATACCTGGGACTTTCAAAAGGACCTGAAAAGTTGAAAGTACTGAATCGCACAATGGACATATACACACTGGGAGCCCTGCCGCCATATAATTTCCTGCTGGGTGGCAAACTCATGGTCCTTGCAGCAGTTTCAAACGAAATTAGAGAGGTTTATCGCAAAAAGTATGAAGGCAAAACAACAGAGATAGAAGGTAACAACATTGATGGAGACCTCGTCATGCTAACCACAACATCAGCATACGGCAGAAGTTCCATCTATAATAGAGTCAAATACAAAGACAATCTCATCTGCATACCTGTGGGGTACACAGAAGGACAGGGTACACTGTTCCTGACCGGCAGTCTGTGCGAGAAAGCAAGAGAATACCTGCAAAGTAAGGGTGTGAAAGTTAAAAGTGGCTACGGAAACGGACCAAACTACAAGTTTCGACTTGCAAAGGCACTGGCAAGACAGCTAAAATTAGAAGGGATTGAAGTTGAACTTGTAACCCACGGTGTGCAGAGAGAAGTATACGTGTTTCCACTGATTAAAAACCTGCAGGAGTACGTCAAAGCACCTGATACAACTGAACCCGAATACTTCGACTATCCGTTTTCTGACCTTGCAAGTTACTGGAAGGAGAGATATTGCTTGCCCAGAAGCAAAAGGGACACCGAATGGAAGGCATGGCGAAAAGAACAGGTGTGGCAGGACATAGCAAAGTCTTTGTGAGTTTTTTAAAAAGCTGGGGGAAATTTTTTAAAAGCGTGGTATAACTTTAAATAGAAATGTATAATTTACTTGGGAATAAGAGATAACAGACAATCATGCCTGTTCAAGAAAATAATCAATAGCGGTTGTATTTGCTTTAGAGCAGGGAGGTGATTAGGGTGAAAAAAAGGATTATTAGTATTTTGATAAAGGTGTTCCTCGGCTGCAGCATTTTAGTAACGATGCTATCTCAAAAGGGCGCGATTATAAATATATACAACAGGAACCCAAAACTGATGATACTGACGGTAATAATAATTGGGATAATAGCACTCATTGATGGTATAGTCAGGGTTATACTTCCAGTAGACACGAGCACGCTGTTTCTCTTTTACACAATTGAAATACCGCCTCTTATCTTCATTGCTCTGTCTTTTCTATATAACCCTGAGTTATGCAAACTTAATATAACTTTGCCTCTGGTTGTAGTGCTTAGCATAATATTCATTTTCACGCTTACACTTGATATAGTAGCAGAAAAACGTCAGCAACAAGTAAAAAACAACATAAGGTAAGTTTATCGAAAAGGGCAAAAAGAGGAGGGGATAAATGTGAAGAATGTATTTCTGGTTTGGGTTGTTGGTGTACTCCTATCAATACCTATATTCGTTATGCTTGTTCTACTGCGTGGTATAGATAACAATCTGTATTATCTCACTGTACGGGCTTTTAGTTTCTTCCTTGCATTCATAGGTATTGTTGGTTTTGTGTTGAGTATGTATTACTTTTACAAATTTCACAAAAGTAACAATGATAAAACACAAAAGAAAATTTGTTGAGTACAAGGCGGTGGTAACGCCACTCTCCCCTGACAGAGTCCTGCGTGATATGTCTGTCTTGAAATCGCTTTTGATTTCAGGACAAGTGGGGAGACCCACTTAAAAGGGCGCAAGTTCCTGTTTATTGGGACAGGGGCTATGGCTTTCCCAAATACCGCCTGCTGGGGCTGGGAAAGCCTGAAAGGCGGACTACAAATACCCCAGCCACCAAACTTGTGCAATTTTGCACAGTTTGGTTGACCAGGTCAAGATAATAGCACTGTTTGTTATTAACGAGCAACAGGCGAACACGCCTGTTGAAATAAAAACAAATGATGGGGGTGTATAATCAATGTCCAAGGAAGAACTTATCAAAGCAATGTCCCAGAAGAGCGGTCTCACAAAGAAGGACAGCGAGAAAGCACTGAACGCACTAATTGAGAGTATTCAAGAAGCTCTTTCCAAAGGCGAGAAGATCCAGCTTGTAGGATTTGGGTCATTTGAAGTAAGGCAACGAGCAGAACGAAAAGGTCGAAATCCGCAGACAAAAGAAGAAATCATCATCCCGGCAACAAAGGTACCTGTTTTCAAGGCAGGCAAAATGTTAAAGCGAGCTGTAATTGCAGACTAGGGGCAGGGAAATGGGAACCTGCCTTTTTCAAATTTAAGAAATATCAAAATTTGAGCAGACTAAAACCACAAGTAGTATCTCCTGAAAACTTTACACTGAAGAGTATTTAAGATTTGTACTTGGAAAAACAGAAAAGGCGGTGAAAACATTGGTTCCCTCTTACTGCCGGCTTATAGTTGGTCTTCCGGAAAAAATCCAGGATGATACAATAATCATATACCATGATGAGAAATACAACGAATATGAAAGAGTGCACGTGTTTGAGCAGTACCTGTTTCCCGAACGAACAAGGGTGTTTGTAACAACTCTCGATTTGAATAATTTAACACTCGTCCAAAAACTGAGAAACAGAGTACGAGCGTATATCAAGAATAAATCACAACTTGATATTATCATTGTACCAGTAACCGACTTTTCTGTTCTATATGCAGACATTGTAACCATTGCACCTTCTGTTGTTTTTGGTGAAAGAGGAAAGCGAACCTTGAATTTTTATTTTTCCGCTTCTTTATTGTAGACGAATACAAGATAAGTAACAGAACAAAAAGTTGATAAAAGAACAGATAAAGTGGTATAATATAATTGCAGGAAAAAGAATATTGCTAAAGAAAGTATACCCTTGGTGTTTGTTAAAACACTGAGGGTTTTTTTGTTTTTAGCAAGATTAAGGGGGAATTGAAATGGCAAGGGGAATAGGAATTTATGATGCAACTTCATGGGCGGATGAGACGGATATAATAAGCATTGTTGCAGAGACATTATGGGACGCATATTTTGGCAGGGAGAAGTATGCTTATGCTTATTATGACAGAAGCGACAATGCAATCAAAACAGAATCCGCCGACAATATAAAAGAGGCAATCAAACAGGCAGCAAAAGACGGCAATGTGATACTATTTGTTGCATCAAAGAAAACAGCGCAAAGCGCTGTAAGAGAAGACATAGTCAACATATTTGTTCAGGTGCACGGGATAACCGCACTGCTTGACAAAAGGCAAACAGAAGAGATGTATTATAGCTGCTTTTCCATTTTTGCAGAATGTTTATTGAAAAAGAACAAGGGGCAACTGGAGAAAGATATTCGCAGACGGCTGGGCAAAGCAATAATGGTGAAGTAGAAAAAATTCATGTAGCAAAATCCAAAATGGTAGTATAATAATAAACATGCTAACTAACTTCTCTTCAACAGTTCTTCTGCTTCCTAAAAAAATATTTCCAGCCCCTTTTCTGTTAACTTTTGTTTGGCTGAGTGCCAAAGGGAAGCGGAAGGACAACAACAAAAAAACAAAACAGGCAGGTTATAAAAAACCTGCCCTTTTTTATTTCCCAAAACTGTCGGGAAATGAAACGGCATTAGCTTTAATTCTTCAACTCAAGAAGCCACTTCTTCCTTGTTTCATCATACGTCATGGCCTTTATGTCAGTCACATGAAGGGTGCAGGGCCGCTCCTGCGAGTTAGGATGCGTGCTCCTACCCCTGCAGAAGATAATCGGATTCTTTTTCATGTGGATCTCTACGACCCTGACCACAAGTATTTTGTCTGCCGTGTAGCAGTCCGAAGTTTTTACCAAGAACTCCTGTTCTTTGTTATGCAATTCAATCAGTTTTTCAAGATACTTCTTGATGTTTTCTGTGTTGTTCTTAAAATTCTTTTCGTCAAAATCAAAATTCTTTATCATCGCAGAAAACCTCCATAAAAAATTTTTCTAATTATTAATAATTTCTGCTGCACCTACTACTGCAGGGAGCATTCTGATGGGGGGTATTCGCTCTGGGGAATACGTATCAAAAAATCATACGCTCTGCTCAAACGTATACGGTTATAAGCCCAAAAAACTGGAAATTAAATTTAACAAAAAGTTAAAGATTTTTTTGAGAAAAACTTAAGAGGGAAACAAAAATTTATGTTAAAAATATGGAGATGATTTTCTTGGATGAGCTGCGAAGAAGACAATGTTTGAAATGTGATTATCTGAACAATGACATCCCGATCAACAAAAAGAAACCGAACTGCAAAGACTTTCTGAACTGCGAAGTGTACAATGTCACAATTAAACTGAAGATGCGAATTCAATATCTGCGTGGCGAAATAGGACCTATGTTTATATGCACCAAAGATGGCTGTACAGTGGAGAATTTTGAATTTGACATTTAGTCAGCCGGGCTTTTCATGCAGCCATCCCCTGCCAGAAGATTCATAACTTCATGTTTGGAACAGTTCCAGAGAAAGGTCAACATTTGTTCGCTATCAAAAAGCCAAGCACATGAAAAGCAGTTTTTTGCCTGTGTAGTCTGGGGCAGGTCAACTCAAAAGCCCGGACAGGAAACACAAAAAGCCAGAAACGCAGCAAAATCAAGGGTTTTTGACAGTTGCAAATTTGCAAAACAAATAAAGGCTCAAAAATCGCATTGCAAATATTCAGGTAATATAAAAATACCTTTCATGCAAAAATTGTTCAATGTAAGTCAAAAGCAACCGCTTTCATGGGTATTTTAGAAGGGGGGATAGGAGTGAACGTGAAAGATTTCTGGGACAGGTGCGTTGGTGAAATGCAGGGACTGACCGAAATTGACAGGGCAGTGTATAGTACTTTCACAGAAGACATAAAAGATGACAAACAATTTTACGAACAGTACTTGAAAGCATTTAGCATGAAATTTGATGAAAAAGAGTGCAAAACTTTTGAGGCAAGACTGGGACTGCTAGGGTACTCGGACAGGATTGCGGAAATGGTTGTTGAAAAAACTCTTGAAGATGATGAAAAACTCATTGAGTTGCTGTACAGCAGAGGAGAGATAGTTGAAGCGTTCATAAAACTGCTTGTGTGCTATGTAGTGCGTGATGTATGGAGAAAAGTACACGATACTGCTTTTGAGCTGGCAAGGAAGACAGGCGGAGAAGTATTAAGACTATTCCCCGACAGAGTTGTCTATGAAGATGAACAAAAAGCATTTAGCGACTTTTTCATGTACATGAGAAAGTACGGTTACTACCTTGCAGGAGGTGGGCAACAGCAGTGAAGAGCAGAGAAGTCGAGAAAATGATAAGAAAGCTTCCAGACAAGCACATGGAATCGAATATAGACGAAAGATTTTGTGTGGGAGATATTTTAAGCATCCTTCTCCATGAGTATTCAGGTTCTTCTCTGCTTTCAGCACTGTTGTCGCTGTACGACTGCGAATGTGCTTTTTGTACGCCACTCTACACGTGTGCCTCGGAAACAGCAGCCGTGACAAAAGGGAAACTGGGTGGGAAAGACCTGTTCAGGAAAGCTCTGCTGGACGCAAAGTACGATGGTGTGCTCCAGAAGTGGTACGAAAACCTCAGGGGAATGTCAGTTGACACATTCATAGGTTGTGTGGTCCTGAGATACCTTGGAAAACTAATACTGCTGCATATGGCAAGAGAACTGGGACAAAACGTTAATGTGAAGGATGAGACAAGCGTGCAGGAGTTCACAGAGCGGTTGAGAAAAGAACTTTTTAGAATTGAATGGGAAGAGGCAGTACGCAGAGCGGAATTCAAAAAATGGCTGAGAGCAGAGAGGGAAGTAGATGAACCACCTGAGGATGTAGAATAACTCCTAATGCAAAAATTGTTCAATGTAGGGCAAAAGCAACTGCTTTCATGGGTATTTTTTGTGGGGTGTATATGCTGAACTCTAAACTCCAATTTCAAGAACCGGGTGTTTTCAAAAAGCCCAGATCAATACAAGGTCTCAAGCTCATGAAGATGCCGATCCGGGCTTTTGAGCCAGCCGACCGCAGCAGCTCGGAAAGGAAAAACATAATTTTCAAAGGGGAAATTGACAATAACGAACAAATGTTCGTTTAAAGTTAGAAGGCAATCACAAAGCAGGTTTTGGACTTTTGCAACGGTGAGGCCAAGAAAAAGCCTGCTCGAAAGCCCAGAGCAACTTTCCTGCCCAGTAGCAAAAAGTTGTTGCAAACAAAAGTTTTTGTGGTATAATAAAAACAGAAAGCAAATATCAAAGTTTGCCAATGAAAGTTAGCCCTGAGTTAGGAAGTAGAAACTTCCTTCTCAGGGCTTTTCGTTTTTATTGCCCCCACAGCTGGTAGTTTGCAAATCAAAGTTTGCAGGGAGGTTAGTTTGTCATGGATGTAAATACACTTTATAAGATGTACTGCAGAAAGGGCAGAGCGAAACTAGATGATGGCAAGAAAATTTACAGGGCAGTATCCCCAGTAGCCCCTTATTACCGTAAGACAACATTTATTGTCTTCTCTAACGGTCATGTAAAGGAACTTGAAGACTACGCGTATACTTACGCAAAAAGGCTGATGGATCTTGGTCTGAGTGTACCAAGAGTGGATTATGATGATATAGTCACAGTAATTGCGCTTCTGCCAGATGAAACAATCAAAAATATTATTGCAATCGTACAGAAATACGAACAAAAAAGGTGGCTTGATGAAGATGAAGACTATTACCTTGACAAAGCACCTACCTATGTCATTACTCCCATAGACAGCATAGAAAGAATAATTAAAACGGAAAAAAAGAAGCTAAACAAACACTTTTTTGATGAATTCAAGGAAAAGCTACAAGGAACCAGACTCGCTCTGCCCGCGCCTGCACGCAGGGCAAACATTTTTAGACGTTTGCTACTGCGGCTGGCAAGGGTTTAAACCCTTGCCATGGAAGTTGGCAAAATAAAGTTTGCAGAAGGGGAGAGAGAAAAATGCACAGGGGTTATCCATACGAGTTCGAGAAGAACTGAGGAGGACTCCCGCAGGATTGAGTGGATTAGAAGACACTGGAGAATTCCTGAGAATTGGAACGTCGAGCCAGTAGAGCTAGTTGAGAGATGTTCTTATGTTCCTGGCAGTTACATCGGTTACCGCATTGTCAACGAGCAGGGACAGACAGTATACTACGGTGTGCTTCGTCCTGTGAGATAGTCTTCCTCCCTCTTGGCAGTTTGCCGAAAAAAGTTTGCAGGAGGATGATGAAGATGTACGAAACAATTGTCGTGGGGTACACTTCCGATGGGTACTACGGTCCAATTCAGGCGGGAACCTACGACGACCTGGAAACAGCTATAAGATTTCCTGAACTTAAGGAACATGTTGACGTTATAGCAGTTTATGTGTACGATTGCCAGGGAAAGCTGGTATACCCCCGGAAGTAGTATTATCTCCCATTTGGCAGTTTGCCAAATACAGTTTGCAGGGGTGATATAAAAATGAATACTCTTATTCACAAACGTCCTGTTACAAAAGAAGAAATTAGCGAAGAAATTAGGAAATTTATTGACTACTTTGAAAAAGAGGAACTGCCGGTTATAGCGATATATGAAGCAGAAGACCTGATATATGATCTTGCCTACTGGGCACAACCGGTACAGGACAACTGGCCACTCGGTGGGACAATATGGACGTACGATTTTGAACGTCAACAAAAAACGTACCTTGTACACCAGAATAGTAAAATCGAAGAAGTGGATGGATTTGAGTTCTTTGAACTGCAAATATGGAAAGTTTTTGAAAAGTACCCGCAGAAACTTCTAACAACAAAGTACATCATAGTTGCAGAAATGCACGAAAATGTAGCGTCAATCTGCTACACAGAAAATACCACAGCAGTCCAGAACAAGGTACTCGGGATAATCAGGGAAAAACAAGAAATCAAGCAAAAAATTCAAAAGCTACTGGCAGGGTTATAAGCTCTGCCAGTGGTTCGGAAGTTTGCAAAGAAGGTGGTTGGCGTGATAAAAGAAGTAACCTGGAAAGAACACCTGCAGAAAAAGATGAAAAGAGCTGAACAGAGGCACCAGAAAATAATACACAAGCCTCACCGAACGAGAAAATTTCTGCCGTGGTGGAAAATCGGGTTAAGCAAGCCGAAAATATATTTCTACTCCAGTAGAAAGAAAGTAGTAAAACAAATCACACACAGGAAAGAAAGAACTTTGGAAAGACAACTTTTGAGCCAGTACCAACCGGAAGAAGAATTGGTATTTCCAAACACTAAGAAAATGATAGATTTTTGGTGGTTGGTGTTATAAGAAGTTTGCATAATACAGTTTGCCCTGTGCCGTTTGTTCAGACACTTTTAAAAACAGCACAGGGTTTTTATGTTTTTTTAGAAGTTTGCCAGAAAAGTTTGCAGGGAGGTATCAACATGAGAGTTTTAATAAGCGTAGAAAAACTTGCAGAAAAGATTAGACCTTTCTTACCCGAAGGCATAGACGTGGACATAACAATCAGAACAGACGAGAACACATGGGAAGACTATGCAGCTTTTACTTTTGTGGCAGACCCACGGGACGAAAAAGTACTTGCAAACTTCATTAAAACCACGCTATCAGGACTCGATGAAAATGATGCCATGTTACTGAACACCTACTTTTGGGACAAAACAAAGAAACAAACTCATGAACTATCTATTCCCAAACTATCACCCCTAATATGTAAAGCATTTGGAAGAAACAAACTGTCTGATTGCTTGCCATTCTACGAGGATAAGTTATTGCTTGTTTTTGACGAGTAGGCAGGACAATGTCCTGCCCTGGAAGTTCGCAAAATAAAAAGTTGGCAGGGGAGGGTAATTTGCATATGAATTGTTGGGCATGCAACAAGAGGGAGTTTACGGTTTCTTTTGAAAGTGGCGTGAGAATATTTTGTTCCAACTGTGGAGAAGAGTTAACGAAAGATGAAATTGAGGATTTTTTGGATGATGTAAGGGAGAGGTTATATTACAAAAAAGTGTCGGAAACTGAAGATGAAGAGTAAATTTTAGTTGTCTCTCCTCTCCCCTTCTCTGGCAGTTTGCAAAGAAAAGTTTGCAGGAAGGGAGAGGGTTTGCCATGTCTGATATGCTGGAGAAAGAAGTCAAAGACATGAAAGAAGTCAAAGATGCTTTTCTGGCAACACTAGAAGAACTCTTCAACCCCAAGTACCCTGTTCAAAAACTCAACTGGGGACAGGTATGGAAAACAATCAATGGCAAGCTCAGCAAAGGCAATTCCTACAAAAATGGGTATGGCAAAGGCAAACCATACCCCGAAAAAGACATAATCAAACTTATAGAAGCAAGATTTGATGGTACTATGCTGGAACTTAAAGGGAACAGGGTATTATTTAGCATTATCAGAACACCCGACGGTTTTGTTGAATGTTACAAACTGACCCAGCAGTTTGAACGCACGCCGAATAAACAAGCAATAGAAGCAATAGAAAGAGCACTCGATACCGACCTTGGCAGTATCAATGATATGTTTGTAGAGATGTACGCCTACTGAGGCAGGGTCTACTCCCCTGCCTGTGGTAGTTTGCTAAATACGGTTAGCGAAGGGGTGTTCAGAGTGATAATCAAGTGGAACAGAGACGGTTATCCAACGGCGAGGTCCTTGAGGAAACTAAAGAAAAAAGTTAACAGCGAAAATCTGCAAGAGGCAATAGAAGCTTTTTACGAAGCGTTGCAGGAAAACTACTATGGCAGTCAACCACCCCCGAATAAATTCGGGGGCTTGCGATGGCGGTAGCAAGGCAACGGTTGACTAGGTCAAGCGGTAACCAAACCGCTACGTCCAGCGGGCTACCAAGTACCCTGGAGTGCCACCCTGGCTCCAGGCTCTACGGGAGAACCGCTCAATCCCACGCACGGTTTGCCGTGCTAAGCCTGCTGGACATGACCGAAGGGTTGAACACACTCCGCCAGGGAGGTTTACCACATGAGGTTTGTTCCTGTAGTTGATAAAGATGGCAATCCATTGATGCCTACAAAACCGTCACGGGCAAGACGTTGGATTAAGTCCGGTAAGGCTACTCCATTCTGGAGCAAGGGAATCTTCTGTGTGAGGCTCAATATAGAACCTTCTGCAAGATATAAACAACCAGTAGCTTTGGGAATTGACCCTGGTTCTAAAATGGAAGGGTATTCAGTTAAATCAAAAGCACATACGTATCTTAATATTCAGGCCTATGCCGTAACGCATGTAAAAAGTGCTGTAGAAACGAGACGTAACATGCGTAGAGCCAGAAGGTATCGTAAGACACGTAGACGTCCAGTTAGATTTAACAATCGTAAGAATAAAGACTTACCTCCGTCAACGAAAGCACGATGGCAATGGAAACTGAGAATAGTTAAGTGGTTAACAAGAATTTTCCCTATAACTGACTTTGTAGTCGAAGACATTAAGGCTGTTACAAAACTAGGACAGAAACGGTGGAATGAATCGTTTTCACCTCTTGAAACGGGGAAAAACTGGTTTTATGCAGAGTTGTCCAGGTTGGGGAAGGTGCATATAAAGGAAGGCAGAGAAACAAAACAATTAAGGGAATCCTATGGATTGAAGAAAACAAGCAAAAAATTAGAAGAAACTTTTGAGTCACACTGCGTTGATGCATGGTGTTTAGCCAACTGGTGTACTGGCGGGCATGTTCAACCAGACAACACAGAGTTGCTAGTCATTATACCATTGCGTTTCCACCGAAGACAGTTGCATATGTTACAGTTCGATAAGGGTGGCATTCGCAGGAGGTATGGCGGGACAAGGTCACTTGGTTTTAAAAGGGGCAGTTATGTTAAACATCCAAAATATGGACTTTGCTATGTTGGTGGACATATGAACGGTAAACTAAGTCTGCATGATATTAACACTGGTAAAAGGTTCACACAACAAGCTAACCCGGACGATTGTAAGTTTATTTGCTTTGCTTCATGGAGATACAAATACAAAGAGCTGTAAAGAAGGGAGGTAAGCGGTTTTCCTCCCCTCAATAAATTGAGGGGTGTCCAACCGCAACACACTATGATGCTGTAGGAGTGGAAGAAGTAGAAGTAAGAGGAGAAAAGAAAAAAGTCTGGGGATACCACACTCTGGGCTGGAGCGGTAACGAAGACATAATACAAGTTTTAAAAACAAGCGTGCTCTTTGACATGCTTCTGGAAAGATATGATGCAGGCGGACATTACTATTTCCGCTGCAAAGAGGAAATATGAAAGACTGTAGGGCATAAAACACTTACTCAGGCAAGGCTGCAGCCTTGCCTGCAGTTGTTTGCAAAATAAGGTTGGCAAAAAAACGAAAGGGGATAAAAAAAATGAGTATCACACAGAAAGAAATAGAAGTTTTTCTGGAAAAGTACAAAGAATATCTGCTATCTCAAGTTGAAGAGATTAAGAATATCCTGCAAACCCTGCCAGCAGATGCAGTAGAAAGAGCATTCTCATACAAAGACACTGCTGAAATTGCCGAGAAGCTCAAATATTACCACAGCATGTATCAGATTGGACCACATGCCTTAGAAGAAGTTTTCGGCAAAAACAAAATTAATTTTTCCAAAAGGGGAGTGACTGTGGTATAATCAAAATAGAAACTCCCCTTTGCCCTGGTAGTTTGCCAAATAAAAGTTGGCAAAGGGGGGATAAGGGTGGTGGGCAACAGTTGGGGATAACGATGAACTCAGAGCAGAACTGCGAAATGAGATAGCTGATCTCAAGAGCGAAAATGCCAGAGAATTTAGCAGTGTCAGAAACGAAATTGCTATGATTAGGAACGAAATTGCCGACATCAAAAATACTTTTCGCTGGAACACTGTCGGCATAATAGCAGCACTTCTGATGGGTTTTGCCGACATAATTGCGGCTATAATCATTCCACAGATGATACTAAATCACCACTAAAAAAGGCAGGGTACAAAAACCCTGCCTTTCCTTTCACCCGGAAATCACAACTTCCTTCTTAATCACAATTTCTATTCCTTTCTTCTTTCCAAACTCAATCACTTTTGAAGCCATTTCATGATAAAATTTCCCTTGTTCTGGATAGTTGAGCCTGCCATAGTTCCAGCGCCCGAACACTATCCTGTCTACAAAACCAATACTTTCAAGGAACTCATCTATGTCCTGCTCAATGATGTCCGGAGTGGGGTATGGCTCGATACTGACCCACGTTTTGAAACCGCATTTGTGCATTGCAAAAAGACTTCTAAGCCTTTCATTGACAGGTGCTGCGTTCGGTTCATATTTTCTTCTGAAATCCTCTGACAGTGATACAAGTGTTATACCAAAACAGTTCTCCGGATGGTTTGTAACTTTTGCTACATCCGGTGTATATACGCCTTTGGTTAATGTACGCACAGGAATTCCGAAAGAATTGATAAGTGCTATTACATTACATGACAATTTTGTGATTTCCGGATGATTGTACATAAAAGGGTCTGTAGCAAAACACATGTTGATGTATCCGACTTTCCCTTTGAGTTTTGGCAACTCCTTTTCCAAAAGCTCAATCGTGTTGTCTACCGGTTTTGGTTTCACCCAATCATCATAGTTAATGCTTCTAAAGCGCTTGTTCATCAAAAAAGCATAGCAGGGATATTTGCAACCGTGAGCACAGCCAAGAACATGGTTCAGGGCATAGTCGCCGTATTCAACACCGGTTCTGTACAGTAGTTGTTTCCTGATAACTCTTTCCATCTTTATCATCTCCAAGAACTATACTTTTCAGTTCTTCGCATTCTTCTTTTTAGAAGACATGCTTCTAAAAACTTTTTCTTCATCATCCTTTTTGAGTATTCCTGTTTTCTTTCCTTTGCTGCAGTATACGGCAAACAAAAATCTTTCATTCCTCCCTCACCTCCCCCTGCTTTGTTTCCTGACAACTCTCTCCACTTATTTCGCCTTCTACTTTCTTGATATCAATTCTTACCAGATTTGCATCACCTTCCGCTTTATAGACAAGAATTTTAATCCCTTTAACTTCCTTGTATGCCTTATCTGCATAATCGTCTGCAACAATTGAGTACAACTGTCCAATAACTCTCAGAACATCATCATTCAACTTTTTTATAAACATCTTTATTATCCTCCTTTTCCATCTCAAATTCAATCTCAACATTTTTAATTTTGAGTCCCAGCTCATCACTGGTCTGACGCAGTTCTCTGGCTAACTTTACAATCAGGTCCAATAAAGCAGCATCAAAATGCCGTACTTTGCAGTTGCTGCAAACATCAACCTTCACATTTTTTATCCAGATAGGTACGTTGTAAAAACCAAGTCCAACTGTTGTACTTTCTTTTCTCAACTCACCGGCACAGTGACAGCAAAACCTTGTTTCGCTCATATCAACATCCCCCCAGTAGTTATTACCTAAAGTTCTTGCGTTCGTGAACTTGTTTAAAATGTTTTGACTTGACTTTATAACAAATTATAGTGGAATCTATAATGTTCATTATTCCCCACATGAATGCTGCCAGAAGAACTATTCCTATGATAAAATTTATTATGCCAATTAATATTAAAACTGCAAAAATAATGAAGGCAATAAAGCAAAGAATCATATCACTTAACATTCTATGTCTAATTTTGCCTGTAAGTTCTAAAATTTCTTGGTCGTCCGGAAACATTTGGTCTACTCTAGCAAGAAAAGAAATAGTATAGTAGCTACAGAATAAACAAATTACTATGCCTAGTAGCATTACTGCAGAGCATACCAAGTACTTACTCATCTTAAACACCTCATCGAATCGATTCTTATTTCAGTTCGCAGTAGTTTTTCGCCCCAACTTTTGCTATTATAACCGGCACAACAACCGGCATCAGCAAACCTGTAATTTCCCGTGTACTCTTTTGAACAATATAACCACAATTTTTCTCAACATCATGATACAGAACACAGCCAAGAAGTAGAATAAACTCATAATACAACTGCGAATATGCTACAAAAGTTGACTCATTCAAAGTCATATAAACAATACCATCTTTGCTACTGGTGGGGTCAAATCTCACAATACATTCCCTTCTGAGAGACACTGACCTTGCTTTTAAAATATTATTCCTGATGTTTTTAATAAAAGGTGCCGGGACGTGATGACCCGGTCTGCAAAGTTTTTTTCTAATACTATCCGGTATAGCTTCCGAAAGAATAGCAAAGTGCCCATTGGTTATAACACCATAATGTTCACAAACACGAGCCAGCGGGTTTTGTGAGATACTTTTTAAAATTTTCTCCAGATTATTTTTCACTGCTATCACCCCAGAAACATCAAAATCAACTTCGCACCATCATGAAAACCATTCCGGTAAGCATTTAGTTCAGCAAGATTGATAAGGTATATGTGTCTGTCCAGCAGTTGATTGATAAGCTTGCGCATTTTCTCACCAGCGTCAACAGTTGAAGTCAAAGGATCAATGTTTTCCTTTATCTCCCTGACAAGACTCTCAAACTCTTCTTTTGCCCTGCACCATTCCTGATTGTTTTCAAGCTCTTCACGATACTCAACAACTGCATCATAAATCAGGTTCTCCACAAGCTCTTCTATTATCTGTTTCGGCATTACTCATCACACTCCTCATCTCCCAAATCTTCATCGTCATCAACGTTCTGCATGTATTCTTCTCTGTCAATCACAGTGATGTATTCTTTTTTAATGTGCATGACATTTGCCAGCAGCTCACGCAGAGCTTCTACCTTTTCAGCTGTGTCAACAGACTGGTTAATTTTAATTTTTGAATACACCGGCGCATAATTACCATTCTCATCAACACCCCATTTTGCCTGCTCGCTTACCCTGAAATAGACGTACGGCATTATTCACCACGCTCCTTTGAAAGAATTTCTTCATTTTTAGCGATTAATTTTTCAATCTCACAAAGTTTTAAATCCACAATAAAAGCCATTGTATCTGCATAGTTTGCTGCTTCTTTCAGACCTTTTCTTAGCAATTTAGATGCTTCTTTCTTGAGTGTATCTTTCAAATTGCGCTGTTCCACAGAAATAGTACATAAAATATCTCTAATCAGTTTTAATTCCCGTGTTTCCAGCACTCTGCTGTAAAGATACTCTGCTGTTTCACACAAATTTTTGATTATGTCTTTGTCATATGTATGACAGACAGTCTCTTTTGCAGTTGTAACGTCAAACTCCATTTCCTTACAACGCTTTACATCTTCAAGTTTTAAAATCATTAAAACCACACTCCAAATCACAAAACAAATTTTCAAAAAGTTCTTCTCCTGTTTGCCTTGATATTGTCTATCACTCTCCCAGAAGTTTATTCACAACTTGAGCTTTCTGATAAGCAGATTTGAGCCTTCTGGATGTGCCTCCAATCTCTACAGGACAGCACATCTCTATAAGTCTGTCAAAAATGCGAATTCCAAGCTTTTCTTTCAGTTCTTCAAGACCATAGTTTGTGGTTACAATCAGTGGTTTTTCATCACGGTACCGCATATCCACAAGCATGTACAGCTTCTCCACAGCCCAGCCAGTAGAACTCTCAGCACCAAGATCATCTAAAACTATCAAATCAGCATTTTTAAAATTGTTTAAAACTTCAATCTCCATCTCACCGGAAGAGAGTGAATATAACTGTTTGAGCTTTGCAAGAAAACCTATCATGGATACCGCAATAACAGGGTAGAACCTTTCAATGAGATAGTTTGCAATGCAAAACGCAAGAAACGTCTTCCCTGTTCCCGGCGGACCATAGAACAAAAGTCCCACATTTTGCTTTTTCATCTCTTCAAACTGCTCGCAGTAGTTTTTTGCAAGACGGTAAAACTGCTCATTTTCAGAGTCTATTTTGAAATTTTCGAAAGTGCACGATTCAAATTTCTTGTCCATAAGCGAAAAGCTTCTCAATCTCTCAAGTCTTAAAGTCTTTTCTCTTGCTTCCTGCAACTGTTGCTGTTTTTCATATTCCTGCTTCTGACATTCACACGCACACGGAAGTTTTCTTATCACACCAAAAATCTCAACTTCAGTCCAGAGCTTGCTGCCACATACAGGGCATACTTCTTCACGCTGTGCTGCTTGGTCCAAGTCGAATAACGGGGAGTGATGCATACGGGTCGACATCAGGATCTGGCTGTTTTCCAAGCCTGATTGGTTTGATGATTGAGTACGGGTCATCTGGTGGGAGCTCACCATATCTTCTGTTATCTTTCTTACGCTTTCCATCCGCCTCACTCTCCTTTTTCTTATCGTTGCTGTTTTTCAAAACATTGATGAGATATCCTTCAGGCTTTTCAATCTTTTTGTTCTTAAGTCCCCACTCAAGTCTGCTAAGTGCCCACAAAACTTCCGCATAACCATACCGGTTATAAAGCTGCCCCAGCAGGGGATAAAACCTGTCATCATGCCTGCCCGTAATCTCTTCAAATCGTCTAACAAGGTCGGCTATTAACTGCCTGTTGTTTACTGCCGGTAGTAGGTTGTTTACATCTTTCCCAGTAGCTCCCTGTTCCTTCAAACCCACTTCTGTGTTAACGTTAGTTAACTTATTATCTTCTAAAACCTCTAAATTATCTTGATTATTAACGTTAGTTAGTTTATTATCTTGACTGTTATTATTGTCTTCAAAGATATTTATATCTTTGTCGTTTTGCGGGCTTTGGTTTTGCAAAGTGGTTTGAGAGCGGGAGTCTACTGGGCTAACAGACTCTTGCTCGCTTTCTTTTACTGCAAAATTTTCACTGCATTTTTTACACTGCATTTTTTGCAGTGTATTTTGTGCAGTATTTATTTCTGTGTTGTCATCAGTATCAGAATTTGAGTCATCGTAATTTACTGCAAAATTTGCAGTGTATTTTTTACAGTGTATTTTTTTGCACTGTATTTTCTGCAGGGTTTTCTTGTAATAAATTTGAGACAGAGTTAAGCTTGTAAAGAGTCGGTTGCCCTTTCTTTCCAGAAACGAAATCAATTAGTCCAGCTTTTTTCAATTCATTCCTCGCCTCAATTAAGGTATGCTCAGATAAAATGCAAGTCTTTGTCATGAGTTCTCGATTGCTTACTGGAAACCATTCTGTTTCTGCTAAATGATTTTTAATTGATGTTAATTTATACCATAACAACTGTGCTAAAGGAGAAAGCGAATTGGCTTCCAACCAGATTTCAAATGCTTCAATTTCTTTCAGTATACTCATTTTTGTTACACTCCTTACTGTGCAGTAATTAAGCTGACTTGTCAAATATTTGTAAAGCATTAATTAACAACATCTTGATATAAGCATTCTTTGATATTCCCATCTTTCTTGTTACTTCTGTTAATTTTTCATTCATTTCTGGAGTCAGCCTAATGGTTAAAGCTATCCTCTTGTTTTTGGATGACATATACACTTTTAACTCACCCCGTTGTGTTTATTTGTCTGATGGTTGCATAATGACATCATTTTATAGCCTTTGCTTATGATTATAGCATGATATTATTTTGTAGTCAACTATATTTTGATGTCATATTGCAACTATTTTATGTTGTTGGCATTTTGATATAATTTTGATATCAGAATAGATATGAGGTGATAAAATGGCTGACTATAAAAAGGCATATACATTGCGAATAGATGAAACTTTACTTGATAAAATTAGAGTGGTTGCTGAAAAAAATAAACGTTCAATTAATGCTCAGATTGAATATTTGATTCAGCAATGTGTCGAAGAATTTGAAGCTAAGCATGGTGAAATAAAAATTGATGAAGAAAAAACTGAATAAATTTTTCCTTTTAACTTCTGGAACGTATAATAAACTATAATTTGCAAGTTGTGAAAGAAGTTGGCCGGATGGTAAACACAATTGCAAAAAGTGAAGAGTATTTGATTGAGCAGTATATAAAAACATGGGAAGAGGAAAATGGCAAGATAGAACCTTCAGCTTTCGAAAATTTACCAAAGTAAGGTGTCCAGGGTGAAGAACAGAATAAGAGAACTAAGACTTGAGAGAGGACTGAGTCAAGAGGAACTTGGTAAAGTCCTTAATGTGAGCGGAAGAACCATTGGACACTACGAAAATGGGTCCCGTGAACCAACACCAGAAGCTCTAAACAAGCTTGCTGACTTCTTTGGAGTAACCATAGATTATCTACTGTGCAGGACTGATGTGCGCTCTACAGAAAAGCAAGACACAAAAGACAAACTGCAGACCCCGGCAGATGTAAACAAAGAACCTGCATCTGATGATATAAAAGAATTGCTGCTGCTGGCTCAAAATCTGCAGGAAGAAGATTTGAAACTGTTGAAGCAAATAGCAAAAAGGTTGAATAGATAGAGTTAGATGTATCTCAAAACCATTGACAGACCTGGGATTGCAGACTGTGTGCAAACCCGAAAAGGGCTTTCGAGATACCTCTGCAGCTGCACAGTGGAGAAAAACAGGAAAGAAAGATTGTAAACGGTTACATTGAAATAGCGAACAAATGTCCGTCAGTAACAATAAAAACCCTTTACAAATTTCTCTTCAGGTGGTATACTATCAAGTAGACAAAACTATCTACAGGAGATGAGCGTATGCTTAACAAAACCACAACAGTAAGAGTGGATATCGAAACATATGAAGGTTTAAAAAAACTTTCTCAAGAGCTCAATCGACCAATGCAGAAAATAATTCAGGAAGCTCTTTCTGAGTACAAAAAGAAGATTATCCTTTCTAAAACCGCAGAAGCTTTTGCCGCCCTGAAAGAAAATAACAAACTATGGCAGGAAGAAATTGAAGAAAGGAAACTGTGGGAAAATACCTTGCAGGATGGGATTGAAAAATGAACCCACAGAGAGGAGAAATATGGCTCGTAGATTTAAACCCAACACGGGGACATGAACAGAGCGGTATTCGCCCGGCAGTAATAATCTCAGTCGATGAATTCAATTCATGTCCCGCTGATCTAGTGGTCGTTGTACCAATCACAAGCAAGAACAAAAATATACCGCTGCACGTAGAAATACAGCCCGAAAACAGCGGACTTGCAAAAATATCTTTCGCAAAACCAGAAGATATAAGGTCAATTTCAAAAGAAAGACTTGTAAAAAAGATAGGAAAACTACCAGAAGCGAAAATGAAGGAACTGGAAGAGAAAATAAAGATTCTACTGGGGTTGTAGAGATAGCTGACTGGTGTTCGCTATCCGGAATGACGGCTTAGTTGCAAAGGATTCCGGGAACTGTAACTGCAAAAGGTCAAAACAAAAGCCCAAATAGAACTCAGCGATATTTCGAAAAAACCAGATACATTCCGGACTCACAAGGAGCAGGCAAAACTTCCAGAATCGTTGTTGCAAAATTTAAAAACGTGGTGTATAATAAAATCAGTCAGGCAAAATTATGTTCAAAAGCTGTCTACAAAAATGTAAAAATAAAAGTTGGCAAGCAAAAGTTAGCCCTGGTGACAAAACAGCCAGGGCTTTTGTGTTTTGAAAAGAAAAATTTCTGTGCAGTATTTTCAAAAAGCGTGGTATAAATAATAATAGCAAACAACATCTCCACTCCCCCTGTTGCATCACAAACTCCCCCTACCGCATTGGCAGTTCGCCAAAAACAAGTTTGCGGTCAGGGGGAGTTTGGAGATGTTGTACCATCCAGACGAAATCACAATAGATGGTCTGGAGTGCTATCTCGACTGGTCAAAACACTCCACAAAAAGAGAAGTGGAAAGGCTGTTCACAGTAGAAGATGTGATAGCAACATTACAACTTGCCTGCGGACTTCTTGATTTCAAAAGTGGCACAAAGTGCTGGGTTAGAAACCACACCCGTGGCAAGTCAGTGCTTGTCAGGGTTGTAGCAGGCGGACAGTGGATATGCTTAGAGATTATCACGCTGCTTAACAAAATAGCGAAACCCAAGAAAGGTACCGAGGTAATAGACGTCTGGGAAGAAAAGTAAATAGGCGAAAGGGCAGGTTGGTGGTAGAGAAAGCAAGCATATCCTGCCCTTTTGCTTTCTCTACGAAAAAATGAAAAGGAGAGATGATAGATGAATAAAGAACCCAGAATCACATTTTCAAAAGATTTTGACCCTGAAAAATACAAAGATATTGAAGACATGCCCACTCAAGAAGAAATTCGGCAATTTGTACTTGAGTGCCTTAAAGAATGTGAAATAGCTATAAACGACCATGAAGGCTTTGTTGGCGACGGCAAAACCGCAATAGTTGAGAGAATTTCAGAAGATGAATACGTTGTAACATTTTATTTCCCATACGACGCTGTAAATGTAAGTGAACAGAAGAAAAAAGACCCGAACTACAAATCAGTACGAGAGATAGTTATGGAAAACCGCCGCAAACAGCAACAAAGATAAGCCCTGAGAAATTCAGGGCTTTGTTTTTTGACAGAAACAGACCAGATCATCTCAAAAGCCCGCAGCGGGCTCTGGTATGTGGCAAAAAACCAGATATACTCTTAGATTGCAGGCAGTAGCCAAACCCGAAAATGGCTTTTGGGACAGGCCTTGAGTACCAGAACAAGAAGCAGGATGGGAAAGGAGATTGTAAACGATTACACAAGGATGCGACAGAAAAAAGTCATATTAGCTACAAAACAGCTGCCTCAAAAGCCCATACAAGGTTTGTGCCAGAAGTCAAAACCCTTGAAAAACCTGCTTTCAAACTATGTTGCAAAATCTGAAAATTGAGTGTATAATAAAAGCAAGTAGGAAAACTGTATTCAGAATGTGTCTACAAAAATGTAAAAATAGAAACTACTACAGCAAAAAGCTGTGGTTTTTGCTTTTTGTGTGGTATAATAAAAGTGTAAAGGGTAAAATTTCTCCTCCCCCTGCTGGAAGTTTGCTAAAAGAGGGGGAGTTAGCGAATGCGTGATAGTTTGCCACCACAGGAACATGATTCAACCTTTAAGTTTCTGTTTGAACACCCAAAAGATATCCTTTTTCTTGTAAAAGATGTTATTGGCTACAGCTGGGCAGACCAAATACAACCGGATTCGATTGAAATTGTTCCGAACGAATTTGTAGATGAGCAGTTTTTACAAAAAAGAGCAGATGTCATAGCAAAGGCAAAACTGAAAGACAGAGAAGTATATTTCTACATCCTCATTGAGAACCAGTCAACTGTAGTAAAAGACATGCCAGAAAGACTTCTAAAGTACATGATTTTGCTCTGGGCAAAGAAAATCAGAGAAGGTGTAAAGAAACTTCCAGCAATAATCCCAATTGTGACATACAATGGTCTTGAAAAAGACTGGGATATTTCGCAGGAGATAATCAGCGAATTCGATGTTTTCAAAGATGACATTTTCAGGTATGCACTTGTAAACATTTCAAAATTAGATGCAAAGACGCTACTGCAAGAAGAAAATGATGTCCTGAGCCCGGTAGTATTCTATTTGGAACAAGTAAGGGACGATACAGAAAAGTTAATCGAGAGGCTAAAAGAAGTTGTGCCAAAACTACAAAGCCTCAGTCAGACCAACGTGGAAAGGTTTTTGATATGGGCGGGAAATGTAATTCGCCCGAGGTTCCCAAAAGAAGAAAGGGAAAAGTATGATAAACTTGCTCAGGAGCTAAAGCAGGGGGGAGTGAGCAAGATGGGCGAGTTTGTATCAAACGTTGCAAGACTTCTGGATGAAGCACAAATGAGAAAGTTCAATGAAGGAATTCAGCAAGGAATGCAGAAGGGGAAACTTGAAGGAAGACTTGAAGTTGCCAGAAAACTGATTCAGAGAGGATTCAGCGACGAAGATATTGCAGATATTACAGAATTGGATGTAGAGAGAATAAAGGAACTGAGGCAGGAACTGATTAATTAGAAAGTTCAGATTCAAAAACTTTAGCCACAGGTAGTTTTTCATGCAAAATACCTGTGGCTTTTATTTTCCAGGGGTCCCTTCCTATGAAGATACAAACTGCAAAATTTCACCGGTTGTTAAAGAATTTAGGAGCTTTGCACCATCAAAAAGGCCGAATTTGTAAGCATTTAGCTCGGCCAGACTGTTCATGTAAAAAATTTTATCCATGAGTTCATCCAAAAGGCTGTGCTGCTGTGGCGGTATAAGCTGTTTTAAAGTTTTCATGATTTGCTGTATTTCTTCCTGAAGTTTTTGCCACTGCTCATCTTCTTCAAGGTCGGCATGGTGCTCATATATCGCATCATAAACAAGATTCTCAATTAACTCCACAATAACATCCTTTGTTTTGGGGTACTGAACAGTCATCAAAAAACACTCCCCTCTCAGCACGCATTTTTTCTCAAACTCAACCTGAAATCCTGACCGTGCATGGGAACAATCCTGCACATCTCAACAAGCCTGCTAACAATCGCGCTTCCCGCCAAACTGCCAGCTACATTCAGCCTTTGCTCAATCTCGTCCAGTGTCAGATTGGTTGTTATCACCACAGGCCGGTAATCCTCATACCTGTTGTTTATGATGAAATACAGCTTTTCAACAAGCCACTCGGTGGGTTTCTCCTTGCCCAGGTCATCTATAACTAGAAGGTCAACTGTGCAGAGTTGTTTTTCAATTCTGTCCGCTGAAATAGCTTCCAACTCATACGCCCTTTTCAGTTCGCCCAGAAGAAAAGATACACTGCCAAAAACTACTGGGACGGATTTGTGTATGATTAGATAGTTTGCAATCGCAGCAGCCAGATGTGTCTTGCCAACACCAAAACTGCCCGTAAAAATCAGACCCTGACCTTTGTGGGCATAAACTTCAAAATTCTGTGCATAATCAAGAGCAACCCGGTAGGCTTCAGGGTTCAGTTCAAACCTGAAATTTTCAAATGTGCGTTCCCTGAATCTTCTGCCAAGGTTCGATTGGGACAACAACTTCTCCACCCGGGCAAGCTTTGCCTTTTGCTGAAGTTCTTCAATGTACTTCCTCTCTTCCTCAACTTCCCTTTGTTTTACACCTTCGCAATCACATGTTTCGTAGAATCCCGCAGAAGATTGCCTGCCACCTACAACAGGATACACATAGTACAAAAGCCTTCCACAGTACTCACACCTGACAGGTGGTTTGTTTTCATCCCTCACAAACCTGAAAAAATCATCCCCATTCATAAAATTGCGCATATTTGTCATTTTTTACCCTCCTCAGAAAATCTTCGTTCCACTCATTGATTTTAGACTCCAGCCATTTCTCAAAACATTTTTCAGTGTCCATAGCAAAATCACGGTTGCTATGGCTACCGGTGTTATGGCTACTGGGGGTGGTACTGTCGGACAGACACATCTTTTTCAGTATCCCGCGCAAATACCCGCGTGGGTTGTCAACTTTCCGTTCCAGTAACACATACTCAAGCTCTTCTATAGCCTTTGCAATTAGATGTGCGTCATATTCCTTGCAGAGCCTGCCTATGTACCTGTAATCATCTTCCTTGCTTTCCCCAGTAGCTTCCCTGTACTTCCTCGTTAGTTCCACTATCACTGCCTTCCTATTCTCTGTTTGTTCCTCTCTATTTGTAGTTGTATAACTACAAACATTATTAACAACAACATTATTAACAACATCTTTAACAACAATATTGTCTAAACAATTGTGAGTTTCAGTTGGTTGCAAAATGATATCATATTGACGGTCTTGCAAAGTGGTTTGAGAGCAGGAGTCTACTGGGTCAACAGACTCTTGCTCGCTTTCTTTTACCTGCATTTTTTGCGAAGAAAACTTGGATAGGGACTCAGTCAAAAGAAACACAATCAGAGAATTTTTTGATACTCCCATTTCCATAGAAATTTTTGAAAGTTGCTCATCAAGATTCTTGGGTAATCTTAAAGTTGTTTGTAGTCTATTAGATTTCATTTAGAATCACCCCTTTTGATTTTTATTATAATGCGATATCACATAGGTGTCAAGAAGAATCTTTTTTAAATTTAAAAGAAATGTTAAAATATCAACGTGATATCAAATTGTTTTCTTGGAGATAGAAAGGAGTGATATCATAATGCCATCAAGAAAACGTCAGTTTACTTTGCGTTTGGATGAGGATAATTTTTTGAAAATAAAATACATTGCCCAGCAGAATCGACGCTCAACGGCTAATCAAATAGAATTTCTCATTGAACAATATATAAGAGAATGGGAAAAAACACATGGAGAAATAGATGTATCATTAGTCGAGGAAGATGATAATTAATTTTACAGTAAACCTAACAAATGTTCGCTATTTTGAAATGAATTCAAAGTAAACCAAGCTTTTCAAAACCATGGCAGACACAGGGTAGCTTGAAAGCCCAGAACAGACTCCGGTATATGGCACAAAGCAAGAATACAGCCGGGTTTGCGGGAAACAGGCGAACCTGCAAAGGGCTTTTGAGCCGGGTTTTGGGTGGTAGAACAAGCAAAAATGGGAAAGAGAGATTGTAAACGATTGCTAAGAATGAAAGAAGGAGATGAAAACATGACAAAACACTGGAAAGCTATAATACTGAGAAGATTTGAAGAACTGGACACTAAAAACGAGATCCTTACAATTTTTGATGAGAAGGACAAAATTATAGATTTTTCAAATTGTATTGAGCAACATCAAAAACAGAAATTTGAAGATGAGGCTTACATAAGAACCTATTTGGTTTTGAAACTCATAAAAGAACTTGGTTACCGATGTGAAGTTATAGAATTAGAAAAAAAGTATTCTATAGGTCGTCCTTCCAGAAAAGAGGCTCGTTTAGATATTCTTGTTAAAACTAAAAAAGGTCATCCGTTTATGTTATTGGAGTGCAAAACCCCAGATAGCTTTATCAAAGAAAAAGACGATGCCATAGAAAATCAACTTTTCGCAATTGCTAAGCAAGAAATAAAAGGAAATATAAAACCCAAATACTTAGTCTTATATACAATTGAGATTGAAAATGGAGAAATTTTAGATAGAGCAATTGTAATAGATTTTGAACAATTCCCAACTTATGAAGATTGGAAAGAAGCAGGAGAACCTTCATTAGATGAGATACCAGCAGATTATGGTATAGCAAAAA
Organism: Caldicellulosiruptor hydrothermalis 108; assembly: GCF_000166355.1. NCBI lineage: Bacteria > Bacillati > Bacillota > Caldicellulosiruptorales > Caldicellulosiruptoraceae > Caldicellulosiruptor > Caldicellulosiruptor hydrothermalis. Next base: position 421,031 of record NC_014652.1, read on the forward strand.
AATACACCTATGCTAACATAGAAAAACCAGATCCAATTAGCGGTTTAAAACCCTTAAGGAAGGATTATACTCTTACAGATTTTGAAAAACTAAGAGTAGATCTGCACAACAAATTATGGGCTGGGGGTGAAGCTGATTATAACGACATCTTTTATCATTTAATCAAAATCATGCTTGTTAAGATATACGATGAGTTATTTACGCCTAGAGGGGAAATTTACAGCTTTCAAATATTTTATAAGGATGACAAACCGGAAACTCCGGCAGAACTGGCAAAAAGATTAGAAGATAAATACAAAATCGCATTAAAAGATCTTTTAAACTATGATGAAGAAAAAATAAAAGAAATACCTTTGATTGAGAGAGATAAATTCACTTATGAGAAACTATTTTATGCTGTAGAAAAACTCCAAGAAATTTCCTTAACGGAGAATGTCCATAGTAAAGAAGAAGATGTCTTAGGTTTATTTTTTGAGAGCATATTACAGAACGAATTTAAACAGAGTAAAGGACAGTATTTTACTCATAAGAATATTGTTAGATTCCTAATTTATGCATTAGAGTTAGATAAATTAGCAATATACAAGCTGAATCAAACATATCCACACTTTCCATATATTATAGACCCTGCCGCCGGTAGTGGTACATTTCTCATTGAAGCAATGAAAATTATTACAAAAGAGGTGCTGAAAAATAAAGATAAATTGAAACTTACTCGAGCTTTAGAAGAAAAAATAAAAGACTTAGAAGATCCAAACAGAAAACATCATTGGGCAGAAGATTACATTTATGGGATTGAACCGAACACCCGTTTAGGTTTAGCGGCCAAACTAAATATGATTCTTCATGGCGATGGAAATATGAATATTTTCATTGAAGATGGTCTAATGCCCTTCAAAATAAACGGTAAAGCATTTTATACGAGAAAGTGGAAAGGAAAAGATGTTGGTTTATTGGCTGAAAGTGAAGAAACAAATATTTATCCAAAGCCGATAAACGGACGTTTTGATGTAGTGATGTCAAATCCGCCTTTCTCTATAAAGATTGAGGCGATGAGGTCCTACAGACATATAAGAGATACCTTTGTCTTTTATGATAAAAAAAATTCGGAGAACCTATTTGTAGAAAGATGGTTCCAACTATTAGCACCTAAAGGGAGATTGGGAGTTGTCTTGCCGGAAAGCGTTTTTGATACCAAGGAAAATTTATATATCAGGAATTTCCTTTATAAGTATTTCAAAATAAAGGCTATTATCAGCCTGCCTAAGGAAGCTTTTGAACCTTACACATCAACGAAGGTTAGTTTGCTAATTGCGGAAAGAAAAACTGATGAAGAAGTTAAAGCATGGGAGGATAAATGGAGAGAGTATGCAAACGAATACAATAAATTAAGGAATTCAAAATTAATTAAGTTTTTCATAGAGAACGATAAAATTCTTGACTCTTTCAGAAAACTTTTAGACAACCATAATATTGAGATAGATTATTCAAAAGTTCTGGTTCATGATTTACTGGATGATAATTTGAAAAATGAAATTGAAGCAAAAATACCACAGAAGAATAAAAATAAATTTAAGGATTTGGTAGAGGAAATAGAATCCTTTAAAAATAAGTATAAACTGGACGAGTTAGACACTGAAGAAAATAAGGAAATTCTGAAGAGATTTCTGAAACAATTTTACCCACAAGAGCAAGAGTTTAAGAGTTTTAAAGAACTCTTAGAATATGTTTATGATGATGTTCTAGAAATAGCTACTTTGGACTATCCACAAATTGAAGGGCAAAACGACTACTGCAATAGCTGGTGGGTCTTCGGAGAAGTATCTAAACACTTCAATTATCCAATATTCTACGCTGAAGTTGAAAATATTGGATATAAAAGAACAAAGAGAGGCGAACAAGACAAAGATATTCCAGTAAAAGATGAAAATGAGAATATTATTGCTTTTAAAAACGATTTATTTAAAGTTAAAGCTGAAAAAGTAAAGAGGACATATTGGGTTAACAAAGGAAGTAAAGTGGTTCAGGAAGAGAAAGAGGAAATTATTAAAACTGACATAATAATAGATACAGAAAATCCGGAAACAGTGCTTGATTATCTAAGGAAAGCGGATATTTGGTCAGAAAATCCAAATTTTAACTTGAGGTGCAAGAAAAAATGAAGATACATATTAAAAATCTGTCTGAACTAACTAATAATTCATACCTAAGAGCAGATTTTAAATTTGCATATTATTACGACACATCTTTTGTTAGATTAAAAGCTAAATGGAAGGAAAGTTTTAAACTAAGACAAATAGTATCCAGAATTAGGAATGGAAAAGATTTTAGTAAGAAAGTATATGCAGATTATGAAACAGATACTTGCTACATAAGAGTGAACAATTTAAAGCCAATGGGAGAATTTACTGGAGAAGATATTATTTTTCTGAGAGATGAAGAAATTGAAAAATTCTTTAACTTGTTTATTGATGAAGGTGATTTCCTGATTACACGTTCAGGGACTGTTGGGATAGCCTTTAAATTTATAAGGCATGACTTACCAGAATATATAAGGGATAAAAATTTCATGCCTGCCGGCTATATCATCGTTATAAAAGTTCACAACCTGTTTGATGATGAATATCTAAAATACTTCCTATATTCATCAATTAGCAGGAGATATTTTGAAGCACTTGCTTGTGGAAAGAGCCAGCAAAATATATCTCAAGCTGATCTGGGAAAATGGTTAGTTCCTTTACAGATTTTAAAAAATATTCCCGTTAATGAAATAAAAGAAAAAGAGCAAGAAATCTCTAAACTTAAAACTCAAATCAAAGAACCTAAGATTATTGTAAGTGAAGTTTTCGGCAAATACTTTAAACTTGATCTTAAACAATATTCGGATTTAGAGAAGAAACATATATTTGAAGAAAATCTATTTAACTTATCTAGAGCTACACAGTTAAGGAGTTCTCTAAAGTTTCATCATCCGAGATCTGATTTTGTTTTAGGGAAACTAAAAGAGTTCAAGACTGTAAAACTGAAACAATTATTGCGGGAACCTGTGAGAAGAGGTGTTCAACCTGAATATAAAGAAGAGGGGGAAGTTATGGTTGTTAAAACCGCTAACCTCAAAAACAGTTACATAGATTTATCTGAAGTCGAATATGTTAGTAGTGAATTTTTCCAGAAAAACAAAAAGAAAGCAGGAATAAAATATTTGGATGTCTTAATAGCATCTACAGGAACAGGCTCAATAGGTAAAGTTGATATTTGGGAGAGTGACGAAGAAGCTTTAGTTGATGGACATATATCTATTTTAAGAGTTGATCAAGATAAAGTAAATCCTCGTTATTTGACTTATTACTTAAGGAGCTTATTTGGATATTCTCAAATAGAAGCCAATTTTAGTGGTATGTCTAACCAGATAGAAATATATCCCAATGATATAGAAAAGTTTGACATTTTGCTTCCTGATAAAACTATACAAGAACAAATAGTTAAAGAAATAGAAACAAAACTTAATGCCCAGAAAAAAATTGCTGAGCAAATAGAAAGACTAAAACAAGAAATAGATAATTTGATAGAAAAAGCGATTTTAGAGGAAAATAAAAATCTTTGAAAGAGGTCAAATTTTTTAAAAGCAAAAGAAGACCAAGTTTAACACCAACATATGTTCGTTATCTATAACAAACTCAAGCCAATTCAAACTTTCTGAAATCATGGCAGGTTGCGGGTAGCTTGAAAGCTCAAAACAGACTCTGGCACATGACTCAAAGCAAGAATGAAGCTTAGTTTGCAGGAAGCAGCCAAACCTGGGAAGGGCTTTTGAGCCGGGGTTGAAGTGCCAGAACAGACAACAGGGCGGAGAAGGTGTTTGTAAACGATTACATAAGGATGCGGCAAGAGAAAGTCATGTCAGCTGCAAAACAACTGACTCAAAAGCTCAAACAATACCTTGCCCAGTAGTCTAAAAGCTTTGAAAAATCTCTATTTGAACCATATTGCAAAAACTGAAAACAGGGTGTATAATAAAGGCAGACCGGAAAACCATGTTCAAAATGCGTCTACAAAAATGTAAAAAATAAAAACTCCCCTTGTATTGGAGATTCGCAATTTATAGCTTCAAAAAGAAAGGGGAAAACAATGGAAAGTGCTGTAATGCAAGAAATTCATCGATTTCAGGAGAAATTCTATGAAGAAACAAAAGACATGACTTTACAAGAATTTTTAGAGTATGTACACAAAAGAGCAGAAAAAGTCAGGAAGGAGTTAGAAGAGTTTAAAGAAGGAAACGGGGGAGAAATACTGCAATAATAAAAATCCTGTTTTCAAACCATGTTGCAAAACCTAAAAATTCGAGGTATAATTAAAACAGTTAGAGAAACCATACTCAAAACCTGTCTACAGAAATGTAAAAATAAAAAACTACCACAGCAAAAAGCTGTGGTTTTTGTTTTCTGTGTGGTATAATAAAAGTTGTAAGCGAAAACTTTCAAGCGTAAAAGGTGATTTTGTAATGTTGTTTACAGTAGTAGTAAGCAAAGAAGACAACTGGTATATAGCTAAGTGCATAGAAAACAGTGTAGCTTCACAGGGAAAAACTATCGAAGAAGCAATAGCTAACTTAAAGGAAGCTCTTGAACTTTACTATGAAGGGGAAGAAATACAAAAACCACAGATGCCACCGCTAATAACTACAATAGAGGTGGCAGTATAAGTGTCGCCAAAATATCCTGTACTGAAGCCCCAGGAGATAATAAGAGCACTCAAAAAAGCCGGGTTCAAGGAAGTATCACAAAGAGGCAGTCATCTCAAGCTAAAGAAAGAGAATCCGACAAGGATTGTAATTATCCCAATGCATGAAGAAGTTGCAAGAGGAACATTAAAAAGTATTTTAGAACAAGCGGGAATAAGTCTGGAAGAGTTTTTGGAACTTCTTTAAGTTTTTGTTAATCTCCAGTAGCTTCATTATTGCAAAACCTGAAATTTGAATGTATAATAAGGACAAGGCCGAAAAACCATATTCAAAATGCGTCTACAAAAATGTAAAAATAAAAAGGAAGTTAGCCACGGTACAGGTTTGCAGAAAAAACCTTGCCGTGGTTTTTTGTTTTTCTTGGAAGAAAAACTGTTTACTGTGATAACAAATGTGGTATAATTAAATAGAGGAAATGAACATTTATAACGAATAGTTATATGGAGTGATGTTTATGAAAGAAGAGGTATACAAGAAAATAGGTGAAAAACTTCGAGAGTTGAGAAAACAAAGAGGTTTTACTCAAGAGCAGGTTGCAAAATACCTGGGTATTACTCAGGAACAACTTTCATATTATGAAACTGGAGCAAGAGAAATAAGCGTTGCTACATTGCAGGCTCTTGCAAGGTTATATGGTTGTGATTACAACTACCTTTTAAGCGACGATGAACAATTAAACACACAGGTTGCAATTAATTTCAGAGCTGATGAAATTGCAGACGAAGATCTTGAGGTTATAGCTTTTGCCAATGAGTTTGTAATGAACCTTGATATGATGTACAGGATGTGTGAGGAGATAGAAAATGAGTAATATTGCAGAGCTTAGAGCACTGGAAACAAGAAAAGAACTTGGGCTTGCATTTTATGAACCGGTTGACATTTTTAAAGTCCTTCATGAGATTGAAGGTATATCAGTTGTGATTATGGAAATGAGCAACAAGATGTCAGGTTTATTTACTCGAAAAGGCAAAGCAAACCTGATAGTAATCAATTCAAGAAAGAGTCTGGGACATCAGAGGTTTACAGCCGCACATGAATACTACCACTTCAAGTATGGCAAAGGCGTTGTAAGCAGGATCTGCCCAATAAGAAAGTTCGCAGATGACAACCCGGAAGAAAGAGAAGCAAACATTTTTGCTCTCAATCTTTTGGTCCCTGCCGATGGGCTAAAATATGTGCTGCAAAAAAAGACAAAAGGTAAACAGATAGGGATTAGTGATATAATCTTTCTGGAGCAATATTTTGGGGTAAGTCACCAGTGCATGTTAATAAGGTTAAGAGAACTGGGGATAATCAATGAACAGCAGAAAAAAGAGTTTAGCCAGAACGTAATTACCAAAGCAAAAGAATATGGGTATTCTACTCAGCTTTATAAAGACACATCAGATAAAGAAATTCAGGTATATTCAGAGTATGCAGAGCTTGCAAGAAAGCTACTTGAAGCTGGGAGAATTTCATACGGCAAATATGAGGAACTTTTAATAGAGGGCGGATATGCACCTTTGTTGTTTGAACCCCAGCAGGATACAGAAGGTGAAATAAATGAATTTGAAGATGCCAATAGTTTTTGACAATGATTGTATTTGTTCCTTTTCATGGATAAACAGACTTGATATAGTAGATAAACTTTTCGCAGGTCACATTATCATTCCAGATGATGTATTGAATGAAATAAAAAAATTGCTCAAATACAAATCATATCAGTATGTGTTTCATAACATAGAGTCAAAAATAAGAAATCAGGAGTATCGCCTTGAAAGAATTCCAATTTTAACCCCTTATGAGGAAGAGTTTAAGAGCTTGACAGATGAGGAGAGAAGAAAGAATCCCATTGGCAGGGGTGAGGCTTCTGCTATTGTAATAGCAAAATATCTGAATGGTACCCTTGCCAGCAACAATCTTAAAGATGTGCTGCCGCATATTCAGCCCGACCACCCACCATTGATAACTACAGAAACCATTCTATACCTTGCATATCAAAGAAAACTCATAAGCTTTTATGAAGGACAACAAATATTAGATGAGATGAAACTAAGAAAAAGAAAACTTTCAACTTACAGCTTTTTTGAGCTTCTTGACAAGTACAAAGAAACGGACTAAATAACTGTTGCAATTTCAAACCACAGTGGTTTTTTGTTTTTTAGCAGACAAATTTTCTGTGTAGCAAATTTCAAAATCATGGTATAACAATAATGAGAAAAAACTTTAGCAAAAGGGAGTTGATGTAGCCATGAGAAAACTTTTGAGCTTTGTGGTCATCCTGAGCCTGCTATTGAGCTTTACCTTCCCAGTAGCACAGGCAGGAACAATCACACAGAAAGTACAGGCAGCAATAAACAAGATAGATTACATCACAGCAGGCAAGTTTGTAACATCGCTTTTAGTAGGTGCAAAAGTAAAGCCGGATAAGCCTCTGGACTACTGGGGAAAGGCAGTCAAAATGGGCTTGATACCCGGTGAGGTCAAAAAAGACAGACCCATAACACGAGCTCAGGCAAGCTACATTGTGTGGAAGTTAATAAATGCAGTGCCGGAACTCAAGGATAAGAATATACCTGTAGAAGTGAGAAGAGTGCCACCGACAGAGGCGTTCATGAGAGGTATTTGCTTTTTCGGTGGACCACTTGCAAGCAATTATGACATCTTCAACAGGCAGATAGTTGGCTACGACCTTACCGACTTTATTCAGGGTTATCAACTGCTGGTAATGGAATACAAATACGCTGACGGAAGGACTGAATACAAATATGTGTGGGACAGATACAAAGGAACAAGTTTAGCACCTGGAACATACAAGTATATAGATGACCCATTCAGGAAAATACTTGCAGAATTCAAGAAAAAATACCCTGACAAGACAGTATACGCACCACGTCCATACCAGAAGGGCTGGATGTTTACATTAGACCCTTTGGTTGAGGTAAAAAAGTTGAGTTATCCTTTTATATTAAGCCAGAAGAGAATTAGTTCATTTGGTCTACCGTATACTGACAGTAGACAGTTTAGCAAACCTGAAGATGTAGTGGACGCTTTGATATATAAAGATACACTTATCGAACAACTTAAAATTCCTCTTACCAGATTTGATTTGGCAGCGATAACCTATCTTTATCACACACAGGGAAGAGAAGTATTTCAGGGCGGTATAGCAAACTACAACATCAAAGAACATCCATACTTCAACATGTACCTTGAGGACTATCTCATAAACTACCCAAGAAAATACCCGACCGACCATACAAGGTTTGCTTACTACTGCAAGGATTACAGCAAGATACCGCAGCTTTACAGAGAACCGATGTTAAGACTTGCAGATTTGGGCATCATCACACCCGACCAGTCGGCGTTATACATTGGTGTTTACTACTTCAACGCAGGCAAAACACTCACAAGAGCTGAAGCTGTCCAGATGATTGCAAGAGTGTTTGATAAAAGCAAAAGGGATGTGCTGGATGAGGTGACAATAAAGCTTGATAATTATTGGGTACCCAAGGCACAAATAGGAGCAGGATACTATGTATATTATGATAGCCAGAAACTTAAATTTAAATCTTCAGAAAACTCCTATACTTTTGATACGTTTGGTCATTTCAAAATTACATCGGCAACAGCTACTTTTAGAGTAGAGGAACTAAAGTCAGCATTCATTATCAAAACTTTAGTAAGAAGAGTTCCAAATGAATACGGGAACTGGGGATTAGCTACTTTTGTATATGGTGGTAAGTCAACCAATTTCAATCAATGTACTGTCCAGCCCTATGATGATTTTGATGATCCTAAGACTGATTACCTGTGGGAGAATTACAAGACTATACTTGTAAATTTTGTTCCCATAGCATATCGCGATGAACTTCAAAAAGACCTAAAGACTTATTCATTCGCAAAAATAAAAAGTATGACTACAAGTCGGACAATTGCAAAAAACTATGGTGATATATATGTGGTATACACTGCAGGCAATTTCTTTGGTGTGGATACAATTCGATATGAACTTTACACTACTCTACCCAACTATATCCGAGAAGGCAAAGGATATTACTTAGTTCTCTCGGCTAAGCCTAACACAAAATATGTTCAGTAAGGAGGGATACAAGGAATGTTAAATAACAACAAGAGCTTGTTTAAAGCTCTTTCTTTTTTATGTATTCTTTCATTGGTTTTAAGTTTTGTTCCACCAGTAAGGATATGGCAGACCGTTAAAGCAGACGATACCAAACTTTACAATGGAGGAATTGACAGTTACAATGGGCAGGGAAGAGATTACTGGTTACAACGGGCAGATAAAGGATCAGGAACTATAAAAGACAAAATCTTTGTACCTTCCATTAACAAATGGGTTTATTTCAACTGTGAAATCTATGCAGAGCGTGGTCAGGTAGTATACGGCGAACCATGGGATGTGCCTGCAAACAGTCTGGCAAGCCCGGCAGGATTCAAAGCAGATTCAAGCGGCTACTTTTTGCAGAACAAGACAAGCGGTACACGTGGTTGGTTCAGATACCTTGGATACTCACAATCAGGAGCTCCGTTTTCCGACTCTAATTTCCCTCCTGACTTAAAGCCGGAAGTTGTACAACCAAATGAAGTGGTTGAACTCTCAAGTGTTCCTGCTTCCGCAAAAGACGTACTGGGACTTACTGGGTATGACCCGAGCAAGGTATCTGCTTCTGATTGGGATACACTGTTCAAAAATCTGTTTCTTATCAAAGAGTATGATTCGGGAACTTATCAGACACTAAAGCAACTGCTTGTGGACAGTGGAAAAGTAACAACAGCAAGTGGGCTTTCCACATATGTTGCATACCTTGGCACCGACGCAAACCACAACGCTTCGGCAAGAATAATCTGGAAAGATTCTACCGGCAGACTGAGATACAGGACATATACAGGCATTATTACACAAGGCGGAAACCCAAAGGTTACAACAAAAGGTATTGATGGGACAATAGTTTCAGGTTTGAGCTTTGCAAGTGGCAGCGGTTCGTCAAGCCTGAACGGAACAGTTTTGCTCTACAATCCGCAGAGTTCTGCCCAACCGTCAATAGACATTTATGTTAACGGCGAGCTTAATGACGGACTTGGAACATTTGGTGCAAATCCGTACTATGACAACAACACTCTTACAAGAAACGACGTTTTGCAGTATCAAACAAGGATAACATCAATCACAATCAACGGCAATCCTGTCAGCAGCAGTATTATCAACAGATGGACAGATGCAATAGTTACAGGCAAAGATACAGATACCGTATCCTTCAGAACAGCAGTAGAAGGCAGGCGTTTTGATGTACCGAAGGACATGCTAAAAGGCGGAGATAATACAGTAGTAGTCACAGGGGAAACACAAGTGGAATTTGATATTGGTAATGGGCGGACGGACAAGTATCCACGTCAACCGAGTTTAGCAACCTTAACATTTACAATCAGAGTTCTCAACCCACAACCGCCACAGCTCCAGCTGTCGGTTACACCTTCACAGAGCACAGTAACAATCACCAACGGTCAGTACAGTCCAAGCAAGTATGTTAACCACCAGATAAACGCAACAGTAACAGTACCATCACCACCTGCAGGGTATCAGGTAACAGCAATGGAGTTTTACATTGACACCAATAATCCACCGGCAGGAAATGTAATCACAAAGACCATTTCAAACGGCACAGGCACAAAATACAGCTTTGACAATATAAAATCGTTCCAGTATGACGCAAGCAAAATACCGCTTGATTCAAGCGGTAAAGGCACAGGCACACCGGCATACTACGGCAAGGTCAGGTACGTTTTGAAAGACCCAAACGGGAATTTGCATGAATCGCCATGGTCAAACCCTCCTGCACCTGTACAGGCAAGAGTCAGTGTGAAAGAAAATTCTGATACGCCAGTGCTTTCCGCAAATTCAAATGATGTGATTAACCTTGATAAGAATGGCAACCCAACTTCATACACAGTAAAAATCTCAGCCACTGCAAATGTGGGCGACACAGGGACTAAGACAATCCAAAAATGGGTATTCACAGCAGTTCATAATGAAAATACATCTGAAACAGGAACAAGCACCGTTACAACCACCGGCAGAAACGCAAGCACAACCATTTCAGTACCTATTGCAACAAATAAAGACAGGACAACAGAAACATTTAACGTAACAGCTACATTGTATTTCACTGACGGCGCAACAAAGAAGACAAATACAGTTAAGGTTGAAGTTCCAGTAAATGTCCAGATGGATATTAACCTTGACTTTACTGGACCAACGCAGATTGTTGGAAACGAAGGCGACAGTATTAAAATACCACTCAAAGCAGTGGCAACAATACCTAATAAGAATCAGACAATCAAACTGTGGCGTGTATGGATAAGACAGGATATAGAGTCGCTGTTATCTCCCACATATCAGACAACCAGTGATGTGGCAAGTGTAACAGCAACAAAAACATATCCAACAAGTGGAACCTTGAAACTCACAAAAGATATGAACGGTCAGACCCTGACATTCATAGCACGTGCAAAGGCTCAACCGGTTACCGGCGATGAACTTGATTCAGGGCAAAAGACACTTACAGTTAAACTCATAGTCAATACAACAGACAAACCAGTGCCGCCAGTCACACCGCCGGCAGGAGATGTAACATGCGAAGGTTTACTTGACCCAATGACGGTACCAGCAACACTCAATCCCTTCACAGGCGAAGTTACCCCCGACACAACCACTGTCAAAACAGGTATCAGAGCTTCAATTTCAGACACCGGTGGTAGAACAGTTGACCACTGGACACTTTATTGTGGTATAGGTTCTCCCACTGATGTAATGGCAACTTACTGGACAAGGAAAACGTCTATCGAAATACCAATCGGTAGCTATGACAGTAAACAGTATACTGTAAACAATAAAGATGGATATGTTGTCTTTGCATATAAGGCTGTTGTGTATTTTACAGATGGAACATACAAGGAAGGAACAGATGAAAAGGTATTTGCAGTCAGCTGGAGCTATCAGAATCACAAACCAACTTGCTACGTAAATGCTCCTGGTATTGTTGCACAGGGTGATGACATTTATGTATATGTAACAGGCACTGATGAGGATATAATATACGGAGATTATGTCATGACTGACATAACGTCTATATCCCCTTCAAACGGTATTCAGGATTACGAGAAAAACAGTTACAATAATGGCAGTACAACCATTGCATCTTTTTGGAGTGATACACTCACAACATACACAATACAAGGCTTCGCAAGAGATAAATTAGGAGCTGGCAGCTTTGCAACAGCCAATATAACAATTATTCCGGCAATACCACTACCCAAAATACAGACCATTGGCGATTTGAAAGTTAACCGTAAAATAATATTTGATGGTTCAAGTTCTTATTCAGGTTCAAAACGTGCAACTATTCTCTGGAACAAAGCACAGTGGAAGATTGAACCATACAGCGGCCTTACCGCAAACGACATAAAGTTGATAACACCAACTACTGGTGTGCAGTCGACAAGTGTCATTGCAAAGAAAGAAGGACAGGTAAAGGTCACACTCACAATAACGAACAGCTATGGCAATACACAGTCTACAAGCATAATAGTAACTATCAAACCTGACGAGCCACCGGTTGCAAACTTTACAATGCCCACAAAAATTATTCGTGACCCTGCTGACTCATCCCAGGCAACGATACAGATTACATCAAACAGCTACTCACCCGATGGAGATACAATTGCTAAACATGCATGGTTCTATGCTTATGACTCCAACAATGATGGCAACTTCGACAATGAAACATGGTATATCCGCAAATCAGATGGTACATGGCAGGCAGTAGGCGATTGGAATAAGGTTCAAAACTTTGATATAGAAACAGTTGATACAGGCAACGATACAACAATCACACTCAAAACATCAAATGTTGGCAGATACAAGGTAGCACTGGTTGTTAGAGAAGGGCTTGACCTGACAGGAATTAGCAACTGGGTAAGCGTATATGATTTACAAAAGGGTAACACATTTGACTGGGATGAGGGTAAATGTGTTGCTGAGGTTATAAATATAGCTCCTTTTGCGTCATTGAATGCGAGTAAGGTTGATAGAAAAACTGTAAACATAATAATTTTAACCGATAAGTCATCACAGAGTGATTTGAATGCTATAAATTCTAAGATCGGTCAGTTAAAAGCACAGCTGTATAGCTATGGTGTGGATGTTAATGTAATAGTGAGCAATCAGCGGATAGTTAGTGGTTCAACTACTGATTTCAAGGCAATGAGTTGCCCTTACTTTTTTAAATATAAAGGACATCTTCAATTTTTACCTTCTTTATTTTATGTATCATATCCAAACTATTATTATGTTGCCACGGACATTGATACAAAGGGTCTTGATAATGACTATAGTAAATATAATAATTATTCTTCAAATTTCTTCAGTTATTTTCCAAATTTAGCTAATTATGGCTGCATACCAGGCAAATCTGGTTTATGGGGAAGCCATGTAAAAGATGTTCTGAGTATGGGAATTGAAGTTCATCAGGATGCACAATCCGTAGTAAGTATTTATTTCTCAAATGTTACATTTATAGGTGATGATAATAAAACATGGACTGCACAAGTTTACCTCAGTGGTTATGATTATTCCTTTCCCCATATAATTCTTTCAAATGGTGATGGAAAATATTATGAGAATGGCTTTGTATATTATTATCCTCTACCATATAATGCTTTTATAAATTATAATGGTAATTCATTTAGATATAATGACTTAAAATGGTCCAACGTTTATTTTCGTAATTATTTTGATAAAAGTTTACTAAATGGTAAAGTAGTTGATCCAAATTTATATACTAATTTAGATTACACTGAGAATAACTATTTTCCAACATTTTATAGGGATAATAATTACATTTATGCAATAGGTTTTTATGTATCACCAATGGATTATTACGTAACATATCCGCATGGTTTGTATCCTTTGATATCTCTAAGTTCTATCGAATCTTTATCTTACCTCTGCTTATCTCAAATAACAGATGGAGATAATTATGTGGTTTATCTGTCAGATACACAGGGAAACTCAAGTACTCAATGGGGACAGTATTTTGCTTTGAGTTCGGCTGACAAAAACTTTTTAAAGATTTTAACTGATAACAATTTCAAATTTATTGCAGTATCACCATCATCAACTTTTGATTACTTGATGCCAAATACACCGCAGAACGTAACACTCAGACAGCTTGCCAATGCAACTGATGGCAAACTCTACGACACCGCAGGCAATGCAATAGCACAATTAGACCAGGCACTGAACGACATCAAAGCTAAATACACCAATGTACAGCTCACACCAGACCCTGTATATGTCCTTGCCGATGAGGAAAAGGTCATCTACTACCCATACTGGGAAGACTATGAGAATGATACAATCATCAATCAGAGATGGAAATACGAACACGACGAAACAGTCTTCGATAACAACCTTGGTAAAGCAGAGTTTGACAATACATGGTTAAGCACACCGATTGAGGTATTCACAAAACCGGGCAAGTACATGGTAACATTCCAGGTACAGGACAATCCACCACCCGGCACTGATGACTTTGACAATTACAAGCTCTGGTCAAAGCTTGAACGACAGATGGTGCTCTACGTTCACAGAAGACCAATAGCAGATTTCACGGCAGTATACAACAAATCTACTGGCAAGGTAACAATTACAGATAATAGCTATGACCCTGACCACCAGTACAACCGGTCAGACAAAGGTATCATCGCATGGAAGTGGCAGTACAAGACAACAGACGATACCAACTGGACAGACACAACACTTGCTAATTTGCAGAACATGACGCTGCAGAGTGGCAAGATATATCTCATCAAGCTTGAGGTGCAGGATTGTGACGGACCAAACGGTGTCGGTGTGTGGTCAAAACCAAAGATAGCTATGATAGACCTGAGCGTTGCTAACAACCCACCGGTAGCAGATTTCACGGTTGACAGTGAGATACTCAAAGGTAATCAACCGTCTAATTTGACTGATAAATCCTATGACCCGGACAATGACCCGATCACAGCATGGCACTGGTGGATATATAATTCAGATGGCAGCACAAACAAGGACTTTGGTGAGGTAACAAATAACAACATTGCAACGGTTAAGAGCTATATTGCGACAATGCAAGAAGACAGTTATAGGCTCTCACTGCAGGTTAAGGATTCCAACAATAACTATTCGGCTGTTGCTTCTAAATGGTTCAGGGTATACTCACAGAGCAAGGACACAGAACAAGATGTAGTCAACAACCCACCAACATGCTCATTCACAATGACAATCACCGACCACAGAACACGCTTAAGACCACAAACAACATACAGCGACCCTGACGGAGATCCCAAGAACGCAGAGCAGTGGTATATCAAATTCAACGGACAGATCCAGTATTTTGACAAGCTACCAGACACTCTTGAAAGTGCAGGATACACATATGATGGCACATATGAGATAGGCTACAGGGTACAGGACAATCCAACATCAAGAAGCACCAAACTGAAACCACTATGGAGCAACTGGTATGTGCAAACATACTACATCAGCACACCTGTTACAATCAATGCATGGGTGGAGAAATTTGAGAAACGAGCAAAGAACAGGGCAGAGGTGGAAATACTTAAACAGCACACAGTAAAAGCAAGTGAAATCAGAATTGGTGAAGCACTCATTGTGAAAGCCAAAACAATAGGTTACGTCGAAAAGATTGAAGCATGGTTCGACAGGGTAGAAACAACAGTTAAAGGTCAGCGAGTTACAAAAACAATAACAGGCTACTGGGAAGCAAGAGATTCTCAGGGCAATCTCACAGGAACAATGCAAATAGTTAATCTGCACACATGGCTGATCCCACAAAACACAAACACAACTTATCAAAACAACTGGAGTTCTGATTTGGATGACAAAAAACTGATGGTGCGATTTAGAATCCATCATTACAATTCATGGGCAATTGAAAAGTTTCCAGCAGCTGCCCAGCACAATCTCTGGGATGGTGTTTACCGCTGGTCCGACTGGACCAAAGGCAATACATTTGACTACAATGAAATGCTCCGACTTTACGGCAGACCTTCATACTTTCTGTCAAACAACAACCCACCCGATAAACTGTGGATAAAGGTTAGAGCATACAGAAAAAACACTGATGGTTCATATAAAACAACAGACGTGGATCTGTCAGTGCTAATTAAAGGTGAACTGCAATACGGAACAGAGATTATAACACCATAGCAAAAAACACTTGCATTTTTCTCTCCAACACTGTATAATGAACTTGTAATTGTTAGCAGAAGTGTATATAAAATGTATCTACAGAAATGTAAAAAAAGCCACAGGGAACATTAAAACTCTCTGTGGCTTTTTGTTTTTACAGGAGGTGCATTGGAATTGGTAGCAATAGCAACGGGTATACCTGAAATAGATAATCAGCTTGCACAAAAGATAAAGGATTCCCAAATTGTTCACTACCGGGAATATCTGCTGATAAATAAATTTGAAACAGTGATTGTTTCACCGCACCTGGAAGGTTCAATACCGGTAGAAGATACAATATTTCAGTTAAGAAGCAGGAACACAAGGATAGTCTTTATACTGTTTGCGGACATAGAAGACAGAGCAGAACTGATCAAGTTTCTGATCACCTGCGGGGTGTATGATATAATAGCAGGTTCTGCAACGATTGAGGAGATAGTTAATATTTACAATAATCCGCGTACATTTGCAGATATAACGCCAGTATATCTAAAAGTGAGTGGTGCAAAAGACATTGCGGTAACAACGAAACAGGTTCAGCAGGAAACAGAACAGACAGATTATAAAACCGCTTCACAGGAAGTTGAGAAGATAGTCGAGAAAGTGATTGAAAAAGAAAAGGTAGTTGAGAAGGAAAAGGTGGTGGAAGTAGAAAGACCAGTGTTTGTTCAGCCAATTCCAATAGGTGTCTGGAGTCTTGACAATCCATTTTTGAGTGCAAAATTCAGTATCGAACTTGCAAAAGGAATTGATGCCTTCTTTACCCGGAAACGCATAAAAAGCCAAATCGCTCTTGTTGACTTTGAAGAAATAACACCGAGAATACCAAGTATTCTGAAAATCCAGCCCTGCAACGTTGATTACATTGTCAGGATGATAAACTCAGGAGATCTCACACAGGAGTTACTTGAAAAACATCTTGTAAAACAGGGCAACCTCAAAATCTTTTCCGGCATAGACGATGATGTATTCTTTACAGTCAATGAAAAACATCTGTTAACGATCCTGAGGTTGATCAGCCGCACAGCTTACACAGTAGTAAACGCAGGATATGGTATATGGACAAGCGGTGTTGTAACAACTTTCGCTGAAAGCAACAAAATACTTGTGCTGGTTGAAGCTACAAAATTCAGTGTTGTAAAAACGTTAAAGATACTTAACAAACTTGAACACATGTGGGGGCTTGACAAGTCAAAAATCCATATATGCCTGTTTGGAGAAGGATTAACAAGTGAAATAGATAGAGGAACTGTAGTTGATATAGCAGAACAGAACAATTTTAAATATGTACATTCAATCCCGACAAAAATGAACAAAGCACTGCCGCAACTTATTGAAACATTGATAGGCGGGTGATAACCGGTGATAATCAATCCAATGCATGTGAACCTTCGTATTGATACAGAGGAGCTTGAAGAAGAAAAGATAACAGAGATAATTCAGGAGCTCATAAGACGAAGACCGGAAGTGATTGCTGCAAACGAACTGCAACTTGCAAACCTTGGCAGTGAAATTCAAAAAATTATAACCGAAAAGGGATTCAAAAAGATAAGCGTCAAGGATGTTATAAACAACATGGTTGGATACGGCATACTGCAGGATTTGCTTGAAGACCCGGAAGTTACAGATGTCTTTGTAAATG
This sequence comes from Caldicellulosiruptor hydrothermalis 108, assembly GCF_000166355.1. Taxonomy (NCBI): domain Bacteria; kingdom Bacillati; phylum Bacillota; order Caldicellulosiruptorales; family Caldicellulosiruptoraceae; genus Caldicellulosiruptor; species Caldicellulosiruptor hydrothermalis. The sequence continues at coordinate 438,704 of NC_014652.1, forward strand.
GGCCTGACTACATCGCATGCAAGAAAAACGGCATTGTTTACAGGACAAATAAAAAGTTCAAATCCAAGAAGCAGTTGAGAGAATTCATAAAACGTGTGGTGGTTTTGAACGGAAAATGGATAAACGAAAACGAAGCAAAAGTAGTGGTATCCGACCCGAGACAGACGCTTAGAATTGTAGCAACCCTGGAAGTGTTGACTCTTGATACACCTGTGTTGAGAATCCGAAAACCACCCACCAGCAGAACACTTGATGAACTTGTTGAATTAAAAGTGTTAACACCACAGCAGGCTAACCAGCTAAAAGATTTTGTAAAGACAAGAAAAACAATTGTTATAGCCGGTGCACCTGCATCGGGCAAGACTGCTCTGCTTTCTGCACTTATCAGAGAGATACCGGAAGCAGAACAGTACAAAGTAATTCAGGAAAGCGCTGAAATTCCACGCCTGCATGACAACTCATGGGTTGAACTCATAAGGCAAACGGACAATCCAAATATCAAAGAATACTCGTTGTTTGAACTTACCAGACTGGGACTTTTAGAGTCTCTTGATCGAATCATCATAGGGGAAATCAAAGGCAAAGAAGCCTATGAGTGGATTATGGCAGTATACTCCGGTATGTGGGGGTCTATGACTACAATACATTCAAACTCGGCAGAAGAAGCAATTGAAAAGCTTATTATCCTCATGAAAATGGCTGATAATGACCTGAGCGAAAACTTCCTGAGAAATGTCATAATTCACTCGGTGGACTATATTCTGTACATGGAAAGATTCAGCCTAAAACAAATCTATCGTGTGAGAAAAGAGGCGAATAGCTGTGCTGAAGAAGTTCTGGATGTATTACAAACGTAGAGATAAGTTTTTGCGATACACAATTAATAACTTCCTGTTCTTTGAAGTCTACTTTGCAGTCCAAATTGCAGTAACAATAGTTTTTTTTGCGTTTGGGATTCGCTACAGTGTCCTGCAGGGTATTGGTCTTGCAGTAATAAGTTTTGTGTTTCTTTCATTCCTGTATGACTATCTGGTCGCAAGAGCAAAGGATAAACTAAATCAGGGATTTATAAGTTTTCTGTCCACGTTTGCGGGGTTTTATGCCATAAACAAAAACGTTATGAAAAGCCTCAAAGAAACCTGCGACTTCATTGACGAACCTGTAAAAGGGATAGTCCTTAAAAACCTGCTCCTGTATGAAAAAGGACAGCTGGCATATGAAGAACTGTTTACCCGCATAGCAGATGAAATAGACATCAAAAGCTACAGAAATTTTTTCATGCTGCTTTTAACAGCAGATACAACAGGCGCTGATATCACAGGTATAACACGAAGGCTTATTGATACAGAACAGGAGAAGAACAGGGCAATGGTGCAGCTCAGATCTTCCATTAGCTACGGGCTGATCATGATTTTCATCATGAGTATTATCACGCTCTACATGTTCAACAATGCGCTTTCAACCCAGCAGATAACTGAAGGTATAACTCCGGCTACGTTTGTATTTGTAATGAGTGCAGTGATATTTGCACTGCTGCTGGGTAAAGTAATGTCAAAATGGCTGGAAGGGGAGTGATATCTGTTGATACAGAAGTATTTACCACTGGTTATTCAGACAGTAGTCCTTGCCGTGATGGGTGTGGTCTTATACAGTATCATTACAGAAAAGAAAATATCAAGACTCATTGTCGCCAGCAGCAAAACAGACAAATTTGCCTTTCAGAACCTGACAATTCCGCTTACTGTGTTATTTGCAGTGGGCGGATTTTTGTTTGCCAGGCTTGTTCGAGCTGAAGGGCTGGTTGCCCAGATTTTACTTGCAACAGGTTTTGGCATGATTGGTCACGAACTACCAAAAGAGATTGAAAGAACCCGGAAAAACAAACTTCGTTCAAGTATCGCAGATATTGCACTTATGTGCGAACTGGGATTAAAAGCAGGTTTAAGCCTTGACAGGATTTTTGCCGTCATTGCCGAAACAATAGTGGAACCACGATATAAAGATGCTTTTTTGCAGGCTGCTGCGACATACAAAACAACACACAATATAGAAGACTGTTTTACAATCTTACGTAGCCAATTGGATTTACCTGAGCTTGAAATACTCAAAAGAGCACTTCTTGAGGTTGAAAAGGTAGGTCTTAGTGGAATACAGTCACTGGAGGTATTTTCCCAGGTTGAGACCATGAACAAAATAGAGCAAATCTACAAAAAGAGCGATAAAGCAAGAAGTTATACCACTTACGCAATAGTAGCAATGGTCTTTGCATTGATCAGTATCTATTTCTTTCCACTGTTTAAACTGGCAACCGATACGCTTAATCAAATACTGGGGAAGTGATAAAAGTGTCAAGCAGCAAGAGAATATATCAATTAGCCATAGTTGTCTTTACATTTTTGCTTGCTTACATTTTGCTCATGATACAGACAGAGTATCACATACAGAACGACACATTCTGGCATCTGAAAGCAGGAGAATATATGATCAAACATAAAACTATACTTACCCATGATGTATTTTCATGGACTGTTAAGGGAGCGCACTGGTATTCACATGAATGGTTGTGGGAAGTCATTGTGTATACTGTTTACTCCAAATTTGGTTTTACAGGATTGTTCATATTTGATCTTCTGCAGGTGTTCTTAATTTTATTACTGGGGGTTATATTATTCAGTAATGCGTTGTCCTATACAGTGTTTTCAGCAGGAATGCTGATGTATACATCAGCAGGCTATATAGTCGCAAGACCACATCTTACAGGACTTCTGCTGTTTATACTCATGCTCGCAGTTTATTACAACGTCAGAAATGAAAAAGCAAGACTTATACTTGTGTTTCTGGTATTCCTGCTGTGGTCGAACATACACTCATCTGTGGTACTTGGGACAGGAGTCGTGATTTTGCTGACACTTTTAAAAGATAAACTTGAAAGGGAAAAATTTATTCTGCCACCAGTAGTCTTTGCCGGGTCTCTTATCAACCCCCACTTTGCAGGAATATACATCTACTTTTTCAAAACAGTTCTTGCTCAGGACATGATAAAGTACATCAACGAGTGGCAGTCTCCCAACTTTCACATGAAGGCGATACTCTTCTTTACTCTTGCCATAATCACTGTTTTTGTGTTTGCAATCAAGATTTCAAAAGATACAAAAGGCGTTATATGGTTCATTACCGGGCTGGCTGCTTTTTTGACGGGTATAAGAAATGCTGCACTTTTCTCTTTGTTTGCAGCTTTAAGTATTAAAGACGTGGTCCTGCAGGATAAGAGAATAGAGAAATTGCTGAAACAGTTTTTAATTTTTGCGCTGCCGGTTCTGTTGCTGACACAGGTAAGTATTGCATTACCGGATGAAAAGTTTTTTAAGAACGCCATTGCAAACATTATGCCGCAAAAAGCAGTGGATTATATGATTGCACATGGCTATACTGACAGGGTATTCAATGAATATCACTACGGCGGTTACCTTATGTGGAGGGGAATAAAACCTTCAATTGACAGTCGTGCTGACCTTTATTACTTTGCAAACAAGAAATTCTGGGATGATTTTATCAATTCCACACTGCTTTTAAACGAAAAGCCGGAAGATGTGCTTTTCAAAACAAAAGCCAGGTACGTACTGTTCCCCTCAAATTCAGGTTACATCAAATACCTGAAAGCCAAAGGAACAGGAAAAGTCCTGTATCAGGACAGAGAAGCAACTTTGTTAGAACTCAAAGGTTCTCTCAACTGAGCCTTTTTATTTTTTGGGGGATTAAGATGGATTCTCAGGAGCTTGTAAAGACAAATGAACTTTACAACAGGCACTGGTGGTTTCTGGGTAAATACAAAATCGTTCACAAACTCATAGAACGGTATGTTAGAACTCCTTATGTACCAAGGGTTCTGGATATTGGCTGTGGTCCTGCTTATTTTTCGAGATTCTATCAGTATACTGGCATAGACCCCAATACAAATATCGATTCACACAACATTATAAGGGCACGTATAGAAGATGTAAAGCTAACCGGCAAATACGACGTTATACTTGCTCTTGATGTGCTGGAACACCTGGAAGATGACAGAATAATACTACGATACCTGAACGAAAACTTAAAAGACAATGGTATTGCAATAATTACAGCACCAGCACATCCATGGCTATTCTCTGAACATGACAGAGTATGCGGACACTACAGAAGATACACCAGAAAACAACTCAAGGAACTGTTCCGGGATTTTGACTGCAAACTCTACTATTTCAATTCGCTTCTGTTCCCGGTGGAGCTGGTTTTCCGCCTGCTGACAGGAGGAAAAAACAATCTAAAACTTCTACCCGGCTGGCTAAATGCTCTATTACTTTTTGTATTTTCTGTTGAATACTACCTGCTACCGGTTCTGCCTGCCGGGATGTCCCTGTTAGCAATTGTTAGAAGGAAAAGGAGGTGAAAGCTATGCTTGCCAGAATAACGGCTGTACTCAGAGACAGAACCGGTGTTTCAGAAATGATGGGCAGTGCATTTTTGCTCATCTTTGTTGTACTCGTTATGGCTACTCTACTTAAAAATCTCGGTAACACCATCGCAAACGGCTATCTCAGGTTGAACATTAAAATACAGCAGCAACTCAATCAGATTCCGTGAAAGAAAGAAGGTGTGTAACTTGAAAGGAGCAATAGTCGTTCCCTGCTACAATGAGTTTTTCAGACTGCACTGTAACTTTGTCACATGGTACAAACTCAAAAAACAGTATGAACTCATCTTTGTAGATGATGGGTCAAATGATGGTACATTCAGAGTGGCAGAAAGACTTGGCAAATGCATAAGGCTGGATAAAAACATGGGCAAGGGATATGCGGTGCGGGTGGGGATTCTGGAAGCCTTAAAAACAGACCCTGACTTTGTTGGATTTACGGATGCTGATTTGAGTGTATCACCTGACCAGTGGGAAAAACTCATTGCAAAACTCAAGGACTTTGACATTGTTACAGGTTCACGTTCAATGCCGGACTCAGTTGTTAATAGAAGTCCAATGCGAAAACTCACAGGTAAAGTTTTTTCGACAATAGTGCATGAGGTTTTGCAACTGCAGGTCCATGACACACAGTGCGGACTCAAGTTCTTCCGTCCGGAAGCAGCAAAACTGCTGTTCGCAGAACCATTAGTAGCAAACAGATTTGCGTTCGATATTGAGATTTTACTGAGAGCAAAGTTGCTGGAACTTTCAATTGCAGAGATAGGTATAATATGGCAGGAACAAAAAGGCAGTCATGTGAAATTGAGTTCTGTATTCGAAATGCTCAAATCCCTTATCAAACTTGCCAGTGTCTACAACGGGCTCAGCCCGCTGGAATACAGAAAAATTATTCAGGCAAGGAGAGTGATGTAGATGAGAAAAATTACTGAAGTGTTTAAAGACAACTCTGGTGTTTCTGAAATGATGGGCTCAGCTTTTCTGCTGATATTCGTTGTACTTGTCATGGCAACACCGCTTAAAAATCTTGGTTCCACCATCAGCGGCGGGTACAACACACTCAATACCAAGATTCAGCAGCAGTTAAATCAAATACCATGATGAAAGGGGGGTAAACTGGCATGTTAAGAAGAATTGCTGAAGTTTTCAGGGATACTTCAGGTGTGTCTGAAATGATGGGCAGTGCATTTTTGCTCATCTTTGTTGTACTCGTTATGGCTACTCCACTTAAAAATCTCGGCACAACTATCAGCGGCGGGTACAATAACTTAAACGTCAAGATTCAGCAGCAGCTCAATCAAATTCCATGATGGCAGGGTTGTTTTTCTACCCTGCCTTTCTTTTTTTGAGAAAGTCCAAAAAAGAAGGTGGTAAACATGAAATTTCTTGTGCTTTTGAAAGATAGAAGAGGTAATTCAAGTGTGATTTCGTTCCTTATTGTCCTGCCGCTTATATTATCACTGAGCTTCAACCCGATTTTAATGTACCTGGATGCGCAGAAGTATCAAAGACTTGATCATATTGTACAAAAATATCTTACAATCATGGAATCAGAAGGTGGACTTACAACTTCACGCTACATTGAACTTGTTGAGAACCTGACATCAATAGGCTGCGATATGAGCAAAACTACAATTGACTATACCCCTTATCCAGTAGATTTCGGGAACGAAGTCAGGCTTGGTGTTACAACACAGATGAAGCTGGTCAGAATTTCAATCTTGAGGGCAGGTGGTGCAAATGTGCAAATTATTACAGCCAGAGCTGGACCGTATTACTCGGTGTCTAAAAAGAACGTTGGGGAATAAAAACGGTGACTCTGCACTGATACTTGTATCAGTTCTGCTTTTCACAATCATAATTCCTATTTCCACATATGCAATGAACTCAACAATTCTACTTACCCAATATGACAAAATAAAGCAGGCGATAAAAGTATCAGCTATGGGAGCACTTTACAATGTTTCCCAGGACACCATACTGTATGATACTGGCAAACAAACAGTAGCAGATGCTTTTACAACCCTGTTCAAGAAAAACCTGCAAATAGACGACAGTGGATACTCAAAAATTTTAACAACCACTCAGCCAATCACAATACAGGAACTGGTAGTTTACGATGCAGGTGATGTCCCTGCGACCTGTCCGCAGGGTACTGTAATATCATTTCCGGCAATACATGTGGTTGTCAGCACACAGTTTAAAGATTGTTTTGGCAAACCAAGAGATGTTCTTATACACAGCGACATTGATATATTTGAGAGGTGAGATAATTGATGCAAAGTTTACTGGCTTTGCTTGGGGCAACTGTACTTGCAGCAATTGCTTCGTACTATGACATCAAAACACGCCAGATCCCCGACTGGATCTGGGCTTTAGCAGCTGTACTGGCAGTTGCAATCTGGCAAAAAAATATTCTTAAAAATGGTAATTTGATGATTGCAATTTTGATTTTTATATGCCTGTTTTTGCTTGCGTACTACAGACTGCTTGGCGGCGGTGATTTGAAACTCATAAGTGCTCTGGCGCTTTTGGTGGGTGGTAGTATAACCACAGCCATTGCAGCAGGTACACTTCTACAGCTTGGATTTGCATACTGGAGAATGCTGAAGACAGGTGAAAACATGTGGGGACAGCGACTGCCGCTCATGCCGTTCGTGTTTTTTGGCCTGGTGGCAGTTGTGATAATTAATCTTTTCACAAAAATATCACTTTAAAGGAGGTAGTTTTCAAATGAGAACAGTATTGTTCAATCTCAGTCTCATTTTGGCAGGTTTTGGATTGGGGATTTATACATGTGCAGCAATGCTCTTTAACTCTTTGAGTCCGTTCGATGTTATGAAAAAGGAAGGACATCCAAAACTGGGCTGTGTTAAATCACTTTTCTGGCTTGCAGTGGTTCTTGTTGCTGCCCTGGTAGTTCTTTTGTCGGTTGTCAAAAAATAAGCAACGGGTACAGGGGGAAACTTCCCCCTGCAAGTTTTTAAAGGGGGTGTTATGGTTTGAACAAGGTAAAGAGGATCTTTAAAAAGGTAGTTAAAATACTCAGGGACAGAAATGGGGCAAATGAGATAATTGGATCGGCACTGTTGATGGTATACACCGTACTGGCGGTTATACCATCTATTATGGGCTGTGCCAGAACAATTGATACTGCCATACAATCGCTGGACAATCAGCTTACCAAATTTCTCACAGAAGGGTTTTAGTATCAAAAAGAAAGGCAGGTGAGATGTTTGAAACTAAAAAAAATAGGTCTTTTCTTTATTTTTCTTATCCTGGCAGCTGGTCTGGCTTTTGCAGAGTATTATCTGCTCACAAATACAGCAAACAAACCCCAGTATCAGCTGATAATTGTGGCAAAACAGGACATACCGGCAGGTGCTCAAATCACACTTGATAAATTATCGGTGGCACGGGTGGATGTCCGGACACCGGTCCATGCTGCCACAACCCGGAAACAGATACTTGGCAGGTATGCTCTGTATGACATCAAGGCAGGTGAACCAATTATACCGGAGCACCTGACAGATTTGTCTATTGATACCCTTGCAAATGGTATGAAATTGACAGCTGTTAGAATAGACCCAGTTCCATACGACTTTATAAACATCGGGGATGAAATTGAACTCGGGTGTGTGATTCAGGACAAAACGCTTTCGTGGCGTGTTAGAGTGATTCAGGTTTACGATGCTAATTTCAGGGATATTCGAAGTGTTAAAGAACAATTGCAGCAGACAAATGCACAACAGGCACCCGCATTGATGATTGGTTATTTAGCTGTTGCAGGTGATGATGCAACAATAAAGACTTTGAAGTCAGCTGAAAAGCAGGGAACTTTGTTTGTAATCAAAGAAAAATAGGAAAGGAGAGATTTATATGAACAAGTGTCTGTTTTTTGGCAGACTCACAAGAGATCCCGAAGTCTTTAACACACAAAACGGCAACAAACTTGTCAGAATCACAGTTGCAATGGACAGAACAGTCAAGGGAGAAAAGAAAGCAGAGTTTATCCCATGCATAGCATTCGGGAAAAATGCAGAGTTAATTGAACAGCACTATACCAAAGGACGTGAAATTTTAGTTGAAGCAAGAGCTGAAAACGCCAGAGGAAAAACAAAAGATGGTGTGGAATATCCCACCTTCAGATTTGTGATTGAACGATTTTATTTTGCAGGTTCTAAAAAAGAACAGCAAAAAGAGCAGACTGCAACTACTTCTGAAACAGAACCCGAATTTTCTGAAGATGAGCTTGAAAAGGAACTGGAAGAGTTCTTTGAAGAAGATGAAACTTTTGAACCACCAGAAAAGGGCATTATCACATCCGAAGAAGACATACCATTCTAAAGCAGGGTCAAAAGCCCTGCTTTTTTTTGCTGTCAACATTTCAGGGAAGGAGTGCAAAGGATTTATGCAAAGGGCACTGAATCTGCTTTTGCAAAACATGAGCGAGAAGAACGCTACACTTCTTACTCATTCATTGAACGTTGCAAAACTATGTACAATCATAGCCAGGAACCTGGGAATGGATGAAGAGTATTACTACACAGCAGGACTATTGCACGATGCAGGGAAACTGCTTGTTCCCAATGCGCTTCTGGATAAATCAATCTCAATAGGTAATGAAGAACAGGAAATCCTCAAAAACCACAGCAAATGGGGTGCTGAACTTTTAAAACTGCTGGGTCTAAATGAATTTTCAGTGATAGCACTGCTCCACCATCAGGATACATCTGATTTGCCACTACCAGTTCAGATTGTAGCAGTTGCAGACAAATTTGAAGCCATGACAAGTTTGTGGCGACAGTATAAAAAACCTGTAACAGCAAAGGAAGCAATCGATGAACTGTGGAACATGAGAATATTCCACCCCACAGTCATAGAAGCTCTTGCTATTGCACAGGCAGAGTTTTTGACAGAAAAGAAAACCTGTTGAGTTTTCTTATACAAAACATGCCTGAATTACCATTTATACTGTCGTTTTTAAGCACGTCCTTTAAGCTGGGACGTGTTTTTTTATATTGTCCAAAGTTTTTGGTGCGTTTTATAAGGCAAAATAACCGCTTTCAAGGGGGTTTTTGAAGTGGGGAGTTACAAAATAGAAATTGCAGCAAGACCGGTTCCGAAAGCTCGTCCCCGACTGGGTAGCAACGGAAAGATGTATACCCCGAGAGAAACAAGAGAATTCGAGGAACTCATTGGCTGGACTACCAGAAGTGTTGTGAGAAAGCCTATCGAAAAACCAGTTAAGGTCAATATTGACGTGTATTCAAAGACGAGAGCGGATATAGACAACATTGCGAAAGCAATTTTAGACGGTTTAAATGGTGTTGCTTTCCTGGACGACAGGCAGGTGGTTGACCTTAGAATCAGAAAACTGCCGCCCGTGGACTGCGAAAAGATTGTCATCAGTATCAAAGAAACAAGGAGTGTTCAAAAGTGCAAAAACTCAGGTTAAAGGTCTACATTTGTTCTCCATACAAAAACAATCCGGAAGAAAACCGAAGGAAAGCGCTGCAGTACTGCAGGAAGGCTTTCGAAGAAGGATACCTGCCCATAGCCCCGCATGCGTATTTTCCCCAGTTTTTGGATGAAACCACAGAAAGAGAACAGGGTCTCGAAATGGCTTTGCAGCTGCTTTTGGAGTGCCAGGAGCTCTGGGTGTTTGGTCCAGAGATAACGGAAGGTATGAGAAGAGAAATCGAATACGCCAAAAAGTTTGGGATACCCATCAAATGCTTCTATTTCAAGAAAGTTGACCAGGTCAAAGAAATTCTAAAGGGGAGTGGTACAGATGAGCAGAAACACTAATATCTGTTCTGACATATCTGGTATTGCTGAGCAAATTCGCAGGGATCTCAAAATAGGGCAAAAAGTCAAAACAAACAGAGTGCCCTGGACATCCGGTCAGGGTAAGTCTGATTATGAGCACAGAACAAGAGCAGGAAAAGTAATTGCAAAGTATCCCTACTTTTTTGTTGTACAGTTCCCACAGTACAGAGAGTGTTTCAAATACACCGATGTTGCGTCAGACATTATTCAACTCTGCGATGAGACAGAAGAAAACCAGGATGTTTTCAGCTGACTCAAAAGCTTGAAGGGGTGATGGACTGTGTATGGTTTTGACAGGCAAAAAACAAAACAGGTAGCAAAGGCATATGTCAAACACAAAGCAAAAGCTGCTTTAATAGCTTTTCTGAAAAGTCCACCCGGCCTTATAACAATTGGCGTGCTGCTGATTATTCTGCTAATCATTGGTTCACTGCAGGCATTTATCGAAGCAGGCGAAATTTCAAACAGGCTTGATGATGAACACAATCAAAAACTGCAAAAGGAAGTTGTCGATATTGCAAGAGAAAAGTCAGGCAGTTTGCTGGATTACTATGGTACAGATGAAGATCTCGCACTGAACGCAGCATGGATATTAAGTTATTACAAGTATCTGCAGTTTATGAACAAAGCAGACATAACAGAAGCCAAAGACTTTGACGAAGTTGCAAAAGAAATGGCAAAACAGGGTATTAAAAGCGCTGTCAATCAGATCCTGCCACAGTGGTACATCTATAACAAGCTCAAAGGTGAACTTACAAACGTAGCAGAAAGAATGAAACCAAGGTTTCTGTATATCAAAACAGAGCGCAGAACTGTTACAACAAAACTTCTGCACTACTCAATGCCAAGAACATATTCCTATACAGTCTCTAAAGAAGTCTACAACCCTGAAACAGGAAAATATGAAACTCAAACAGAAAACAAGAACAAAACCGTTACCGTGAAATGGACTGAAAAAGTTGAAATTACCGAAACACAACCCATCTGGCTAATAGTTGCTGCTGATACGATCAAACAACGCTATACATTCAGCTATGATATCAACGAATACAAACGCACATACCAGAACAGTGTACCACAGAAAACCCAAAAGACGAAAAGCCAGGATTTAAAACTCGATTTTGACCCCAAAAAATTCATTGAGAACAAGGACTGCTTACATGCATCCAATTCAGGAATAAACTCCAAATTCGAGCTAAAGACCAACTTCGACAGTGCTGAGAAGGAACAGAAACCTTCCACCAGCAGCAAAACGGTCGAAACATCACCACAAACAGAAGAACCAGCATTCAGTCCTGAAAACGGTGCAAGTAACGTGAGTCACACCGATGGAGAGAAAAAAGTTGAAAAAGAAGAAATACTGCAGGTAGTGGAAACAGTCCCTGAACTTAGTAACCAGAATGCCATTGGCAAAGAATATGAAAGACTCGAAGAGATGATTCTGGAAGACAATCCAAAAGAAGATATTGCACTTGCCAGATCAATGATTGTTAACAGTGCGTTGAGTTTCATGAGCGGTACAAAAGATATGAGCTGGGTATTTTCACAGATAAACGACTACATGAACGTTGGTGGTTATGTCAGCAGTTCATATATCCCTGCTCAGTTTTTGCTGATGTTCCAGGAAGCTGAAAAACTCTTTGGTATACCATACTGGTTTTTGGGTGCAATAGCATACAGAGAAAGCTCATTCAATCCGCAGGCAAGAACACCGAACTCAGATGGTGTCGCAGTTGGACTCATGCAGGTACAACAAAAATACTGGAACAGCAGAGTTGAAACTTTCAAAAACGCATTCCCTGATGTAACAATCACAGGAGATATCAATAACCCGAGAGACCAGGTTCTGATTGGTAGCTGGACAATTTACAACTGCATCAAAGAAATGGTGGGAGATCCATCTTCAATAGACTGGCAGGGTGATGGATGGAAAGAACAAGTAATCCCTGCACTTGCAGGCTACTGGATGGGAATAGGTGGTGCTAAGAAATGGGATGCTCCAAACAACTACGCAAAAACAAGAAGTGAATACGCTCCGCAACTTATAGCACAGGCACAGCTTTATAAATCTGTCGGTGAAATGCTTGCAAACCCTGAAATTGCTAAACCTGTCGCAGGCGATATGAATATTACAAGCCCGTTCGGTATGCGCTACCACCCAATCTATAAAACGTGGAAAATGCACACCGGTATCGACATTGCTACAACCTATGGTCAGCCTGTTTTTGCAGTTAAAGACTCGGTTGTCAAGTTTGCAGGTTGGATGAGTGGATACGGCAAGGTTATCATCCTGCAATCAGGGGAGTATGAGTTTTACTACGCACATCTGGCAGACATAGACGTTCAGGTTGGACAAATGGTAACAAAAGGTCAGCAGATCGGGGGTGCCGACTCGACAGGCAATTCAACAGGTAATCACCTGCACTTTGAGGTGAGAATTAACGGTACGCCAGTAGACCCATTAACAGTCCTTGGCAATCTCCAGTAGGGCTGCAGAAGTAACTTCTGCAGCCTTTTCAAAAAATAAACTTGTGTTTGGTTTATTTTGGATGTATAATAGAAATAGCAAACAATTGTTTGTAGAAAGGAGCGTCTGCTTATGCAGGGATTAACGGAAAGACAGCAACAGATACTGTATGCTATAACAAGCTACATTAACGAAAAGGGTTATCCACCCACCGTTAGAGAACTTGCAGATATGGTAGGAATCAAATCTTCATCTACACTTCATGGGCATCTGAAAAGACTCGAAAAGAAAGGATACATCACAAAAGAAAAGGGAAAGCCTAGGACTATTGTGCCAACAGCAGTGTAGAAGAGAATACAAAAATGGAGAAGGCCGGGACGGTGCGCCACCAGGCAGCAGTACCTGTCCCAGCCTTCTCCATGGATTTAGAAGAGGACAAAGGTTTGGTTTTATTGAGGTTAATTTTATTTTATCTTTACAGAACTCATATTCCAATAGTTTTTTTTGAGGAAAGAAATAAAATTTTTGCAACAAAAGAATCATTTCGTTGCAAATCATACACCAAAATGATATAATTAACTCATAAAATATGCCTTATTTGCAACAAAACTTACAAATATATTCGCAACAAAATTGGACAGAGACGAGATATAACTCACGAAGGGAGTGTCTACTATTATGGAAAAGAAACTGGACTTGTATCCATATGTTGCTGCAGCAATCTCCATAAATCCTAAAGCTTGGCATATAATAGATAACAAAATTCTTAAACACCTTGACAAGTTGTACGAATACGGCATCAAATCAGATTACTGGAACAAACCACCCATTGTTTCACTGCCTGCCGATTCAGTTATCTATGCAAGAGAACTTTTGTGTGCTTTTGAGTACATAAAAAACAATAACGAAGACAATCTCAAAAATGATGAAATACTTGACGATATTTTTGAGATGTTGCGGGACATATTCAAAAAAGCCTTTCCGGAAGTATATCAACGTGTTGTCTCAGCAACTAACATTTCAATTGACAGGGTTTTGAGGAGTTTGGTATTGGCGCAGAAAGAAAGAAAAGACTACGCATGGGAAGAACTTATCTGGTATGAAAAGAACATGTTCCTCACAGTTTTTTGTGCAAAACTATTCGGCAAAGAAATTATAATCGACGATGGCTACAAATTTTTCAGCGAATACTTGCGAACAAGATTAGAATTTGATGACAAAAATGAATGCGTATCAAATCTGGACATGTTAGGGCATTTCAAGAAAATGGATATAGCAACATTTGAGGAATACAAAAAAGAGGGACGGAGACTACAAAAAACTATAGAAACCAACAACCCATACTTCTTCAGAATGTATTTCATTCGCGATGAATTTAATGCTGAGACACAGCAAGCAAAAAACGTTCCACCTATAGATTCCTACTTACAAAAACTGAATGCTGTACCTGCACAGGATATAATCAATGCTGTATATCCGAAACTGAACTCAGTTTTAGCCTATATGTTTGACATATTCGATGTTGATGTGCCCGAACTTCAATATGCTAACCTTGACCACAAAGACATAGAGCATATATACTCTTTTGCATATATGTGCCAGCCACTTTTTAATAACATGTCCGAAAAAGAAAAACTCTCAAAGTTGCAAGATATCATTGTTATATCTGTGTATTTGTGGCCACTTTTAAAAGACTATGTGAAACTTAAACAACAATACGCAACACTGCATAGTGAATATGTCACGAAGTTTGTTATTCAAAAGAAAGAACAAGAGGATATCGAAAGTTTGCAAGAAGAGATAAAAAAACTTAAGCTACTCGAAGCACGTTATAACGGACTTAAAAAACAATACAGTAATTATGATGTAATAAAAAATCAACTTGAATTTTATAAATCAAACTACGAAAAGTTGTTAACTGAGAATGAACAACTCAAAAAAGAAAACAGTCAACTTGTGCAAGAACTCGAAAAGTACAAAGCAGACATAGAAGAACTTGCAAAACTGAGAAGTATAGTTTTTGAAGAGGAGATAGAAACACCACAACCAGCAGTAAATGACTATTCTGTTCTAAAAGACAAGAAAATAGCTATTATTGGAGGGCATAAAGGACAATTTGATGAACTTAAAAACTATGTACAAGAACTCCTGCACATAGAAGTTGGACGACTAAACTATGATGAAAATATTCTTGCTACTGTTGACGTTGTTGTGTTCATTTCAAAAATCCTGAATCATACAGGCTACTACAAAGCAATAAATGCAGTCAAGAAATTAAAACTAAAATATGTCATCACAAGTTACATTAATACTGAAAAAATACTCAAATTACTTACAGGCCTCTTAGAGGAGTGATACAAGATGCAGGAATTTTTCAATTGGCTTCTGGGAAAAGGTAAAATGGAAAGTACAGCAAAAACATATATCAGAGCCGTAGAAAACTTTTTAAAATGGTACTCAGAAAGCTACGACAGAGAGTTTGACGGAAAAGTCCTGCCTCTGCATATCAGAAACTACAGAAGCTATCTTATGACTGTTAAAAAGTTGAATGCTAAAACAATCAATAACAATTTGTCGGCCATAAAATCATACTGCGACTTTCTCGTAGAAAAAGGAGTCATTGAAACCAACCCTGTTTTAGATGACTACTTTATTGACGTTCAAGAACCCGGGGTATCTCCTGCCAAGTTAGAAAACAAGGACTTCAATAAGTTAGAAGAAGCTGTCGTTCACTATGGTTCTGCAAGAGATATTGCTATATTTTACACCCTCGCTTACACAGGGGTAAGAGTTTCTGAACTTTGCAACATCAGGCTTAATGATATCGTCAAGGATGAGCTGATCATTTACTACGGCAAAGGCGGTAAACAAAGAAAGATTCCTTTAAACAGGACTGTCAGGGAAGCAATTGATAACTGGCTCAAAGAAAGAGGCAAATATAAGTACTCTCACCTTGATTACCTCTTCATTTCCGAGAGGGGAAAATTGGACAGAAGCACAGTGTACAGAATAATAAAAGAATACTGCCGTATAGCAAAAATAGAACCGATAGGTCCACATCAGCTAAGGCACTATTTCTGCAAGCGAGCTCTTGAGAAGGGATTCACTATCACAGAGGTTGCTGCACTTGCCGGTCATTCGAGGATTACTACTACCCAAGTTTACATTAATCCTTCCTTGCAGGAATTGAAGGAGAAAATAGAAAGGTTGTAGTACCTTTCAATTTGCTTTCCAACATGATAAAATAATCCTAAACCTTCTACAGAAGGAGTTTTAAAATGGACCAAACCGCAAAAGGAAAAGCCTTCGAATATGCTTGTATCATAGAGTTTGAAAACTACTTAAAAAATGAAATCCAACAAAAAGTTGTTGTCCAAGAAACAAGAGCTCTTTAAACTGCTGAACGATTATTTTTAAAACAGAGCAATGAAGAACAAAAAAATATGTTGAAGGCTGCTAATGCAGCAGCAAAAATTATTTCTAAGTGTGAACCACATTTAGTTTGTAAGAACCACACGAATGAAATAATTCTTAGATTGCAAGAAGATGCTGCAGGTCAACGTGGTGATGTAAGAGATATGTTAGCTATAAGAATTTTAGAACCTGCAACAAAATGGGAGATAGGTATAAGTTGTAAACACAATCATTTGGCTGTTAAGCACCCACGTCTTTCCCCCAAATTAGACTTTGGTAAAAGATGGCTTGGTATTCCTTGTTCTCAAAATTATTTTGACGAGATAAAAAAAGTTTTTTTCGAAATTGAAATACAGATGAGAGAAAAAAAATACTGGAATGAAATTGAAGAAAAAGAAGAAACGGTCTATGTTCCCCTTCTAAATGCTTTTGTCAAGGAATTGATAAGGATAGAAAAAGAGAATAAAAGTCTTGAAGAAACCATACCTTCTAGGTTGCTTAAATATTTATTGGGAAAAAATGACTTTTATAAAGTAATTTCTCTTGAGAATACAAAAAGTACTATGGTTCAAGCTTTCAACCTTAACGGTCTTTTAAATCAACCTTGCTGTGATAGAAAACCTGAATTTAAAATTGGTCCAAAATTAAAACTGCCTACTAAATTTCAAAACATATACTTCAAAGAAGATTCAAAGAATACTGTTCATGTAGTGTGTGATAATGGTTGGACTATTTCCTTTAGACTCCACAACGCCAGTTCAAAGTTGGAACTTTCTTTAAAATTCGATATTCAACTGGTGGGTCATCCCCAAAAACTTTTTTCGCACATCGAAAGTTGGGAGTAAAAATTGCAACTGGGGTATAATAAAAATTAGGTAGGTGGTTTAAACAATGCTCAAAAACGTTCTTCGATACCCCGGCGGAAAATCAAAAGCATTAAAATACATATTACCAAACTTGCCTGTTGGTTTTAGAGAATACAGAGAGCCAATGGTTGGTGGTGGAGCAGTCGCTCTTGCAGTAAAACAACTGTATAGTAATGTCAAAGTAAAAATCAACGATTTAAACTACGATTTAATTTGTTTCTGGAAACAATTGAGAGATCGACCTACACAACTAATAGAAGAAATCTCTAAAATAAAGGAAAACTATAGGGACGGACGAAAACTATATGAACTTCTTACAAATCAAGATAAAGGAGATGAATTTGAGAGGGCTGTAAGATTTTATGTGCTCAATCGCATAACTTTTTCTGGCACGGTAGATTCTGGTGGATATTCACAACAGTCTTTTGAAAATCGCTTTACATGGAGTGCCATATCCAAGCTTAAACAGGCCGCAGAAATTGTGAAAGACTTCGAAATATCTTGTGGCGACTATGAAAGATTGCTATTCGAGCCAGGAGAAGACGTATTCATTTTTTTGGACCCGCCCTATTACAGTACTGCTGAATCCCGATTGTATGGGAAAAATGGCGATTTGCATTTAAATTTCGACCATGAAAGGTTTGCCTTTAACATGAAAAAATGCCCTCACCTCTGGATGATAACGTACGATGATTCACCAGAAGTCAGAAAACTATTTAAATTCGCAAACATTTATGAGTGGGAGTTGCAGTACGGCATGAATAACTACAAACAATTAAAAGCTGAAAAAGGAAAGGAACTTTTTATAACCAATTATAAATTGGAGGAACTACGTCAAAAAGAAAAATACGCACTTGGTCTGTAGGCAGGGCCATCTCAAGTCCTGCCTTAATTTTTTGTCTAATCAAAACAATCTTTCTAATAATTTTATCAGCAAATTTAATTTGTCTTCTGGCATTCGTAAAGCAATAGCCAGAAGTTGCTTCAACTCAGGCGATAAATCCATCTCTGGTTTTGGAATATTCGTTAATCCTAGTAGATAATCAGTACTCACATCAAAAAACTTTGCAATTTTTATTAGCGTATTTAGGTCTGGACTCCTCTGTCCTTCTTCATACTTTGCTATGGCACTTTCTGATAACTCAAGCATCTTGGCAAGTTCCTGCCTGGACATCTTTTTTTGCATGCCAATAAATTTTATATGGACATTATGTCCTGACAATGGACAAATTGTGTGGTAAATATCCAGAGTCTGCACAATATATCCATTTTGAAGAGTCTTCTTACGCTCAATTAGTTACAGAAACGACAGACAAGACTGTGTATACCAACAAATGTTATAAGCAAACGCAATCAATTGACATCAATAGCAATCAATTGATATCAAATGATAGCAGTTGTAATTCTATTAACAGTTTTGCTTTACCGCTCCTTTGACACTTCTTCTAAGAATCTGCAAAGATATTCCAATTCTTTTTCAGAAAGTTTTTGGGCATACACCAACAGTTCCCGTACTTTTGGACTTTCCAGGTGTGTTTTTTCTTCACCACCAAAAAATTCAACCAGCGTAATGCCTAGAGCGTTACAAATCTTCATAATCACATCAATTGTCGGACTTCTCTCACCATTTTCGATATAACTTAGAGTTGATTGACCAACACCAGCTATTTTTGCAAGTTTTGACATACTTAATCCGCATTGTTCCCTTAATTCCTTTATCCGCTTTCCAACATCAAACATAAATCAGCACTCCTTGCTTTAGCATTAACATTGTGATTATAACACAATCACTCATAGATTAAATGACCACAATTAGGATTGACATATCAATCACATTTGTGATAAAATTTAAATGAAGAAAAGGGGGTGTGAAAAATGGTAGGAAAAAAACTAAGAGAGTTAAGAATACAAAAAAGATTATCTCAACAGCAACTGGCAAAAATTGCAGGAGTTCCACAGTCTACCATCTGGTATATCGAAAGTGAGAATAGAAATCCAACAATAAAAACAATGAAAAGGTTAGCAACAGCTTTAGGAGTTTCCATAGAAGAATTTCTTGATTCTGAAACAAAGGAGATGATTACAAATGGCTCGCAAAAGAATGATTGATCCTTCAATATGGAGCGACGAAAAATTAGGACTGTTATCTCCATTACATCGATTACTGTTTATAGGTCTGTTTTCAAATGCCGACGACGAGGGAAGATTACCCGGTCACCCAAACTACATTAAATCACTGATTTTTCCCTATGATAATGATATCACACCGCAGAACGTTGAAGCAATGCTCAATGATTTAAACAGCAAAGGTTTTATCCTGACGTATATGGTTAACGGACAGCGATACATTCAGGTTGTTAACTTTCTTAAATATCAGAAAATTAACCGACCTACGCCTTCTAAAATTCCCCCACCACCAGTAGAAACAACTGTAAAAAATGCTACATCATGTTTCAGTGAGTCCTCACTGAATACTCATGGAGTACTCAATGAATACTCATTGAATACTCACGAAGTATTCACTGAAAACTCATTGAATACTCATGAACAATTCACTGCCCAAATAGAAAAAGAAAAAGAAAAAGAAAATAAAAATAATAAGGATGTAGTTACTAACGTAACTACATCACGCACTGGCTCTGACGAGCCTGCGTGCGTGGCTGAAGAGTACAAGATTTCCACTTCTACCCAGGAGAAAAAATTAGAAGGTGAACAGGGAATGGCAGTTACTTCCGAACCAGAACAGGTAACCGAAACTGCAGTACAACTCGATACAAACAACAACGCTCTAAATACTACTGGGGAAGATGAGTTAGAACAACTGCTGGAAGAATTTTTCGAGGATGAGGGAGAACCAGCTGAAAACCAGGACACTGCTAAAACCAAGGAACCCTTAGCTGCTACTGGGGAAGGTGAAAAGGAGAAATCTTCAGACCCAGTAGAAGTACCTGGAAACCAGGAAACTGCCAAATCCAAGGAACATCTAATTATTACTGGGGTGGAATTAGAAGACAGCGAAGAGTGTAGTACAATACCGCAAGCCCAGGATACTGCCATAACAGATGAAATAGAACTGCTGGAAGGGTTTTTCAAAGACAGTAGTGACCAGTGCACGACGATTGATACCGCTACCTGCGATAGTACACCTTTCGCTGAAAGGAAAGACACAGCAACTGCGTGTATGACTGTCGCAGAATCCATGGACAGTAAAGTAGTAGAGATAGGTGATTTCGTCCGTGGGGTTGTTGAGAATTTCAAGCAGGAATTAGAAACATCGCCTGCATCAGAACCAGTTACACAGGATAAACTCAAAGAGATAAGTCAGATACTGCAACAAAACAAAATAGAGTGCAGAAAAAGAGATGCACCTGCTACTAATGATGATGATTTTCAGGAAGAGGAAAAAGAGATTCAAGAACTTACTAACCAGAAACTCATAGCCCGGTTGGTTGGCAAATACAGACGTGTAACAGGAATGAAAAGCAAGGATGATTTCCCGCGCATAGGACATCTATACCTTGAGTTTAACTATGCCATAGTTGAACAGGCAATTGGAGTTATAGAAAAACGCATAAAACAAAATGTCAAAATAAAAGACCCTGTAGCTTATCTGTATAAGGTTTGCGAAGGTATTGAAAAGAAAATGGAAGAAAGACATGAAAAATACAAAAAGAAAGAAAACAAGGGCCGACACTATAGTCTGATTAATTTTTCACCTGAGGTTTTAAAAATTGTTGAAGGGGGTTATCAGAATGATTTATGAAGCACAGGACTATGTTATTGCATGCTGGTTACTCAATGATGAGTTCAGACATAAAATTCTGGAAACCAGCATGGATGATTTTGAAGAACTATCTCTTGCACAGCAAATGTTCAAGCTTATTCGCGAAGAATACCTGAAAAATCCCAAATTTGATATTTCTGATATTATGCTTTCACCGGCAGGTAAAAGATATCAGGATTACATCAGAGATGTCACAATTGAAATACCAACAACCCAACTTTTCCCCCACTATTATGAGCGATTTAAAAAAGATTCTCAGCAGCGGAAAGTTAGAAAGTATCTTGCTGAATTGTGTCTTAGCAATAGCGATATAGATATACCGGAAGTTGTCCAAAAACTTCTTGAAATTGCAACAGGTGAAGAGAAAACAAAATCTGCAGGTCCAAGAGAACTGGCAATAGAATTATACGATTTTCTCGAAGAAGCCTACAACTTGAAAGGTAAACTGCCGGGTATTTCTACAGGGTACAAAGCTTTAGACTGCGCTATAGGTGGAATTCTTGATAACATGTACATCATTCTTGGCGGTCGACCATCGATGGGCAAGAGCGCATTTGCCATAAATCTTGCATTTAACGTGTTGAAAAACAAAGGTAAAGTTCTCTATGTATCTGTCGAAATGTCAAAAAAGCAAATACTTGCTAGAATTGTTGCACGTGTTATAAAACTTCCACTCAACGATGTTAAGTTTGGTGTCTTTGGTGATGAACAGTGGATAAAAATTACAAAACAGTTGATACCATTTCTTGCGCAGAGTGGGTTTCATATTCTGGAAGGTGAAACAAAAATAAGTGAGATTCTCAACGAAGCAAAAAGACTCAAAGCAAAGTACGGGAAACTTGATCTGCTTGTGATAGACTATTTGCAAACTTTGAGACTGGGCGAAACAAAACGCTCTGAATACGAAAAAGTTAGTGAAATTTCGAGAGCATTAAGAGAATTTGCAAAACAGGAACATATACCAGTGCTGGGTGTTGCTCAATTGAACCGGGATTGCGAAGAAAGAGAAAATAAACGACCGGTGCTTTCAGACTTAAAAGAGAGCAGCCAGCTGGAACAGGATGCAGATGTCATCATGTTCCTGTACAGACCAGCGTACTACGATGAGGAATTTGAAGATAAGACTCTCACAGAGCTTATCATAGCCAAAAACAGAGATGGTCAAACAGGAACAATTCTGTATTCATGGCTTGAACAATATCAGGTCTTTGTCGAAAGGGAAAACGTTCACAAAACTATCAGTCAGGCAGAACAGGGGAAATAAGGAGGTGTGGAAAATGCTTGAATTTCAAAAAGTTTTACAGAGGGTTATACAACTTGCAGAAGAAAGAGAAAAAGCATATATGCGATATTGCACACTATTGTATGGTCAATATAACAATACTTCTTCAATCGCACTTGATAAAGTTATGGAAAAAGAGTTCTCCTGCCCGACTGAAATTGAATCTTGTCGGGAAGTATGGTTAACAAAAGAAATAAAACTGCGCAGATTTTTGTATGGTCTTCCTGAGAGAACAGTTCAAATGATAGTCACAGTAGCATATTTCGGACGTGATAGAGATCCTTCGATTCTGAACTGGCTGCGGGGAAGCAGACACTGGGAAAGAAAAGAAATAGAAATAGACCAGATAGTATCGAAGCTCAGACTCGGCAAGTATCTAAGAGATGGTTTAGAACTTTTGCAAAATCCGAAATTCAAAGGGATGTTTCTCAAAAACGCTGGTATATATAATAATGAGCAACAAATCGGTCAGAAAGGAGAGTAGGGATGTACAAAGGTTATTTCGACGGCGCATCAAAAGGTAATCCCGGTCCAGCAGGGGCAGGAATTGTTATTGTCAACCCTGCTGGCAATGTGATTCTGGAATACTCCAAAGAACTTGGTATTAAAACCAATAACGAAGCGGAATATCTTGCACTAATAGAACTTCTGCAAAAGGCTCTGGAGTTAGGCATAAAAGAACTGGAAATTTTGGGAGATAGCCAGCTTGTTATCAACCAGGTATTTGGCAGCTGGAACATAAACATGCCACACCTGTATGCACTATATGAACAAGCAACAGAACTGTTAGAAAAATTCGACAAAGTCAAAGCTAAATGGATTCCAAGAGAAAAGAACCAGCTTGCAGATTCGCTTTCTAACAAAGCAATAACCAGACCGACACCCAATATCTTCCCAGTAGAGAAGTTAGAACAAATAACAGACCACATTTTCATTGCTCATGGCACAGAAGACTATGCTGTAGATCTCCTGCACAGAGCCTGCACATGCCCTGATTTTGTAATGAGACACAGAGAGTGCAAGCACCTTCTGGCAGCATACAGGGTTGTAGATAGACCAAAAAAACAAATAGAAACCACCGGATAATTTTTGTGGTATAACTTTGTTGAAGACAAAAACAAGAGAGAAAGGAGATGTTAATAGTGGTTAGAATCAAAAACCGTGTTGTGCTTGCTTTGTTAATAATAGTTCTCGTGCTTTCCTTGTTTTCCTTCTCATTTGCAGCAACACAGAAAACTTTAAGTGTTAGTTTCATTGATGTCGGGCAGGGTGATAGTATTCTAATCCAAACTCCACAGGGCAAGAATATACTAGTCGACAGCGGACCAAACACAGCAGAAAGTTCAGTCCTTGATTTTCTTAAGAACAGGGGTATCAAAAAAACTTGACGGCATTATAGCTACCCATCCACATGAGGACCACATAGGGAATATGGATGCAGTAATACAAAACTTTGCAGTTGGCAAAATATACGCACCAAATGCAACATCCAACACAAAAGCTTTTGAGAGTTTCCTGCTGGCAGTCAAAAGTAAAGGTTTAAAACTCTCAATTCCAGAAGTTGGACAGGACATTTCACCTGATAGTAAAGTTAAGATGATAGTTCTCAGTCCAAGCAAAAAGGACAGGTACGAAGACTTAAACGACTATTCGATTGTGCTAAAAGTTGAATACAGCAAAACGAGTTTCTTGTTGATGGGGGACGCAACAACAAGTACAGAAGAGAAACTTTTGCATGATGGCAAGTTGAAGCAATATCTAAAATCAAACGTTCTTAAGGTTGGCCATCATGGGTCCAAGTATTCATCAAGTTCAACATTTTTAAGCACCGTCAAACCAAAGTATGCTGTTATTAGTGTTGGCAAGGATAATCCATATGGGCATCCAGCAGCTATAACCCTCTCAAAGCTGAGAAGCGTAGGTGCTGAGATTCTGAGAACAGATGAGCAGGGAACAATAACAATAACGTCTGATGGACAAACAATCAAGATAGACAAAAAAGCATCTGCAATAAAACCACAAGCACCACCCAGTAGTTCAACAAGCAAATATGCGTACATTGGCAATTCAAATACGAAGAAGTTTCATTATCCTTGGTGTACATGGGCAAAGAAAATTGCTCCATACCATAGGGTATACTTCAAAACCAGACAGGAAGCTATTTCTGCTGGCTATGTGCCCTGCAAGGTTTGTAAACCATAAGTTAGGAGATGATTTAGATGGCAAACTTTCAGCTAACATACAGGACAAAGAAATCAGCTAAAATTCACAAGATCACAATTCAAGCAAATAGTGTTCAAGAAGCACAGGAGAAATTAGAAAAAGCTATTGATTTTGTTGATGAGTCCTACGACAGAGCAGTAACAACCGTGGAACCATGGATGTTGTGGGACGGCTGGGGTATGAGTGTAGGGTGTGAAAAGTGTATTTTGTACGGTAGGAAAGCGCCATGCTGGGGAAAAGCTCAGTGTCATGGGTTCACAAATGGCTGTACGTGCAAGAAGTGTGAGAAAAAATATAAGAAAAAACTCGCATAAGGAGTGGTAATTATGGACCTGTGGATGTATTGCGAAACCTGTGGATATTTCGAAGGCTGGACAACCTGCTATGGCTTTTGCCACTACTACAACAGAGATGTAAGCAGATGGGACTACTGCGATTGGCACACTAAAAACAATCCAGATGGTCCATGGGTTGCAGAAATTGTCAATGATGAGTGGTAAATCACTAAAAGAAGGAGTGGTTTTTGTGGCTATTTTTATCGGAACTGTACATGAAGTTAATGAAAGGTATGTGAAAATACGAGTAGAAAAACATCCAGAAAGGGAGTTTAGTGGTTTTGTTGTTTTTAATAAGGAATTCATCCCCTTGGATTTTCAACCGATCAAGGTAGGAGATGAGTTTTTTATAGACATAGCAGTTAACGAACAATTTACAAAAAATTTGAGAATTCTCAAGGAAGCTTTAAATAGACACGAAGAAAAGAGTCAACTACCCACCGCTCACAGGAGCGGGGCTTGTCAGCAGGGGTGGACTGCTGACAGGTCTGCCTGACGGCAGGTAGTTGAACGTGGGTGATGCTGTAGCAGTACCTGACGTTCCGGGACAACACTCCCCGTTCCGGGAGACAGCGGTGAAATCCCGCAGCCCTACACAGGGTGCTACAGCACGCCTCAGGGAGACCTACCACCTCTACAAAAGGTGCCCGGATCATAGGGCTCCTTTTACAGGAGGAAGGAAAATGCTATTGTTCACCATTGACAGGAATGGAAAACCGGGACATCCAACAAGAAGATTTGATATGGTCAGGAAATTGGTAAAAAGAAGAAGAGCAAAAATCATTGGCGGTGGCGCTTCTGGCAAACCACCAGTAGTAATGTTTCTGGACAGAGAATTTGACTATTCAAAAACAGTGAGCAGGAAACTCATCATAGTGCTTGACCCTGGATATCACTGTATAGGTTTTGTAGTATGCGAACTTAAGGGTGGAAAACTAATTGTGTACTGTACAGGGATTCTGGTTTCCAGAATCCCTGAAATCAAGGAACTGATAACAGAAAGAAAAGCACACCGGAGAAACAGAAGGTATTATTCTCGGTGCAAAAAGAAACGTTTATCCGCCAGACAGAACAGGGTTTTACTAAAATTCAAGGTGCCAAGAACAGTAAGGGATAGAGACAGGTTGAATGCTACTCTCAGACATGGCATAGAAACCCACCTCAACCTTTACAAAAAACTCTTAAAGTTCTTTCCATTCCCAGCAGAGCAGGTTGTGTTCGTTATGGAAGACAACATCTTTGATGTCAGAACAATGACGTGGGGTAAAACAGATGGTACAGGGTATCAAAAATCACCCAGAGTTCCAGCAGAGAAGAAGTGTATTATCTGCGGTTCAAAAGAAAAATTGCAGAAACACCATTTGATACAGCGCAAATATGGTGGTACTGACATTCGGGAAAACGTGGTATACCTTTGCAGGGACTGTCATGAAGACGTTCATGCTGGAAGAGTGTATATACCGGTGGAAGGTGTCAGGCAGTGGCGTGCACTGGGTACAGTCAATGCAATAATAGGACGTTTGCGAGAAATACCATGGTTGAAGTTTGTACCTGCATCTGATGTAGCACAGATGAGAAAAAGGCTGGGCCTTGAGAAAGGGCACGCCAATGATGCTCTGGCAACAGCAGCGGTCTTTTGCAACTGTACAGAAACTGACAGAACACACATGATTGAGCTAACCCTGGTAAAGTTCAGAAGACACAACAGGGCAAGAATACACGCTGTAAGGGATAGGTTGTACAAGGTTAATGGTAAGATTGTGGCGAAGAACAGACGTAAGAGGACAGACCAGAAAGAACCGTCCTTTGCAGATATATCACCACTGTCACCGGAAATTCAAAGAAAACTCAAGGTGTATCCCGGTACAAAGATTCTTAACCCACTGCGAAAAGAAACACCGACCATAGCGGGTGATGTATGGATTTACGAACCAACAGGCAAAAGGTTTGTAGCAACAGGTGTGGTATCCCAGAAGTATTTGTATTCGCCACAGCTGGAGAAAATAGTGGGGAAGACATACGTCAAACCAGAAGAGTGCAAACGTGTACTCCGTAACGAAGGAATAGTTGTTATGTACAACAGTCTATACCACAATTAAGAACCCACTTGTTACCAACAGCGCATTCATCTCCATCTTAAAGAAGATGGAGTCTTCTGCGCTGGTTTATGATAAACACACTTTAGGGTTGTAGAGAAGAGGAGATATACACATGTTTTTTGTGAGCATTAGAAAGAGCCCTGGAGCCTATATTCCCAGGGCTTTTTGGTTATAGCAAAATACCTTTCCGAGCTTTTGATGGAGCTCAGACAAAGGCAAAAACACGAAAAGCCTGTGAGAACCAGAGAAGTATTTTGCTTTTTCGAACTGATGTTCGCTATTAAAATTGCCTCCGCTGAAATAGCTGGGTTTTGTCGATGTGTCCTGCAAAGACCCAAACCAAAAGCCCTTTGCGGATACATGGCGGTTCTCAGAAACCTTGAGACACCTGTTTTTGCAGGCAGCAGGCAAACCTGCAAAGGGCTTTTGAGCCGGGGTGGCGTGACAAAATACGCAAAAAGGCAGGGATAAGGTCTGTAAACGATTACATAGAGTTGGGCAGGGATGGTTTCATCTGCTGAAAAAACTGGCTCTAAAGTTATAGCAAAATTCTCCCCAGCAGCTAAAAAAATGTTGCAAACAGAATAAAAAAGTGGTATAAATATATTAAGCAGACGTGTAATAAAAACACGTCTACAAAAATGTAAAATTAAAAGCGGAGTAAACCGTTTGGAAGTATACCACCAGGAGTATACAGTTTGCCAAAAACAGTTAGCCCTGACTTGAGCGTCTAAGCTCGGTCAGGGCTTTTGTGTTTTCTAGTTTGCTGAACTTGTTGTTAATCTGGTACAGGGTCAAATTCCCTTTGCAATAAGGGTGGACAGGAACAAAAAGAAAAACAGCTGATATCATCATCAACTGTTTTCACTACTCTAAAACCCTGTACCATATTCCAATAAATCAACCCCTGTTCACCCTTAATTAAATTATACCACAGTCTCATAAGTTTTGTATCTGAAGTTTTTATATCACCCCTGTTTGGCAGTTTGCCAAATACAGTTTGCCTGCCAGGGGGTGGAGTTTGCAATGTTTAAGCTGAGTTTTGATGAGCAAAAAGAACTGGTTTGCAGGATAAAACAGGGCGACAAAAAGGCAGCCGAAGAATTAATCTGTGCATATGAGCCTTTGATTATATCATTTGCTGCCAAATACAACAAACCGGAGATCTTCGAGGACTTAAAGCAGGAAGGCTACTGTGCAATATTACAGGCTGCCAGGAAGTTCAATGTGAGTTTGGGTGTTTCCTTCATTACTCTTGCTGTGTACTACATTAAACGCAATATGGACAGATGTGTGAACAGGGATAGAACAATCAGACCACCATTTAATAAGCCCAGCACTGAAATCCCACAGGTGATTTCAATGGATGCTCCTGTTAACACAAACAACTATGATGACGAAGAGTTAAGAGTGAAAGACACAATTCAGAGTTCTACTGCTGATGTTGAGGAAAAAGTAATGTACAATGAAACTCTGAGAAAACTTGTTGAATTGCTTTCAAATGAAGAAAGAAAAATCCTGTTGCTGCGACTCAAACAATACAGTTACAAGGAAATTGCAGAAAAGTTGGGACTGACTGAAAAACAGGTTGCTACAAAAGCACAAAAAATCCGTGCTAAACTTCAGTGTCTTCTGAAAGCATCGTAGTGCAGGGGGTTTGCTCCCCCTTTCCCTGCACTCGATAGTTGGCAAACCAATGTATGAGTGGTACAATATTAATCAAAATAACTAACTTCGTAATTTTTCCCCTTAGCGGGAGCACGGAAGCTTAACGCTACCTTCGTTTTTCCCCACAGCGGGAGCGGAGCAGGTTAAATGCCTGCGGTATTTCAAACAGGTCAATACAACAGTTTGCCTAAAATAGTTAGCCCTGATTTGAGCTTTTAAGCTCAATCAGGGCTTTTGCTTTGTTTTGGGAGTTTACAGACCTTTTTGAAAAAAGCAGACACACTGGGGGTAAAAAGAAAAAACAGATGAAATGATTCTCATCTGTTTTCCCTGCACCAATTTCCTTTACACACTATCTCTGTGCACCCTCACCTATAATTATACCATGCCAAACATACAATGCAAAATTGCATCTTGGCAGTTAGCAAATAAAAGTTGGCAGGGAGTGGTTAAGGATGACCATTTTCAACGCCTGCAAAATAGAAGATGGCAAAATCTACTACTTCAACTGGTTTGTCGGTATTGTAAAAGGTATAAAGGCGCTTGTTCTTGAACGCTACTGGTGCAGAGAACTTGAGTGTTTTCTGGAAGAGTCAGGACTTGTGCCGGTTTGGGTTTCTTCCTTGCCAGAAGTAGAAAAGACAGGCTGAGGGTTTACCTTTGCCCTCAGCTCTGGAAGTTTGCTAATCAACAGTTTGCAGGGGGGATCCAGGTGAGTTTGCAAAAGCGAAGACTACAAAGATATCTGCAGAGACTTGTTCTCAGAAATTATAAACTACTGGATAAGGGCAAGAAAACAATCGCTTTTGCAGATGCAAGAGGTGTGTTTGTTTCATATTATTTTGATGCAGTCGAGCTCAAAACAGGAAAGTCTGTAAAACTCAAGGTAGAAACTTTCTATTATCTTGGGGAAAAACACGCAACCCCAGAAGAAGTTTGGTACTCATTGGGTGGGAAATAACTCCCACCCAGGCAGTTCGCAAACAGAAGTTTGCAATGAAGTTGTTGCAAACAAAAATTTTTGTGGTATAATAAAAATAGAAGTTAGCCTTGAAAAGTTAGCCACAGGTTGTTTGCCAGGGTCTAAAAAACCTGCAGACACCTGTGGCTTTTGTATTTTCTGTAGCTTGGAAAGTAAATATTCAGTTTGCCGGTAGTTTGCCTAAAGAAAGTTAGCCCTGAGCGAGAAGTATAAAAAGCTTCTTCTCAGGGCTTTTCGTGTTTGTAAGGTCGTTTCAGTTTGCAGGTCTGGTTTGCAAATCCAGTCTTGGTAGTTTGCTAAGCAAAGTTTTCAGGGGGCGATCCAAGATGATGTTCATCGACTTCACAACTGCCGATAACTGTAGGAATCCATGGGCTTATGAAATTTGTGTGAAGTGCAATGCATGTGGACGTATTAACAAAGACTCTATGCTACAGGACAGACTAAAAGTTCTGGAAGAATATTTGCAGGAGAGAAAAAGTTTTGACCGGTGGTCTGATGATAAAGAAATACGGAAAATACAGGAACAGAACTTGAGAACTCAAATTAAAGAGTTAGAAGAAGAGATAGAGAAAATAAAGAAACAGTTAGCAAAAGGCAAGCAAGGGTAATCCCTTGCTCCGGTAGTTTGCCAAATAAAAAAGTTAGCGAGGGGGTAGTTAGCAATGCCAAACTGGTGTAGAAATGTGCTTGTTGTCAGCGGTTCTGAAGAAGATGTAATGAAGTTTGACAGACAATTTTACAATATTCCGCAGGTGTATCCAGGACACAAGAAACCAACCAGAAAACAGTATACTTTCTCAGCACTCCGACCAATACCCGACACAATACTTAAAAAAGGCTACTGGGACCCAAGCCCAGAAGGTTTCAAAAAGTGGAAAGAATTTATCAACAAGTACGACAAGGCAGACATTTTCTACATTGCTTCGCTGCCGGATGAGGAGTTCCCCAACGGTTACGAATGGCAATGTGCTAAATGGGGAACAAAATGGGATCTTGTGGACGATGAAGACGTTGATGTAAAAGTTATAAAAGACAATGCAGGAAACGCTACAATAATGTACACATTTGACACTGCTTGGTCACCAGTAGCACCGCTTGTAGTACATGTTGAAAAAAAGTATCCGAACCTTAAATTTGAACTTGAATTCGTTGAAGATTGTGGTGGATTCTTTGGATACTACAGAAATGGTGGCTATGCTGAGTATACGTTTGAAGATTTGAAACAAAAACCGGAGTTGCTTGCTGATTTCAAGTACATTCGCATTCACGACTACCTGTAAAAAAATTGGGCAGGAGAAGGTTTCCTGCCCGGTGTTTGGCAGTTTGCCAAAAATAAGTTTGCGGGAGGTAGTTGGTTATGAGTGATGTAAAAGAACTTGCAAAGATTGAAGGGGGAACAGTGGAATACGATACTGAAAGCGGAAAAGTTAGATTGTCGCCTGAAATTGTCAAAAGATACTTGGTCAGTGGTGACCCATCGAAGGTAACTGATGCAGAAGTGCTTATGTTTTTAAAACTCTGCCAGTACCAAAAACTTAATCCGTTCCTAAGAGAGGCATATTTGATAAAGTATGGTGACGAACCAGCTACAATTGTAGTTGGCAAAGAAACATTCACCAAAAGGGCCTCAAAATGTGAACTGTGTGCTGGCTGGCAGGCCGGGGTAATCGTGAGAAAATATAACAGAGTAAATGAAATCAAAAGGAAACTTATAGAAAAAATCAAAACGGTTGCAGCAAATGAAGACGAGAAGAAACTTTTAATGGACTTTGTTAACTATGTCGTAGAACTTATAAAAACGTCAGAGTACGAATTAGAGTACAGGGTTGGAACATTGGTGCAATCGGATGAGGAACTAGTTGGTGGCTGGGCTAAAGTATTCAGAAAAGACTGGGCAGTTCCAATAGAAATTAGCGTCTCGCTACAAGAATATATAAGAAAGAAAAAAGATGGGCAACCAACACGAAGTTGGAGAGAAATGCCAGCCACCATGATAAGAAAGGTTGCACTGGTACAGGCGCTCAGAGAAGCATTCCCAGAGCAGTTTCAGGGAATGTATGCCCCGGAGGAAATGCCAGTGGACAGTGCACAACTGCCAACTGAACCTGTTAGTACCATAGAAAACTACTACCAAGAGCCTACTATTGGAACAATTAGTACGAGCTATACTGAACAAGCAAATAGACAAGAAGAAAAAGTTGTCCCACTGCCTGCAAAAGAATCAAAAGTCGAAGAAACACAACAATCTGCTCAGTCTACTGTTATTGAACTCCACAATGTTGGAGTCATTGGTGACCCAGTTATCATGCAAAGCAAAAAGGGAACAGACTACATGAAGGTAAAGGTAATTGCTGATGAAGGCGAATTTGAAGTGATTATTAACCAGAAAGAAATCATGGAACAGGTCGAAAAAGGATTCATTTTCAGCAGAGTTACAATCAAAAAACTCTCATCCGGTCTGTTGTTTGTAACTTCTGTTGAAGAATAAGGCAGGGAGTTCCCCCCCCCTTCGCCCTGCCTCGGAAGTTTGCAAAAACAAAGTTTGCAGAAAGGAGTGTTTGCTCATGGCAAAGTTTGTTAATTGCACACCACATGCTATCAACATTCAAACTGAGCAGGGGATTGTCACAATCCCACCAAGTGGAATCAGTATCAGGATAGAGTCTCAACAAACCCAAATTGGTGAGATTAACGGTATCCCAGTAGTAAGAACAGTCTACACAGGACTTAACTTACCAGAACCTGAGCCTGATACAGTCTATATTGTATCCACTGTTGTTTTACAGGCTGCTCGTGAGATGGGGATTCAAAGAAATGACCTTGTTGCTCCTGATACTGGTCCACAGTCTGCTGTACGTGACGGGACTGGGCAGATTGTAGCTGTCCGCAGGTTCCAGGTTTTGTAATGCGGCGGCTACACTGCCACGCTCATCCTGGTAGTTGGCCAATTAAAGTTGGCAAGGGGGAGTTGCAAAATGAGTGATATCAAGAACTATAGAGAATTGTATAACTTTGTAACCGAGCAAGACCCAAACGCTCTGGAAAAACTCATGATCTTTGAGAAATTCTTGTTGGTGCGATGTGGTTTTGAGTGGTTGTCAGATGATACCCAGGACCAAATTGTAGAAAAACTCCATAGTGTCTATGCAGAAATGGCAGACAAGGTAAAACTCAGCGATTTCTTAAGTGCAGTGTACGAATTAATATACGAAGACTTGAAAGGAAAACCTGAAAAGATACTTAGATTTCAAAAGAAACACATTTTGGACAAAATCGATTCTTTCTTGTGCACTGCGTGATGAGACAGGTTACCAGCCTGTCTCTGCCTTGGAAGTTTGCCAAATCAGAGTTTGCCTTAACCTGAGTTTGCAACAAAACCAATAACGCAGGTTGTAATCACCCCCTTTATACATGGGTGTGTTGGGGAAAGGAACAAACAAAAAAAGGGGGTGATAACAATGGGTGTAGAAATTGCAAAAGTCTTAATAATAGCTGTTACAGTTGTTGCTGCTGGACTTGTCATAGGTCTCACAAAAGCAAACTACACCATAAGCATTAAGATTGGAACTATGCAAATAGACATAAAAAAAGAGGTAGTATCCTGATACTACCACACACACCCATTGACCTGCGTTAACATAGATTCCCCAACACACCCTAATACAATTATACCACAAGTGAATAATCACAGACAATTTATTTTGGAAGTTTGCCAATCATCGTTGGCGGATAATTCAGTTTGCTTACTAGGAAACAACGCAGGAACATCACCCCCAGACAAAAAATATGCGGGTACGTTAGGGGAAAATCTTACAAAAGAAGGGGGTGATGAAGTTTGGATAGGGTAATAATAGAACTTATCGCCAGATCATTGACCCTCATTGCAATTGCATTTGCTGCACTTTTTGTTCGAGCAAATGTTGATATAGAAATCTCTCTCAAACCATTCAAAGTCCACATAAAAAAGAAAGTAGTTAGGTAAAAACCTAACTACTCCCTATTCAAACACCTGCGTTCATATAACCCCTAACGTACCCACCTAATATCATTATACCACAAGAAGGAGGAGAAACAACCCTATGCTGATGCAAATTCTCAAAGTTGTTGCTACAGTTCTCGACTGGGCTTTATGGTTGAGTATCCTCGGTTTTGTGCTACTGGTGGGATACTGCTTAGCTTTTAAGAAAAATGTACAGTGGAAATTTAGAAATTTTGAGTTTGTTATCAACACTAAAGACCAGCAGGCAGACCACCAGTAGTTTTTCCCCTTTCTTTTTGGCAGTTCGCCAAAAATAGTTTGCAAGGGGGAATCCGGTATGGTTGAAACGTGGGTGGGAAGTTATTCAAAGTTGGCATTATTCGAAAAGTGCCCGAGAGCATATTACTACAAATATGTTCAGGGGCTTGAATACTCTACACCTGCTCTGGAACTTGGTAAAAAAGTCCACGAGGGAATAGCAAAGTTTATAACTACTGGGGTGTGCAGTGTTGAGATTGCAGAATTCATTACACCGCGTGTCAGACAAAAACAAGGTATCGGTACTGAGTGTGTAGAAAAATCTATCAGGTTCCAGGTTGATGATGTCACAGTAGAAGCAGTAATAGACTTGATTACACCAGATGAGATAATTGACTGGAAAACAAACTGGGTGAAAAATGCTGATCCACGACAATTAATTTTATACCACTATGGTGCTAAAAGAGTAGGACTTGCAGGAGTGGGCAATAAAGTTTACTTTCATTATCTACGATACAACGAAGATGAAGAAGTTGATATCAGCACAAATGCAACTGCAATCACGCTGGATTGGGTTAAGGCAACATATGCAGCAATTTCTGAAACACAGTTTGAATACGATCTGACTGAAGATATTGGTATTTTCAACAAAACTGATAATCCTAAAAACTGTCTAACATGTCCTTATAGAACAGTATGCAAAAATGTTAATACTACTGAAGATGCTATCAAACTTGCAAGAGAAATTGAAGAGTTAGAAGCACTGCTTGAACTTAAAAAAGAAATGTTAAGAGATTATATTGAGGAATATGGAGAAATACAAACGGAAGCAAATTTGTGGAAACTCACAGTAGTAAATAACTGGGACTTTGATACGAGAAAAGTTTATGACTATATCCAAAGCCTTGGCAAAGACCCGCTTCAATTTTTGAACTGTACATTGACAAACCTTAAAAAACTTAAAATACCAGAGCAGGAACTGGAAAGACTGGGCACCAAGAAAATTACTTACAGACTTGCAAAGTCAAAAATCAAAGAGGCAAGATAGACCTTGCCTCGCTCCCCTTGGTAGTTTGCTAAATACAGTTAGCAAGGGGAGTGAGTTTGCATGGATTATGTCAAGGTTTTTGAGAAGGGGTCTTTCAACGAAGTTCACATCACGAAACTTAACCTTGATGAGTTGCGGATACTCAGAACTGATTTGACTATCATCCTGAGTAAGATTAATTTCTATCTTAACTACGGCGTTTATCCAGAATACCCAACAAAAAAGTACACAATCAGGGTACTCAGAAACGATGTGTTTGTCCCACGAAAAAATGCAGACCAGCAGATAGTCAAAGAACAACTCACAGAGCTAATAAAATATATCGACTGGCGTATCCAGGACATGGAATTGGACTTGCAGGAACAGGAGAAGGAAAGAAAAACGGCATAAGGCTTTTGCCTTGTGCCGCCTTCCTTTGGAAGTTAGCAAAGGAGGGTTTGCAAGATATGATTAAGTTTGCTTTGGTACGTTTGAATCCAACAGGGGCAACCAATTTGTATATACTGAGCAATCCTACCACTATAGATTCAGATGAAATCAAAAACAGATTGAGAAAGGTGCCTGTAAAGCTTTTGTTAAACTACATTATTGACGCAGAGAAGGGTCAATTAATTACACGCTTTGTATTTGCAGTACCTGAATCACTTGTCAGGAGATTTGCAGCGTAGGAAGGGTTTGCCCCTGCCCTTCCTGCCTGGAAGTTTGCAAATTAAAGTTGGCAAGGGGTGAAAGTTTGTTATGAGTGATAAGAGTGATAAGATTTTCTTTGGAAGTAAGGTTTCTCAAATCGTCACAGACAGAATAATAAAGAAACTCGAACAGGGTGTTATCCCCTGGCGTCAAAGCTGGACATCCTCCGGTTTGCCAGTAAATTGGGAGACAAAAAGACCATACAGCGGTGTCAACTTGTTATTGTTGGATCCGGGAGCTGAATATTTGACATTCAACCAGATTAAGAAACTGGGAGCCCGACTCAAAAAAGGTGCCAAAGCTCTGCCAGTGGTTTTCTGGAAAGTTGATACTATTGAAATAGAAAAGCCAGGGGATAAAACACAGAATGAACAAGAAGAAATTGAAGTTGTAGAAGAAACTGAGAAAACCATCAAAACAGTCTACCTGCTTCGTTACTATCTTGTGTATGACGTCAGAGATGTAGAAGGTTTGCCAAAACGTAAAGGACAACAAGAAAAAATACAACCCGATTACACTCACAGGACACAAAAGGCTCTAACCATCGTGAAGGAATGGAGTAAGATATGTACCATAAAACACGGCAGCAACTATACACCAAGTTATTGCCCGTTAACAGACACAATCTATATGCCAACCTTCGATAAATTTGTAGGGGCACACAAAATAGAGGAATACTTCAGCACTATCTTTCACGAAATAACACATTCTACAGGACATAGAAATAGACTTAACAGAATTAAACACTCAAAGTACGGAGACTGGCACTACTCATTGGAAGAATTAACCGCTGAAATCGGCAGCGCAATGCTCCTAAATATCTGTGGACTGGATGTCCCAGAAGTCCTTGACAACAATGCAGCATATATCAGCTACTGGCTTGAACAATTAAGAAATGACAAGACATTAGTAGTTAGAGCAGCAGGTAGGGCAGAAAAAGCAATTGAGTACATCTTGGAAAAAGTTGATGAAAAACAGGACAAACAGCTGCAGCAGGCAAGTGCTTAAGCTCAAGGCAGGGATAAAACCCTGCCTATTTTTTTTGGGTAGGTTTTCAAAAAGTGTGGTATAACAGAATAATAGGAACACAATATTCAGGGGGTATTCAGAATGAAAAAGGTCATTGATTTTGCAGAAGCAAAGAAGAAATTGTTGCAAAAGAAAAAGGATGAAGAATTAAAAAAGTTCAATCAGGATGTTAACTTCTTCGTTGAATGGATAGAGGCAAATATGTCTGAGGAAGAGAAAAGAAGAAGACAGGAACTTGAAGAAGAAATTGAAAGGGCACTGCAGGAACTTATGTCGAAATCAACACAGAAACCAACACAGAAAGGAGTGTAACCATGCAATTCTATAATGCTGAAAAAATGATAGAAGACTTTATTTACGCATGGGGTTGCTGCACTGTAGAACACATCCGAGAACTTGTCCACCCTGCACCAGAAAATAAGATCCGGAGACTTATAAAAGGGCTACTGATTGAAGAACAGGATGGAGTGTTAAGACCTATTTTTTCGCAACTGTCGTATCTTGAAACACAAAGAACATTAAAATTTCTTGACTTTCTGGTCAAATACCTGCAGGACAAGGTAACAGACTACAAACCAGCCCAGTATCCATATGTAGCAATTGTAAGAACAACAAAGGGCAAAAATGCTTTTGTATGCTATGTAATGGCAGGAGAAGAAACTATAATTAGAGACGTTATCAATACTGCACCACCTGAAAATATTATCTTCATTCTCGAAAAACCAGAAACAAAAGAAATATTGCAGAGCGTAAATTGTAAACTCAAAACATTTTTGAATGCACAAAGCGGTGAGAAGGTGTAAAAAGGTCTTTTCAACTTTCTTCTCTTTTGATAAAATAAGAACAAAGGGAAAGCTGAAGTCTGAATGCGTCTACCAAAATGTAAAAATAAAAAACCTTGTTTTTAACTCAGCAAATGTGGTATAATAAAACCAGAAGGCAAGTTCTGCAGGGTAAAAGCATCTACAAAAAAGTAAAAATAAGATTGGAAGTTTGCCAACAGGAAAGTTAGCCCCGAGAGAGTACCATATACTCATCGGGGCTTTTGTATTTTTCGGACCAAGTTTGCTAGTCCAGCCAGAAGGGTCTCTTCCTCCCCCGTTCTGGCAGTTTGCCAACAAAAGTTAGCGACAAAAAAGTTTGAAAATTAAACACATGGGGGAGGAAGGGACTATGAGAGAGTTAGTTGATATCACGATGCAAGATGTTTTGGATAGAGTAAGAATAACAGTGCTAAAACAAAGGGGTAATGAATTGAACTGCTTGTGTCCTTACTGCGATGAACCACACAGACGGGAAGGACATCTTTACATCAACATTGCTAAGGATACATTCATTTGCCATAAATGTGGCAGACAGGGAAACGCACTGCAACTGTACGCACTTTTGACAAACCAGGACACAAAGGAAGCGTACAAAGAACTTGCACAGGAGATAGCATCCGGTTCACAAAGGTTGCACCATATACAGTACAAACTCCAAACCAGAGAAGCACAGCCAAAATACATCGCACCGCCAGAAGTTAGAGATAAGGTCTATAGAGAATTTCTAAAACTACTTACTTTAAACGAAAAACACAAAGCAGACTTGCTCAGACGTGGACTGTCAGAAACAGCTATCAGAGTAAAAGGTTACAAAACACTCTTTGTAGAAAAAGAGAAAAGGCTTGAGATTTGTAGAACTCTGCAGACAAAAGGTTACAGTTTGGAAGGTATCCCTGGATTTTTCAAACACAAAACTACTGGGGAATGGGATTTTATCCCCTACCAAGGTTATGCAATACCAGTCAAAAATCTAAATGGACAGATAATCGGGTTGCAGGTCAGAATGGACGAACCATGCTTGTCTAAATATCGATGGTTTTCATCGTCCAGTAGCAAGGACGTTGGAACACCAGCAGAAGCAAACTTGCATGTTACAGGTAGTTGTTCTGATGATGTTGTTTATATTACAGAAGGGGTGTTGAAGGCAGATGTGGCAGCATATTTATCGGGAAAAATGTTCATTGGACTACCTGGCGTTAGTTCCTGCCACAAACAACTAATACAAACATTGCAACAATTACAGCCCAAGCTTGTCATTCTTGCATTCGACATGGACTACAGAGAAAAGAAAGAAGTAGCATACAATCTTGAAAAAATTAAAAGCATGCTTGCAGAAAATGGCTTTAAATTTAAACAGATAGAATGGGATGCAAGATTTAAAGGGATTGATGACTACTTATTGCATTTGAAACAAACACAAAAGAGGAGCGCTTAAAGAGGCGCTCCTTCTTTTTATTGTCATGTTTGCCAGTATGTGATGTTAGAAAAATGTTAGAAAAATTGTGCTGGAAAATGTATACCCTGCAATGGTATATGTTCAAGAACTCCTAAAAATATTAATGGCGGAGAGAGAGGGATTTGAACCCTCGGTACCCCTTTTGGGGGTACACACGATTTCCAGTCGTGCGCCTTCGACCACTCGGCCATCTCTCCGCTACTATTCCCTTTTCACTTTATCTATTATAAGGCATATTTTGAGTTTTGACAATGGGAAAGTTAAAAGCAAGAAGTAAAAACTCGAAAAGTTATATTTGAATAACAGAGTATCTTTCATTGTTCAATACTTCAAGCATAAATTCTACAGGATCTGGAAGTTGATTTTTAATAAGGTTTTCAAATATTTTTTGAGACATTCCAGATACTAAAAGTACATTTGGTGTTTCTTTAGTTACAGGAATGTTGTTATGCCTTGATGAGACATTCCAGAACACCAAAGTAGGCAACTCATATCCATGATTTTTATACCTTTCTCTTATCGCATCAAAAAGTGGTGCGTCAGGTGAAACTCTTGTGGCTTCGTCAAACTCCATGTCTGAGACAATATATAATTTTTTGGGCAAGTCCTCTTGTGCTAAATTTTTATTTATTGCAATATTTAATATGAGTGTGAAGACTGCTTCAATATCTGTGTTGCATTCCCAGTCTGCATTCTCTAAAAATTTAACTTTCTCATAAATAGTTTTTCCTTGGATTTTTTGTAACTTAGGTTTCGCAGAAAAAGTAATAAACCTATTATGAAAAATTCCTTTATTATTTTCTGCATAATACAATGCTAAACCAATAGAAGCAGCAATTCCAAGAGCATACTGACCACATGCATAAAACATAGAACCTGATGTATCTGCTACAACAAGAGCATTCTCTGATGTGTCAATCTTTGGAATGTTTTGCCACAGAAGATCCAGATGTTTCTTTTCTTCAAGTGACATTTTACCTCTATCTATAAGTATTTGTCTTACAATCTGCACAGCAGAGAGTGTATTTGTATTAATCTTTTTCTTTTCCTGAATGACTTTTTCAATGTACTGAGTGTATCTGTCTTTGTCATTTCGCAAAAATGCTTTTCTGTATTTTAGCATTGCTTGTGAAGGGACTTTTTCGTAATCGAATGTATAGTCTTTCTCTGATAGTCTTCTTTCCAAAACATCAATTCTTTTTCTAAGTTCAGCTAATGTTTTTCTATATTCTTTTGGTGTCATCGAAAGGGCTTTACGAGTCTTCTTTGCAAGTTTTACTGACTCTTTTGAAGAAGTATTTTCACTTTTGAGCCATTTTGCCAAAAGTGATGGGTTTTCTGATTTTAAGTCTTCAGACAATTGCTGTTTAATAAAAAACCACATGGAGTTTTCAACTGGTGTGTCAATCAGTTCATATAAGTCATCCCACCGTCCAAAAAAAGGAATAAAGACAATGTTTTTTCTGACAATATCCGGATGGGTTTTAGCAAGGTGTTTGAGAACAACTCTAAAAACTCTACGTTCACCAAGTCCTTTTTTAATATCCCTTGTGAAGAATAAATTTTTCATAGCAAGCTGCTTATCTTCATAAAATGCTTTCATAAATAAAGATATAATTCTATCCTCTGGTTGAAATCTCAAACCACCACTCATTGAAAACCAATCAAGATTTGCATTGAGTGTAGATTGAAATGTCAGTGCATTATTTTCTGTGCGAGAAATGTTTGTTGATTTTTCTAACTCGTTGAGAAACTCATCACTCATCACATTTTCCTCCAAAGCATTAGTCTATTTTAAATACATAAAGACACCTCTGTCTTCAAGATGCATGATGGCTTCGAACCATCAGCCCACAGAAAAGTCTGCAGGCCTATCCAAAAAATATTTGCTGTCTGCATCTTTGACAGAGGTACTTTACAAGACCCCTTTTCGCTTTGAGATGACATTTGCTGTTGGGGTCTTTTAAAAGAATTAAAAAACGAGACACTTTTTCCTCAGCTTGTATCTTCGCTGTTAGTGTCTCTTTATTCAATTTAAATTTATCAAAAAAGAATCTTTATGTCAATACAATATAAATTTTACTTATAAAAATTAAGAAAACTAAAAATATATTGCTTAAAAAATCAAAAATGCTTCTATTTATGAGAAAAGAAATAAAAAGCGATAAATTTGTTGTATTTAAATCGATATTTTCGACAAAAACTCTGAAATTAAGTTCTTGACAACTCAAGAAAAACACTTTATAATATTTACCCCTCTATTTACAAAAAAAAAGAATAGTGATATAATAATATTGTTTTTAAATGTAGTAAAATGGAGAATTTTTCATGCAGTCTGAAAACTAAATATTTTTAGAGGGGCAGTGATGTTAAGGTGGTTGATAAACTTCACCTTCAACAGCTGAAAAAAGACATTGAAGCCCTAAAAGGCGAAAAGGTTTTAATTCGCGCAAATAAAGGACGCAAAAAGATGATTGAGGTTGAAGGTATTTTAGAGAACACTTATTCGAACATCTTTGTTGTCAAGTTTCCAGTTGACAGAGAATGTAAACAGTACAGGTGTGTGACATACACCTATTCAGATCTTATTACAAATACAGTAGAAATTATACTTTGTAGGACAAATACAAAGGTAGGCGTTATGTAAACTCTATGGTTTCATCAATTTTCCTTGTACGTTTTTATTATAATCAAAAATACTGATTTGTCAACTACTCAAAAAGAGCTTATTCTAAAACTTTTTAGAGTAAGCTCTTTTTTATTTTACATATTCTCGGGACATCCTGGCATATATTTATATAGAAAAGAACATTAAATGGAGGCAAGTTTAGAATTGGAAAAGAGGTTTGAAAAAGTTGAATACATGAACGTCTACGGTACAGATTCGCAGAAGGTGATTGTTGAAGGAGAGATTTTGCTTCCTGAGATAAAACCAGACGCTGTGAAAGTGCTTCAGACTGATAGCGAAATTCTGATTACAAATGTTGAAGTTTTAAACGACAAAGTAATTGTTCAAGGTGAAATAGAATTCAGAGTAATTTATCTCTCATCTGACCCGCAGAGGAAAGTTGCCTCTGTTTCAAGTTCAGCAGAGTTTTCAAAGACATTTGACATGTTGGGAGTAAGACCTACAATGGCGTATGAGGTCAAAGATGATCTCATTTATACCTTTTGCTCTCTTTTGAGTCCGCGCAAACTTTCTGCCAAGGCAATTGCAGAGATTACCGTTTTGATAAAAGCCCCAGCTACTGTTGAGTATCTTGCCGACATTGAAGAAGATTCAATAAAGTATTTAAAAGAAAAAATCTCAATTTCAAATCCTCGTACTATGACAGAGGAGATTTCAAAAAGAGAGATTTTAGAGATTCCCCAGGGTAAACCTTCAATCAGAGAAATATTGCGATGTTTTGCAAGGCTTTCAGACAAGAATATCAAGTTTGACAGGAAAAAGATCACCTTTGACTTAAAAGTGGACTTAAAAACCCTCTATTCACCAGATGTTGGTCAAAATCCTATTGAGATGGTTGAACATGAGGTATTAATTCAGCACTACTCTGAACTTCCAGATAGTCCCGATGATGTAGAACCAGTTGTTAAATTTTATATCAAAAGCTTCAAGGTTTTGCCTAAGACTGATGAAATAGGCGAACTTCGCAGGATAGAGTATGATATAACCATTGAAGCTGAGATAACATTTCATGATGTAAAAACCATTGAACCCATTGTTGATGCATATTCAACAGCGTATGAGATAAAAGATTCAAAGAAACTGCTCAGCGTAGAACAGTTTGTTGGAAAAGGTCGGCATGTGCATCTTTTGAAAGATACAGTTACACTACCTACCGAACCTGAACAGGTCTTTTCTGTATCTGGTAGGATAGAAATCGATCTTATAAAACCAGAAAAGAATAAAGTTAATATAAAAGGTGTTGCTGTTATCTTTTTGATTTATCTTTCTAAAGACCTGCAGGATATCATAAAAAATACAACCACGCAAATTCCTTTTGATGTGAAATTAGATATGGAAGGTGCAGAGGAAACCGACAGAGCGTTTGCAAATATCGAAATAGAAAACATATCATTTTCCATTATTTCTACATCTGAAGTTGAGCTGCGTATTCATCTTGCAGTTGAAGTGTGGGTAAAAAGAGCGCTCTCAAGAGAGATTTTGTCTGACGTTGAGTTTGTAGAAGAGATGAAAAAAGAAGATGAGAGGCTTGCAAGTGTGTACATTTATACTGTCCAGAAAGGTGATACTCTGTGGAAAGTTGCAAAAAAATACAGAACAACAGTAGAAAAAATTATTGATTTTAATCAAATAGAAAAAGAAGAAATTGTGCCTGGTCAAAAACTTTTAATAGTAAAATAGAAACTAAACTGCCTCATTTAGAAGTGAAATTCCAAATGAGGCAGTATTTTTTATGATTTTACAGGAGCTTTTTTGAGAATGATATCTATGCATTTGTTTACGTCACCTGCGCCAATAGTTGCAATAATGTCTCCTTTTTTAGCCTCTTTTACTACATAACAGGCAATATCATCAAAATTACTTATATACTCACAGTCAATTCCAATTTCTTTTAGTTTCAAATAAAGCTTTTCAGATGTAATTCCAAAAATATTTTTTTCACGTGCGGCATATACATCTGTGACAATAACCTTGTCAGCTAATTTCAGGCTCTCAGCAAATTCGTTCAAAAGAGTTTTAAGCCTTGAAAATGTATGCGGTTGGAATATGGCAAGAACCTTTCCTTCAGAGATCTTTTTCAGGGTAGCAAGTGTTGCCTTGATTTCGGTGGGATGGTGAGCATAGTCATCATAGAGGTATATTCCATTAAACTCTCCTACCTTTTCAAGCCGGCGGGAAGCACCGCAAAATTCAGAGAGAGCTTGTTCAATTGTGAGACTTTCTACCC
This sequence comes from Caldicellulosiruptor hydrothermalis 108, assembly GCF_000166355.1. Classification (NCBI taxonomy): domain Bacteria; kingdom Bacillati; phylum Bacillota; order Caldicellulosiruptorales; family Caldicellulosiruptoraceae; genus Caldicellulosiruptor; species Caldicellulosiruptor hydrothermalis. The sequence continues at coordinate 482,312 of NC_014652.1, forward strand.
TCAACTTTGATGCAACTGCAAATGCAGCGAGCGCATTATAGACGTTATGAAAACCAGGAATATTGAGTTTTATATGAGCTAAAATCTCATTGTTATTGTTTTTAACGTCAAATTCATAATATCCGTCATTGCAACTGATATTGTCGGCAAAAATGTCAGCTTTTTCTTTTGTAGATATACAAACTACCTGTGTGTGAAACTTACTTATAATATCTTTAACATTTTTATCGTCACAGTTTGCTACTAAAAACCCTGAAGTTGGAATTTTCTGTGCGAACTTTTTAAAAGAGTTTTTTATTGAATCTATGTCTTTGAAATAGTCCAAATGGTCATTGTCAATGTTTAAAATAACTCCAATTGTAGGGTTGAACTTTAAAAAACTATCTACATATTCACATGCTTCAACAACAAGATAATCTTTTGAACCAATCACAAAATTTCCACCGAGTTGTTTTACAAATGCACCTACCAAAATTGTAGGATTATAATTTGCTTTTTTTAGGATGTAACCAATCATAGAAGTTGTGGTTGTTTTTCCGTGTGTACCTGCGATTGCAATGACATTTTTAAAATTTCTCATCAAAAGCCCTAAAAATTCTGCCCGTTCATAGATTTTCAGATTCATCCTCTTTGCTGCTAAAAGTTCGGGATTGTCTTTTGAAATTGCCGCGGTATATATCACAGTTTCATCGCCGTGTATATGACTTTCATCATGACCAATATATACATTTATTCCATTTTCTCTTAGCATTTTTGTAGTAGCGCTTTCTTGAATGTCAGAACCTTCAACACAAAAACCTTGGTTTTTGAGTATTAAAGCAATTGCACTCATTGATATTCCACCAATACCTATAAAAAAATATTTGTTCATTTTAAAAAAACTTACCTCCAGCCTGAAAATTTCAATATTGAAATACTTCTACATTCTATATTATACTTCTTTTTTGCTTGGCTTGTTAAAAATTTTTATAAGGACTTTCCTATCTTCTCACAAACTAAACATACTATTATTTGTAACACTTAAAATTATCCTGTTTTAAAATAATTCCAAAAATAATTCCATTTTTGCAACTTAAAATCATTATGCTTTATTGCTATAAACAATAAATCTTCATCGAAGAGACATTTACCTGCTCTTTTTTTGTTATCCTTGTTCAACAAAATTTCGCACATTTTATACAAAATATGTATTGATTTCGTCCAAATTAGCTGCTATATTTTTATTTATAGCCGAAATCGATTACGTACAAATCCAAATCAAAGAGAAAAGGATGAGGAAGATGAAGTACACAATAAAAGACATAGCAAAGATAACTGGCTATTCTGTTGCAACAATTTCAAGGGCGCTGAGCGGTAAAGAAGGAGTAAGCGAGGAAAAAAGAAAAGAAATCTTAAAAATTATAGACCAACTTGGATATATTCCAAACCAGAGCGCGAGAAGGCTCAGAAGTAAAGAGACCAAAAATATTCTGGTGATGATACCTGATATAGAGAACTACTTTTTCAACAAGCTAATAAAAGGTATTGAGACAGAGGCGCGCGAAAAAGGTTACAATATCATCCTTGGTGATTTTTCAGATTCTCAAGAAATTGAAGAAGAATATTACAGGATGATGAAAGGACAGATAGCAGACGGGATTTTGATTGTTGGAAGTTTGAGCGAGCCTCAAAAGGTTGTTGAAATATCAAGACAGTTTCCGATGGTTGTGATTTCTGACTATTTTTCTGATGAACTTGTTACTGTGTGCGTTGACAATTTCAAGGCTTCATATGATGCCACAATGTTTTTGTACAAATGTGGATATCGAAGGATTGCAAAAATAACCGGAAAAATTGGAGCGATGTTGTCTCAAGACAGATTAAAAGGATATAAAATGGCACTTGAGAATTTAGGATTAGTTAGCGATGAAAAATATATAAAGTATGGTGACTTCAAGTACGAAAGTGGCTACAAGCTTGCAAAAGAACTTTTAAAAATGACACCTGCTCCAGATGCTATCTTTTGTTCAAATGATGAGATGGCAGTTGGTGCGTGTGATGCGGCAAAAGAACTTGGCTTTTCAATTCCCGATGAGCTTGGAGTTATGGGATTTGATGATATTGAGCTTTCATCAATGGTGACGCCTAAAATTACCACAGTTCATCAGCCCCGATATGAAATGGGGAAGCTGGCTGCACAACTTTTGATAAACATTTTAGCAGGAGAAGAAGTTTCAAAAGGCAAATACATCCTTGACACTTCAATAATTCAAAGAGATTCGACCAAAATGCAAATATCACAAAATAAATAGCTTTTTTTAAAAACCTATTGACAAATTGAACAAGATATAATATATTTTATTTAGCGTAAACGATTACGATAGGCATCAAAAATAATTGCCTGGTCTAACAAAAAGTATTTAGAACCAGACCAGGCATAAAAGTGGTATTATCCCATAATATGGGATAATATACAACTCCCCATTCTATATTATACCATAAACTTACTAAAAGGAGGTATTTTTAAATGAAAAGATTTATTGCTGTGGTCATTTTAATTGCGATGAGTGTTGGCTTATTTTTAGCTTTTGGCCCTGCTGATTCTAATGCCGCTTCTAAAAAGCAGGTCACAATCACCTATGTGCGTGGCAAGGACGAAACTCACGCTACAGAAAAGATTATCAAAGAGTTCATGAAGAAAAACCCTGACATCAAGGTAATCTACAAAGAAAACCCATCTGACACAGGTCAAAATCATGACCAGCTTGTGACAGTACTGAGCGCTGGTGGTTCTGACATTGACGTGTTTGACATGGACGTTATCTGGCCAGCCGAGTTTGCTCAGGCAGGCTACACACTTCCTCTTGACAGGTTTATAAAGAGAGACAAAATTAATTTAAACGATTATATCAAAGGAACAATTGATGCTGCAAGGTTCAAAGGTCAGATGTGGGCATTTCCAAGATTTATTGATGCAGGACTTCTTTATTACAGAAAAGACATTGTTCCTCAAAATGAGCTTCCAAAGACATGGGATGATTTGATTAAAGTTGCTAAAAAGTACAAGGGTAAAAAGGGTACAAAATATGGATTTTTGATGCAAGCAAAACAATATGAGGGTCTTGTTTGTGATGCGATAGAGTATATTGCTTCATATGGCGGCAGAGTTGTTGATGAGAGTGGAAATATAGTGGTGAATAACAAAGGAACAATTGATGGACTTACCATGATGAGAAAGGTTATAACATCCGGGATTGTTCCACCAAACGTGAATACATTTACAGAAATTGAAACACATACTGCTTTCATAAACGGTCTTGCAGTGTTTGCAAGAAACTGGCCTTACATGTGGGCAATGGTCAATGGTCCACAGTCAAAGGTAAAAGGAAAAGTTGGAGTTCTTCCACTTCCAGCAGGTTCAAAAGGTTCAGCTGCAGCTCTTGGAGGCTGGATGGTTGGTATTAACAAATACACAAAAAATCCTGAAGCTTCCTGGAGACTTTTGAAGTTCCTTGTACAAAAAGAAGGACAGAAACTTATGGCTATTTACAACGGAAATGTTCCTGTTTACAAACCACTTTTCAATGATAAAGATGTTATAAAAGCTAATCCGCTAATAGGCGATAAGAAGTTTGTTGAAGCTATTTTAGCTGCTGTTCCAAGACCTGTATCACCAATTTATCCAAAGATTTCAGATGTTATGCAGATTGAGCTTTCAAATATTGTAAATGGCAAGAAAGATGTAAAGACAGCTGTCCTTGATTTAGACAAGAAGTTAAAAGAGCTTGTAAAGACTCAAAAATAAAAGGCAATTCTTAATATTGTGAGTTGGCAGGCTTAAAATCCTTTTAAGCCTGCCAATCAAGTTTAAAGGGGAGGGAAAAGATGGACAGAAAGGAAAAACTGTTTGGATATTTGTTTTTACTACCTGCGGTTTTGATATTTATCTTTGTTGCAGTAATTCCTCTTGTGCAGGTTTTTGTCTTCAGCTTATTTGACATTCAGCTCAACAACCCAACAAAAAGCGAGGTTTCTCTTTCATACAAGATAGATGTTGAAAACTATGCCAACACTCTTTTTACAGCTTCTTCGATAATTGATGGTATCAATATTGAGTCTTTAAATGATAGTCAAAAAAAGACAATTGCCAGAATAAAATCTCTATTGCCTATGATGGAAAAAAGCATTTTTAACACAAAGACCAGAATTGACAGGCTCAACAAGGTAAATGACCTTTTAAATAACTTTCAGCCGGTAGATAGCAAGCTAAAATATCTACCAGTGGCTGCTAAAGAGATAAATCAATATAATGCATATGTAGATAAAATTATAAACCTTACAAACTCTTTGCCAAACACGCAAGAGATGAATGATTTAAAACAGGCAATTTTAGCGTTTGACCAGGTGATAGTTAAACCAAACTTTGTTGGTCTTCAGAACTATAGCTACTATCTAAAAGATTCAAGGCTTTTCTCAGCCGTAAAAAATACACTTTTGTTCACAGTTGTAACAGTATTTTTTGAACTTGTTTTTGGTCTGATGCTTGCAGTTGTTATGCACAAAGTAGCAAACCTGAAAAATGTTTTCAAAAGCATTGTTCTTTTGCCCTGGGCTATTCCAACAGTTATATCAGCTTTGATGTGGAAGTTTATGTATGACGGTCAGGTTGGCATCTTGGCAAAGTTTTTTGCAGACATTGGACTTATCAAAAGCCCGGCAGACCTTTTATCAAGCACTACAAACGCAATGATAGCTGCAATGACAGCCGACATCTGGAAAACAACACCCTATATTGCAATTTTGCTTGTTGCAGGACTTCAAACAATTCCGGAGTCGCTGTATGAAGCTGCAAAAGTGGATGGAGCAAATGCGGTGTATCAATTTTTCAGGATTACACTACCGATGTTAAAACCAACCATACTTGTTGCCCTGCTTTTTAGAACTTTGGATGCATTTAGAGTATTTGACCTGATTTATGTTTTGACTGGTGGCGGACCTGCAAACTCAACAGAGACAGTCTCTATCTACACTTACAAAACTCTATTTAACCAGCTTGACTTTGGAAGAGGTTCGACTTTGGCAGTTTTGATTTTTATAATGGTGACAATCATAAGCTTTATCTATATAAAAATCCTTGGCGCTGAGGTATTCTCACATCAAAAGAGGTGATAGGATAAAATGAAAAACAAGAAGAAACTGACAGGCGAAAAGATTGCAAAGATTGTTATGAACATAATAATTGTGCTGGCACTGATTGTAATTTTGTTTCCTTTTTACTGGCTACTTCTTACATCAATAAGACCAAAAAGTGAAATATTCAATATTTCATCCCTGATAACGCTAAAGCCTCATATTGGCAACTACAAGATGGTGTTTACCGAAAGACCATTTGCCAGATACATTTTAAACAGCTTTGTAATTGGTCTTGAGACAACAGTTATATCAATTGTGATTGCCAGCTTTGCAGCATATGCAATTGCAAAAACAAATATCTCACCTAAGATAAAAAACCTTGTTTTGAGTCTTTCATTGGCTGTTTCAATGTTTCCACAAATTACAATTGTATCTCCTATTTACGTTATGGTAAAAAACTTAGGGCTTAGAAACAGCTTTTTTGGGCTTTTGATTCCATACACCACATTTTCACTGCCACTTGCAATCTGGTATCTGACAACATTTTACCAGGGTGTCTCTCATGAAATTGATGAAGCAGCAAAGATTGACGGGTGCAACACATTCCAGATTTTTTATAAAATTATAACGCCTCTCATAGCACCGGGAATATTCACTGCAGCGATTTTAATTTTTATCTCTGCATGGAATGAGTTTTTGTTTGCCCTGGTCATCAACACAGACGATATCTGGAGAACAGTATCTGTTGGAATTGTCATGTTCCAAGGACGATTCACAATTCCTTGGGATGAGATTTCAGCAGCTGCAATTGTGGTAATGATTCCGCTTGTGCTTATGGTATTTGTATTCCAGCAAAGGATTGTGTCGGGTCTTACTGCTGGTGCTGTGAAAGAATAAGAATTTGTAGGGGCTATTCTGAAAGGAGTTTTTGAAAACCTCAACAGAGGTTTTTGACCTTTTAGCCCATTTTGATATCAATTTTAGGATGATGGGAGGCTTAAACAAACGAGTATTATTAGTGAGATGCTGCTTGTATGCTCTTTGTCTTTATGGTATAATTTTAAACAGAAGAAAAAACTATAGCTGGATAAAAATTAATTATAAGGATGAAGTAGATGCAGCAGAAAGTACCGCATAACCAGTATGATTTGACGTTCAAAAGATTATTTCAATTCAAGGAAGTATTTTTAAACTTTTTAAGGAGCAATATAAATAGAGAATGGGTAAATAGAATAGATGCTGAGAGTTTAGAGTTTGTTGACAGGAGTTTTATTAAGGACGAGTTTGTAGAAAAAGAAGCAGATGTCATATATAGAGCAAGATTAGAAGATACGGACATATACTTTTATGTCTTAATAGAACCACAATCCACTGCAGACAAAAGTATGCCGAGAAGATTGTTTGAGTATATGAGCTTGGTATGGAAAAGACACATGGAAGAGAAGGCAGATGAGTTATTTCCGCCAATTGTTCCGATAGTGCTGTACAATGGTAGAAGCAGCTGGAACATACCGACCCAGATATTTAAAGGTTTTGATATATTCAAGGATGATATGTTTAACTATATCCTGGTTGATGTAAACAGGCTTGATGATGAAAAGCTAAGAAGTAGGTTAGACCTTTTAAGTATTATTCTTTATTTAGAAAAGTCAAGAAGAAATGCAGAGGAGTTTGTAGAAAAGCTCAGTGAAGTGTCAGAATATGTTTGTAAGTTACCACAGCCGCAGCTAAAAGTGTTTTGTTCATGGCTGCTCAGGATAGTAAAACCGCAGGTGAGAGAGGAGATGAAAAGCAGAATAGATGAATTATTGGAGAAGATAGAAGCTGAGGGGGTGGAAGATGTGGGTGAGTTTATATTCAATGTTCAGCAGCTGATACAGGAGTATTACAAAGAGGCAGAAGAAAAAGGCAAAGAAAAAGGCTATGAAGAAGGCATACAGGAAGGTATACAGAAAGGTATACAGGAAGGTATACAGCGAAAAGAAGAAGAAATTGTTAGAAGGCTTATTCAAAAAGGGTTTGATGATAATTTTATAGCTGAAGCAACTGGAGTTGAGATTGAGAGGATAAAGAAGATAAGAGAAGAATATACGAAATATTCTTAATTTTCCTTTGCTATTTTCAAATATCTGTGTTATAATAAAAGCAACAAATTCAAACTTTCTCCAAAACAAAGGCGTTTTGGGGCGATGAGCTTCAAAGCGCCTTTAATTTTTTTGTAAAACTTTTTTCAGGGGGGTTTTGCAAGATGCAGGTTGTATTGACTATCTTGGGTGCGTTTGCGCTATCAGTTGTATTTTCTGTTCTGATTTTAAAAATTTTTGTTGACAAAACACTTTCAATTTTGCATGGCAAGAACAACCTCAACGCAATTGAAAAGCTCTTTTTGAAACCTGTGAAAGACTGGGCAGCATCTTTTCAAGGTTTTCTAAGTGAGATATTTAAAGAGATCGACCTTGCGTACAACAAGATTTTATCAGTTGCTTATGACATTGAATCAAGCGCAGAAAAGAACCAGCAGCAATCCAATATTGTGCTAACAAATAGCAAGGACATTCAAACTTCTATATCAGGGCTTCTGGTAGGCTTGAAGCTTGTTCTCCAGCACATTGAAAGCGCATATGAAAATGTCTCAAGCCTTGAAGAATTCATGACTCATTTCAAAGAAAAAAACCAGAATATTCAGGAGGACATTCAAAAACTGCTTGCTGAGGTTTCAACCGATTTGGAAAGTATGGTTTCAGAAAATACAGCATACACCCAGAAAATGGCAGACCAAATAACCAAGCTCAAGACTGTTTTCAAAAAGGTAGAAGATTTTCTTGGCACAATTGTGAAAATTTCAGAGCAGATAAACATCCTTGCACTGAACGCTTCTATTGAGTCTGCAAAACTTGAGAGTGTGCTTGGCGAGAATTTCAAAACAGGCTTTCATGTAATTGCTGACCAAATCCGAAAACTTTCAAATGACACAAAATCAACTGCAGACGAGATTGGAGACTTTATCATCGAGATTTCTGGCATAGTTGATGGAATTTCAAGCCTCAGCGAGAAAAGTAAGGATATTATATCAAGGCAGGTAGAGTATGGCAAGACTACTTTCCAGAAACTAAATCAAGTATCTCAGCTTGTTGACTACATAAACAAGAAGATTTCACAAGCATCAGAAAAACTTTCTGTCCAGTACTCTATTGTGAATGACCTTAAGCACTATGTAACAAGGCTGGAAAATAGCTACATCGCTGTCGATAGTAGCACCAACAAAATTTTAAGTTCTGTAGAGGTAAGTAAAAAAATTGCAGAAAGGCTTATGCGGCTTATGAACAGGCTTGTTGACGTGTGCAGGGAGTTTGAGTCTGTCAGAAATGACATCTCAGCAAAGATCACAAAGAGAGTAGAGATAGAGGTAAACCAGCAGCGTGTTGCAGAGGCTATCGAGACCATTGAAAATGAGGTGATTCCGCAACTTGTTTTAAGCTGGCAGAAGGAGCTCAATCATAAAGAGGTTATAGACCAAAGTCTTCAAAAGTTTTCTAATATATTTGAGGCTCTGTGGACAAACAACCCTGATGGAACGTTCATCTACTCAAATCCGCCGGAGGGCATAGAAAACGCAAAAGTCAGGGAGTGGTTCACAAAGGCAATGGCAGGTCACACATATGTATCTTCTGCTTACATCTCAGCCATCACAAGAAACTACTGCATCACAATTTCTATGCCTGTATATGACGGCTTTGGCAGGCTTTTGGGTGTGATAGGTGCAGATATAAAGCTCTCAATTGTGAAATGTTCACAAACAGGTTTGTAAGGTTTAATGTAGAAAAATTTAAGCAAAAGTGCTACAATAAATGCTATGCGCCTTTTGTTAAAAAATTGACCAAAAATAAAATTGGCGATAAAATTCAAAGCAGGTGGTAAAAGGAGTTGGAAAAAATGAAAAGAATTTATATTACAGAAACCGTTTTAAGGGATGCCCAGCAGTCACTGATTGCAACAAGAATGCCTTATGAAGATTTTGAAGGAATTTTAGAGAAAATAGATAAGGCGGGGTATTATTCTATTGAGTGCTGGGGCGGTGCAACCTTTGACTCATGTCTTAGGTACTTAAATGAAGACCCTTGGGAGCGCTTGCGAAAGATAAGATCAAAAGTGAAAAACACAAAGCTTCAGATGCTTCTTCGCGGGCAAAACCTTTTGGGGTACAGACACTATCCAGACGATGTTGTGAGGATGTTTGTTCGAAAATCTATTGAAAATGGAATGGATATAATAAGGATATTTGATGCTTTAAATGATCTGCGAAACATTGAAGTTGCAGTTGATGAGACAATCAAAGCAGGCGGTCATGCACAGGGCACAATTGTGTATACCATAAGTCCAATCCATAACCTTGAGATGTACGTAAAAATCGGAAAAGAACTTGAGAGCATGGGCGTTCACTCCATCTGCATAAAAGACATGGCAGGTATCATGAGTCCTAAAGAGGCATACGAGCTTGTAAAGGCTTTAAAAGAAAATGTAAAGATACCGGTTTTCCTTCACACACACTCAACAACTGGGCTTGGGATATTGACATACCTCAAAGCAGTCGAAGCCGGTGTTGATGGAATTGATACAGCAATTTCGAGCTTTTCAGGTGGCACATCTCAGCCGCCAACAGAGACGCTCAACTATGCACTAAAGCAGATGGGGTATGATACAAACTTAGATAGCAAACTTTTAAAAGAGATAAACGACTTTTTCAAGCCTGTAAAAGACAAGTTTATAAAAAACGGAATTTTGAATCCTTTTGTTCTTTCAACAGACACAGATGCACTCATCTACCAGATTCCAGGTGGCATGCTTTCAAACCTCATTGCTCAGCTAAAACAGCAAAATGCTTTGGATAAGCTTGATGAGGTTTTGATGGAGGTACCAAGGGTAAGAGAGGATTTAGGCTATCCGCCGCTTGTCACACCTATGAGCCAGATGGTTGGGACGCAAGCTGCTGCAAATGTGCTTGCCGGTGAGAGATACAAGGTGATTTTGAAAGAGGTAAAGGCATATATAAGAGGAGAGTATGGAAAACCGCCTGGGAAAATAAATCCTGAGCTTGTAAAAGAGGTGCTTGGCGATGAGAAGCCAATTGAAGGAAGGTTTGCAGACACATTAGAGCCCGTTTTCGAAAAGACAAAGGAGCAAGTCAAAGATTTTGCAAGAAGCGATGAGGATGTTTTGTCTTACATTCTCTTCCCTCAGGTTGCTGAAGAGTTTTTGAAAAACAGAGGCAAAAAGAAAGAGTCAAGAGAAAGAAAGATTGAATATACAATAGAAGGAATATCATAAAAATTTTCTGAGCAAGAAGGTGAAATAAATGGAATACTCTACCTTAGGCGAAAGATTCATCCTTGGTCTTGAAGTGACAGTTATCGGAATGCTCATTGTCTTTGCTGTGCTTGCGCTTTTGTGCGGAATTATAAGCCTTTTATCAAAGGTTTTGCAGAGGTTCGAAAAGCCAAAGAAGGCTACCGAAAGCGAGCTTTCTTCTCTTGAAATAGACGAGACGCAGGAGTACAAGCCCGTAGAGAAGACAGGTTTTACATCTGGCGAGGTGAATGTATTGGATGCCGAGGACGAAGAGGTTGCAGCAATCTTGGCTGCAGTTGCATTTGATTCTGACATTCCACTTTCTGAACTGAAAATAAAATCAATAAAACGACTAAAAGAATAAAAAATTTTTCTGCGGAGGGTGATTTTGATTATGAAGTACATTGTAACAATCAACGGCAAAAAGTTTGAGGTTGAGGTTGAGAGGGTTTCAAATGGAAATGGTCAAGTTGATGTTTCTAAAGATTCAAAAAAAGTTTCAAACAATGAAATTTCAAAAACTATCTCTGGCGGGATAAAAGTTTCTGCTCCGATGCCGGGTAAGATTCTATCTGTCAACGTCCAAGAGGGACAGAAGGTCAAGAAAGGCGATGTGCTTTTCATCTTAGAAGCAATGAAGATGGAAAACGAGATTATGGCGCCAGAAGATGGTATGGTCGAAAAGGTTTTAGTATCAAAAGGTTCACAGGTTGCAAGTGGTGATATACTGGCAATCTTAAAGTAAAAGGGAGGATAACAAAAGATGGAGTTTTTCCATATGATAACAAAGGCAATATCAGATATTTTAACAACATCTGGTTTTGCCAAAATAACATTGGGTCAGGCAATAATGCTTGCAATATCATGCATTTTGATGTATCTTGCAATTGGTAAAAAGTTTGAACCGCTTCTTTTGCTTCCTATTGCGTTTGGTATGATGCTTGCAAACCTGCCACTTTCGTTTTTATCAAGCCACGACAAGGGCGGACTTGTGTACTATCTTTACCAAGGTGTAAAACTTGGCATTTACCCACCACTCATATTTTTAGGCGTTGGTGCTATGACAGACTTTGGACCGCTGATTGCACGACCAAGCAGTCTTTTTCTTGGCGCGGCTGCCCAGTTTGGAATTTACTTTGCTTTTATGATAGCGCTTCTTATAGGCTTTACACCGCAGGAAGCAGCATCTATTGGCATAATTGGCGGTGCTGATGGTCCAACTGCAATTTTCCTTACCACCAAGCTTGCACCGCACCTTCTTGGTGCAATTGCCATTGCAGCATACTCTTACATGGCTCTGATTCCTCTTATTCAGCCGCCTATCATGAGGCTTTTGACAACAAAAGAAGAGCGCATGGTCAAGATGGACCAGCTACGAGAGGTTTCAAAGCTTGAGAGAATAGTTTTCCCTATTGCGGTTACGATAATTGTATCTCTACTTTTGCCATCTGTTGCACCGCTGATTGGAATGCTCATGCTTGGCAATCTTTTCAGAGAATGTGGAGTTGTTGAAAGGCTTTCGGACACAGCCCAAAATGCTCTGATTAATATCATTACAATCTTTTTGGGACTTTCGGTTGGTGCAACTGCAACAGCCGACAAGTTCCTAAATCCAAAGACGCTTGCAATAATCTTTTTAGGCCTTTTGGCCTTCATATTTGCAACAGTTGGCGGGGTTGTTTTTGGCAAGATTATGTATAAACTCTCAGGTGGTAAGATAAATCCTCTTATTGGTTCTGCAGGAGTTTCAGCTGTTCCAATGGCAGCACGTGTTTCACAGGTTGTAGGACAAAAGGAGAATCCATCAAACTTTCTTTTGATGCATGCAATGGGACCAAACGTTGCAGGGGTTATTGGCTCGGCGGTTGCAGCAGGGGTTCTTTTGACGCTGTTTAAGTAGACTTTTAAATAATTCAAATATTATAAATAATGACCCACAGGAGAAGTTAATCTTCTTTTGTGGGTCTTTAATTTTTGATCTTCATCCAAAATAATTAAATTCACTTGACACATTATCTGTTAAATGATGTATAATCAAAGATATGAAAATTAAAATTTTAGAAGGTGAGGAAATTGTCTAAAAAAGACCCATTATCATTTTTCAAAAAGTTTATATTAAAACAAGGTCTTGGTAGAAAACTTAGTCTTCTTGTTGTGGGGGTTTTGCTCATACCAATTATTATAATTGACGTTATTTCAATTTCTATGTCTGTAAATTCAGTTATAAACGAGAGCAAAAAGTCATATCTTGCAGCAACAGAAGCAAACAGCCACTATTTTCAACTTGTTTTTGAAACTGTTAGAGACCTTGCTATGCAGCTTATGTCTAATGATGTAATTCAAAAGCTTTATTCAGAGTCACGACAACTAACGCTGGAAGATTATGAAAAGTACAAACTTAAAAACGATGCTGATAAGATGTTGCAAAACATATTTCTTACTAATCAGATGCTCTCGAAAGCATATATATTGGTGAACAAGGATAATTCTCTTGCTTATCCGTATTTTTCTGTGGAAGATTTGGATTTTAACAAGTTAAAATCTGCAAGCTGGTATAAAAAAATTATAGAGAAGGATGGCCCGATTTATTTGGAAAATCACCATGAAGCGCTAGATGAGCTCAGCCCAACTATTCCACAATATGCTTTTTCAGTTGGTCTTCCATTTAAGGACCTCTCATCTTCTGAGACTTTGGGTGTTTTGATGTTGGACGTTAGTTTGCTTTGGTTTAGGAATGCTCTTCAGTCCACAAATATCTCCCAGCAGGGCGGGTACATGCTTGCTGTTTCACCATCTGGAAAAGTCATTTTGCCAAGCGAATGGGAAACAACAAGAAAGCTTTCACCAAAAGCAGATACACCTTTTATAAAAAAGATACTGGCTGAGGCAAAAGGGAAAAATCCAAAAGGAGCTTTCAACACAGTATTTGACGGTAAACCATTTTTGGTTACATATTCGCGCATACCCGAGCAAGAATGGATAATTGTAAGCATGATTCCTGTTGAGATGCTTCTTAGCTCTGCAAGGAAACTTGAGCTTTTTGTGATTGTACTTACAATAATTTTCACACTTGCAGCGCTGGCAGTTGGAATTTTCTTTGCGCTCAGAATGGTAAAGGATTTAGAGCTTGTTACAAACACATTTGCAGTTGCTGAAAAAGGTGATTTGACAGTAGCATTAAATATTGAGCGAAACGACGAGATAGGATTTCTTTCACACAGTTTTAATAACATGATCAAAAACATTAAAGGGCTCATTGAAAAAGGCGTGAAGTTGAGCGACCAGGTCACAAGCTCTATTTCTACTCTTTCTACTATTGCTGGTGAGACTGCCGCAGCGTCTAACGAGGTTGCAAAGGCAATTTCTGAGATTGCAGAAGGTGCTTCAAATCAGGCAAAAGAGGCTACAAACGTTGTTGAGATAGTTTCAAAGTTTGGCGAGAAGGTAGAGACAATTGTTGATGCTTCAAATAAGATGGAGAAGCTTTCAAAGAATGTAGCTGAACTTTCAACAAAAGGAGAAAATACAGTTTCAATCTTGGATTCTGTTTCACACGATACCATGCAAATCACAGATACAATGATTTCAACAATCAACCAGCTTGCAGAATATTCAAGGTCAATTGGAAAGATTATTCAGGTGCTCTCAAGTATTTCAGAACAAACAAAGCTTTTGGCTCTAAATGCCTCAATTGAGGCGGCAAAAGCAGGCGAGGCAGGGCGTGGTTTTGCAGTTGTTGCAAGTGAGATTAGAAAGCTTGCCGACCAGTCAAAAGAGTCAACAAGAGAAGTTGAGGATATGATAAAGAGAATTGTAAGCCAGACAAAAGCTGCTCAGGATGTTGCTGATAAAGTAGAAGATGTTATTGAAAAGCAAAATGAAGCCGTCAGAAATGTTTCTTTGGCATTTTCAAGCATAAAATCTGCAATGGATGAGCTAATTGATGGCATTGAAAATATTAATCAGTCGATCTTGGCAATTGATAAAGAAAAAGATACTATTGTGAGAAGCATCGAAAATATCTCGGCAATATCACAGGAGACTGCTGCATCCTCAGAAGAGGTTTCTGCATCAACTCAGGAGCAGCTTGCTGCAATTGAAGAGCTCAGAGCTATGGCAGAAAGCCTGAATAAGCTTGCACAGGATTTAAAAGAGGCTATGCAGGTTTTCAAAGTGTAATAAAATTGTTTCACCAATTTTACAGTTTGGTTACAAATGCTAAACCCCTATTGACTTATTAAAATGCTGTTGTTAAAATTTTAGCTGTAAGTGATGAGGCTAAACTAAATAGTTTAACCTCATCACTAAAAAATCATACAAGGAGGTTTGGTGAGTAGTTATGAAAAAATTCAAAAGACTCATCGCAATCGTAACAGTTCTCTTATTTGCTCTCTCAATAATTGCGCCTGCGTTTGCACAGGACGAAGCTACTACAGAAGAGACAGGTTCTGTGTATGACCAGGCAGCAAAGATTCTCCAAGACAAAGGTATCTTGAAAGGTAATGAGCAAGGCGACCTGATGCTCGATAAGGAACTTACAAGAGCAGAGATTTTAGCAATGATCATCAGAGCAACAGGTCAAGAAGATGTTGTAAAAGACTATGTTTATGCTGAGCAATCCTTCAGCGATGTTCCAAACACACACTGGGCATTTGCATATGTTGAGGCAGGTAAAGACCTCGGCATTGTAAATGGTTACCCAGATGGAACATTCAAGCCAGACAAATCAGTCAAATTTGAAGAGCTCTGCAAGATGCTTGTTGCAGCAAAAGGTGAAAATCCAGCTTCAGGAAAATGGCCACTCAACTATGTAAGAAAAGCTCTTGAACTTGGTTTCTTCAACGGAATTGAAGACGACGTTGGAATTGGTGACGTTGTCAAGAGAGGTCAGGCAGCAGTAGCATTCGCAAATGCATTCTTCCCACCAGAGAAGACAATAGCAGTTAAAGATGTTAAAGTAGTTGCAAATGACACAATTGAGGTTTATGTTGATGTATACCTCAACAATGAGCCTGCAACACTTGAAGATGGAGATGTAATTCCTCTCGATTTTGAAATCAAAGACGCAAAAGATGATACAAAGACAGTCGCAGTAACACAGATTGACACAGACAAGTCAGACTTTGCAAATGGCAAGATCGTTCTCAAGACAGCTGCTCAAACAGCAAATGCAACATACAAGCTCTACTTCAAGGGTAAAGATACAGGCAAGACATTTGTTGCAGTTCCAGTGCCACTCACAGTTACAAAGGTTGAGGCACTCAACTACAAAGAGATAAAGGTTACATTCAATAAACCAGTTGATGATGCAAGCGCAGCAACAAACAAAGATAATTACACTGTTTATTTAGGAAATGCAAAAGCAACAATAAGCTCAGTTATTTTGTCAAGTGATAAGACAAATGTACGTCTATTCTTGAGCAATACAATGAGCAGTGATTTGACAACAAAAGTAACAGTTGCAAAGGCAGTTGGGTTAGCGGAAGATTATACCTCGACAATTCAGCCGTTCGTTGATTCAACAGCGCCAACTGTTGAAAATGTTGTTCCAATTGGTTTAATGAAACTAAAAGTTATCTTCAGTGAACCTGTTTTGAATAGTGGAAATACAGCAAATTATATTGTTGATAACTCATACTATCCAGTAAAAGCAGATCCAGATACAAGTGATTATAGAAGTGTTGTATTGACATTTGGGTTTGCATTAAGTGCAGGAAATCACGTTATTGAATTCAATAAATATTCAACAAATACAGATTATATGATAAAGGACTATGCACAATATTTATTGATTAATACACCAAAAACATTTACCATGTCATCTGATACAACTGCACTTACAACACCAACTGTAATATCAGCTACTCAAACTTCTGTCCAACTGAAATTTAATAAGGGGATAGCTGATATAACGAGCGTTAGTGCATCTCCAAGTGGAACATGGGATGGTGTTGAATCAATTGATGTAAATGATCCAAGTATAGTAACACTGAACTTTTATTCTGGTAGTCCATTACCAGCATATGGTGTTACATTAACAATAACAGCAGTTGACATTAGTGGAACTTCGGCAACATTATCAGTTTCAATACCAACAGTAACAGTTGATGTGACTCCACCAACAATTACAAGTTATAGCATAGATAGCCCAACTCAAATATCTTTGATTTTCTCTGAGAATGTCATTGCACCATCTGGAGATTGGAGTAATTATGTAACAATTACTGATAGTAATAATGCATTGCATCCAGTAATTGATATTAAAAGAGACGATGCTAACAATAATAAAAATAAATTAATAGTAACAATCGATCCAAATTATCCATTACCAACATCAGGAACTATCAGTGTTTCAGTTAAGAATGTCGTCGATGATACTCCAAGATATAATCCTATGGTTGCTACTACATTAACAATTAATGCTGTTGATAAAACTGCTCCAACTGTTTCATCAGTTGTTTATGATGCTACATCTAAGAAAGTTTATGTTATCTTTAGTGAAGCAGTAAACGCTACAACAGCTTTGAACCCGTATAACTATGTATTAAATTCAGCTGGTTCATTATTAATACCAACATCTGCAAACTTTAAATTATTAGCTGATGGTAAGACAGTCGTTATGGATTTTGCAATTGCAGGAACAGATTTGAGTAAACTTACTCAAGTTCAAATTGTAAATGTTCAAGATTTAGCTGGTAATACAATGGCTGGGCAGTTGGTAGCTGCTACTCCTGTAGATACATCAACAGCTCCAACTGTTGAAACAGCTGCTCAAATTGCAACAAACCAAATAAAGTTGGATATTACTAGTGGTTCAGTATTTTCACCAACATTATCAGCAGGTGACTTTATTGTAAAAGATGGACAAACACAGATTACCATTACAGGTATCAAGTTAGATGATAATGGTGATATTATAATAACCTTAGCTACATCACTTGGAACCGATGCTGGTGGTGGAGATGTAACAGTTACTTTGAATCCGGCAGGGCTTTCAACAAGAGACATATATGATAGAAAGATTCGATTTGTTGATAATAGTGGTCAAGCAATTACAACTTTAACAGTAGGCGATGGTTGTGCACCAACAATTACAACTGTTGAAGCAACATATCAAACAGTTGTTGGTCAAACATATGTAACAATAAACTTCAGTGAAAATGTAAACGTTGCTTCATTTACCTACTTAGATGACTACACACAACAATTTAGAGTTTATATTGATGGATCATTAACTGCTATAGATGGCTTCGATAACTCAGTTCCAAATAAATTAATATTTAAATTTAATGGAGATAAAAGATATAAATCAATTAGAGTTGATTATGTACCACCATATGATGTAACTAAGAGAATTAAAGATTTGAGCGTGAACAACAATGAATTGGCAGCGACAAGTGTAAATGCAACATGGAAATAAGATTATTACTAACTAAAAAGGCGGGTAAAACAATGTACCCGCCTTTTTTTTTATTGGCTCTTTGCCAAGAGTTGGAGTGGGTATTAAGCCTACCTTTTTTCATCCCACATACAACAACATCGATATTCTGGCTCTTTGTCAAGAGTTGGGGTGGGTGTTCTGAATGCCCACCTTTCAGTTTAATTTAGTATGCATTAAATTACAACAATAACAGTTATAACCATCTAATTATCAAAACTTATCAACCTCTTTTATCCCTTACCAAAATGAATTTTCTTAAATATTTTTCGTCTCCTATCTTCTAGTTTCTACAACTATACAGTATCCTCTTCCTAAACCTTTCAAAATTCCTAAAACCATATGCCTTCCTCTTTAAAACTTTTATCTTGTTGTTAAATCTTTCTGTCAAACTATTTGTATATGGTACCTCAAATGATTCCACTATCTCTGAAAACCAATTTCTAAATACTTTCACACACCTTCGGAATTCTCCCACATTACTTGATTCTGCCATCTCTATCCATTTCTTGAGCTTCTCCTTTGCTTCATCACATGTCTTACTTTCTAATAATTTGTTAAATTCTTCCTTCAATCTGTGAGCTATCCTTAATTCCGGTGCATATAAAAACATTACTTCTAATTCTTCTCTCTGCTCAGGCTTAAGTTCCTCATATCTTTTAAGAATTAATTTCCTGCTTCTCTTAAAGTACTTCCTAAGACTTTTGCACAAATTCTTTTGTGTTCTTTTACGCACATTCTCTACCGCCCAGTAAACATACCTCACAAAGTGAAACTTATCTATAACTACCTTTGCTTTCTTAAAATATATCCTTGCTATCTCAGCAAATTGCTTCCACATGTCGCAGATAAAATACTTTACCTTATCTCTATTCTTAAATCTCTTGAAATATTCTGTTAAAACCTCCTGTCGTCTGTCTTTTAAAATATCTATTATCTTGCCATTTAAAGGATCTACAATTATACATTAATATTTTGCTCCACCTGCATGTCCTTTAAATTCATCTATACATATGACCTCTGGTAATTCATCTTTTGCTTCCACTGGACTAACTTTATCGAATAACCTCATAACTGTCGAAACTGATACATTTGACAACTTCGCAACTTCTGTCATACTAACTATATTTCCTAATTGACTTACTATCCATGCTGCTAACCTATTTGTCATTCTTTGATGTTTTGGTAAAAAATCAACTTGTTCGTAAAATCTCTTTTTACAAACCTTGCAAACATATCTACGTTTCTTTAATACAATGTATGTCTTCTTTCCTAACATCGGTATTTCTTTGACTTTTTGAATTCTGTAATCGTGAACTTTTGAAGTCTGAGCTTTGCAATTAGGACAAATATGTACTTTTTGCCTGAGTCTTATATAAAGTTCTACTTCAGTTGCATTTTCCACTATATCCTCTATTATTACATCTTCAGATTTTAATAATTGGGTGATATAATTTATGTCAGGCACTTGTTCTGAATACCTCCTTTTCTTTTGTGTTTTTCTCCTTTTTATCAATAATATTATACCAGGCATTCAGAACAAGTGCTCTTTTTATTTTACCCACCCCAATATTTATTATAGAGCCATAATTCTTATAGGAAAATAGTCCAAAAGCTCAACTTTTTATTTTCTACCTATGCGACGTATTTTAAAATTTACTTCAAACTCCTAACTACCACCCAATATATAAAATCCTCTCGCCAAATCTTTCAAAATTAATGTATCCAAATGTATTTTACTCTTATATATTCAGCTTTTTATTAAACTATTCTGTTATACTACTAGGATACTATGTGTCAAAGAAATTCGTTGTTTCCGAAAAATATTTTCATAAAACTTTTACTCACAGGATTAATTGCTTTAAGCCTTACTTTAATTTAAATGGCAAATAAGACAACTAAAAAGATGTTTACTTCAAATAAAATATATTTGCAAAAATTTATTCCCTTTATTATAATAAACACACAGAACATATTTTCTTTTGTCACAAGAACTTCTACTTTGAAAAATATATTTAGATAAGGTATTTTGAAATTGGAGAGTCAAAATGAGTGCAAATGAAATCTATGAATTCAGAGATCCAGTTCATGGTTTTATTCAAGTTAATGATTTAGAACTGAAAATCATAGATTCTTTTCCATTTCAGAGATTACGCAATATAAAACAGCTGGCATTTTCCCATTACGTCTATCATGGAGCAGAACATTCAAGGTTTGGACATTCATTGGGCGTTATGCATCTTGTTACAAAAGCATTCATGACAGTTGTTGAGAAGACAAATATTTTTGATATTCCTCAAAAAGAATGGTATACTCAGATATTGAGACTTATAGCTTTGATTCATGATATCGGACATGCTCCTTTTTCTCACGCATCAGAAGAGCTTTTTCCAGATGATTTGAAACATGAAGATTACAGTTGCATGATAGCAACTCAAACAGAGATAGGGGATTATATTCATGAGATAGGAGAGAGATTCAAAAAACTCTACGGTAAAGACTATGATATTACTCCTGAGCTGATTTGTTCTATATACAAAGGAGAAAATATAGAAAATCCTGATTTCATGTTTCTAAGAAAGTTTATGGACAGTGAATTAGACTGTGACAAGATGGATTATCTTTTACGGGATTCACTTTACTGTGGAGTAAGCTATGGAAAGTTTGATTTGGAAAGGTTAATAAACACTCTTACCATTTGGAAGAATGATGAAGGTATACTTCATCTTGCTATTGAAAAAGGCGGAATGCACGCTTTTGAAGAGTTTGTTTTAGCTCGATATTTTATGTTTACACAAGTTTACTTTCACAAAACTCGAAGGTTCTTGGATAATATGCTTTTTTCTTTTTTGAAGTCTGCTTTGAAAGAGGGTAAATATCCCAAAGACATTAATGAATTTTTAGAATATGACGATGTAACAATCAGTGAACTTATCAGAGAAAAGAGCAAAGAAAATGAATGTGCAGAAAGACTTTTAAAGAGAAAGATAATGAGCTGTATTTACGAAACACCGCCTCATGCTAACAAAGATCAAGAATCTATTCATAATTTGATAAAAAACAGTCTTATACAAAAAATTGGCAAAGAAAATCTTCTTTTTGATTCGGCTGACAAAATGATTCATCAGATACCTGTAAAATATGAACTTGATAGTGAAAAAGCAATCCCTATAATAGACGAGAAAAACAAAGAAGTGATGTCTATAAGTATTGCTTCAGAGGTTATAAAAAAGATGACTGAACCAATAAATATAAAAAGGATATATGTTACTGAGGATAAAAAGGAAGAAGCAGAGGAAATAGTAAATGAAATACAGAATATGATGAAACGTTCAAATTAAAAAGGGGAGGGAGGCACCTACATTATGAAAGAAAACAAAGACCTGATATTGTGGTATTTGATAAAAGAGTTTACTAAACATTGCTCACGTACAGGAAACAAAGTAGGTAAGAAGTTTTTGCAAAAAGTGGTGTATTTGCTGCAGAGAAAGGGATTAAACCTTAACTATAATTTTTCGATTCACTATTATGGTCCGTACAGTAGCCAGTTAGAATATGATATACACAGATTAGAAATGAATAGATTAGTACGAATTGATCCAAAAGATGGATACACTCATGAAATAATTCCTGAAGAAGTATCTGATGATGAAAAATATTTGAGCCATCATGATATAGAGATGATAGACTCAAAAGAGATTAAAGATTTAATAAAAAACTTGTCGAGCTTTAACGCTTCTGAATTGGAGTTAATTGCAACAGTGGATTACGTGATAAATCAACTAAAAATTCGAGGGACTGATGAGCTTAATAAAAAAGAAATTATAGAAAAAGTGAAAAGGTTAAAAGGCAATAAATACACCGAGAAAAAAATAGAGGAAGCCATTAAGTTTTTAGAAGAAAACGGTTTTGTAAAAATAGAGGGTTAGACTGATGAAAAAGATAATGTTATTATCTTCGCTAAATTTTTCTGGTTATGACTAAAAGCGAGGTGGGTATTTAGCCCACCTTTTTTATTTTCCCGCATTTCACAATTTTCACATTTCATTAAAATTTGTTTATAAAAATTTAAAAATTTATTCACAAATTATTGCTAATATATTTTAAAGAGGAAAAATCTTCATAGAAGGAGGCAGAAATAGAAAATGAGAATGCCAAAAAGCCTGAAAGCTTATATGTGCCTTATGTTAGTATCAACTTTTATAACTGCAGTGTTGATCTTACCGTGGAATATATCGCATGCCCAATCAAATAGCACTCAAAATTCACAGCCAGATTTAATTGGCGTTGTAAAGAGTTTATCTGGCAGTAAAATCACAATCTACATCGCAAAGCTCTCTTCTCAAAGCGATGGTAGAGGATTTGGAAGAGGTAGAATTGAGCTGACAAACAAAACACAGACAATCACAGTTTCAAGCAAAACATCAATTGTAACAAGAGTATTTCAAAATGGTCAGGTAACAGAGAAAAAGCTATTAACAAAGGACTTAAAGACAAACAACATCTTGTACATCTGGTATGCAGATAGCAAAAAGAAAACCATCTCAAGAATTCTTATCCAGGGTACATACGACCCGTATCAGACACCAGAAGCTATTGGTGTTATCAAAAAAGTTGAGTCAAACAAAATAACCATCACAGTTGCAACAATACAAAGACCACAGCCAAGGCAAAACACATCAAACAATCAACCTCAGCAAAGAATGGCTTCTCAGCCACCTCAAGGTGGATTTGGCAGAGGCATGATGAATCTAAAGCTATCAAGCCAAACAAAGACAATAGCAATTTCAAAGTCGACAGTGATTGTTACAAGAACATTTCAAAATGGTCAGATGACAGAAAAGAAGCTGACTGTAAAGGATTTGAAAGCAAACAACATAGTGTACATCTGGTATTCTGACAGTAAAAAAACAACTGCAAAAAGGATTATGGTGATGGGAACATACAGCCAGAGCAGTTCAAAGTAAAAAAGCAGAAAAGTGTGAAAGGAAGGGTGTGCATATGGCATTTAAAATTAAATCATTAAAATCTCCAAAGATTAAGATTGGGTTTAAAAACAAAGCTGCAAAAAGGATTATAGTTTCTATATTAGTTGTAGCCATATTAGCGGCAGGTGGGTTTGGCATTTACAAGTTCATTCAGGGCAAAAAGAATCAAACGCAAACAGTTCAACAGAGAACGGCAAGAGTGACGCGAGGAGACATCACTGTCACCGTTTCGGGCTCCGGTCCGATTGAGTCTGCTCAGAGTGTTGATTTGACATCTACTGTCAGCTCAACAATAACAAGAGTCAACTTTAACGATGGCGACACAGTCAAAAAAGGAGATATCATATTTGAGCTTGAAAGCCAGGATGCAAAGGACAAGATTGATTCAATTAAGAGTCAGATTGACGATGTGAACTCCTCAATTGCAGATGTTCAGGAGAGCATCAAAAACCTTGTTATCACCGCACCCATTTCAGGGTATGTTAAAAATCTGAATGCTCAAGAAGGAGACAGAATTTCAAAAGGTTCAACCGTTTTGACAATAATTGATACATCAAAGCTGAAAGTTACATTACCATTTTCAGCAGCGCTTTTCGGCAAGGTCAAGATAGGTGCGCCAGCAGTTGTTTACATTCCTGACATTTCACAGTCAATCCAGGGCACAGTAAGCTATCTTGGGAACACAACTTACACAAATGACTACGGTGGCAAAGTTTTTGATGTTGAGATCACAATCTCAAACCCCGGCGCTCTGCAGGAAGGTATGAAGGCAAGTGCTGAGATAAAGGTAGGAGCTGAAGTATATCTTAGCACGCAGGATGCAACCTTGGAGTATGTAGACAAAGAAAATGTCAAGGCAAAGGTTGACGGTGAGGTTGAAGAGATTTTTGCAAGAAACAACCAGTTTGTTGAAAAAGGAGCTGTGCTTTTAAAACTTTCAAACGATGACCTGTCAAAACAGCTCAAGAACTACCAGACACAGCTTAAAAACTTGCAGGACCAGCTAAAGGATGCAGAGGATAACTTGGAAAACTACTACATTAAAGCTCCGTTTGACGGTGTTGTGACCAATATAAACTTCAAAAAAGGCGATAACATAAAAGCGGGAGAGGTACTTGCAACTGTATTTGATAACAAAAATTTAGTATTTAGGGTTGACATAGATGAGCTTGATATTGCTAAAATAAAAGTAGGGCAAAAAGTAAATATAACAGTTGATGCTCTACCAGAGACCCAGACAAACCCGCTGACAGGGAAAGTATCCAAAATCCCGCTTGAGGGAACAACCCAGAACGGCGTTACAACATACTCTGTTACGATCTCAATTGACAATCCCAAGAACCTCAAGATTGGCATGAACGCAAATGCTGAGATAATAGTAAACCAGAAACAAGATGTTTTGATGGTGCCGCTTGAAGCTGTCCAGAAATTCGGCAACAGGTACTTTGTGTTTGTAAAAAGCTCAAGTCAAAATAGCTCTCAGCAAGAGCAAACTGGCGGATTTTTCCCGCAGGGAGGTTTTGGAAATAATCAGCAAAGCTCTGCTCAAGGCTCACAAAACTGGCGACAAAGATGGCAGCAAGAAGGCAGCAACACAGAAAGTGCACAGCAATCAGGAAATAGCCAGTCAAGAGGTTCATGGTCGCAAAATAGTCAAGGCACAGGTAGCTCTTCGCAGCTGCGAACAAGAAGGATGGCAAGTTTACTTAACAACAGTTACTACAAAGGCGCAGTTTTGCGACCTGTTGAGGTTGGTATAAACAATGACTCATACATCGAGATTGTAAGCGGACTTAGCGAAGGCGATATCGTTGTCCTGCCACCGCTTTCTACAGGCTCAACAAGCACCCAGACGCAAACTCAGCAGGGATTTAACATAATGGGCGGGTTTGGCGGACCAGGTGGTGGAATGCCAGGCGAGTTCAGACAGTTCAGACAAAACCAAAGCGGTACTGGCAGAACAAATCAGTCGTCTGGTTCTCAGGGAAGTAACACAAACAGGTAATAAAAAAAGAAGGTGAAAGTTTGCTATGATCGAACTTTATGATATCTACAAAATCTACAAAATGGGCGAAAATGAGGTGTATGCTTTAAACGGTATTAACCTGAAAATCAATGTTCACGAGTTTGTTGCAATAGTGGGTCCATCCGGCTCAGGAAAATCAACTCTTATGAACATCATAGGCTGTCTTGACACACCAACATCTGGCACATACATACTGGATGGTCATGAAGTCAGCAGGCTAAATGACAACCAGCTTGCAGAGATTCGAAACAGCAAGATAGGCTTTGTGTTTCAAAACTTTAACTTGATACCACAGCTCACAGCTCTTGAAAACGTTGAGCTTCCTTTAATCTACAAAGGTGTTCCGGCCTCTATGCGTCACAAGCTTGCAAAAGAAGCTCTTGCAAGGGTTAGCTTGGAACATAGAATGCACCACAGACCAAGAGAGCTATCTGGCGGTCAGCAGCAGAGAGTTGCAATTGCAAGGGCGCTTGTCACAAACCCAGCAATAATTCTTGCTGATGAGCCAACAGGAAACTTGGACTCAAAGTCAGGTGCTGAGATAATTCAAATATTTAAGGAACTTCATGCACAGGGTAGCACAATTGTTTTAATCACACACGACAACAACATAGCAGCTCAGGCAAGAAGAATTGTGCGGATTCAGGATGGTCAAATAATAGAAGACAAGGAGGTGAGCTGACAGGTGGCTCAGTTTGCTTTGGCTTTCAAGATGGCAATAAAGAGCATCCTTTCAAATAAGCTAAGGTCTTTTCTTACTATGCTTGGTGTCATCATCGGTATCTGGGCAGTGATTGCGGTTGTTGGGCTTGCCCAGGGAAGCACCAAAAGCATAACAGACAGGCTGCAAAGGCTTGGAACAAATCTCATTCAAATAAACATCACAGGAAGAAACAGTAACAGGAACGTCACATATGAAGAGCTTCAGCAGTTTGCCGAGCAGCACCAAGACGACATTGAGGCAATAGCTCCAACTGTATCGAGCTCTGTCACGCTCAAGTATGGAACAAACACCCACGATACAACCCTGGTTGGAACAACAGCAGACTACAGCACTGTCAGAGACGTCAACGTCAGCAGCGGAAGGTTTATTTTGCCAATTGATGTGGACTACCGTCAAAAGGTTGCGCTTGTTGGGACGTACATCGTAAAGGATTTATTTAACGGGCAAAACCCGATAGGGAAAAAGATAAAGATAAACGGGCAGATATTCACAGTTGTTGGTGTTTTAGAAGAGCGGGCAAATTCGCAG
Organism: Caldicellulosiruptor hydrothermalis 108; assembly: GCF_000166355.1. Classification (NCBI taxonomy): domain Bacteria; kingdom Bacillati; phylum Bacillota; order Caldicellulosiruptorales; family Caldicellulosiruptoraceae; genus Caldicellulosiruptor; species Caldicellulosiruptor hydrothermalis. Next base: position 508,474 of record NC_014652.1, read on the forward strand.
GAGCAGTCAGACGATGACCAGGTGATAGTCCCTGTAACAGTTGCACAAAGGCTCACACGAAACGCAATAATCCGAAACTTTGCGATAAAAATCACGGATGGTAACAGAAGTGAAGCTGTAATGAACTATCTCAACGATTTTCTCATGAAGATTTACAATGACTCTACAGCTTTTAGAGTTTTCAATACAGCCCAGCTACTTGACACATTAAACAGTGTAACCCAGACACTCACGCTTATGCTTGCCGGAATTGCTGCAATTTCGCTCATTGTCGGTGGAATTGGCATCATGAACATCATGCTTGTGTCTGTGACAGAGAGGACAAGAGAGATTGGAATCAGAAAAGCAATCGGCGCAAAGAGAAGAAATATTCTTGTTCAGTTTTTGATAGAAGCATCTGTTGTGACAGGGCTTGGTGGAGTGGTGGGTATAATACTGGGATTTGTGACAATAAGAGTAATGTCAAAACTTAATATTGCAACAGCTATATTCTCAATACCATGGGCTGTTCTTGCGTTTACAATTTCACTTGCTATAGGAATAGTCTTTGGACTGTTCCCGGCATCAAAAGCATCGCGCCTCAACCCGATAGAAGCGCTAAGATACGAATAAGCTTGGAGGGGATATGAAAGATGAGAAAAAAGTTTTTGGCAGTCATTTTGCTACTTGGTTTTGTGCTTGTAAATTTTGGTTTGTCTTCTGCTTTTGCAGCATACAAGGATATTCCAGCAAATGCAAGTTACAAGCAGGCAGTAGAAAAGTTAAATAAGCTTGGAATTCTTGTTTACAAGGACTATTTCAAGCCCAGCGCAAACATCACACGCGGCGAGTTTGCAGCTGCGATTGTAAAGATTTCAAACGCAGAGGATGAGGCAAATCTTCAGAAAGGATATTCCCAGTATCCTGATATAAAGCCAAATACCGTCCTTTGCGGATATGTCAACTGGGCAGTAAAGAAAAAATACATGACACCAATGGCAGACAACAGGTTCCATCCAAATGACCCGCTTACCTTTGCTCAGGCAACAACTGCCATTATTAGGATGCTTGGGTATTCCGACTCAGACCTTTCTGGCATCTGGCCGCAGAATTATATCGACAAGGCATCAGAGCTTGGGCTTATAAAAGGAATAAACCTTTCTGCGTCGCAAAAGGTTCCGCGCTGGGCTCTTGCCTTGATGCTATCAAGGCTTCTTGACACTGAGGTCAAAACTGGTGGAAATCAAGCTCAATCTACCCAGTCAGCTTTAAGTGGAGTATCAGCATCAAACCAAAGCAGCAGCGGCACAAAATTTTCTGAGTATGTTGGGCTTTACAAATCGTATGTTGTGCTTGATACCGGCAAAACTTCTTCAAAGCTTCTTACAAATGAGGTTTTGACAGACAGCGGAGTGCTTGTGAATGCAACAAAGACGCAACTTGAAGTTGGGAAAAAGTACATGCTTCAGGTCGATAGCAATAAAATTACAAAAGTGTTTGGCATTGAGACTGATTCTTTCCAGATTGTCAGCACAAAGGCTGATGGAAAGACTGTATATTACAAGGAAAGTGGAAAGAAAAAATCAATCACTTTGCCATCTTCAGCAACATACTATTACAACGGCTCAAAGCAGAGTTATGACACAATAGAAAATGTGCTAAAACCGAACCAGAAAATAAGCTTTATATATTCTGAAGATAGGAGCAAAGTGGACTTTGTAGTAATTTTTGACATATATGCACAAGAGATTTATGGAAACTACGATGAGGTTTTGATTTTGGCAACTCCTAAAACATCATCGTCGTTAGAGGAAAACCAGGTTCAGACAGACAAGGGAATATACTTTGTTGCATCTTCGATAAAACCTGAAAACCTTGAAATTGGAGCAAAGTATGGAGTGTATATAAAAGATGATACAATTACAGTAGCTTTGCAAAAGGTATGGGTATCTGACAAGTTTACCATCAAAAATATAGATGATTACACACTTGATGTTGAGCAAAACGGCAAGACACAGAAGATTCAGCTATCAAGCAAACCTGTATATTACTATCAAGGCACAAAACAGAGCTATGAAAATCTGCCAAACATTTTAAAAGAAGACCAGATACTCTATGTATCAAAAGACCCTGACACAGGCAAAATCATGGCATATGTTATTCAAGACCCATACGGTACACAGTACGGGAATTATATTGAGGCAATAGTTTTGCAGGATGCACTTTTAAACTCAAGCCTTGAGAACAACCAGGTTATGACTGACAAGGGCATCTTTTACCTTCCATCTGCTGATACAAAGCTTGAACTTGGTGCAAAGTACGGACTTTATGTCAAAAACGATAAAATAACCCTTGTTGTGAAGAAGTTGAATAACACTGCGCAGTATGAAGTGACAGATGTTGTCAGCGATACTAACGTCAAGCTAAAAGGTGCTCAGGGGCAGGAGAACATCATTCTACCTCAAAAGCCGGTTTATTATTACAATGGTACAAAAACAAACTATACTGAGCTTAAAAATGTGCTAAAAGCGGGTCAGAAAATCTACTTTGGCTATGCAAAGGACGGCAAGACATACGAATACGTTGTAATTCAGGACCCATACTCTCTTGAGTATGGCACATACACAGAGGTCATAGTAATGGCAGATGCTGTGTCGTCAAGCAAGCTTGCAACAAACGAGGTTCTAACAGACAAGGGCATATATGTTGTAAGCAGCACGGCAGGAAAGCTTTCTGTTGGAGCAAAGTATGGCGTGTACATCAAAAATGATACAATCACCAAGGTTGTGAAAAAGCTTAACAACGTGGAGTCAGCGGAGATCACGGCAGTGGTTAATGATACAAATGTAAAGCTCAAAAAAGGCAGCACTGAAAACACGATGCTTCTTCCTCAAAAACCCATGTATTATTACAATGGGAATAAGCTTAGCTATGATCAGCTAAAGAGCATTCTCAAAACAGGTCAGAAAATCTATTTTGGCTACAATCAGACAGGAAGTTCTTATGAGTACGCAATCATCCAAGACCCATACTATGATGAGTATGGAACATACATGGAAGTCATTGTAATGGGCACAAGTAAGGTAACAAAAGGTCTTGCAGAAAATGAGGTGCTGACAGACAAGGGCATTTTGACCCTGCCGTCAAACCAGAACGTAAACCTGGAGCTTGGCGCAAAATACGGGCTTTATGTCGATTCAAACAACCAGATAACTCTTGTTTACAAAAAGTTCAACTCAACAGATGGCATGACAGTTGTGTACGCTCTTGGAAGCAAAGTAACAGTTGACAAGGGCGGAACGCAGGTTGAGATGACCTTGCCACAGAACATAACCTACTACTACAGCGGCACAAAAATTGACTACTCAGCAGCGCTCCAGAAGATGCAAAGGGCAACATCGCTTGTGTTTGGGATATCAACACAAAAGAACGGGTACGACTACTGTGTAATATTTGACCCTGTATACAGCAAACCATACCTTGCAAACGAGCAGACATATCTGACTTTAAAAGCAGGTGATTTGGACATAAGCGGCAGCAATAAGGTTATAAAAGACGGAGATGTTGTAGATTACAGCTATATTCAGAAAAATGATGTTGTCTATGCTGTGACAGACATCTGGGGTGGCAATAAGATCATACTTGTTGTAGATGACAGGGTTGAGGGTTATATCAAGAGCTACCAGCCAACGAGGTTCACACCAAAGTCTATTGTTGTGAGCGTAGTAGACTTAACAACAGGAAAGCTTGTAGACAAGACATATGAGGTGAGCGAAGATTTTGACCCGTCTGTGCTTCTTTCTGACACCTTCAAAGTTGGTCAGAGAGTGTACCTCATCTTAGGGTACGATGGCAAGGTTGTGAGCATGGTAAATCCGTAACTAAATTGAATAATAGCTTTCAAAAGGCCGCCAATTCGATATCGAAGGCGGCCTTTTTTCTTAAGACAAAATAGAGAATTTGTGGTATAATTATAATTGAACAATAAAATCAGCTTAAAGCAAAAAATCTAAAAATGAAAGGAGCAAATGTTTTGAGTGAAAATTTGCCTCCTAAAGAACATGATTCCACATTTAAATTTTTATTTGAAGAGAAAGAGGATATACTTCTTTTAGTAAAAGATATACTAAAGTACAAATGGGCAGAGATGATAGACGAAGATTCAATTGAGTTGGTAAAAACAAACTATTTAACCCAGGATTTTATGCAGATAGAAGCTGATGTCATTGCAAAAGCAAGGTTGAGGGAACGGGAAGTGTATTTTTACATTTTGATAGAGAATCAGTCAACAGTAAAGAGGGATATGCAACTTAGAATATTAAAATACATGATAAGCTTATGGGCACAAGAGATAAGAAAAGGAGTAGAAGTTTTGCCTGCAATTATACCGATAGTTGTTTATAACGGAATTGACGAAAGATGGAATATATCAACAAACTTAATGGAAGCTTTTGATATATTCAGGGATGATATATTTAAATACCGGGTGGTTGATATTATAGAGCTTGATATGAAAAAGTTTTTGGAAAAACAAGAAGATGTACTCGGTCCGATAGTTTTCTATTTAGAGCAGGTAAGAGAAGATAAAAATGAACTTGTGAAGAGGCTATACGAAATAGAAGCAAATTTAAAGAGTTTGAGCAGAAGAAATATTGACCGATTTTTAAACTGGGCACATTATATTATACGGCCAAGACTTGCAGAGGATCTCAAAGCAGAGTATGACAAAATAGTAGCAAGGATAAAAGAAGGAGGTGCAGGTAAAATGGGTGATTTTGTATCCAATGTTGCAAGGCTGCTTGATGAGACAAAGACAAAAGAGTTTAATATGGGAATTCAGCAGGGAATTCAGCAGGGGATTCAGCAAGGGATTCAGCAGGGAATATACAGAGCCAAGGTTGAAATGGCAAAAAAGCTTATTCAAAAAGGCTATAGTGATGATGAAATAGCAGAGCTTACCGAGCTTGAAATTGATGAGATAAGAAAGCTTCGAAAAGAGCTTATTCCTTGATGGCCAATTTGCCATCAAGGATTTTATTTTGACTGACTCTACATCACAAAATCTTCCTTGCAAAAATCATGTAAGCGGTATGACCTATCATTCTATCATCAGGTCGCAGACGCTCTGGCACAGGCTTGTATTGACGTATCATTATTTCAACAACTTCGGAGACATAAAATCTGTGTGCTTGCAAGGCTGTGAGGATCTCTGACACTTGATTTGTTGTTGGAACAAGTATTCCCAAGTGCCCTGCAGGTTTTAAAGCCTCTCTCACAGCGCTAATTGCTTCTTCAGGTTCTCTGATATCTAAAAAGAATGCATCCAAATCCTTCTCTTCAATTCCTTCTACTATTGACTTGTTGTGCATAACTACATTTTCAAACTTTGAAAAATTTTTTATATTCTTCTCAGCCATTTTGTAAAACTCTTCTCTTTGCTCATATGTATACACTTTTCCTTCCGGGCCAACAGCCATCGAAAGGTAAAGCGTAAATGCACCAGAGCCTGTCCCAGCTTCACCAACTCTTTTTCCAGGGTGTATGTCAAGTCTCATCAGAATATATGCTCCGTCTTTTGGATAGACTATCTGTGTGTGTCTTTTCAAAAAGTGCATAACATAGTCAAACGTGTCACACGGGAAGACGTAATACTCAACATCATTTGCAAAAAAGCTTCCGCCAGGAGAAATTTTTGCAAGTTTGTCTGACTCAATATACCCTGTTGGAAGATTAACTCTTTTTGGCACTGATATGTCAACAACCTTTTTAAACCCTTCTGGACCAATGATTACTCTCTTTGTATCAAACGATTGCTCCATCTTATGCCTCCTTTAGTACAATTTACCAATATATTGCTTTTGAATTTGAAATGGCTTCTGAAAATATTTAATACTACATATTTATAAAATAATCAACTATATCCTCAAGCCCAACAAGACCGACCACCTTACCATTGTCAAGAACAGGAACAGCAGAGATATCATGCTGACGCAGGAGTTTTGCAACATCTTTAATATCATCATTTTTGTCAGCTGTAATAACAGCTTTTGTCATGGCAAGCTCAACAGGGTATGTTTCAAAATGGCCTGGCTGGCTCAAAAACCTGTAAATATCCGCTTTTACAATGATTCCTTTGAGGAAGTCATTCTCATCAACAACAACTGCCACGCTCTTTTTTCTTTTTTGCATCTGCTCAAGTGCATATTTGACCGTGTCAGTCGGCAAAAGCTTTATAAAATCATGGTTAATGATGTTTGAAAGCATTTTTTTCTCCCCCAAAATCGATATTTCATTTACTGAAAATTTTTTATCCTGCTATTAATTATATACCCAAATTAATTTCGAAACACAAAAAATTTACCTTATAAAAAGAGGCAACAATTATTATTGACATATGCCAAAAACGAGAGTAAAATAAAGAGAAAAACGAATAAGGGAGAGAGAAAAATTGAGACAAAATACAATGCACCCAATTCCCAAAAATGAATTTACAGATGTAAAGAAGATGTATACCATTGTCAGCGGCAAGGGTGGAGTAGGAAAAAGCTTGGTTACATCTTTGCTTGCAGTGGGTTTGAGAAGAGAGGGGTTTGAAGTTGGAATCCTTGATGCAGACATTACCGGGCCATCTATCCCAAAGATGTTTGGTGTAAGTGGTGCTAAGATTGAGTCAGACTCAAAGGCAATCTATCCTGTGAGAACTCACAATGATATAAGAATTATGTCAATGAATTTACTTTTGAATAAAGAAGACGCTCCAGTGATTTGGAGAGGACCGCTCATTGCAAAGACAATAGAGCAGTTTTGGACAGAAGTTGGCTGGGGTGTTTTAGATTATCTTTTTATTGACATGCCCCCTGGGACAGGTGATGTTGCACTCACAGTTTTTCAATCTTTGCCAATTGACGGGATCATTATTGTAACATCGCCTCAAGACCTTGTTTCTTTGATAGTCAAAAAAGCTTATAACATGGCAAAGCAAATGGATATACCAATTATAGGTATTGTTGAAAATATGAGTTATGTAATATGTCCTCATTGTGGAAAAGAATTTGATATTTTTGGCAAAAGTAAATTGGAAGATGTGGCTGAGCAGTTGGATTTGAGGATTTTAGGGCGGATTCCAATAGATTCGGAACTGACCAAACTTTGTGATAAGGGCGAAATTGAAAAGGCGAGGAACTTGTACTTGGATTCCTGTATAGAGGTTTTAAAAAGGGACGTTGTAGAAGGATAAGAAAATTTTTGACAACTTTTGTATTATAGAACTGCAAAATTTCTGGGACAGGACAATAATTTCTTTTTTGGTAGAATTATTACCCTTGTGAAAAGCAAGGGTAAAAATTTTTCAAAAAAGTTATTGACATATGCCAAAAACAGAGTATAATTATAATTAGCATATGCCAATAACAAAAATAAAAATGGTTTTGGAGGTGAAAAACGATGCCTTGGGGTTTTGAACCAGGATTTTATGGAAGAGGCTGTGCAAGAGGTTTTGGCGGCGGTTTTGGTTTTGGCAGAGGCCTTGGAATTTGCAAATGGCTGTATTTAACAGGCTCAGAGAATGTTCCTTTTGCTAAAGAAGCTTTGGAGTATGAAAAGCAGGTTTTAGAGCAAAGGTTAAAACTAATTGACAAGCTTCTTTCAAAAGAACAAAAACAAGAATAAAAAACTAAAATTGCTTTGAAGGGGGGCTTTCAGATGACAAATCTTCATGCCCCCCCGAATAATTTTCAAAGTTTTGAAAGGAGGCAAAATTGTCATGGAAGCTAAAACAAGCAGGATAAAATATTTTCCCGTATCATTTTTTTCAGTAGTCATGGGTTTAGTAGGATTTACTATTGCCTTGCAAAAAGCTGAGAAAGTTTTAACAAACATTCTGCAAGCAGTCTCCATCTTCTGTAAGATGGAGATGAATTGCAATTGATAAATATTTGGTTTCGGTATACAATAAAACTGGTGATGACAATGAAATTTGATACTAATAAACATTCAGTATTTCTACTATACTATCATTTGATTTTGGTGACAAAATACAGAAGAGATGTGATAGATGAGAAAATTTCAAAAAGACTAAAAGAAATTTTTGAGTATATTCAACCCAATTACAACATAACCCTGGTTGAGTGGAATCATGATAAAGACCATGTGCATGTTTTGTTCAAGGCAACTCCTACAACATCACTTTCCAAGTTTATAAATGCTTATAAAAGTGCTTCATCAAGGCTTATAAAAAAGGAATTTCCTGAAATTAGGCAAAAACTATGGAAGGAATATTTTTGGTCAAGAAGTTATTGTTTGCTAACAAGCGGTGGTGCACCGGTTGAAGTGATTAGAAAATACATTGAAAGTCAAGGTGAGAAAAGAAAATGTTGAAAGCATATAGGTATCAAATATATCCAACTAAAGCACAGGAAGAATTCTTTGAAAAGACATTTGGTTGCTGTAGATTTGTATGGAACAAGATGTTAGAAGAAAAACTGGAAGCTTTGAAACAAGGTAAAAAAGTTCCAAGAATAACTCCAGCAAGGTATAAAAAAGAATATCCTTTTCTGAAGGAAGTGGATAGTCTTGCACTTGCAAATGTTCAGCTTGAGCAGGAAAAGGCATTCAAAGACTTCTTAAAAAACTCAAAGCATTTTGGAATGCCAAAGTTTAAGAGGAAAAAAGACAAGCAGTCATACACAACGAATAACCAACAAACTAAGAGCGGAAACGAAACAATTAGGGTAGATTTTGAGAAGGGGATTTTGTATTTACCGAAGGTAAAAAGTGGAATAAAAGCAGTATTTCACAGGGAGTTTGAAGGAAAAATAAAATCAGCAACAGTTGTTAAAACAAAAGCAGGCAGGTATTATGTAAGCATACTTGTAGATGTGCAGGACCCAAGAAATAAGAGGGAAAATCGAAATTTTGAGAATGAGGTAATCAAACGAGAGAATTTCATCTGTGGAATAGATACAGGGCTTATAAGTTTTGTTACAATTGCAAATGATACAGGGATTTCGAAAATTGAATACCCAAAGTATCTGATTAAAGCTGAAAAGAGACTAAGAAGGTTGCACAGACAGTTGTCAAGAAAGAAAAAAGGTTCTAAAAACTGGGAGAAAGCAAGAGAAAGACTTGCAAAGGAATATGAATATGTAAAGAACTCAAGGGATGACTTTTTGCATAAGTTATCGAGGACCATCATAGACGAGAACCAAGTCGTGGTGGTCGAAAGTTTGAACGTAAAGGGACTATCAAAAACAAGATTATCGAAACACATTCTTGATAGTTCATGGTCAAAATTTTTGAAATATCTCAAATACAAGGCAGATTGGTATGGCAGGAAAGTCATAGAGGCAGATAGGAGATTTCCATCTTCGAAAATGTGTAGCAGATGTGGATACATCAACAAAGAGCTAAAGTTGAAAGATAGAGTGTGGAGATGTCCGAAATGCGGAACAGTCCATGATAGAGATGAAAATGCTGCAAAGAACCTGAGAAACTATGGAATTTTTTGTATAAGCAATAAGTAGGGTGGGGACCACCCGAATTTACGCCTGTGGAGATTGGACCTCTACTACTGGGGATACAGTCCCAGTAGCAAGTCTGGTCGATGAAACAGGAAGCCTCCACCTCTTTAGGTGGATGGTAGTTCACTTATTACTCTTTTTGTTCTTTCACAGTGGATTGATCAAACTCATTTTACTATTCAGCATTACAATCCTTCTTGGTTTATACCAGTTGTTGGCAATATATTAGTACCAGTTGCAGGAGTTGAACATGCAGACAAATATTTTTCATGGTTTTTCTTTAGTGTAGGAATAGTTTTCTGGATTGCGTTGTTTACAATACTATTTTATAGAATAATTTTTCATCATCCTATACCTCAGAAGTTAATTCCTACATTTTTTATAATGATTGCACCACCGAGTGTAGGACTTATTTCTTATGTTAAGTTAACAAATAGTCTTGATGCTTTTGCGAAGGTTATTTATTTCTTTGCAATGTTTTTGATACTTCTTTTGATAGCCCAAATTAAGAAATTCCTTAGCACAAAGTTCTATCTTTCTTGGTGGGCATATTCTTTTCCACTTGCAGCCTTTTCTATAGCAACTTTTGTGATGCTAAGTAAGACCCACTTGAGTGTTTTCAAATATATTTTTGGTGTTTCTTTGGTAGTTTTAAGTTTTGTAGTTATTATATTAGCAGGTGCAACAATTGCGAATATTTTAAAGAAAAACATTTGTATTGAAGAAGAGTAAGGTTAATTATGGTGAGAGTATATGTCAAATTATAAAAAAAGAAATTTAAAGAATAATCAGATATGTGAAATGATAATATACTATTTAAAAGAAAATAACAATTTTGTGAAGAAACAAAGTCTTATTCGGAGCCTAATAAAATGGGCAAGTTTGAGCACTATTTATAGAGGTATAAGTAGATTAGAGAAAAAAGGATTGACAGTAGCGTGTGATGTAGACAATGATAAATATATTGCCTATATCGGTAGTAGACCCAATAAAAGTTTAAATTTAGCCTTCTTTGTATGCGATGTTTGCAAGCAGAAATTTTGGCTAAAGTTGAACGATTGCGCGCTTGATAAGATTAGCAGAAAGATAAAAAAATTTTATGATTTTGATTCAAAATTTGTATTGTACGAATTTCGCGGAGTTTGCAGAAGTTGCTTGCTGTCCAAAAAATCAAATTCATTAAATTTAAAAAAGGAGGAGATAAATCATGAAAATAGCAGTTATGCTAATAGGTGACAAAATAAGCCCCCATTTTGGTGGTAGCGAAAAAGTTTGCATATATACAGTTGAAAATGGTGCTATTGTAAATAAAGAATATTTTGACATGCCAGAGCACAGGGCTGGGCTTTTTGCAAAGTTTATAAAACAAAAAGGAGCAGATGTTGTAATTGCAGGCTCAATTGGCGAGAGAGCAAGATATATATTCGATAATCTTGGCATTAGGTATTTCATCGGTGTCTTAGGCCATCCAGATGAAGCAGTTGAAAAGCTATTAAAAGGCCAGCTGAAGTCAAATGAAGCACTTGCAAATGAGATCCATGAGCATGAAGAGGGATTGCATCATCATTCGCATGGACATTCGCATGAACACCATCATATCTCATAGTCATTATAAATTACCGTTAGAGACGTTTTGAAAACAGATGAGAAAAATTAATGACATAACCACCATAGTTTATGATATAATTAATAATGATTAATCCCTAAAATCACAGGACACAACATGGAGAAAATAAAAGAGCTAAGGAGAAAAAACAACAATTAAGAGGGGCAGGGTTAAAATCCTGCCTTTTTGTTCATAATAATTTCGGACAAAGGAGGCATTTGACTTGCCACGACCAATAAGATGCAGAAGAGTAGAGTTTTTGCCAAGGTTTAATTATTTTTCACCACGTGAGGGTTCAAACGATGAGGTTCTGCTGAAGGTTGAAGAGCTTGAAGCAATAAGACTTAAAGACTTAGAAGGACTCATACAGGAAGAATGTGCACAAAAGATGCAAGTTTCCCGCCAGACATTTCAGCTCATATTAGAAGAAGCAAGAAAGAAGGTTGCAGATGCGCTTGTCAACGGCAAAGCTATCAGGATTGAAGGTGGAAACTATGTTTTTGGCAATTGCAAGTATACGTGCTTAAATTGCGGAAAAGTTTTTGAGTCAGACAAGGATGAATGTCCAGAATGCCACTCTTCTCATGTTGTATGTCACAGAGGAAAAGGAAGAGGACACTGCTTCAGGCACCACGGAGGGTGGTGATAATAAGCAAAGAGAGCTGATAGTATTTTTTAGTAGTTGGGTATAATAAAAGCGAAAGCAAAATTTATTTTTTAAATAATTCCTACTTGACATATAGGAATAGTAGAGTATAATAAAATTAGATTAGCAAATGCTAAAAAAAAGAGGGTGTTACATGTGGAGAAAAAGACTTTGAGTGTAACAGGTATGACATGTGCTTCGTGTGCAAGGGCAATTGAAAAAAGTGTTAGTAAAGTAGAAGGAGTAAGTAATGCGTCGGTTAACTTTGCCACTGAGAAACTTATTGTTGAGTTTGATGAGAGCAAAGCCAGCATTGAAAAGATCAAAGAAGCTGTGGAAAGAGCCGGCTATGGTGTTTTGGATGACGGTGAAGAAAATATTAGAGAGGTAAGCATTCCCATCTCAGGCATGACTTGTGCTTCATGTGCAAGAGCAATCGAAAAATCAATTTCAAAGCTTAATGGAATAAAAGAGTTAAGTGTTAACCTTGCAAGTGAAAAAGCAAGAGTTGTGTATGATTCATCTCAGGTGAGACTATCTGAAATAAAAAATGCTATAGTAAAGGCAGGGTATACACCACTTGAGATTGAAAAGACATCCTATGAAGATTCGCATCAGGAGCGAAAACAAAAGGAGATAAATAGTCTTTTTAGAAGATTTGTTATTGCAAGCATATTTGCAGTTCCACTTTTATTGATTGCTATGGCACATGTGGTGGGGGTTCCGCTACCAGAGATAATCTCGCCTGAAAAACATCCTTTGAATTTTGCGCTTGTACAAGCGATATTGGAAATTCCAATTGTCATTGCAGGGTATAAGTTCTACACGGTAGGCTTTAGCAGGCTTTTTAAGTTTCACCCAAACATGGACTCATTAATTGCAGTTGGGACAGGGGCTGCCATCTTATATGCTCTTTTTGCTATATACCAAATTGCAATGGGTAACTACCAGTATGTAAAGGAGATGTATTTTGAGACTGCAGGTGTAATTATAGCCCTTGTTTTACTGGGCAAATACTTAGAAGCAGTTTCCAAAGGCAAAGCCTCAGAAGCCATAAAAAAATTAATGGGACTTGCACCAAAAACTGCGGTGGTTGTTCAAGGTGATAATGAAATAGTCATTCCAATAGAAGAAGTTGAAGTAGGCGATATACTCTTAGTAAAGCCCGGGGAAAAGATTCCCGTTGATGGAGAAGTAATTGAAGGTAGAAGCTTTGTGGATGAATCAATGCTGACAGGTGAAAGCATCCCCGTTGAAAAAACACCTGGAAGCAAGGTTATTGGAGCTACAATAAACAAAAATGGTACGCTAAAGATAAAAGCTACAAAGGTCGGCAAGGATACAGTCATTGCGCAGATTATCAAGCTGGTTGAGGATGCTCAAAGCTCTAAAGCACCAATCGCAAGGTTGGCAGATGTAATCTCAGGGTATTTTGTGCCAGTTGTCATTCTCATTGCTGTAATCTCAGCGACTGCATGGTACTTTGTTGACAATTCATTTATTTTCGCTTTGAGAATATTTATTACCGTCTTAGTTATCGCATGCCCGTGTGCTTTGGGTCTTGCAACACCCACTGCTATTATGGTTGGAACAGGAAAAGGCGCAGAACATGGAATTTTGATAAAAAGTGGTGACGCATTAGAAACCTTGCACAAGATCACAATGGTTGTTTTCGACAAAACGGGAACAATCACTGAAGGTAAGCCAAAAGTAACTGACATAATTCCAGCAAATGGGTGGGAAAGAGAAAGGCTGCTACAAATAGTAGCGTCGGCAGAAAGGCTCTCTGAACATCCTTTAGGTGAAGCAATAGTTGCCGCAGCAAAGGAAAAGAATCTGCAGCTTTTTGAAGCAAGTCAGTTTGAAGCAATTTCAGGGCATGGAATAGAGGCAGTGGTAGATGGACAAACAGTTCTTGTTGGGAACATAAAACTCATGAAAGATAAAGGCATTGAGATAGATTTCTTACTTGATGTAGAAAAGCTTTCACAGCAGGCAAAGACGCCTATGTTTGTAGTGCAGAATGGAAAGTTTGCTGGGATCATAGCAGTATCAGATGTGATAAAGCAAAATAGCAGAAGGGCAATTGAACTTTTGCATAGCATGGGTATTAAGGTTGCAATGATTACAGGGGATAATAGCAAAACAGCAAAAGCAATTGCAAAACAGGTTGGAATAGATAGGGTTTTAGCGGAGGTCTTGCCACAGGACAAGGCAAATGAAGTGAAAAAACTTCAGGGAGAAGGTAAAAAGGTTGCGATGGTGGGCGATGGGATCAACGACGCACCAGCTTTAGCTCAAGCTGATGTGGGTATAGCAATTGGGTCTGGAACAGATGTTGCAATAGAGTCTGCTGATGTGGTTCTTATGAAAAATGACATATTGGATGTTGTAAATGCAATACTGCTTAGCAAAAAGACAATACAGAACATCAAACAGAATCTATTCTGGGCATTTTTCTACAACACATTGGGCATTCCGATTGCAGCAGGAGTTTTGCACATATTTGGTGGCCCACTTTTGAATCCAATTATAGCGGCTCTCGCTATGGTGTTTTCTTCAGTCTCTGTGGTTTCAAACGCTCTGAGGCTAAAAAGATTTAAGCCTGTAAATTAAAATTAATATAAAAAAATTAAAAGAAAGGATGGGTTTTGAAATGACAAAGAAAATTTATATTAAAGGCATGACTTGCGACCACTGCGTAAGAAGAGTGGAAAACAGCCTAAAAGCCATAGAAGGTGTAAGCTCTGTGAAGGTTGATCTGCAGGGCAAAGTTGCAACTGTTGAGCTAAGTAAAGATGTAAAAGATGAAGAGTTTGTTCGAGCAATTGATGATGCAGGGTATGAGGTTGCGAGGATAGAATAGAGGCTGGCTTATTGCCAGCCTCTATATTTTTTAAACTATTCTCTACCATTTAAACTACAAAGAGGATCAAGTAGAATGCAAGGAGCAATATTAGTCCCAGTGGCAATCCTAGCTGTACCCATTCCTTGCTCTTTATTTCCAATTTATTTGCTGCAATTATGTTTGGAATGTTGCCTTGAATTAAAATACCGCCACTTGCAAGAAGGCTCAGTAATATTGCTTTCACTTGACCAGTTGAAAGGCTTGGTGTGATCTCAGCAGCTGCAATGGTTGCATTGTCGAGGGCTGCTGATATTACGTTTATCCAGAACAGAAGTTTATCTCCCAGTTTTACAACATATTTATCAATGAAAGGCTTAAAACCATTGCCCAATAGTTCCAATGCGACTATGAACATAAAAATTTTGCCAGCACGCAGTATCACATCTTTCCTTGCCTCAAGATCTAAAATAGCTCTTTCTTCAGCTTTCACGATATCCTCTTCTTCTGTGAGAAGCTCTTCATAAGTTGGCAGAATACACCCTCTTTTTCTTTCATACAACAAGATAAAGTAGCTTAAAAGTGATAAGATGATTATTGTGGGTACTATATACATTCCAAGATTTTTAAGTATATACAAAAATTCGGCATTCAACGAACTTACCACAATTGTTGAAAGTGGCTCTCCAACTGGAGTTAATGCTGCACCAAATCCTATAGAAAAGCAGCCTATTATTGCTACCTTAACCTTTGTTTGGTGTTTCAGTGGCAGAAGGTGAATGATCTCCACAAGTATCAATGTGGCAACAATTGCAGTGATGATGCTTGATATAAGCCCAAGAAATAAAATCACAAGAGATACAAAAATCTCTATTTTAATTCTGCTCAAAATGGAGTTTATTGCAGTTTTAAGTTTGCTGACTGTGAGGTTAAACACAAAACCCATTACAAGAACAACTGCGGTAACAAGATAAAGAAGATAATTGCTAAATACATGTCCCAGAAGGTGAAATGATAAAGTTTTAGAAACCACAGTTGCTAAGATACCCATTACAAGCAAAAATAGCTCTAAATTGTGCTCAATCTTACGAAAAATAAACGGTAGTATGAAAACAAGCAACAGGATTATTATCAGCAATATGTCAACCATGGTAGGGAATCCTCCTTATCTATATTGAGACTCATGATGATTTCTCTCCTTTAATTCTTCATGGAATTTCCTGTAAAAGTACTCATGATCTTGATACAAATCCAGGACTACTTCTTCAAAGTCTGCTACTTTAATAGGGTCTTTTTTAATTATTTCTCTTCCTTCGCTGATGGCTTTAAACTGTAAAGTCAACGGAGCTTTATTGAGATTTATAATGTCCACCTTGTCTGTTTGAAGAATATCGGATATCTGTACTTCTAAATCGAGTTCATCAAAAAAGCTAATTTCTTTAGAAAATAAAATCGCAAGGTCAATATCGCTATTTTCTGTTTGATATTTTGTACCATATGAACCCACTATCCAGACAGCTACTATATCATCTCGCGCTTTGAAGAAATTAATAAGATCAGGAAGTTTATTATCTACATTTAACACTGCCGCTTCAACTCCATATAAAAATCTATTTAATAATACCATGAAAAAGCCACATATTTCAAGATATTTACAGCAAAGCTTATGTTGAAAAACTTTAAAAGATTGTTAATAGAGCTTCAAATGTGGTATAATTAAAACCAAGAGAATTTAATTTAGTTTTTTGAGGTGTATAAAATTGATTTCAAGAAAAAAAATGAAAATTCACATTGTAGAATCAGACGTGCAAAATATGGAAGCGAAAATAGAATTGATTAAAAAATATTTAGAAACTGAAACAAAGGAAAATCTCCTCTCCTTTGTTATTTCCTTGTTAGATGCCTTAAAAGATATACCTTTTGATTTATTCCCTGCAAGATTAAAAGATATATTAATTGAATGGGCAGAAACAGCTGAAATCTGTCTTGATGATGAACTTATGGATAGATTAAAAGAAGCAGAGGAAGAGTTTAAATCAGGTGGCGGTATTAAGTGGGAACCTCCAACAAGTTCAATATAATACTTTCTAAAAATGCATACAAATATCTGCAGAGGCTACCCCAAAATATCAAAAAGAGAATTGCAACTATTTTAGAAGAGGAATTATCACAAGATCCATTTTCTTCCTCTAAAATTAAACCATTACATGGCAAATTAGAAGGTTTTTATAGATACAAAGAAGGTGATTTAAGGATTATATATAATAGCTTGTTGAATAAAAGGGATTAACAGAAAAGACAATAAATAGATATATAAAAAGCCATCCTCCTTGAGGTAAAATTACGATAAGAGAAGACTAAAAACACCTAACAAAGGAGGATGGCAATGTCTAATTTTATTAAAACACAAAAACAAAAATTTTTAAAGATACTTATGACAATTGAGAAAGTAATAAAAGCCCTGGGATTAAAGATAAAGAGCAGCAGGAGAGGAAGACCGAAGAAATTTAAGCTAAGCCATATAATAGCTTGTTTTGTTTACAAAGTCAAAAACAAGATAAACAGCTTCAGGGAATTAGAATACAAGATAAATGAAGATGAAGAATTTAAAAAGGCTATAGGGATAGAGAAGAGCCCTGATCATTCATATTTTTCGAAATGGGCAAAGGTAATTGAAGAAGGGTATATAGAAGGGATAGCAAGAATTTTAGTGAGAGAAATAGTTCCGCAGACAAAAGTTTGTGCTATAGATTCCACACCTTTGAGAAGCTCGAGGGGTGACAAAGAGGCAGAAGTAGGAGTATGTGTTAGTTTAGGTTTTTACAATGGGTATAAATTACATGTGTTGGCAACAGTTGAAGATGAGGTTATACCTATAGTATGGTGGTTGACACGTGCAAATATCCATGACAGTAAAGTAGTAGAACTTTTGTATGAAGCTAAGATATTTGGACCTGAAGTAATATTAGCGGATGCAGGTTATGATTGTGCGAAGTGGTTTGAGGTGGCAGATAGACTTGAGATAAAGTTTGTAGCGGCGGTAAATAAGAGAAATAGTAAGGATTTTAGTAATGTAAAAAATATTTTGAGGGTAAAAAATATGGAATTTTTAAGAAGTGAGGAAGGACAAAGGTTATATAAGCAAAGGACAAAAATTGAAAGATTATTTGGGAAGTTAAAAGGAGAATACAATTTAGAACAAATAAGGTTAAGAGGTTTTAGAACATATAAGAGGCATGTGGACTGGATAATGATTACTTATTTGATAGAGGTCTATATTCAAAAAATTGAAAACTGTAAATTTTCTTTTAAATACACGTGGAATAATTTATAGTTCTATATAATAACATTAATGGTATAATTATTTATTCAACAACTTGGATTATATATAAGGTAGAAAAAGAACAGTTTACAGTTTACATTTATGAAATTGGTCCAAGAGGGGATATATACAAATAAATATAATTAGCACTCCTTTTGAAAAGCTGAATTCCCAGGGGAAAAGGCCTGGGATACGGGGGACCCAATTTTCTGGGGTGAATCAGAAGCCAAAAGCTTCTGTAGGGCTAACCCTTTCGGCCCGAACCCGTCAGCTAACCTCGGAAGCTTTGAAAGGGGAGGCAAAAGGGGTTTTACGCCTTTTTATAGGCGCAAAAGAAGGCGTTCTTTTGCCTTTGATTTCAAAGCAGCCAAATTCCGAGGTTATGGAGTTTGGCTGCTTTTATTTTCGGCAAAAATTTTGAAAGGAGGTTTTATAGATATGGAAAAGTTAAATGTTATCAACAACAACGAAAGGTTTGAAAAGTTAAAAGAAGCTATTAAAGACTACTTAGAAGTCAGAGACACAATCAAAACGGGCATAGAGGATGAAGAAAAGATTGAATATCAAAAAAGAAAGATTCTTTCCTACTTTGGTGCAAGCGAAAAAGACTGGGGAAATTATAAATGGCAGCTGAAAAATAGAATTACCTCAGCCAAAATATTAAAAGATCTTCTAAACCTTGATGAAAAAGAAGCACAGCAAATAGAACAAGTAGGAAAGATTTATCGCTTTGCAATCTCACCTTACTATTTGTCGCTAATTGACCCAAATGACCCAAACTGCCCAATAAAAAGACAATCTGTTCCAAGCAGCTTAGAGCTGGTAGAAAAGGGCGATCTTGACCCAATGGACGAAGAGCACACATCACCTACCAAGATAGTAACTCAGCGCTATCCAGATAGGCTCATAATAAAGGTTACAAATATATGTGGGATGTTTTGCAGATTTTGCCAAAGAAGAAGGTTTATTGGCGAGACTGACACACACGCATCCTTAGACGATATTACAGATGCAATAGAGTATGTGGCACAAAACCCGCACATTCGAGATGTTCTAATTACAGGCGGCGATGCCCTGATGCTTTCTGATGAGATTTTGGAATGGATTTTAAGGTCACTCAGGCAAATACCTCATGTTGAGATAATCAGAATTGGTACACGAGCACCTGTGACTTTGCCACAAAGAATTACAAAAGATCTTGTTGATATGCTAAAGAAATATCATCCAATTTATATAAACACCCACTTTAATCACCCACGTGAGATAACGAAAGAATCAAAAAGAGCTTGCGAGATGCTGGCAGATAGCGGCATTCCACTTGGTAACCAGATGGTTTTGTTAAATGGGGTCAACAATGACAAGTTTGTTGTTCGAAAGCTCAATCAAGAACTTTTGAAAATTCGGGTAAAGCCATATTATATCTTTCATCCAAAAAGAGTAAAAGGAACATCGCACTTTTGGGTGACAATTGAGGAGGGCATGGAGATTATTGAGAGCCTCAGAGGTAGAACCTCCGGCATGGCAGTGCCAACATACATCATAAATGCACCAAAGGGCAAAGGCAAAACTCCAATCATGCCAAATTATCTTCTTTACTTTGGCAAAGACAAAGTGGTCTTTAGAAACTGGGAAGGTGAGGTTTTTGAGGTTGAAAATACCTCTTTGTGACCTTAAAATAGCTTTGAAAAAACCTAAGAAAAAATGATTTTATTCACCTACTTTTCTGATGGCGCTGTGCCATCTTTTTTTTATATCCCCATTGCCGTTTTTAAAATCTTATCATAATCCATCTCCTTTTTGGAAAACTCATGGACTGCCTTGCCTCTGTGAAGTACCAGGATTCTGTCGCACATGCCAATCAGTTCTGAAAAGTCAGAGGAGATGAAAATAATAGCACAACCAATTCTTGCAAGCTCGTTGATGATATTATAAACTTCTACCTTTGATGCCAAATCCAAGCCCTTTGTTGGCTCATCCAAAATGAACACGTTTGAGCGCGAAAAGAGCCACTTTGCAATCAATACCTTTTGCTGGTTCCCACCGCTTAAGAACGCAATCTTTTGAGTAATCTCCTTTGGTTTTATCCCAAGCTTTTTAATATACAGATTTGCAATCTTTTCCTGGCGGGATGAGTCTACAAAAAAGCCGTTTGCGATATTCCAGATGTTAGATGAGATGATATTGTCTGCAATGTTGAGCGTCTTGAAAAGGCCTGTACCAATCCTGTCTTCGCTCATAAACGCAATACCATTTTTTATTGCATCGGCCGGGCTTGAAAGTTTTAAAAGATTTCCATTCATATAAATCTCGCCTGAGTCAAGTTTTTCTGCACCAAAAAGAGCCTTTGCCAGAAAACTTCGCCCAGATCCAACAAGCCCGGCAATCCCAAAAATCTCTCCCTCTCTTACATCAAATGAGATGTTCTCAATTATCCCACGTTTTGTTAAATTTTTAACGCTAAAGATGGTAGAACCTTTTTCAACCTTTAGTTTTGGATATGTTCTGTTTACACTGCCGAAGATCAAAGAGATTGCCTTGCTTAAGTTAAAGCTTGTGACATTGTCAGATGCAACAACTTCACCGTCGCGAAGGATTGTTACCCTGTCTGCAATAGATAGCGCTTCTTCCACCATGTTTGTCACAAATATTATTACAATTCCTTTTTCTTTTAGCTCTTTTATGATTTTAAAAAGATTTTCTATCTCATATGTTGTAAGCCCTGCTGTTGGTTCATCGAAAATCAAAACCTTTGCGTTTTGAACAAGCGCCCTGCAGATCTCAATCACCTGAAGCTGAGACTGACCCATGTTTTTGCAAAGCGCTTCAGGATTGATATATACACCCATTTTGCTTAAAATTTCTGCTGCGTGTTTTATCATTGCCTTATAACTTACAAATCCAAGCTTGTTTTTTGGCTTGTTATCAATAAAGATGTTCTCAGCAACAGAAAGGTGAGGAAAATACAAAAGCTCCTGATGTACAGTAAATATTCCAAGCGATTTTGCAAGCATAGGATTGAGACTTGAAAATTCTTTTCCGTCAATCAAAACCTTTCCGTTTGTTGGCGCTGTGCTTCCGTTTATAATCTTTGTCAGAGTTGTTTTGCCAGAGCCATTTTTGCCAAGAATGACATTCACCTGACCTTCAAAAAATTCAAGGTTTATATCTTTTAGAGCATAAAAATCATCAAATTTTTTTGAGATGTTTTTAAGCATAATAGCCATAACTTTCAAACCTCTCTTTCAAGGTCAGAAAAGTCAAAACTGCAAAATATTTGGGTGCCGTTTTCAAAGAAAAATGACTTGTACTCATCCGGCACGTTTGTGTCGCTTATAACCTTTTTGATCTCATCAACCCTTGCTATCTGGAAAAGAGAAATCTTGTCAAACTTTGATGAGTCTGCAACAATAATTGTCTCTTTGGCAATTGACTTAAAATACTTATATGCGTTTGCAAACTCAACATTGTTCACTGTAAATCCTCGCTCGAGTGAGACACCGTCAACCTCAATAAATGCCTTGTCCACAAATATGTCCATATTAGGATTTACAAGCATTGGCCCTGCCAAGGTGAAGGTATTTCCAACAATATAACCACCTGTCACAATTGTCTGGATTGAAAGCTTTCCACACTCTATTGCCAAAAGAAGGTCGTTTGTCAAAACTATTATGTTTTGTTTTTCCTTTATATACTTTGGAACAAGCCTCAATATATTTCCGCCTGCAAGGATAATTGCCTGGTTACTTTCTATCATGTAAGAGCACACCTTTGCGATTGCCTCTTTTTCAGAGTCTTCTGAGATTGTAGGTGATAGAATCTTTGCTGCCTCTTCTTTTAAGATTGCCCCGCCGTATGTTTTTATCAAAAACCCTTCACTTTCAAGCCTGTCCAAGTCACGCCTGATTGTTACCTCTGAAACGTTCAAAAGCTCTGCAAGTGTTGCAACGTCAATGTGCTTTTTCTGAAGAAGTATCTCCTTTATCTTTTTTAGCCTCTCTGCAACAAGCATCAATATTCACCACTTTTGCAAGTTCTTATGCTATTATACCACCAAAAAAGTTGTATGTGAACAAGTTTGATATATTTTCTTTTCTTCAGTGTATTACATTTTATCAGGCCTGTCAACAAGCTGAACATTTTTGATAACATTGTTCAAGAAAATAAAATTTTTTTGATTAAAAAAGAAGGATTTTTGATTTTGGTGTAGAATATATATAAATAGAAAAGCGAAAGATGGATACAAATAAATAGTTTTACCAAAACTACTATAATCTTTAACAAAGCGAGGTGAGATTTGCATGAAAAGCTCCACTGATAGCGAACTTTTAAGGCTGCATGGAATTACAAAGATTTTCCCAGGGACAGTTGCACTTTCTGATGTTTCGTTTTCTGTAAACAAAGCTGAAATTCATGCAATAGTTGGTGAAAACGGTGCTGGAAAGTCAACTTTGATGAATATCATATCAGGAAGCCTTCTTCCAGACAAAGGTGAGATATATCTTGAGGGCAAGAAGGTAAATATCAGGTCTCCAAGAGATGCTCAAAATCTTGGTATTAGCATAGTTCACCAGGAGCTTGCGCTCTGCCCGCATCTTACTGTTGCTGAGAATATATACATAGGAAGACTTCCTGAAAAGTCTGCAAAGATAGTGGATTTTAAAAAGCTCAACCAGATGTCGCAAGAAGTTTTGTCTTTGTTTGATGAGGTGAACATAAAACCCACTGACAAGGTTGCAAACTTGAACGTTGCGCAACAGCAGATTGTTGAGATTGCAAAGGCAATTACGTTCAACTGCAAGCTTTTGATTTTGGATGAGCCAACATCGGCTCTGTCTGAAGCTGATGCAGCAGTGCTCTTTAAAATCATAAAAGATTTAAAGGCAAAGGGAATAAGCATTCTTTATATTTCTCACAGGCTACGTGAGATTTTTGAGCTTGCAGACAGAATCACTGTCCTTCGAGATGGCAGATACATCACAACGCTAAATACAGCTGAGACAAATCCCGACCAGGTTGTAAGCCTGATGGTGGGAAGAGAAATCAAAGAGATGTATCCGCCAAAGAGCAGTAAAATTGGCAGAGAAGTTTTCAGGGTT
This sequence comes from Caldicellulosiruptor hydrothermalis 108, assembly GCF_000166355.1. Lineage (NCBI taxonomy): Bacteria > Bacillati > Bacillota > Caldicellulosiruptorales > Caldicellulosiruptoraceae > Caldicellulosiruptor > Caldicellulosiruptor hydrothermalis. Next base: position 531,486 of record NC_014652.1, read on the forward strand.
GAGAATATTAGCTCTGATAAGGTCCAGAATGTATCATTTGCCCTGCACGAAGGTGAAATTTTGGGTTTTGCAGGGCTTGTAGGAAGCGGAAGAACAGAGCTTGCCCAGACAATCTGCGGAATTTTGCCAAAGCATTGTGGGGAAATTTATCTTGAAGGAAAAAAGATTGAGATAAACTCGTTCGAAGATGCTATCAGGCATAAAATCGGATATGTTACAGAAGACAGAAAACAGTATGGTCTTTTTCTAAAGCTTCCTGTTGCACACAATGTCTCGGCAATACATCTAAAATACGATTACAAAAGGCTTTTGATTGACAGGCAAAAAGAACTTTCGCTTGCTCAGGAGTTTGTCAAAAAGCTAAATGTCAAGACCTCATCATATGTTCAACTTGTTATGAGTCTTTCTGGTGGGAATCAGCAAAAGGTGATGATAGCAAAATGGCTTGCTATAAAACCGAGGATTTTGATTTTGGATGAGCCGACGCGTGGAATAGACGTTGGCGCAAAGGCAGAAATTCATAGCCTTTTAAGAGAGCTTGCAAAAAACGGAATAGGGATTATTCTTATCTCATCTGAGCTTCCCGAGATAATTGGAATGTGTGACAGGGTACTTGTCATGAGAGAAGGAAGGATAACTGGCGAGCTTTCGGGAAGTAGCATCACCGAAGAAAACATTATGCAGCTTGCTGCACACAAATAATCTTTGCAAAAGGAGGGGAAGGTTTGAAATGTCAACGCTATCTTCAAATCAGGCAGCAAACAAAAGCTTTCTCAAAAAAGTGATGGGGTTTAGGGAAATTACTTTGATTTTCATCATAATTGTAATAAGTGCTATTATATCGGTCCTAAGCCCAAACTTTTTGACAGCAGAAAACTTGATAACAACAGCTCTGGGTCTTGCAGCAGATGGAATCCTCGCAATAGGCATGACTGTTGTGCTTGTCTCAGGTGGCGTTGATCTTTCTGTTGGTTCTGTTCTGGGGCTTTCGGCTGTTATTGCCGGCGGGCTTTATCTTAGCTATGGTGTGAACATCTGGATAGGTTCTTTGATAGCTCTTGTTATCTGTGCTCTGATTGGGCTTTTCAATGGATACTTTATAGCGCGAATTGGAATTCCACCTCTTATTGTTACGCTTGCTATGATGGGGATTGCAAGAGGTGCTGCATATGTTCTGACCCAGGGTTCGCCTCTTTCGCTTTACGGTAACTTGAAAGGCTTTGATTTTCTTGGCCAGGGCAAGGTTTTGGGGATTCCATTTTTCATCCTGTTTTTTATCATCCTCATAATCCTATTTGACTTTTTGATGAGAAAGTCAGCACCGTTCAGACTTGTGTACTACGTAGGAAGTAACGAAAACGCGGCAAAGCTTTCTGGTATAAATGTTCCAAAGGTAAAGATTTCTGTATATGTTTTAATGTCAGTCTTAGCAGGAATTGCTGGAATATTTACTCTCTCAAGGTTTTCAGTTGCTGCACCAACAGCAGGAAATGGTTCAGAGCTTAACGCAATCTCAGCATGTGTCATTGGCGGAGCGTCACTGGCAGGCGGTGAAGGAACAGTTCTTGGAGCAATTCTTGGTACAATCCTGGTTGGTATTATCAACAACGCGCTTGTACTTTTGAACGTCTCTGTCTACTGGCAGAACCTGGTCAGCGGTGTGATTCTGATTGCGGCTGTGACAATTGACTACCTGACACATCAGAAAAAATCATAGAGGATTTTAAAATTAAAAGCTTGGTTTTAGCTTCTGTCGCCTACCTTGAGAAAAGCTTGTAGGCGGCAGGGGTTAAAATAAATAAAAACTATATTGGAGGAGGTTCGGTAGGCTATGAAGAAGAACTTTTACAAGTACCTTTCAATCTTTTTGGCGGTTGCGCTCATTGTGTCTTTGGCTTATGCGCTTGTTCCAAGTTCTAAGGATGTCACACAGGCAAGCAGTGGCAATCCAAAGCTCAAAGGAAGTCCAAAAGAAGAGTATTACATGGTAACTTTTGTGTCTGGTATTGAGTACTGGAAAGGCTGTTTCAAGGGAATGAAGGCAGCGGCAGACCTGTATGGGGTAAAGGCTATCTACACAGGTGCACCACAGTTTGACGTTAACCAAGAGGTTACTGTTCTTCGTCAGGTTATTGCTAAAAAACCAGCTGGAATTTTGGTCACTTGTGCAAACCCTGACGCTCTAAAAGCCCCAATTGATGAGGCGATCAAAAAAGGAATTCCTGTAATAACATTTGACGCAGATTCACCAAAGTCAAACAGATATTCAGTTTTGGAAACTGGAAACTATAACGCAGGTGCAATGGCTGCAAGATATCTTGGCAAGCTTTTGGGTGGCAAAGGCGAGGTTGGTATCTCAACAGTTGCTGCACAGCTCAATCATGAGCAGAGAAAACAAGGGTTTATTGATACTCTCAAGAAAGAGTTTCCAGGAATTAAGGTTGTTGCAATTGTAAACGATGAAAACGACCAGACAAAAGCTGCAAGACAGATTTCTGCTATGCTCCAAGCTCATCCAAATATCAAAGGAATATTCTGCACAGACGCTCTTGGTGGTGTTGGTGCTGCAACAGCTATCAAAGAAGCTAACAAAGTTGGCAAGGTTAAGATTGTAAGCTTCGATACCGACAAGGGGACACTTGACCTTATCAAGCAAGGTATCATTGATGCATCAATTGCGCAAGGTACATGGAACATGGGATTCTGGGGCATGACATTCCTGTTCTACTTAAAGCATGGTATTGTCAACCCGGTTGACAACTGGCAAAAATATGGTATAAATCCACTCCCACCATACGTCGACACAGGTACAATGGTTGTAACAAAGCAGAATGTTGATGCGTTCTATAAGGTTAATGTGATTAAGTAAGTTTTAAAACTGTTTAAAAGAGCCCCTTTGCCCAAAAGGCAAAGAGGCTCTTTTTTTTGAGTGAGTTGGAGAATTGTATAGCGTAATTTAATAAAAGAATTTAGAGAAGGCATTGTTTTAAAAGAATCGGTGATAAGATACGTAAAAATCAAGATATTATTTTACTATAAAAAGAGTTATAATAAAAGTGAAGTAAAAACAGTGGTGAGAGTCATGAATAATTTGCTAAGGAACAAATTGAAAGAAATTGTGGATAGTCTTCATGAAGAAGAACTTACAGAAGTTATTAATTTTATAGAATATTTAAAGTTTAAGGAAGAAAAAGAAGAAAACGAAATTCTTAATGATGTAGAATTAATGGAATCAATTAAAAGAGGTCTTAAAGATATAGAAAACGGTGATGTATACGACTTTGAGGATGTGTTTGAATAGGATTATTTACCAAATACAAAAAGAAGAAGAGGTTATTTTCATTGTTACTATTGGATATCGTGGAGATGTATATAAGTAAAGTACAGTTATCTAGGTATATATTAAAATTGTGATAATCAAAAACGTTCCTGCTTTAGTGTGCTCACAATGTGATGAATATTATCTGGATAATGAAACAGCACTAAAAGTTGAAAAGATGGTTGATGAGTTTTTAAAGAACAAAACAGAGATAACTATAGCAAACTAGGCAGAAATTGCTGCATGATTCAGATGCAAAATCCACTTGCATCATCTTTTTTTTTATTGTAGAAATGTTTTAGATATTATTTTTAAAAGGAGTTTTATATGATGGCAACAATAAAAGATATAGCAAAAAAGGCAAATGTTTCACCTGCAACTGTATCCTATGTACTAAACAACAGTGCGCAAATTAGCCCTGAAACAAGAGAAAGGGTATTAAAGGCTGCTCAAGAGCTTAACTATCAACCTAACAATTTGGCAAAGTCTTTAAGAAAGAAAAAGAGCATGACAATTGGGGTTATTGCAGAGGATATTACAGTGTTTAGCGCTCCAGAAATTATAGATGGAATTAACAGGTATTTAGAAGAAAAAGGATATCATATTATTTTGAACAATCTAAGATTAGTAAAAAAGGTTGGGAATAATTATTCAAAAGTTATTGAGCATCTTGAAGAAATAAAGAAGAGCATAGAAGTGCTTCTTACAAGACAAGTCGAAGGCATGATTTATATAGGTTTTCATATGAGAGATGTTGCACCATTTATTAAAGGGATAAAAATTCCAATAGTATGTACTTATTGTTATTCATCGCTTGGACATATTTCGGTAAATTGTGATGATTATCAAGGTGCGTATGAGGTTACTAAATATTTATTAGAAAACGGTCACAGAAAAATAGGATTAATTACAGGACCTAATGATTCTTTACCGTCTCAAGAAAGGTTAAAAGGTTTCAAAGATGCATTGAGTGATTTTGGAGTTAAGCTTGATAACAAATTAATAAGAGTTGGTAACTGGGAATATGAAAGCGGATATGAAAATACAATGAGTATTTTAAAAGAAAACCGTGAAGTAACTGCAATATTTGCAATGAATGACTTAATGGCCTGTGGTGTGATGGATGCTGCAAAAGAGTTGGGTATCAAAGTACCTGATCAACTTTCTGTTGTGGGTTTTGATGATAGAGAATTTAGTTATTTTCATGATCCAAAGCTTACAACTGTGAAAATGCCTTTGGATAAAATGGGAGAGGAAGCAGCTAAATTAATTTTAGAATGTATAAGTGGAGATAAATTAATATGTACTGAAGATGAAAAAGAGATACGTAACTTAAAATTAAAATGTACTGTGATAGAAAGAAAGTCGGTAAAGAAAGTATTATAGTTCAAATAACTTATAAGTTACATTTTTAGCATAAAAAGATATTGCAAAAAAGAAAAAGTTGTGATATATTTTTTACAAAGGCATATTAAAATATTTATTGTACTATTTTATTTAAACGTTTAAATGACACCAAAAAGGAAGGAGGAGGTTGTAGAAGATAATTAAAAAAGGAAAACTTAAAAACTTTTATTGTTCAAAATTCTGAAAAAATCCAAAAATTAAACAAAAAGGAGGTTTTTTTTATGAAAAAGTTTGAGAGGTTTATAGCAGTTCTGGTGGTTTTCGCATTGGCTTTAACATTATTTGTAGCTTTCAGACCTTCTGAAGCGATTTCCTCATCTAAAAAGGTAACCATCTCAACCAGCATGTGGGGAGATATCAACGCAAAGTATGATTTTATTGCAGCTTTTGAGAAAAAATATCCCAATATCAAAGTGAATGTAATTAAAGCGCCTGAAAATTATTCCGAAAAATTGCAAGCTATGATTGCAGCAAATAAAGCGCCAGATGTTCCTCTTGTATGGGAATGCGACATAGGACGATTTGCTAAAAATGGTGTTATTATACCTTTAGATCCTTATATTAAAAAGACTAAAGCATTTACAATGAATGACTTCATACCAGCATTCGCAAAACTCACAAAGATGCAGGGGGCAGTTTATGGGCTTCCATGGTGCTTTGCAACAGAGATTATGTATTACAACAAGACTCTTTTTGATAAAGCAAAAGTTCCTTACCCAACAGATAAATGGACATGGGACGATGTTCTAAATGCTGCAAAGAAACTTACAATAGTAAAGGGTGGGAAAACAATTCAATGGGGGATTGACTATCCGCGTTTTGTTGGTATTTGGTATGCACTGATTGGTGCTGCGGGTGATGATGTTGCAGATGAGAAAGGAAATGTTGCCTTAGGCAAGGGAGTTAAAATTGCTGTTCAATGGGTATATGACCTTGTTAATAAATACAAAGTTATGCCAGCTCCTTCAACAAGCATGGGTGTTACAGATTTGTTCGCAAGTGGTAAAGCAGCTATGGCGTTTACAGGGAGCTGGATGATTTCCACATATAGAGATATTAAAGATTTTAAATGGGATATTGCACCTCTTCCCAAAAAGGTAAGACAGTATTCAAATCTTCACACAGGATTTTATACAATAAGCAAAACTTCAAAATACAAAGAAGAAAGTTGGAAATTTATTGAATTTATGCTGAGCGAAGAAGGACAGAAAATCCTTAGTCAGGGTTATAATAACCCAAGTGCAAGAAAAAGCTTAATGGCTAAAGGTTATTATAAAGTTGCAGGACCAAATGGACCAACAAATTGGAAAGCAATGGATGATACTGCTCAGTTTGCTCAGCTCGGTTATGTTCTTCTGCCTCCTGGTGGTACAGATAAATTTGTCAAGCGGCTTGAATCAGCGGTTGCAAAGCAAGTTCTAATCGATCAAGCTATTAACGAAGGTATAAAAGAACTTAAAGAAATTACTGCGAGCTATAAGTAATTTTGGGTTGATGTGAGGGAATGGTTGAGAAAGTCTCTCCATTCCCTCCGATATTCTAAAGTAAGATACTTTTACATAATAATGGTGATATCTTGAAAGCAGGTGAAATGAATGAAATCGAATAAAGAATTAAAAGAGAATCTCACCGCTTATTTGTTTTTACTTCCATGGATTATTGGATTTATTCTTTTCACGGGTGGGCCAATTATCTATGCTTTTGTTCTCGGCTTTATGAAATGGGATTTAGTTAGCAAACCAATCTTTGTTGGTATTGAAAATTTTAAAAATCTTTTGGTTAACAATCAATCTTTTTATAACAGTCTTAAAGTTACATTGATTTATACATTGTTTGCTGTTATATTTACAAATTTATGGGCACTCTTCTTAGCAGTGTTGTTAAATCAAAGAGTAAGATTAATTGGTATATTTCAATTTTTTTATTTCATACCTGCGGTTTTGCCTACTGTAGCGTTAGCATTTGTGTTTCAAATAATGTTAGATAAAGAGGTTGGGGTCTTAAATTATCTTTTATCTTTAATTGGAATAACAAACGGACCAAACTGGCTTATGGATTCAAAATGGGTGATTCCAACGCTTATAGCTCTATCTATATATACATACTCTTCAGGTCAAATGATGCTAATATATAATTCAGCATTAAAAGAGGTACCAAAAGAATTATATGAAGCGTTTGAAATTGATGGTGGAAATGCTTTTCAACGTTTTATACATGTAACTCTACCATCTATATCTCCAATAATACTGTTTAATTTAGTTGTATCAACAATTGCAATTTTAAATAACTCATTTACTTTTATATACCCTCTTACCGGTGGTGGACCGAACGAAGTTACAAATGTACTGAGTTTAGATATTTATAGAAATGCATTCCAACTATTTAGAATGGGATATGCAGCAGCAGAAGGGGTAATACTCTTTATCATTGTAGCTTTGCTGACATTAGCTCAGTTTGTACTTTCTAAAAAATGGGTCTATTATGAAAGCGAGGGTTAAACATTATGAAAAGGCAAAATTTGATTGCAAATATTTTGATTTATATGCTAATGCTTTTAATTGCAATAATAATGTTTTTCCCAATTATGTGGATTATTTCTTCATCATTTAAAACATTGACAAGTATTACCTCTTATCCACCAAAATTGATACCTAAAGAGCCTCAGCTAAGTAATTATATAGAGGTCCTAACTCGTCGAAATGCATTAATATATTTACGAAATACATTGATACTGATAGTTGGCAATACAGTAGGAACATTAATTTCAAGTTCCTTAGTTGCATATCCACTTGCAAGGATGAAATTTAAAGGTAAAAGGATAGTATTTAGTTTAATATTAGCAACAATGATGGTCCCAAGTGCTGTTACAATTATTCCTCAATTTATTTTGTTTAGATACTTAAACTGGATTGATACATTATATCCACTTTTTGTTCCAGCATTTTTTGCTTATCCATATAATGTATTTTTATTTAGACAATTTTTCTTAACAATTCCAAAAGAATTAGATGAAGCTGCAATGATAGATGGTTGTTCAAGATTCAAAATCTTTTATAAAATTCTTGTTCCTTTAGCAAAGCCAATATTCATAACTATTGGTATTTTGTCCTCTATATATTGGTGGAATGAACTTTTTACGCCCTTGATTTATATAAACTCTGAACATTTGAAACCTTTAACCACAGCATTGATTTCATTTAAAGCTGAAGGACAATTTGTGACACAATGGAACTTGGTTATGGCAATGGCAACGCTAATGATTATTCCACCAATGATTTTGTATATGTTAGGACAACGCTATTTGGTTGAAGGTATAAAAATGAGTGGTCTTAAAGGTTAAAATTTTTAATGTAAAGGGTGATAGTATTGCAGCAAGAAATGAGCTTTTTAAAACTACTGAATGTTCCAAAAATCAGAGATATAAAAATCAACAGCGATTTTTGGAATAGGTATATTAATCTCATAAAAGAGGTTGTTGTTCCATATCAATGGGACATTCTAAATGATAAAGTAGATGGTGTTGAAAAAAGTTCTGCAATTCGCAACTTTAAAATTGCAGCTGGTTTAGAACAAGGTGACTTTTATGGAATGGTGTTCCAAGATAGTGACGTTTATAAATGGTTAGAAGCAGCAAGTTATGTTTTAGAATCTCATTATGATGAAGAATTAGATAGAAAAATAAATGAAGTAATTGATTTGATAGAGAAAGCGCAGTGGGATGATGGATATATAAATACTTACTTTACTATAAAAGAACCGCAAAATAGATGGACAAATCTTCAAGAGTGTCACGAGCTTTATTGTGCAGGGCATTTAATTGAAGCTGCAGTTGCATATTATAATGCGACTGGAAATGATAGACTGCTCAACATAGCTAAAAAATTTGTTGATCACATTAACAGTATATTTGGTCCCGAAGAGGGAAAATTAAAAGGCTATCCTGGACATCAGGAAATAGAACTTGCTCTAATAAAACTTTACGAAGTTACAAAAGAAGAGGGATACTTAAATCTTGCGAGATATTTTATTGAAGAGAGAGGAAAAGACCCTTATTATTTTGATTTAGAATGGGAAAAAAGAGGGAGAACTGAACACTGGCCAGGACTAATAAGAAACTTTGGAAGAGAGTATGCACAAACTCATCTTCCTGTTCGAAAACAAAGAGAAGCAGTGGGTCATGCTGTTAGAGCAACATATATGTACTCTGCTATGGCTGATATAGCAAGAATTACTAAAGATGAAGAATTATTAGATACTTGTAAAGCTTTATTTAAGGATATTGTAACAAGGAAAATGTATATCACTGGTGGAATTGGCGCAAGTGCATATGCTGAATCTTTTTCATTTGAATATGATTTGCCAAATGACAGGGCTTATGCAGAAACCTGCGCATCAGTTGGTCTTATTTTCTTTGCACATAGAATGTTTCTAATAGAGCAGAGTAGCCATTATTATGATATAATTGAGCAAACTCTATACAACAACATAATTGCTTCTATGAGTTTGGATGGTAGAAGTTATTTTTATGTGAATCCATTAGAGGTTGTCCCAAGAGCATGTGAAAAAAGGCATGATACTCAGCATGTAAAAGTTCCAAGGCAAAGATGGTTTGGCTGTGCTTGCTGTCCTCCAAATGTGGCAAGACTGCTGTCATCAATTGGAAAATATGTTTATGCACATTCTGCAAACGAGTTATACGTTAATTTGTATATCAGCAATGAATATGAACTAAACATGAATGGAGACGAGGTGAAAATTTATATAAATAGTGAATATCCTTTTGGTGATAACGTCTTTATAAAAATTGATACTAAAAAGCCAGTTTATTTTGATTTAAAATTGAGAATACCTAAATGGTGTGAAAGTTTTAAAGTCTATATAAATGATAGAGAAGAGGGAAAAATTGTAAAAGAAAAAGGTTATATTGTGTTGAGTAGAATATGGAATGGTAATGATGAAATTTTGTTGAAGCTAACTACATTGCCTAAAAAAATAAGGTCTCATCCTCGGGTAAGAGATAATATTGGTAAAATTACCATTATGAAAGGACCAATCCTGTATTGTTTAGAAGAAGCTGATAATGGTCCAAACTTACATGAGCTCTTTATCTCAAAAGATTCAAAACTTGAGCTGAAATTTGAACCAGAAATTTTAAATGGTTTATATGTAATTTATGCGGATGGTTTTAGAATAGACGAAGAAGATTTTGGTGATGAACTGTATAGGGATGAATATGAATACAAGTTATTGCCAGTAAAACTCAAGTTTATTCCATATTATGCATGGGCTAATAGAGGGAAAGGTGAAATGAGGGTTTGGATAAGTGAGATAAGGTAAATGTAATTAAATAAAGGTTGTTGATTATATTTATTAGCTCAGAACTTTTAAGGATGCTTAAACAAAAAGAGTCCACAATCCATTGAAGTCAATAAAATTGTGGACTCTTTAATTTTTACTTAATAAAATAGTAACAAAATAATGTTATGTAAAATATAAAAATCCCGTTTTTGGCAAGAATTAAAATATTAACAATGACAATTTTACTTTGTTCTAACTACACATGATATATTTATCAATATTCTCAGCAGCCTTTTTACCCATGCCCATTGCTAATATAACTGTTGCAGCTCCAGTTACAATATCTCCTCCAGCAAATACACCCTCGACATTTGTCATGAGATTTTCATTTACCTTAATTGAACCATTTGGATTTAGTTCAAGCTCAGGTATAGCTTTTTTGACAAGCGGATTGGGGCTTTGACCTATAGCAACAATGAAGTTGTCAGCTTCAAAAATAAAGTTTGAGCCATCTATTGGCTTTACGCTTCTTCTGCCAGAAGAATCCGGCTGTGAAAGCTGCATTTTAACAAGTTCTAAAGCTCTCACGTGTCCTGTTTCGTCGCCCATGAATCTGACAGGACTTACAAGTTCAAGGATTTTTATTCCCTCTTCTTTTGCGTGATCTATTTCTTCTTTTCTTGCAGGCATCTCAGCCTCAGTTCTTCGGTAGAGTATGTAAACCTCGCTTCCAAGCCTTCTTGCCACCCTTGCTGCATCCATTGCGACATTCCCACCGCCAATCACTCCAACTTTCTTGCCAAGTTTTATTGGAGTATCATATTCAGGGAATTTATATGCTTTCATTAAGTTTACTCTTGTCAAAAACTCATTTGCTGAATATATTCCGTTTAAAAGCTCACCTTCAATGTTTAAAAAGTTTGGAAGACCTGCACCAGAGCTAATAAACACTGCTTCAAAACCCTCTTGTTTTAAATCTTCTAAGTCAAAAGTTTTACCAAATACCATATTTGTTCTAAACTCAACACCCATCTTTTTCAAATTCTCAATCTCCCACTCAACAACCTCTTTTGGGAGCCTAAACTCTGGTATTCCGTAATATAAAACTCCACCAAGTTTATGGAAAGCTTCAAATATCACAACTTCATACCCTAACTTTGCCAAAGACGAAGCACAAGATAGCCCTGCAGGGCCAGAGCCAATTATTGCAACTTTTTTGCCATTTGACTCAGGTTTTTCAAACTCAAACTCACAGTTTTGCCTAAACCAGTCAGCGACAAATCTTTCAAGCTTTCCAATTGCTATTGGCTCACCTTTTATCCCGCGCACACAATTCTTTTCGCATTGAGTCTCTTGTGGGCACACTCTTCCACAAATTGCAGGAAGTAGATTTGTCTCAAGAATTTTTAGATAGCTTTCTTTGAATTTTTTTTCTTTTATTAGCCTTATAAACTCAGGGATTTTGACCTCAACAGGACAGCCCTTAATGCATGGTGCATTTTTGCACTCAAGACATCTCAAAGCTTCCTGCACAGCTTCATCAGAGCTATAGCCCAAGCAAACCTCATCAAAATTATTTACTCTTTTTTCAGGCTCTTGCTCTTTTATTGACACTCTTTTTAATACTTCCAATTTTTCTATTCCCCCAATCCAATTTTGCATTTATGTTCTTTATAAGAGAGGTTTTCAAGGTCCTGATAGTAAGAGTTTCTTTTCATAAGTCCATCAAAATCAACTTCAAATCCATTAAATATTGGTCCATCAACACAAGCAAATTTAATTTCATTTCCAATTTTAACTCTACATCCTCCACACATACCTGTTCCATCAACCATAATAGGATTAAGACTTACCAAGGTCTTTATTCCATACTTTTTAGTTATATCAACTACTGCTTTCATCATAAGAACAGGACCTACTGCAAAGATTTCATCGTATCTTTTGCCGTTTTCTAAAAGCTGGGTTAAAATGTCTGTGACAAGTCCTTTTTGACCATATGAGCCGTCGTTTGTTGAGATGTAAAGACTGCTGCAATATTTTCTAAGTTCTTCTTCAAAAAATATATTTTCTTTTGACCTTCCCCCAACTATTATTTCAATATCTTTTCCTTGGCTGTGAAGCATTTTTACTTTCGAATAGATTGCAGGTATTCCAAGGCCGCCCGCAATAAAGAGGTAGCTTTTATCATTTGAGTCCTGCTCATATGGCATTCCAAGAGGTCCAACAAAATCGGCAATAGAATCACCAATGTTTAACGTTGATAAGATTGAGGTTGTTTTCCCAACAACCTGAAATATTATAAAAACAATTCCTTTATCTGAATCAAAATCAGCGATAGTCAAAGGTATTCTCTCGCCAGTTTCTGTAACTCTTAATATCACAAACTGGCCGGGCTTTGCTTTTTTTGCAACCTGTGGAGAGTATATACCCATGAGCCAGACGTTTGGTACTATGTTTTGTTTTATTACAATTTCATTCATTTGAATCCCCCGTATCAAAGATATTAGGAGTTTTAATATATATTATCAAAAAAGTTTTGAAGATTCAAATATAAAGTTTGATAAAATAGTAACAATTAATTCTGTTTGTTAGAATGAACAAGTATTTATAATTATGATAAGGGACAAATTTTCAAAACATGTTATAACGATCAAGTATTAAACTATCAACCAGTCTTAATGTTAATTCAATTAGCTAATTTTGATTTTATAGTTTCTTATTTCTTTCTAGAAAATTTTAAAGATTAATTAAAGACAATGATCGTACATTTGTTAGTGAATGCAGTAAAAGATTTTCAGCCTCTAACTTTGTGTAGTCAATTCTTTTGATTTTTAAATATATCTTTTGTACTATAAACTATGAGTTATTAGCATTTTACTACTTTATTTTGATTAATGGCATGTATATGCAGCATTATATCCAAAAAATATGTAAAAAAATTATAAAAAATAGCAAGAGACATTTAACTTATTTTGTGATATAATATCACTCGAAAATGAAATAATGTTTCATATATCAGAACAATAAATATGAAATTGATTAACATATGTCATATAAAGCTCGTTAAATGATTCGTGTAATATATGCAATGTTGAAATTAAATATCAAAGCGAAAAGATAAAATATGGTAAATATAACAATTTAACTACAAATTTATCGAATATAAGTATAATGAAATTATTAAGTTGCTTGGTTTTAAGAATAATATGGGCGTAATTATAGGAGGTATATGGATGGCGATAATTGGGGATTATACTGAGATAATAAAAATGTTAAATGAAGTTAAGCTGCCTAAGTTTGTAAAAGTACGTCAAGTATTTGAAGCTCCTGTTATAAATAATATTTCAGAAGTGCTTATCAATGAGTTAAATAAAGAAAAAATTAAAAAAATGTTAAAACCTAAAATGAAAATAGCATTAGCAGTTGGAAGCCGTGGGATAGCAAATCTTGCGTCGATTGTAAAAACAACTGTTGATTTTTTGAAAAGTTGTGATACAGAACCATTTATTATACCTGCAATGGGTAGTCATGGTGGAGCAACAGCTGAAGGGCAGAAACGGGTGTTAGCAGAATATGGAATTACTGAGCAGACGATTGGTGTACCAATTAAATCTTCCATGGAAGTTGAGCAGATCGGAACTGTAGATGGTACGCCGGTTTATGTTGATAAATTTGCTCTTTCGGCGGATGGTGTAATCTTAATAAATAGAATAAAACCACATACTGCTTTTCGTGGCATTATTGAAAGCGGATTAATTAAAATGAGTGTGATTGGTCTTGGGAAACAAAAGGGTGCAGAATCATGCCACCAGTTAAGCATGAAAGATTTTGATAAACGATTAATAGAAATGAGTAAAGTTATATTTTCTAAGGTAAAAATACTTTTCGGTATAGCTATAATAGAAAATGCTTATGATCAAACAGCTGAGATTCATGCAATTCCTTCATCTGAGATCTTGGAGGTAGAACCAAAATTACTTATAAAAGCAAAAAGCCTAATGCCAAAGATATTATTTAATCCTTTAGATATCTTAATTGTAGATGAGTTGGGGAAAGATATAAGTGGGGACGGTATGGATCCAAATGTTACAGGTAGATTTTCCACACGTTACGCAAAAGGAGATCTTGAAGTGGAAAGAATAGTTGTTTTAAGACTCACAGAGAAGACTGAAGGTAATGCAAATGGTATAGGAGCAGCTGATATTACAACTTTAAAGGTTTTTGAAAATATGAATATGGCAAAAACTTACATAAACGCTATCACTGCTGCTTTTCCACCAACTGTTCGAATACCAATGGTTATGCCTAACGATGAATATGCGATTAAATGTGCTGCAAAAACCTCATATTGTTTAGATTATGAGAAGCTTCGAATTGTAAGAATCAAAAATACTTTACAGGTAGGTGAAATATATATATCTGAATCGCTATTACCTGAGGCTCGTAAAAATCCTCAGATAGAAATATTAAGTGAACCGGAACCACTGAAGTTTGATGAAGAAGGAAATTTAATATTATAAATTCATAAAAATTATAGAAAGGGAAGAATATTTCAAAATGAGCAATATTCAAGTATTAGAAAGAGCTATAAACATACTTGAATTGTTAGGAGAAAAACCTAAAGGAATAGGTATAAGTGAGATTTCTCGTGAACTTAATCTTCCTAAAAGTACTGTTCACCGAATCCTTGATACACTTTTGCAAAAAGGATATGTTGAAAAAAATATGGAGAATGATAAATATAAACTTGGTTTAAGAATAGTGGAGTTAAGCAACAAAATATTAAGCAATATGGAATTAAGAAATGAAGCACATCCTTATCTGGAAGAATTGATGAACTATTCTAATGAAGTTGTACATCTTTGTGTTTTAAGAGATGGAGAAATGGTATATATAGATAAAGTTGAGTGTCCTAATCCAATTCGATTATACTCACAAATAGGTAGACGTGTTCCAGTACATTGCACTGCAGTTGGAAAAGCCACTTTAGCATTTTTACCAAGAGAGGAAGTTATTTCTATATTGCAGAGAAAAGGGATGTCGCGAAGGACTAAAAATACAATTACAGATATGCAAAAGCTTTTAAATCAATTGGAAGAAATTAGGGAATTAGGTTATGCTGTTGATGATGTTGAAAACGAAGAGGGTGTACGTGGTATTGGGGCTCCAGTTTTTAATTACACAGGTCGCGTTGTAGCTGCCATAAGTATAGCTGGACCAGTTTCTCGAATAACAAAAGAAAGAATACCAGACTTAGCGGAAAAATTAAAAGAAACTGCTCAAAAGATTTCAGAGAGATTGGGTTATTTTAAGTGATTGGAAAATATTTCTTACATTCACATTTTGATACTTGATTTTTGCACTTGATGTAATAGTTTGAGGAGTTCCTTATGAGCATTTTGATAAAGCTAATAAATTAAAGAGGAGGAATAAGATGAATTTATTTTGTCGGTTTGAAAAAGATAATAAAATTAATTATGGTATCGTAAAAGACAATATAGTCCAATCAATAGAAGGAAATATTTTTGGTGATTGGAAAGTCGGAAATGAAAGTTATTTATTGGGTGAAGTTAAATTATTGCCGCCTGTTGAGCCAAGCAAAATAGTGTGTGTAGGATTAAATTATCATTCTACCATTAAGCGTCTTAATGCGGCTGTTCCTGAAGAGCCAGTAATTTTTCTTAAACCTCCATCGGCTATTATTGGAGATGGCGATAATATTATTTTTCCATCTGACGTGAAAGAATTAGGATATGAAGTTGAACTTGCAGTGATTATTAAAGATAAAATTAAAAGTGTTAATTATAACGAGGCTTTAAAACATGTTTTTGGATATACAATAGCGAATGATCTAACAGCGAAAGATAAAATGACAGGTGGGCCATGGACGAAAGCTAAATCGTATGATACATTTTTACCTCTCGGTCCCTGGATTGCTACTGATTTAGATCCAAATAACGCAAAATTAGAAATGTATATTAATGGTAATATGACTCAAAACGGTAATACATCTGACATGGTGTTTGATGTGGCTTACTTAATTTCTTATATATCAAAAATTATGACTTTATGTCCTGGTGATGTTATTATAACCGGAACGCCACCTGGTGCAGGTTTATTAAATCCGGGCGATTATGTTGAAGCAAAAATAGAAGGCATAGGTGTACTAAGAAACTATGTTGTGAAGGAGTGTTAGTAGATGTTAGATGTTGTTACAATCGGTGAAGCAATGGTAGTATTTAATCCAACAGCTTCTGGACCTTTAAGATATGTAAATAACTTTGTTAAAAAAGTAGGTGGAGCAGAAGCTAATTTTGCAATAGGGATTGTACGCTTAGGACACAAGGCTGGATGGATTAGCAAGTTAGGAAACGACGAATTTGGTAAGTGTATACTTTCTGTTATCAGAGGTGAGGGTGTTGATACCTCCCAAGTAAAATTTGATCCAGAAGCACCAACAGGAATTTACTTTAAAGAAATAAGAGAATATGGTGAAACAAAAGTTTATTATTATCGACGAGGTTCTGCTGCAAGTCGCTTAACACCTGAAGACCTTGATCCGGATTATATTGGTTCAGCAAAATATTTACATGTTACAGGTATCACTCCAGCATTAAGTGAATCTTGTTATTTAACTATAAAAGAAGCAATAAAAATTGCAAAAAGCAGAGGAGTAAAAATATCTCTTGATCCTAATATTAGATTAAAATTATGGAGCAAAGAACAAGCTCGAAGAGTCATTATGGAATTGGCTGAACAAGCAGACATTGTTTTACCTGGTATAACTGAAGGTGAAATATTAGTTGGTGAAAAAAATCCAGAGAATATTGCAAAAAAATTCTTGGATTTGGGTGTAAGCATTGTTGTAGTAAAACTAGGTGAAAAAGGAGCTTATTATGCTACTAAAGACGAAAGTGGATATGTCTCTGGTTTTCCTATTGAGAAAGTAGTTGATCCTATTGGAGCTGGTGATGGATTTGCAGCAGGTTTTATAGCCGGCTTACTAAAAAATTATAGTTTAAAAGAGGCTGTTAAATTAGCAAATGCGGTAGGTGCAATAGCAACAACTGTTATTGGAGATTTTGAAGGATTACCCACTATGGAAGAGGTTGAAGCATTTATGGGCATAAGGGAAGACGTTAGTCGTTAGTAGCCATGTACAACAAAAAAAGATAATATTATAATAGCCATTATTTGTTAATATGTAATTATATACATTTATTCTTATGTCATTTACTAATACAAAAAGCAAAATGAGGAGGTGGTTAAATTCAAAAAATAAAAATGTTTAATAATGTATGCGTTACTTGTCTTTCAAATCTAATATATGAAGGGGGATTGAGAAGTGACTCAACTCAAAGTAGTTGTGACAGATTTTGAATATTCAGACTTAAGATATGAAGAAGAAGTTTTTAACAGTGCAGGGATTACTTTAATTCCTGCACAGTGTCGAACAGAAGATGAGTTAATAACAGTATGCAAAGAAGCAGATGGACTATTGAGTCAATATGCTCAAATAACAAGGCGAGTAATAGAATCATTACCAAAATGCAAAGTTATTGGTCGTTATGGAGTAGGTGTAAACACTATTGACATTGAAGCAGCTACAGAAAAAGGTATTTGTGTTGTGAATGTACCTGATTACTGTATGGACGAAGTTTCAGATCATGCTTTAGCTCTGATTTTAACGTTAGCACGTAAAATTGTGTTATTAAACAACTCTGTTAAGAAAGGTATTTGGGATTATAAAATAAGTAAACCTATTTATAGATTGAGAGGAAAAGTGCTTGGCTTGGTTGGTTTTGGTCGTATTCCCCGAACGTTAGCGCAGAAAGCCAAATCTATTGGTTTTAATATACTGGTCTATGATCCATACATAAGTCCAAATGATGCAGAAGCCTATGGTGCAAAATTAGTGAGCTTGGATGAATTAATGACGCAATCTGATTTTATTTCGATACATGTTCCTTTGAACAAGGAAACTTATCACTTAATTGGTCCACAAGAATTGAAGTTAATGAAACCGACAGCATTTCTTATTAACACTGCAAGAGGTCCTGTCATTGATGAAAAAGCTTTAATTGAAGTATTATTAGAAAAACGAATTGCTGGTGCAGCTTTAGATGTAACAGAAGTGGAACCAATTCAAAGTGATAATCCTCTGCTTAAAATGGATAATGTCATAATTACACCTCATGTTGCCTGGTATTCTGAAGAAGCTGAAGCTGAGCTAAGAACAAAAGCAGCCCAGGGTATTGCAGATGTGTTATTGGGTTATTGGCCTCGATATCTTGTAAACAAGGAGGTTATGTCCAAGATAAATTTAAAAGAAAAAGAAAATTGAGACAATTTAAATTTCGAGTTTCATAAAAATGTTGCATAAAAGAGAATTATTTGATAGAATTATTGAAGAAATATTACAATCATATATTCAATATGCGAAAATTATAATTGAAAGTAAAATAAATGTTAACTTATTTTATTAATACAACTTTATTTCCTTGCAAAGGAGGAATCAATGTGGATATTGAAAAGGAATTAAAAGATAAGGTTGTTGTAATTACTGGTGGTGGAGGAATCTTATGCTCTGAGATGGCAAAGGCATTTGCTAAATATAAAAGCAAGGTAGCAGTATTAGATTTATATAAAGAAAAGACTGAGAAGGTTGTAGAGGAAATTAAAAATAATGGTGGTCAAGCAATAGGAATAGGCGCAAATGTGCTTGATAAAGAATCGCTGGAAAAAGCAAAAGAAATAATTTTAGATACATTTGGTACAGTGGATATTTTGATCAATGGTGCAGGAGGCAATCACGAATCAGCAACTACATCTTCTGAAAAAACGTTTTTTGACTTAAACATTGATGACATTTCAAAAGTCTTCAATTTAAACTTTTTAGGTACCGTATTACCATCTCAAATATTTGGCAAAATTATGGCTGAAAAGAAAAAAGGGATAATAATAAACATATCTTCAATGGCTGCAATTAGACCACTAACTAGAACTATTGCTTATAGTGCTGCAAAAGCTGCTGTCTCCAATTTTACACAATGGTTAGCTGTATATATGAATCAAGAATATTCACCTCATATCCGTGTAAACGCTATAGCACCAGGATTTATAATTACTGATCAAAACAGATATCTACTTATAGACAAAGAGACAGGTGATTTAACCCAAAGAGGACGAAATGTTATAAATGCTACTCCAATGGGTAGATTTGGGATGCCAAGCGATTTAATTGGCATTGTTCTTTTCCTCTGTTCAGAATCTGCTTCTTTTATTAATGGAGCAATAATCCCAGTAGATGGTGCTTTTTCAGCTTATTCTGGAGTTTAAAATAAGTATTTTAAAAAGGCTTCTCTTTTCACATTTACCCATAAATATAAAACCATAACCAATGGACAGGGAGGAGGGATAAAATAGATATGAGAAAAGGATGAGTTAGGGTAAGAAAAAAGAAGGTGTTATTTGTCAAAAAAATGGGATAGCGTTCCGTAGTGTAGAACAAAATAATTACTAAAGATGTGGCCAAAAGAAGATTAAAAAACGTAATTAATGACAGATTTTAGCCTATTGAGTAAATACAAACGAAAAAATTAAATGTGTGAAATCTGAAGAATGTCAATTAAGATTAACATTTGAAAACAAAGAATATGAAAATAAAGGAGGAAGGGAAAAATGAAAAAGATTAGAGTAATATCATTAATAACTGCGATTCTGTTTGCAATAGCAATAAGTGTTTCATGGATTGGGTTCGAAAATTCTAAGGCTCAAAGTAAAGCTCAAAGTAAAGCTAAATATGTAATTAAGCTTAATCACGTTTTAGCACCAACAGAGCCATATCATCAAGGCTTTTTGAAATGGGCTGCAAATGTAAAAAAGAGAACAAATGGTGCTGTTGAAATACAAGTATTCCCAAGTGCACAGCTTGGTGTTGAAGAAGATATTATTGAACAAATTAGACAGGGAGCAAACATAGCACAAAATACTGATGCGGCAAGATTAGGTATGTATGTTCCACAAATAGCAGTTATGAATGCTCCGTACTTTTTAGATAGCATTGAAGAAGTTCAAAAACTAAAGAATTTATCATTAGTTAAAAAGTGGCTAAAAGAATTAGAAGACAAATTTGGAATAAAGGTAATATCATTTAGCTGGGTTCAAGGTTTTAGACATATGCTTACTAACAAACCAATTAGGACTCCTAAGGATTTGAAAGGATTAAGAATAAGAACTCCAGGTGCTCCAATTTGGCAAGAATCAATTAGAGCATTAGGTGCTACACCAGTTGCTATGAACTTTGGAGATGTTTACATGGGAATTCAGCAAAAGGCAATTGATGGTGCCGAACTTGTTTACAGAAACATAACTGGTAACAAACTCTATGAAGTTGCAAAGTATGTAAGTGAAACTAAACATATCTTATTAATAAACTTTATAATAATGAGCAAAAAATATTTTGACAAATTACCACCAGCATATCAAAAAATACTAATCGAAGAATGCGACAAAGCAGGTATTGAGACATCGAAATTAATGGAACAGGAAATTGCTAAAATTAAGCAAGAACTAAAAGCAAAAGGTGTTACAATAGTTGAAAATGTAAATATAAGTGAATTTAAGAAGCTCGGAGAAAATGCTTATAGAAAATTGAATTTGCTGACTGTAAGAAATCAAATATACAGAGAGTTGGGTAAAAAATACTAATATATAAATTATTTCCCCCTGGTTGTTTTTGCAACCAGGGGGAGTAAATTTAAGAAGGGGGATGTAGTGTGAAAAAAATTGACGAAATTGTTTTTAGATGTGAAAAAATTTTGGCACAGATACTTATAATCAGTATGTCAGCAGCTGTTTTTTTAGCAGCTATTGCAAGAACAATTGGAAGACCAATTCAGTGGGGTATTGATTTGGCAACATTTCTTTTTGCATGGTGTGTTTTCATAAGTGGTGATGTTGCTTTAAGAGAAAATAAGCTTATGAATGTGGATTTTTTACTTAAAAAATTACCATACAATGTTAGGAAATGGATTGAAGTATTTAATTATGTAATAATTCTTATATTCTTACTAACACTTATTGTCTTTGGTTTTTATCTTTCCTACACAACAAGATATAGAACATTTCAGGGCATACCTAATTTTAGTTATACATGGGTTACAATAAGTGTTCCAATTGGGAGTCTACTAATGGTGAGAACTGTAGTATTAAAAATAAAAAATTTGCTTAAAAACTAAATAACTTTACGTAAAGAAAGGAGGTTTAGATGTGATATATGCAATTATAGCATTTTTCCTGTTTTTAATATTAGGAATGCCTATAGCTTTTGTTCTTGGAATATCAGGGCTTATTTATTTTCTACTAAACTCAAGTGAATTATCATTAACAGTTCCTGTTCAACTAAGTGTAAGCCAAACCCAAAACTTTTCACTATTAGCAATACCATTGTTTGTATTATCAGGTAATTTATTAAATGAAAGTGGAATAACTAAGAGATTATTGCATTTGGCCTCGGTATTGGCTGGACGACTACCAGCAGGTTTAGCTCAAGCGAATATTGTATTGGCAACATTGATGGGAGGTATTACTGGTTCGGCTATTGCTGATGCATCCATGCAAGCTCGAGTTTTAGGTGAACCCATGGTTGAGAAAAAGTACAGTAGAGGTTTTGTTGCATCAGTTTTAGCATTTGCGTCATTAATTGTTATAGCAATTCCGCCAGGAATCGGATTGGTATTATACGGCACAATAGCAGAGGTATCAGTAGGTAGATTGTTTGCTGCAGGTATTGTTCCAGGGCTTTTATTTGCAATAATTTTTATGATAATTACTGCGATAATAGGGAAGAAAAGAGGATATAAGCCAGAAAAAGATAAGGTAACTTTTGGAGAAGTAATACATACTCTAATAAGATGTATATGGGCATTTTTGTTCCCATTCCTATTAATTTTTGGATTGAGAATGGGTTTATTTACACCATCAGAAGTAGGTGCATTTGCAGTTGTATATGCAATATTAGTTGGTATTTTAGCTTATAGAGAATTGTCATTTAAAAAATTTATGGAGGCGACTGAAAAGACCATTGGTGATATAGGAATGGTTATGTTGATATTAATATTTTCCACAATATTTGGATATGGTTTTACGTGGGAAATGATACCTCAAAAAATGGCTGAAGCTTTGCTTCATTTTACTTCGTCACCAACTATAATAATGCTGATAATGATGTTTATGTTATTTATATTGGGAATGTTTGTAGATTCTACTGCATTGATTTTGCTTTTAACACCAATATTAGCACCTGTTGCAAGAGCAGTTGGAGCAGATATGGTTCATTTCGGATTAATATTGGTATTCAGTGCAGCAACAGGCCTTATTACCCCACCTGTTGGGGCAGTTATGTATATAGTTTGTTCAGTCTTGAAATGTTCGGTAGGTGAATATATAAAAGAAGGATGGCCTTTTATGTTGGCTGTTATACTCGTTCTATTGTTAATTTTATTTGTTCCTAATACAGTGTTAATTATTCCAAACGCAATATTTGGAAAATAATAGGATAAAAAGGGGGAATGTAAATATGAATTTTAAAGATAAGGTGGTCCTAATCACTGGGGCTACTTCTGGGATAGGTAGAACTACAGCAGTTTTATATGCAAAATATGGAGCAAAAGTTGCAGTAAATGGAAGAGAGCTTAATAAAGATAAAAATGGTGAGACAACAATTGATGAAATTAGAAAAATTGGTGGAGAGTGTATTTTTATTCAGGGGGATGTTTCTAAAAATGATGATGCTCAAAGAATTGTAATGGAGACAGTAGAAAAATATGGGAAAATTGATATATTAGTAAACAATGCGGGGATAGTATTACCGGGCAGAGTAGACAACATGTCTGAAGAAGATTTTGATAAAACAATGGCTGTTAATGTAAAAGGAGCCTTTTTGGTTTCCAAATATGCAGTTTTGCAAATGAAAAAACAAGGAAAAGGTGTTATTGTAAATGTTGCTTCAGTAGCGGCTCTTAAGGGGCATACTGATAGAAGTGCTTACAGTGCATCAAAAGGGGCAATTGTTTCATTAACAAAAGCTATGGCTGCTGATTATGTAAAAGATAATATTAGAGTAAATTGTGTTTGTCCAGGCACTACTTTAACTCCTGCAGTAGAAGAAAAAATAGTTAATGCACCTGATCCAGAAGCTATGAGAGCAGCTTTTATTGCAAGACAGCCAATGGGAAGACTTGGTAGACCAGAAGAAATTGCGTTCGCAATATTATTTGCAAGTTGTGATGAAGCAGAGTTTATGAATGGTAGCATAATAGTTATTGACGGTGGGATGACTATATAAGGTGGTACGTGGTGAAGACATATTTGCCACCTAATTTATTACAGAACAAAGAATAAGAAATTCCTGCTTTTTTAGTAAATATTCAAAAAGTTAGGTAGAAAACAAAAATATATGGGAGGATACCAGACTCTTTGAATTACAAATTTTTGAATGGTGTCCTCCCATTCATTGTTATCATTACAGTAATAAGTAAAATCCCATATATCTTTCTATCTTTGAGCTGGTTGAATAAATTCATCTTTTGTTTTTACATGTCTCAGTATAAATCAATAAAAAGTATTCGTCATCTGTCCTATGTGAATTTTCAATTGCACCCATAAATTAAAAACATCTCATTCCACTTCCTTGGCTTTCTTTCGCTTCTACCGTAGAATTCTTCTCCCTTGTCCAATGGTTTTTATTGGGTTTTTCACATTATGCGTTCTTATTTTTATCTTCCTTATTTTCCTTGGTACGCCATTTCTTTTGAGAATGGATTTTAATTGTGTTTTTAATTATTTTAACGTCTATTTTCTAAGTAGATAAAGTGAAAGACGTGTATACTTGAACCCTGTTCTTTGAGACTCCTGAATAATGAAATTTTCAAGTTCATAAGAAAGTTATTTCAAGTTTTAGTCCTTTTTGGTTTGTCCTCAAGAGGACCATTAATTGTTCTTCTTACGATATGTCTTGATACACCCAATATTTTAGCAATTTTTTATACGTTTTTATTATTATTTTGAAACACTTTTCGAACTAATTCTCTTGCTTTTTCAGGAGATATTTTTCTTAGCTCATGATATGGTATAATATTCATAGTAGGCTGCCCTCCCATCCTGATAGTTTTTTGATGTTTCTTTTGAATGGGAGATTACACTTTTTAATTATATTCATTTCAGGAGGGAGGCAGCCTCAATTCTTTTTATTACTCTCACGTTATTATTTTCGTACATCTTTTCGTTGTGGTTAATATCTCTACACCTATTCAAGTGATTTTTAAAATTTTTTATTGCAGACATATAAAACTTTTGTTATAATAAAAACAACGAACAATTTTTCTCTCATAATAAGATAAACATATAATAAATATGGAGAAAGAGAATGAAAGAGAAGTTATATGAATTTCGAGATCCTGTCCATGGTTTTATTTACGTTAGACCTTTGGAGCTCAAGATAATTGATTCTTCTCCATTTCAAAGGTTACGAAATATAAAACAATTAGCATTTTCACATTATATTTACCATGGAGCAGAACATTCAAGATTTGGTCATTCTTTGGGTGTTATGCATCTGGTAACTAAAGCTTTCAATACAGTGGCTGAAAAAACCCAGGCTTTTGATGAAGCAAAAAGAAAATGGTATACTCAAATATTGAGAATAATAGCTTTGGTCCATGACTTAGGACATGCACCGTTTTCACATGCATCAGAAGAACTTTTTCCTGAAGGTTGTACACATGAAGATTATACTTGTTTGATAGTAACACAAACAGAGATTAGTGATTTCATTAAGGAAATTGGCGAGGAATTCAAGAAAAACTATGGAGATGAATATGATATTACGCCTGAATTGATATGTTCGATATATAAGGGAGAAAATATAGAAAATCCTGATTTTATATTTCTCAAAAAATTTATGGACAGTGAACTTGATTGTGACAAGATGGATTATTTATTACGTGATTCACTTTATTGCGGGGTGAATTACGGTAGATTTGATATAGAGAGACTTATCAACACTCTTACAGTTTGGGAAGATGAAGATCATATGTTATATCTTGCAATTGAAAAGGGTGGAATGCACGCTTTTGAGGAATTTGTTCTTGCAAGATATTTCATGTTTACTCAAGTTTATTTCCATAAGACAAGAAGATTTTTAGATAATGCCCTTTTTAATTTTCTGAAGGAAGTTTTGCCAAATGGACAATACCCCAAAGATGTTTATGATTTTTTAAACTATGATGATATGTACATATTTCAACTTATGAAAGATAATATAAGACAAAATAAATGGGCTGAAAGGATTTTAAAGAGAAAAATCATGAGTAAAGTTTATGAGACTCCAGAACATGCTGAGAAAAGAGAGCAAGATATTTTTAATTTTATTAAGAATGAATTATCAGAGAGGATTGGCAAAGAAAATCTTCTATTGGATTCAGCAGATAAACTTATACATCAGATGCCAATAAGATATGAGGTTGATAGTGAAAAAGCAATTCCATTAATTGATGATATAGAAGAAAAGCCTATACCAGTTAGTATAGCTTCTGAAGTAATAAGGAAGATGACAGAGCCTATTAATATAAAAAGAATTTATGTTACTGAAGATAAAAAAGATGAGGCCATAAATATTGTTTCTGGAATACTAAGGAAGATGAGTAGATAAGTTTATTTGAAAAAGGAGGGATAATGGTGGATAGTCAAAAATTATTAAAGCTTTTTGATTTAATAAATGAAGTTTCAGATTTTTGTACACAGTCAGGGAATAAAGTAGGCAAAAAACTAATTCAAAAAATAGTATACTTACTTCAAAGAAAAGGTATAGATTTTGGTTATACTTTCTCTATTCATTATTATGGGCCATATAGCAGCCAATTGGAATTTGACATTCATAGAATGGAACTAAATGGGTTGATAAATATTGAATCAGACGGATATACGCATAAAATAATTCCTGTTGAAAATAGAAAAGATGTTTTAAATTCTAAGGAGACTTTAAACAACAAAGAATTAATAAAAAGCTTATGTAATTTCACTGCAAGAGAACTGGAACTTATTGCTACTGTTGACTATGTTATTAGTCAGATGAAATTAGATAAGCTTGATAATAAAACCGAAAAAATATTAATAGAAAGGATATTCAAATTAAAAGGGAATAAATATTCAGAAGAAGAAATAAAAAATGCAATTGAGTTTTTGATAAAATATAATTTTCTAAAACCTGATAAAATTCAGTAAAGAAAATTATCAGCGGATATAATTCCAAAAAAATGAAATAGATTTGATATTGATTTTTTTTCAAAAAACCATATAATAGAAATTGAGAATAAAAAGTTAAATATCAAGGCGATGGAGTTCGCCTTAAAATGCCACAGGGACTGCCCTGGTTGGCTGATAACTCCTGTCCGTACAAGATGCGGGCAGGAGTTTTTTGCTTTATTAAAGAGTTTAAAGCCTTTTTGAAGGCTTTGGGGGGATGGACCTTGGATATTGTGTATTTTGAAATGATAGAAAACTTCAAAGAAGATAAGTGTATTGTATGCCATCTTAAAAACAAGGCAATGGATAAGTTTTTTGATGACTTTCTGTATGAATCAGTAAACGATTACAACTTACGTGACAAAATAAGAAAAGGGGGAATCTGTCCAAAGCATGCAAGAAAGTTAGAGTCGTTAGGTGATGTGCTTGCCCATGCCATTATATATTCAGACTTGCTAAGTAATTCCAGAAATAGAGACTCTACTGAAATATTGCCATGTAAAAGGAAAACTCAAAGGCAGCAAAATATGTGCATCTTTTGTGAAAAAGAACAAGGCTTTGAAGATACCTACACAAGAGCATTTTCCCACTTTTTTGCTACCCAGCCTCAATTTAAATCTGCATTTGCTGAAAGAGGCTTTATGTGTCAAAGGCACCTAAATCAAGTTTTGGAGAAGACAGCTTCTGTATCTGTGCAAAAGGAGCTTTTGTCAGTTATGGGGGCTAAGATAGTTTACTTAATAGCCCCAGCACATAACATTTTTGATTTTATGTACGTTTAAATTGACAAAAAGGCAAAATTTGATACAATATATGAAGTAGTAATTTTTGAAAGGGCTATAAAAATAAACCTGTGTGAAAGGAGATTAAACAGATGAGAAAAAGGCTGGTTGTTGTCTTATTTATTTTTTTATTTTTACTGATAGGAAAGAGTATTACATATGCTAATAATAGCATAGAAATTACCAATATTGAGTATGGAATTGATAACAAAGTAAATTTGTACAATTTAATTGAGCTTAAGATAACTTTACAAAACAAAAGTCAAGACTACTTCAAGGGCAAAATTTCTGTTGAATGGTGGGAGCCCAAAAATGACGCATTTGCCACTCCGGTAGCTTCAAGACCAAAGGAAAAAAAGTTCAGTTTTTCAAAGGAATTTGAGCTTGCAGCAAATTCAAAAAAGTCTATTATTCTTCCCATGTGTTTTGGCGACATGATATATTCTGCAACATATGTTAAAATTTACAATTCAAAAGGAGATGTGATTTTAAACAAGCAGATAGTCCCGCCTAAGAAAGGATATAATTTGAGCATTGGTCTTCTTTCAGACCAAAAGGATAAAGTAAAATATTTGATAAAGCCATCTCAACAAGCAACAAGCAGTATCACTGTGGTTTTATTGGATAGTTCAAATTTTCCTATAACCTCATCGTTATTAGAGAGATTTGATACCATAATAATTCATAATTATAAAACTTCAAATCTTTCTGCTGATCAATACAGAGCGTTAAAAAATTATATTATTAGAGGTGGCAAGTTAATTATATTCTTGGGAGAAAATTATCAAAAGAATTTGTCAATTTTTAAAGATAACTTTTTAGAAGGGAAAATTATGGGTATTAAAAAGGGAGATATCAGTCTTAATATAGATGAACAACAACTCAATTATACCTCTGTCGTGGTGGATAAAGAAAATTCAGAAGATATTGTCCTGAATGATACAAGATTTGTGGATTTTGTTTTAAAAGATGGAGAAAAGATAAGTCAGTTGCATATTCAGCGAAAGATAATTGGCAATGGTGTTGTGCTGGTAACCTCATTTGACCCATTTGAATTGGACATACCGGCAGAAAAGAGAGATAAATTATTAGGGTTTCTACTACAAAGTTGTTATTCTGAATATTCAAAGCTTTTTCAAGGGATTATTACAAATTCTACCTCTTACTCTTACTCCTTGGGTGTAAGTAACTCAATTTACAATTTAGCAGTAAACGTAAAATGGCCTCAGAATGGTTTGATAATTATTTTGATAGTTATATACATTTTTATAATTAGCTTCGGGAACTATTTGATACTAAAAAAGTTTAATAGACGTCACCTTACATGGCAATTTATATTGTTTGGAAGTATAGTTTGGACAGGAGTTATATTTGGTGTTGCTAATGTGTATAAAATTAAACAGCCAAGCATTACAGAAACAAATTTTATTGTTTACAACACCGACAGGAAAGGATATATAGTGAACAAGTATTACCAGATTTTTACTCCACTTAAGAGTAGCTTTGAAGTTGAAGCTACTGACAGTCAAAAGATAGAGCCATTGGTCAAATCTTTCAAAGCATTTGTTGTGAACTTGGATTATGCAAATGATTTTGAGTATTATCCATGGGAAAAGATTATCTTTAAAAATGTTCCGGCATTTTCTGTAAAGTTTGTAAGGGACTTAGAAACTTATGAACTTCCCAGTCCTTTAGTTGAGATGAAATTAAATTTAAAGGATATTTTAAAACCATCTGTAGAGATAGAAAATAAATCAAACTATGAAATTAACCATTTGTTTGTATTTTTGTCTAACAACATGGCTTATGTAGAGAATCTAAAACCCTATGCTAAGGTTGTAAAGTCCTTTTCAAATATAGGCACTGATATTGCAAATGGAATTAGAAACCAGCTTTATAATTTTAACAAGAACAGACAATTAAACTATATGTACATTAATAGGTTAGTAGACCTTTGTATAACATCAATACCAGAAAATAATTATTCAACTTTTTATGCAATAGGTTATATCAAAAATTTCAATGATTTGCAGTTAAAAGTAAATTCTAAATTGGTGAAAACCAGAGGTGAAGCAATTTTCAGAGTTGACATAAAACCAACGTGGCTTGTTGATGGAAAAATGGTTATTCCTTATGGCATTATAGTTCCGGTAATTATTAAAAATACATTCCAAAATTCAACTTCCTATGGACCGGGTGTTCAAGTATCTTATTATGGAAAAGGAGAGATAGAGATAGAGTACAACGTTGCAAGTGTTTTAGAAGATGTTAAAAAGGTCTCGGTCAGAAATGATTCATTGTATGGGAGAAATAATGTAAATGAATTTATTTACAACTTCAAAAGCAAGAAATGGGATAGAGTTGATTTGAGCAAGGCTATCTTAATTTCAGAAAGTGATTTTGGCAAATATCTTTATAGAGGAAAATTACGCATTAAGGTAGTTGGATTTGATAATTCTTCAGTTGCTACCATTCCTCTTATTTCTGTAGAAGGTGGTGGAAAGTAAAAATGCCGCTTTTGGAGATAGAAGGTTTGACAAAGTTTTATGGGAAGAAAAAGGCTGTTGACAATCTTTCTTTTTCGGTTGAAGAAGGTCAAATATTTGGATTTGTTGGTCCAAATGGTGCTGGAAAAACAACAACAATGAAGATTATGTGCGGGCTTTTAAGAGCAGACGGTGGATGTGTTAAAATTAATGGTATGGACATCTCCAAAAACTTAAGCAAAGTAAAGTCGCTAATTGGTTATATGCCTGACTTTTTTGGTGTGTATGACAATCTTAAAGTGAATGAATATTTAGAATTTTTTGCCCACGCATACCGAATAAAAGGTACAAAAGCTCAAAAGATGATAGATGACCTTCTTGAACTTGTCCGCTTGACAGATAAAAAATATGACTTTGTTGACTCCCTTTCGCGTGGTATGAAACAGAGACTGTGCTTAGCACGATGTCTTATTCACAATCCTTTGCTTCTTGTGCTTGATGAACCGGCTTCTGGAATGGACCCACAGTCAAGAATTGAGATGAAAGAGATATTAAAAAACCTAAAAGATATGGGAAAGACGATTATAATAAGTTCACATATCTTACCAGAGCTTTCTGAACTTTGTACACATGTGGGGATAATAAATCAAGGCAGAATGGTTGCTCAGGGGGATATTGCACAAATTACAATGTTAGCTCATGGTACAAAGAGGATAAAGGTAAGGTTTGTAGAAGACTTTAAAGAGGCGCTTACAGTGTTTAAGGAATTTCCTGCTGTATCAAATGTTCAGGTTATAGAAAATGGGTACATTTTGAGTTTTGACGGTGATGATAATGATATGTTCTTGCTTATAAAAGGCTTGATTGACAGGGGAGCAAGAGTATGTGAAGTAGGACTTGTTGAAGGCAGTTTGGAAGAGGCGTTTATGAAAGCAATTCAAGCAGTTGAAAACTGAGGATTTTATTAGGCAAAGGAGTGGTGAGGCTTTGCAAAGAGTAAATAAATTTTTAAACTCAATATTTGCAAATCCGATTGTTACAAAGGAGATAAAACAAAGAACAAGAAGCATGAAATTTGCTTTGACGCTGGCAGGATGGCTTTTATTGATAACAGTTTTCAGTTTTATTTTTTTGAAAAACTTTGCCAAGGAGTTCGTTGAGGTTGAAATTTATAAAACTAATGCAATAGGCTTTCAGACATTTTTAATTATCCTTTTAACAGCTTTTTTTGGTATGTTAATGGTTATTTTAACCTCACAGGCGATAGCTAAGGAAAGAGAAAATCAGACTCTTGACATTCTTCTTTCAACTACCATGAGCAACTTTGAAATAGTAATAGGTAAGATGATTGCAGCGGCAGGTGAGGTTATAATTCTATTTTTTGCTACCTTTCCGGTATATGCTTTACTTTATCTTTATGGGCTTATGAAATTTCAAGATATATTGGGCATGTTTGTATATATTTTTGTGTTGATTTTATTTTATGGGTCCTTAGGGCTTTTAATGTCCACAGTACTCAAAAAAAGTATTGGTGCAACAGTAGTGGTAATTGTCGTTGTAGTTGTTATAGTATTAATAAGTTACATTTCAGTAGTAGCTTTGTCAGATGTAATAAGTACTTTACCATCTCAGCCGCCAAGGAAGGCTGATTTGATAAAACTTTTGCTTACCTCTTTGAGCCCTCTTTTTGCGTTGGTAGAATATATATTTACCCAAATTGGAAGAAGCGACTTGTTTTTTACGTATAGTTATAAAGTAAAAGGTTACCAAGTTCACTTTTTGCTTTGTTTGATAGGAACATTTATTAACATAGCTCTAAGTAGTTACTTTTTAAATCCTCTAAGAAGAGGGTTTTTCAGAAAAGATACAAGGGCTAAAGGTGTCTGAAAATGAAAGATGGCGGAGATTTGATTTTGGAATTTTTAAAAAGAGTGCAAAAAAGGCAAATGTTTTGCATATTTTTATCTAAGCTCTGGATATTTGTTGTAATTTGTTCTGTGCAGAACTTAATAATAGAGTTTTTGTCAAGAAAAGTGCCAGTGTATTTTAAATGGCATTTTCAAATAGGAATTAGTATATTTCTTTTTCTTGGTTATTTAATTTACATTATTAAAAGCAAACCCTCGCTTGAAAAAACAGCACTCTTGATTGACAGCTTTGGATTTAAAGAGATAATTACAACTTCCTTAGAATTAATTGACAGCTGTGATGAGATTTCTAAGTATGTCAAAAGCTCAGCTGCCCATATAATTAGAAACATAGATTTGAGAAAGGTTATAAAACCACAGCTTGATGTAAGAAAATGGACAGCTGCTCTATTTGTAGTTTTGTCATTTACAGTAATTCTTAGCATTCCCAATCCGAAGATGAAAGAGGCAGAAAGGCTGCACGTTTTTAATGTTGAGAAGAAAAATGAAATAAATAAAATTGAAGGTGTCAAAAAAGAGGTTTTCAAAAATCTAAAACTAAATGGGTTAGAAAAAAGAAAAATAGATGAAATTATCATGAAGATGAAAAAAGAGATAAAAATTGCAAAGTCCAAAGGTGAAATGAACCTTGCAAAGCAGAAGGCGTGGTTTTTGCTTGAAAATTTGAAAAAGGAAAATTTAAAAGCTTCTGTGCTTGTTTCTGCTGCAACCAGGCTTCAAGACTATATTACTAAAGGCAAAGATGCTGGTAAAAAGAGAAATGAATACGTTGCTTTGCAAAATTCTTCAGCTAAAAACAATAGCAAAGATTCAAATTCATCTTTATTAAATGGACAAGATACTACTTGGAAGGATAGTTCCAATAAAAAAGATTCTACTGGGAATTCTAAGACAAAAGCAAGGTCAACAGAAGAAACTGCTGAGAGCTCGGCAAGCAGTTCAAGCTTTTCACAAAATCAAGACAGCTCAACCAGCAGTGAACAGTCAAGTTTCAAAGGGCAACAAGATAGCAATAAAAGTGGGGCAAACACCGAAGGTCAAGGCAGTAAAGAAAGCAGTTCAGAAAATAGCACAAGTAATGGACAAAGCAACAACAATCTACCAGAAGGCAGTGGTAGCCAGATACAGACCAATAACACAGTAAATATGGGCAGTGGACTTGGTGCAGCAATCCCACCGACATCTTCTTTGGTATCACCACCGCAAATTTTTACAAAAAATCTACATGATATAGAGGCTTCAAACCAAGCTGTACTTAATACTGGCAAGGAAAGTGGAAAGCTGGTCCAGAAAGAGGGAGTTGGTGAAAGAGGCCAAAAGCTTAACTTTAACAGTGTTTTTTCAGAGTACAAAAAAGAGGCAAACGAGTATCTTGAAACTGATGAAGTTCCAGCATGGGCAAAAGAGATAACAAAGAGGTATTTTGAAAGCTTAGAAAATTCGAGGTGAGATGGATTTGATTTTACAGAATATTGAATATACAATGGAAGTTTTAAACAAAATAGAAGGTGAAATTACCAAAGTCATAATTGGGCAAAAAGATATTATCAGGAAGGTCTTAATTGCTATCTTCTGCGGTGGAAATGTTCTTTTAGAGGGTCTGCCAGGCGTGGGAAAGACTCATTTGGTAAAGTCAATTGCAAAAGTTTTAAACCTCAAGTTTTCCAGAATACAATTTACTCCTGATTTAATGCCATCAGACATTGTGGGTACAAATATAATTTCCAAAGACAAAGATGGTTTTTTAAATTTTACGTTTCAAAAAGGTCCGATATTTGCCAATATCATTCTTGCCGATGAGATAAACAGAGCAACACCAAAAACGCAATCGGCATTATTAGAAGCCATGCAAGAAAAAACCGTCACTGTTATGGGCACAACTTACAAGCTTGATGAGCCGTTTTTTGTGCTTGCAACGCAAAATCCTCTTGAACAGGAAGGGACATATCCACTTCCTGAAGCACAGCAGGATAGGTTCATGTTTAAAGTGGATGTTCCACTTCCCAGCTTTGATGAGATGATTGAAATTGTCAACCTGACAACTGAAAGTCAAATGCCAGAGCCAAATAAAATAATTGAGGCACAAGAGATAATTCAAATTGGTGAGATAATCAGAAAAGTACCGATTGCAAGGCCAGTTTTGGAGTATGCTGCAAGGCTTGTTATGAGTACACAGCCACATATAGATCAAAATGAGATTGCAAAAAAATACTTGAGGTTTGGAGCAGGTCCAAGGGCTTTGCAGCACATTGTCTTAGGTGCAAAGGCAAATGCACTCTTTGAAGGAAGGCCGAATGTTGCATTTGACGATATTAAAAGTTTGGCTAAAAGCGTTCTTTGCCACAGAATTGGACTTAACTTTGAGGCAATCTCAGAAGGTAAAAAACCTGCTGATATTGTTGAGGAGATTTTGCAAAGTCTTAAAGAATGGTAAAAAAGGTTATAAGCAAAAGTGGTGATATTTTAATGTTTGGCGGACTTGTTGATGACAAGCTTCTTGCAAGTATCAGCAATTTGAAGTTCAAATTTAATATAAGTATAACTTCGCAATTTGAAGGTCAGCAGAAAGCAAAAGGGCGTGGGAATTCCCTTGAGTTCAGTGAC
The DNA here is from genome assembly GCF_000166355.1 of Caldicellulosiruptor hydrothermalis 108. NCBI lineage: Bacteria > Bacillati > Bacillota > Caldicellulosiruptorales > Caldicellulosiruptoraceae > Caldicellulosiruptor > Caldicellulosiruptor hydrothermalis. The sequence continues at coordinate 565,615 of NC_014652.1, forward strand.
CATCGGGAATACATACCGGGTGATGACTTTAGAAAGGTGAATTTCAAGATATATGCAGCAACTCAAAGGCTTTATGTTAAACTTTTTGAGCAAGAAAGACAAACAACATATAATTTTTTTATTGATATGTCAAAATCAATGGACTTTGGTAGCAGCACAAAAAAGGGTGATATGGCAAAAGCGCTTGTTGCATGCCTTTGTTATATTGCTTTGTCGCAACTTGATGGTGTCAATATATTTTTGATCAAAGAGGACCATATTTTGCACTCAGGTCATTTTAAAAGCAAGCAAAGTTTTGCAAAGATTGTAAAGTTCTTGGAGGATGCACAATTTGAAGGTTTGGCAAATTTTGATAATATCAAAAATGTCTTTATTCCGCGAAAAAGTATTTCATTTATCTTTTCTGACTTTTTATTCGAAGGTGCAGAGAATGTTTTGAAAATTCTTTTGAGAAAGTCTTCGTTTGTATATTGCTGTCAGGTGTTAGACAAGCTTGAAGCATTTCCTCAGTTTGATTATTCTTTTTGCGAGCTTATTGATAGTGAAAGTAATAAAAAGGTCAATATTGAGATTTCTGATGCCTTAATAAAACAGTATAAGCATGAACTGAGAAATCTTCAAAAGCTATTGAAAGAGCTGGTTCAAAAAGCAAATGGAAGGTTTTATGAGATTTTGACATCAGATAATCTAAATAAAATCTTGTTTGGGATGGTTGGAGTATAAAAATGAGATTCACACAGCCGCTGTATTTACTGTTTCTTTTGAGCATACCTGTACTTGTTGTGTTGTACATGATAAGACCAAAATATAAAAAGGTGGTTATTTCCAGCACTTATTTGTGGGAAAGGTTAAAAAAACAAAAGAGGGTATCAAAACCAGCACAAAAACTGAGACTAAGCCTTCTTTTAATACTGGGGATTTTAACACTTGCTGCATTTTCACTAAATCTTGCAGGTCCATATATTTCTATTACAGACACCAAAAAGAAGGTCATTTTTGCATTTGATGTGGGTAGCACAATGAACTGCTTTACACATGACAACAAAACCTATCTTGAAAAATCTAAAGAAATTGCAAGAAGTATTTTAGATACACTGCCCAAAGGCTCTAAGGTGAGCATTGTCACATTTTCTGATAGCATTGAGGTTTTGGCAAAAGATGTTTCTCCCTCTTTTGCAAAAAGTTCTATTGGTAAAGTGCTGCCAACCTATTATGTCACAAACTTAAAAGAAAGTATCAATGTTATTTCAAAATTGTTTGATGCCTCAAGATATACTCTCTTTTTGTTTACAGACAAAAAGGTTAAATTGCAGGATAACATACAGGTATTTGAGTTTCCAAAACTAGATGATAATGTTAGCATAGACAATGTATCACTTTCTACTTTCAGCGATGGCTTTGATGCAGCTGTAGAGGTAACAAACAGGGGAATTAAAAGAGCAAGTTTTGAGATTGAGCTTTTTGCAGACCAAAAACTTGTTGGTGCAAAAAGCATGATGCTTTTGCCAAAGCAGTCTGAGAGTGTGATTTTTGAGAAAATAAAAGGGAATTACAAGGTTGTATGGGCAAGGATAAACTATCCTGACCGCTTAAGAGAAGACAATATTTTTTGGACAATTTTAGCCCCACCGCCAACTAAAAAGAAAGTTTTGTATGTTGGCAAAGGAAACTTTTTCTTGGAAAAAGCATTTTCAGCTTTTGATGATGTTGAGCTGTACAAGTTACAAGATGTAAAAAATGTAGCTGATGGCTTTGATATTTATGTATTTGACAGTGTTGTCCCCAAAAGGCTTCCTAAAAAAGGCGGAGTTATATTTATATTACAAAAAGGCAAAGATGTATCTCAACTATTAGAAGTATCAATAGGTAACAAGAAAGACATTGAGGGGTATGCAAGATTTGTGGAGTCTACCATTTCACAGAACATTGATGGAATGGAATTTGCTGTTCAAAAAGCAATCTCAATTGATGATAAAAAGTTTGAACCTGTTGCAAAAGTTAATGGCAAACCAGTTATTTCTTTTGGGGTTGTAAAAAACCTTCCTACAGTATTAATTGGCTTTGCAATTGACGACAGTGACCTTCCGCTGAAAGTCTCTTTTCCCATATTAATAACCAACATCAAAAATAACTTTGTTAGGGGAAACCAGCCATTTGAGAAGATGACATTCTATCCGGGCGAAGAGATAAAAGTTTTTTCATATACAGATGGAAAAGCTGAGATTATTCTACCTAATAGCAAAAGGGAAGTTGTAAATTTTTCTACATACCCTTTGATTCTTCCTAAAAACGACCGGTTGGGAGTTTATACCTTGAATTTAAGTAATAACACAAGCTACAAATTTGCAGTAAATTATCCTACTTATGCTCTGGATGAATCTGAAGAAAAAAAGACAGATGCTACTTTAGCTTTTTCGGAAACTGGTGCAAAGACCAATGCTAAAGTTCCGTATCTCTTGAAGGATATATTATTGATACTATCGCTAATATTTTTGACTTTTGAGTGGATGGTGTTTATGAATGAGAATAAGTCTTGAAAGACCTCTTATTTTATTGTTAATACCCATTTTAGGAGTAGTTATTTGGCTTTTGTCAAAAAGGTTTTATAAAGAAGGCTTAGGGAAAAAGTTTGTTGTTGTTCTGAGGATTGTTATATTCCTTCTTATTATATTAGCACTTGCAATACCAAAGCTTACAATATCATCAGACAAAGTTGCAACTATTTACCTTGCAGACCTTTCTGATAGCAATGCCAAAAACATTGATAAGATGAAAGACTTTATCCAAAAAGCGATAAAGCTAAAAAAATCAAATGAAATGCAGTCTGTGGTTGTGTTTGGACAGGATACTAATGTGGAATTTTCCTTAAAGAATAATCCTAAATTTTCTGAGTTTGGGTCAGTGGTTGATACAAGTGAGACTAACATTGAAAATGCCATAAAGTTTGCAGCAAATTTATTTCCCAAGGACTTTCAAAAAAGACTTGTGATTTTAACAGATGGGAAAGAAACGGTTGGCAATGCAAAGACTACTATTGATTTGCTCAACAACAATGGCATAGATGTGAAAGTTTTGCTTTTGAAAAGTGAAAAGGAAAAAGATATTCAGTTTTCAAGCCTCAAAATTCCCCAAAAAGTGGTTAAAAATCAGGAGTTTTCTGTATTTGCTAATATAAACAGTACATATCCTGCATCTGCTCAGCTCAAAATTTTCAGAGATGGCAGTTTGATTTTTTCTCAAAAAATAATGCTTGAAAAAGGCGAGAACAGGTTTGTGATTAAAGACAAACTGCCCAAAGAAGGTATTTACAGGTATCAGGGTGTAATTGAAGCAGAGGATGATGAGGAGGATAAAAACAACTTTGCATATGCAATGTGTCAGGTCAAAAAACCACAAAAAGTTTTGGTGGTTTACCAGAATATTGATGATGTGAAAAATGTCAGAAGCCTTCTTGATTCATATTCAGCAGATTATGATATGGTAATTAGCGATAATGTAGATTTTGGGCTTGATAGACTTATGCAGTATTCATTTGTGGTTTTGTGTAATGTATCAAAAAACCATTTGACCGACAAATTTTTAAATGATTGCGAAAGGTATGTAAAGGACTTGGGCGGCGGACTTTTGGTGATTGGCGGTGAAAATTCGTACGCACTTGGCAACTATTCAAATTCGGTGCTGGAAAAGATGTTGCCTGTCAAAATGCAGCTTAAAAACAAAGAGAAAGAAAGAAATGTGGCTGTGGTTCTTGTCATTGACCATTCGGGAAGCATGGGCGAAAGTAATTTAGGAAATATAAACAAATTGGAAATTGCCAAAAGCGCTGCTGCAAAGATGATTGACCATCTGGAGAGCTCAGATAGTGTTGGTGTTATTGCCTTTGACCATAACTTCTACTGGGCAAGCAAGTTTGGGAAACTAAAAAGTAAAAATGAGGTTATAGAAAACATCTCCGGAATTCAGATAGGTGGTGGGACAGCTATAATTCCACCACTAACTGAAGCAGTCAATACGCTTAGAAAATCTAAAGCCAAAGACAAAGTGATTGTTCTTCTCACTGACGGATATGGTGAGGAGGGCGGTTATGAATATCCAGCAAGTATTGCTAAAAGAAATAATATAAAGATTACAACAATTGGCGTAGGTTCTTCTATAAATGCGCCAATTTTGAGCTGGATGGCAGCATATACCTCAGGGAGATTTTATTATGTCAAGGATGCTTCAAACCTAATTGATGTGTTTTTGAAAGAGGCAAAGATTATAAAAGGAAAGTATATAAAGGAGAAAAAATTTGTTCCTAAGGTTGTTGAGACAAATCCTATAAACTCTGCCTTTTCTTCATATCCGCCGCTTTATGGTTACATTGCCACAACAAAAAAGGATATTGCAACAAGTCTTCTTGTAAGTGATGAGGATGAGCCTATTTTGACAGTTTGGAGATATGGGCTTGGCAAAACTGCTGCGTGGTGTTCAGACTTAAACGGCAGCTGGTCGCGTGACTGGGTGATGTGGGACAAATTTTCAAAGTTTTTTTCAAATCTTTTCAAATGGCTTGAAAAGGGTGCCGAAGATGACAGTTTTACTTTTGATGTGCAAAAGGAAAAAGGGCTTGTTGTCAGTATAAATGGGAAGTTTAAAAGCAGTGCTACTGCAACTCTAAAGTGCATCTATCCAAATGGTGCAGAGAAGATGTTAAAAATGAAAAGGACTTCACCTGACAAGTTTGAAACAACGGCTGAATTTATGCCGGGGAATTACACCTTTGTTGCTTCTGTGACTGAAGATGGAAAAACAAAAATGTCCACCTTTTTATACTCTATAAATTACTCTGATGAATTTAGAGTGGATTTTGACAGCAGCAGGTTTGAGCAGTTTATTGCACTGTCAAATGCAAAAGTTGTAAAAAATCCTGAAGATATCTATAAGGGTAAACTTAAAGAAGTGTACTCTCAGCAGGATTTGAGTAATTTTCTTATTATTCTTTGCATTTTTCTTTTTCTTTTAGAAATTGCAATCAGGAGATTTGCACTGTATGTTCAGATTGAAAGGTTGTTACTTAAAACATTTAATACTATTAAAAAAGTAAAGCATCTAAAAATTAAAATGGATTTTAGTAGAAAAGATTTAATCACAAAGGCTAATGACACACGTAAACCAGGAAAAAAAGTAAAACTATTATCTAAAAAAGAAAAGAAACAGGATGAAAAAGACCACGAGATATTAGATATAAAAAAGTTGAGAAGATTTTAAAATATCCATTGAAAATTAAATAGGCTATTGTTTTTTGCATTGACTATAGAATTTTCAAAGATTATACTTTAAAAAAGAGAATATGTTTTTAATTCTTTCCTAAAGGATAAAATAAATGAGTTATTGAGATACAGAAATAATTCATAAAATTCAAAAGAAAGGACTGAAGTATACAGTGGAAGTAAGAACAAGATTTGCACCAAGCCCAACAGGGCACCTTCACATTGGCGGTGCAAGAACAGCACTTTTCAACTACCTTTTTGCCAAAAGATATGGTGGAAAGTTTATATTAAGGATAGAAGACACAGACTTAGAAAGATCGTCTATTGAGTCCGAAAAGGTTATCATCGAAAGCTTGAGATGGCTTGGGATTGAGTGGGATGAAGGTGTTGAGGTAGGGGGACCTTATGGGCCTTATAGATCAACAGAAAGAGTGGATATTTACAAAAAATATGTTGATGTTCTTTTTGAAAAAGGCTACGCATACTATTGTTACTGCACAGAAGAGGAGCTTGAGGCTCAAAGACAAGAGCTTTTATCAAAAGGTCAGATGCCAAGGTATACAGGAAAGTGCAGAAATCTCACTGATGAAGAAAAGAGAAAGCTTGAGGCAGAAGGAAGAAAACCTACTGTGAGATTTAAAGTGCCAGAAGGTGTGAAAATAGTTGTTCATGATTTGGTAAGAGGCGATGTTGAGTTTTTGAGTGATGACATAGGCGACTTTGTAATTGTCAAATCTGATGGAATTCCCACATATAACTTTGCAGTTGTCATAGATGACCACTTAATGAAGATTTCGCATGTTATAAGAGGTGAAGAGCATCTTTCAAACACTCCGCGACAGATTCTAATTTACAATGCGCTTGGGTTTGAACTTCCGCAGTTTGCTCATGTTTCGCTTATACTTGGAAAAGACAGAACAAAGATGTCAAAGCGCCACGGCTCTACTTGGGTTGAGCAGTACAAAGAGCAAGGGTATTTAAAAGAAGGACTTATAAACTTCTTGGCTCTGCTTGGTTGGTCACCACCAGAGGATAAAGAAATATTTGACATGGAGTATCTAATTGAGAATTTCTCATTAGAAAGAGTTTCCAAAAATCCTGCAATATTTGACATCGATAAGCTAAATTATATAAACTCTCAGCACATTAAACTAAAATCATTGGATGAACTTACCCAGATGTGCATACCGTACTTTGTTGAAGCAGGATATATCAAAGAGGATGAGGCACAGTCCAAATTTGAATGGCTCAAGAAGATAGTAAAATCTGTGTATGAAGGACTGGATTATCTATCTCAGATCAAAGACAGGGTTGATATCTTCTTTAACAATGAAGTCAAAATAGAAGAAGATGAGGCAAAAGAGGTCTTAAAATGGGAGCATGTGAAAGATTTAATAAATGTCTTTGAGAATAAAGTAACTCAGCTCAGTGAATTGACACCTGAAGCTATTAAGCTACTTTTCAAAGAGATTCAAAAAGAGACAGGTTACAAGGGCAAAAACCTATTTATGCCGATAAGAGTTGTGTTGACTGGCAAAACTCACGGACCCGAGCTTGTGGAGATAATAGAGATTGTGGGTAAAGAAAACATACTAAAACGATTGGAATTCTTCAAAACGTGGTATAATTAAATTAAGAATTTTTATAGGTTTGTAAAGGAGTTTTTGAGAGTATGTTTAGATTTTTCAGGATGATCAAAGAAGAGATGGATGTTATCATGGAAAAGGACCCGGCTTGCAAGAGCAGGCTGGAAACTCTTTTGTATCCAAGCCTGTGGGCTATTATATACCACAGAATAGCTCACTGGTTTTACAACCGCAGGATGTACTTCATTGCAAGGTGGATTTCCCAGCGTGCAAGGCACAAAACTGGTATTGAGATACATCCCGGTGCCAAGATTGGTCGAAGGGTATTTATAGACCATGGCATGGGTGTTGTCATTGGTGAGACAGCTGAGATTGGCGACGATGTTCTGATTTACCAGGGCGTGACGTTGGGCGGCACAGGAAAAGAAAAAGGTAAGCGTCATCCAACAATTGGAAACAACGTCTTAATTGGTGCTGGTGCAAAGGTTTTAGGACCATTCAAAGTAGGGGACAATACAAAAATTGGTGCAAACGCAGTTGTTCTTCGCGAGGTTGAAGAGAACTCGACTGTAGTTGGTGTGCCAGGAAGAGTTGTCAGAAAGGAGAAAAAGGAAAAGCCAACTGTTGAAGAACAGCTTGACCAGGTAAGATTTCCCGACCCGCTTGCAATGCAGATTTGCAGGCTTGAGGCCAAGATAGAGGCTTTGGAGAAAAAACTTGTCGAGTACGAAAGGAGATTAAAAGAGTATGAAGCTTTACAACACTCTGACAATGACAAAAGAGGAGTTTGAACCCTTAGAAGAAGGCAAAGTAAAGATGTACGTATGCGGTCCAACTGTCTATGATTTTATCCACATTGGAAATGCAAGGCCTTTGATTGTGTTTGATACTTTGAGGCGGTATTTTGAGTACAAAGGATATGAGGTTATCTACATTCAAAACTTTACAGATGTAGAAGATAAGATGATAAACAGAGCAAACAAAGAGGGCATAACCGTCTTTGAACTTGCTGAAAGATTCATACAAGAGTATTACAAAGACGCAGACAGGCTAAATGTCAAGCGAGCAACCAAAAATCCAAGGGCAACAGAAGAGATAGAAGATATGATAGCCCTGATACAAAGGCTGATTGACAAAGGTTATGCATATGTTGTTGATGGTGATGTGTATTTTAGAACAAGAAAATTTGCTGAGTATGGAAAGCTTTCTCACAAGAACATTGAAGAGCTGATGGCTGGCGCGCGCGTTGACCCGAACGAAAAGAAAGAAGACCCGCTTGATTTTGCCCTGTGGAAGGCTAAAAAAGAGGGTGAGCCGGCATGGAGTTCACCTTGGGGTGAGGGTCGACCAGGCTGGCATATAGAGTGTTCTGTTATGGCAATGAAATACCTTGGGCAGACCATTGACATTCATGCAGGCGGACAGGATTTGATCTTTCCTCATCATGAAAATGAGATTGCACAGAGCGAGGCTGCAACAGGAAAGCCTTTCGCGCGTTTTTGGCTACACAATGGGTATGTGAATATAAACAATGAGAAGATGTCAAAGTCGCTTGGGAATTTCTTTACTGTGCGTGAGATCATAGAAAAGTACCATCCAGAGGCTCTGAGGCTTTTCATGCTTCAGGCTCACTATAGAAAGCCTCTTAATTTCAGTATAGACCTTATTGAACAGGCAGAGGTGGCACTCAAAAGAATTTATACCTGCTATGAAAATCTTGAGTTTTTGATTCAAAATGCAGCCTCTTCATCTGAAAATGATGATATGCTAAAAGCTGCGATTGAAGATCTAAAAGCAAAGTTTATAGATGCAATGGAAGATGACTTGAATACTGCCGAGGCAACAGGGTATTTGTTCGAAATGGTAAGAGAAATTAACACATATGCTAATTCTTGCTCAAAAGAAACTTTAACTTTTGCAAAAGATACATTGAAAGAGCTTTGCAGTATACTGGGAATCTTGGAGCAATATAGCGAAAAAGAAGAGGCTATTCCCCAAGAGATATTAGAGTTGGTTAAAAAGAGAAATCAGGCACGAAAGGCGAAAAACTTTGCCGAGGCGGATAGAATAAGAGATGAGCTCAAAAGCTTGGGCTATATTGTTCTTGACACCCCTCAGGGGACAAAGATTGAGAGGATAAAATAAAACAAAAAAGGCTGCCAGTATATCAAATATTTTAGCTCTGGCGGCCTATTTTTTTAAAGTATTATCTTAAAAAAAATCATGAAAATTTTCATTAACTTTTTATTGAAATTCTTGTGTACTTCATGTATAATTTCAAATAGAGGAGCGATGAAGGGTGGTGGAAAAATGTCAGAAGTTAAATTAAGTACTCAACAAATGAAGTTTCACAACTTGAAAGAATTAGTTTCGCACATGATTTCGATAAGTGAACTTTCGAGAGGCAGAGCTTCAAAAATTATTGATGAAGTTGCTAAAAAGAAAAAGAATTTTCTTGTTATCAAAAACAACAAGCCCCAGGCTGTTATAATACCTATTGACTTATATGACCAACTTGTAGAGACCCAAGAGGACTATAAACTACTACTGCTGGCCCTCAAAAGAACTGAAAATTTAAAACAAGAAGATTGTTCTACTTTCGAACAAGTGGTTGAAGAAGCTGGCTTTACACTTGAAGAAATTGATAAGTTAGCAGAATCGGTGGAGATAGAATAAAATGTGGCAAGTAACTTTTTTGCCAGAAGCTAAAAAAGAACTTTTTAAACTTGATAAACAAACTCAGAAAATAGTCTTGGCTGGTATATGGAAAGTTAGCAAAAATCCACTTTCTCAAAGTAGGGGTGGATATGGTAAGCCACTTGGAAGCAAGCATACAACTAACTTGACAGGGTTTTTCAAAATAAAGTTCAAGGATATTGGCATTAGAGTTGTATACGCTCTTGTTCCATCAAAGAAAGTAATGAATATTGTTGCAGTGTTGCCAAGAGAGGATGAATATTGCTATAAGGTGGCAGAAAAGCGAAAGAAAAAGTATGGTAAAGATTTGTTTACAAAGAGCTTTAAAAGTTTAGAAAATAAAGATTTACACTGATTTTATCAAGTTTTAAGGGAGTTACAATAAAATAAAGAAAATAAAGCCGGGCAAAAGCCCGGTTTTTTTATAAATCTTTCAAAATCCCTACGTAGAGAATTCTCTGCGATTTTCCAAAAAAGATAATGTAATATATCTCCTTTTTTGAAGTCTTATAACTACTAAAATGATTCGGATTTTCACAGAGGCGCAGATATTTATCTATCAAAGTGTTATCTTTTATTTTCTTTACCTGTTTAATAGCCCCAAAATTTATATCTGCCATCAATGTATCCATCAATTTCTCTGGTTTATCATACTTTCCTATGATAGCATAACTTATCTCATCTGGCATGATGCGAGCAAATCTAATGTATCCTTTTTTAGTCAGCCATTTTTCTAACTTTGTAAAACTTTTTTCAAATGGAACTGCTACATCAAAAGATGGGATTTTGCCCGTGCGGATTGCCTTTTTAAGTTCAATGCAAATATATCCCCAGGGAATTTTTGTTTGGTTAATTATGTCCTCAAATTTTTCATTGTATATCTCATTTTTTAATATCTTTAAAAATTCAGATATGTCAAAGGGCTTAATAGAAAACTTTGAGTTTTGGTATACAGATGCAGGAGAATAATTGTAGTATTTATCAAATGAAATTGACTTCACATTTGAGGGAGAGATTTTCAAAATAGTATAAATATTATATTTGAATGCATGATTTTCATAAAGAGGCTTTAAATAACTTGACAACTGTAAAACATCTATCTCATACATTCTCTTTATCTTTTTGCCGTCTTTTAAATTGTAGGTTATATAAAGAGTTGTATTGAATGGAGAATTAGAATCTTTCTGTCTTAAAAGTACTTGTTTTTGTCTGATAATTTCTCGGTGAAGATTGGTAATCATTTTAATTATTTCTGGATTTTTATGAATGTTTCCTTCCTCAAAAGTATTCCACAAAAAGATGTAATCTTTAAAAACTACACTTTGGATTTCCTCTTCCTGCGGGACGTATTTTTCAAAGCCGAATAGGTCTGATTTTATTACTCCAATTACTATTAACAAGAAAATTACAAAATAAATATACCTCAAAAGTGACCTATTGAAAACATTTATCCGCTTGCTTAAAATCATCTCTGCAAATAAAAAGCATATGAAAGAGGCAATTAAATATCCCAATATTGCTAAAGCATAATATTTTTCCTGGTTAAGATAAGGAAAATACAGTCCCACTAAAAGTGCACCGCACAGAGCAGCACCGTATCTAAAAATATGCTTGAAAAACTCAAATACAATAGATTGTCCTGCGCTTTCAATCTTGCGAAGCTTATATAACATGGCTCCAAGAACAATCAAAAAAATTGAAATACTAAAGTATGCAGCGTACTCAATTGATTTAAGTGAAGAAGAAGGTGGCACGGGAGCAATAATTCTTAAAAGTGGGTTTATCTTTTCAACAACCGTGCTGCTTGGCGATGGATAGTAACCAAATACCCAGCTTTTGAGGTTTGAGATGAAAGTGTAATATAAAAATGAAGGCAGCATAAGTACAACAAAGCTCAGAAAAATCTGGACAAAAGGTGTGCCTGTAATAATTGCACAGCATGTTGCAACTGAAAAAAATAGTAAAGATAAGGCAGTTATATTTAAGCCCCATATCAGTATCTCATTCAATTCTATTTGGAATTTGTTTTCTAGGGCTAATTTTAACAATATCAAAATAGAAGTATTTATCATTATTGGCAGCATTAATAGCAAAAGAGAAGACAGTACATTTGAGATATAAAGGGATATTCGTTTTGGAGGAAGGCTGTGAATATAGTCTGCAGCATCTTTTGAATGTAAATAATTAAATACAAGTGAGCAGAGGGCAAAAGAAATTAGTAAACTGACAAAAATACAATATCCTTGAGTCCTTAGTACAACATCCTTAGAAATTATGTGGTAATTAGGATATCTTGAAAGTAGAGGTAATTCAAACAAGATAATAGAAAATGGAATTACTGACAAAGCCAAAAAATATATAACTCCTACAAACCAAAACCTTTTAAGAGTCACAAAAAAGAATCTTTTATTAATCCAAGATTTGGACAAGCTCATCTTTCAACCCTCCCATTTCGTAGATAAATATCTCCTCAAGCGAAAGGGGCAGAATATCAAGTACCACCGGTTCAAATCCTTTTAATGTATCTAAGATTTCTTCTCTGTTGCCCTTTGCAATGATTACCTCAATATTACCTTTTTTAGAGTAAGAGATTACCTTGAATCTACTCAAACTTTCAGGTAGAAAATTCTTTTTGAACACAGCTTGAATTTTGCAAGTATCCAATTTCAACTCCTCTATATTGCTGCAAAGCAACACTTTTCCTTCATGAAGAATTGCAATAGTGTCGCAGTAATCTTCAAGTTCTCTTAAATTGTGGGATGATATTATTACTGTTGTGCTTCTATCGGCAACATCTTCTATTAGCAGCTTTTTTACACTCTGCCTTATAACAGGGTCAAGACCATCAAAAGGCTCATCCAGTACAAGTACCTCTGGACGTGATGAGAGAGCAAAAAGGACTGCACATTGTTTTTGCATACCTTTTGAGAATTTTGAGATTCTTTTTTTCAGTGGAAGATTAAAAATCTTTAAAAGATTTTCAAAGTGGTGGCTGTCCCAGCTATTATAAATTCCTTTATAAAAATTTGCCATATCATAAATTGAAAAGCTTCCAAAAAAGTATGGATTGTCTGGTACAAAAAATATTTTTGACTTTACCTGCGGATTTTCAAACACAGATTTGCTCTCAATAGAAACTATGCCACTGTCCTGTTTGTACACCCCTGTCAGAATTTTTAACAAGGTAGTTTTGCCAGCACCGTTTCTTCCAACAATTCCAAAGATAGAACCTCTTTGAATTTTGAGAGTTACTCCCTTTAATGCCTCAACCTCGTCAAATCTTTTATAAACATTTTCTACTTTTATCAAGAGTTATCGCCTCCTTTTAGCTCTTTTTCAATTTCCTCAATAAGTTTGATAAGTTCATCCTTCGAAATTCCAATGAATAATGCCTCAAAAACAATTTTTTTGAATTGAGATTTTATCTTTTCTTCCTTTTCGGCTTTTATCTTTGATTTTACAGGTGCAACAAAGTTTCCCTTGCCAGGGATTGAGTAAATATAACCTTCTCTTTCAAGCTCTTGATATGCTTTTTGGATTGTATTTGGATTGATGGTGAGCTCTTTTGAAAGAGACCTCACAGATGGCAACTGTTCATTTTCTTTCAAAACCTCCTTTAAGATTAGCTCTTTTATCCTCTCCACAAGCTGTTTGTAGATTGGGATTCTGCTCTTCCAGTCAATCTCGAACATTTACTTCACCACTTTTCTGTATTAACTGTACTATGAGTATTAATACAGTTATATTATAAATGATTTTTTGCAAAGTGTAAAGTTATTTGAGAAAATTTTTTGAAACGTGTTGGAGTATAAAAAATGGTTAGATAGGTGTAACAAAAAAAAGAGAGAATAAAGCCTTTTTGCCTTATTCTCTCCAAGGCTGCTTTTCGAAGGGAATGTAGTCTTTTTCATCAACATCAAGTAAATACACATATGTCCACGTCCTCAGAACTTCAGCATCATTTAGAATGACCTCTACCTCTTGCCGTCTGTAAAGCTCACCTTCATCTTCAAAATTGTCTATTTCCTTGATTAGAGTCTCATCAACCTCATATACCTCTCCTGCTACTTTTGAGCCTTCTTTTGGCACAATTGCAGGGTACCAGCTGACTTTGTAGAGTCCATAGCCTTCTAACACCGCTTTTCCAATAAATTTACATCCACTTAAAAGATAATTATGGCTGTTGTGAGAAAGAAGAGTACCATATACAAAAAGGTACATTTTTAACTATACCTCCGAATCTTCGTTGATGAGATTTTTTGCATTTTTAAGAGACTACTCTTCTTGTAGATTGCACAGCTCTTCATTGCATAAATTGTACTTTATCTTATACCCAAAATAATCATACTTGTCAGCCCAGTCGCACATCATATCCAAAATTGGCAATACTTCTTTTCCTTTCTCAGTGAGGCTGTACTCTACTTTCACAGGAACTTCAGGGTATACCTTTCTTCTAATTAGTCCATGCTCTTCAAGCTCTCTCAGCTGCTTAGTTAAAATGCGGTGAGTGATGTCAGGAATAAGGTGCTGAATCTGAGCAAATCTAAGTGTTCCGTATTCTCCCAAATACCACAAAATCAAAGGCTTCCATTTTCCACCTATTACCTCGAATGCAACTTCAATCTCGCATGTTGCTTCTTTAACCTTCTGCTTTTGGGACATAGAAAAAACACCTTCCTTTGGTATCATCTATGATACTTTATATCAAAAAAGTGCACTCTTGTAAACGATATCAAGTATATTATACTATAAACTTAAAAGAGCTTGTATTTTAGTATTTTCAAATTTACAAATGTGGAGGTAATACATGATGGAAAACTTGGTTTTCAATTATTTTATACCCACAAAAATTTTATTTGGACCAGGAAGTTTGAACAGGCTCAAAGACGAAAATTTGCCCGGAAAGAAAGCTCTGATTGTCATATCTGCTGGAACATCTATGAAAAAGTATGGTTATCTGGACAGGCTTACAGCGATATTAAAAGAAAAGGGAATTGAGTATGTTGTATTTGATAAGATTTTGCCAAATCCTATTAAAAAGCATGTAATGGAAGGAGCAAAGATTGCAAAAGAAGAAAAGTGTGACTTTGTAATTGGTCTTGGTGGTGGAAGCAGCATCGACTCTGCAAAAAGCATCGCTCTGATGGCAAAACACGATGGTGATTACTGGGATTATATAGTAGGCGGTACAGGCAAAGGCAAAGTACCTGTAAATGGTGCACTTCCAATTGTTGCAATAACAACAACAGCTGGAACTGGAACAGAGGCTGACCCTTGGACTGTTATAACAAATGAAGAGACAAACGAAAAGATAGGCTATGGCAACCAGAACACATTCCCAACTTTGTCGGTTGTAGACCCAGAGCTTATGCTAAGTGTACCGCCGCATCTTACTGCATATCAGGGGTTTGACGCTTTCTTCCATGCGGTTGAAGGATATATTGCAAAGATTGCAACTCCAGTAAGTGATATGTTTGCACTCAAAAGTGTTGAGCTTATAGCAAAATACTTGCCGCTTTGTGTAAAAGATGGGACAAATATAGAGGCAAGAACATATGTAGCACTTGCAAACACTTTGGCAGGGTTTGTTGAGTCGACTTCCAGCTGTACATCAGAGCATTCAATGGAACATGCACTCTCTGCATTTTATCCAGATTTGCCACACGGTGCCGGGCTTATAATGCTGTCTGAGGCTTATCACACCTTCTTTGCATCAAAAGTGCCTCAAAGGTATATCCAGCTTGCAAGAGCAATGGGTGTTGATGTAGATTCTTTACCAGAGGATGAAAGACCATTTGCATTTGTCAAGGCAATGAAAAAGCTTCAGGAAGAGTGTGGAGTTGGGAATTTAAAGATGTCTGACTATGGAATTAAAGAGGATGAGATTGAAAAGCTTGCTGACAACGCTATAAAAACAATGGGTGGACTTTTTGAGGTTGACCCGTATAAGCTTTCTTTTGAGGAGACAGTAGGAATTATGAGAAATGCGTATAAATAAATGTGGGCAGAAATATGGCAGAAAAAATAAAAAGACATAGCCAGCGTGCGCAAAGCAGTTGGCTATGTCCTTTTTTTATTACTTAGTCTTCCTCTAATATCTTCCACAAAGGTTTATTCTTTTTCTTCAAAACCACATCATCATCTTTCAGCTGCAGTGGCATGACAGATACAACAATGTGCTTGTGTTTTAAAAGTTCTTTTTCTATAAACAGCCATGTATGGTTGTGCAGAATTTTTTGCCACCAGCGCTGTACGGTAAATTTGGGTATGATGACTGTTATCATGTCACCCTTTTGGTAGTTATATTCTTCTGACTTTATATACTCTAAAAGCGGTTCTAATATTTTTCTATAAGGTGAATACCTTATTACAAGTGGGATGGAGCAGTTGAGTATTTTATATCTTTCTTGGAGCTTTTTTGCCTGCTCTTCATTTATTGATACATTAAAAGCAATTACATTGTCTGAGATTGTCTTTGCAAATCTCAAAGCACGAATGCTTGCCTTGTTTAAACTTTCAATTGGAACAATAACCCTGTTTCTATATATATTGTGTTCAACATCCAAAAGTTCTTTATCTTCAGGCGTTACTCTTAACTGGTCGGCAACGGCAATATAATGAAGCTTTACCTTTATCATTGCAAAGACAAGTAGAGGAATTAAAAGAACAACAATCCACGCACCTTCTTTGAATTTAGTTATTGCAATTATAATGACAACAACAAATGTTGTGAGTGCACCAAATCCGTTTATAAATGCTTTTATGTGCCAATGACTACCTTTGTTCTTAAGCCATCTTACAAACATACCTGATTGAGATAGTGTAAATGATATAAAAACACCAACCGCATAAAGTCCAATGAGTGCTGTGACGTTACCATTAAATGCTACAATCAAAAGTGCGGATACCAAAGCAAGGATGATAATTCCATTTGAGTAGCTAAGCTTATCACCTTTCATGCTCAGCTGTCTTGGAACAAATTCTTCTTTTGCCATGACAGCAACAAGCATTGGAAAGCCCGAAAATGCAGTGTTTGCAGCAAAAACAAGGATTATAAAGGTTGTTGCAGCAACAATGTAATACATAATACTTTTGCCAAATATTTCTTGTGCCATCAAAACAAGCATAGCACCTTCAGTAGGAACTATATGGTAGTGTGTTGCCAAAAGTGTTGTTCCACCAAATAACACAAGGATTATCAACGATAATAAAAGCAAAACAGTTTTAGCATGTTTTGTTGCCGGGTCTTTAAAGTTTGGAACAGCATTTGATACAGCTTCAATACCGGTCAGTGCTGTGCACCCGCTTGCAAATGCCTTTAAAAGTAAAACTAG
Organism: Caldicellulosiruptor hydrothermalis 108; assembly: GCF_000166355.1. Lineage (NCBI taxonomy): Bacteria > Bacillati > Bacillota > Caldicellulosiruptorales > Caldicellulosiruptoraceae > Caldicellulosiruptor > Caldicellulosiruptor hydrothermalis. The sequence continues at coordinate 582,484 of NC_014652.1, forward strand.
TGTAACCGGATGTGGAGAATAATTTATTTTAGGCTCAGGTGGAACATATCCAGTTTTTAGCTTTATATATCCCCCTATAATTAAAGCCAAAATTGAAAACATAAAAGCATAAGCAGGTATACCAAATATTCTGGATGATTCTCTTATTCCTCGTAAATTTCCAATCATCAAAAATAGAACTAAAAATAGACACAGGGCAATCTTATAAGGCTTTAAAAATTCAAGTGCGGTTACAATCTGGTCAACACCCGACGAGATAGAAACTGCTACTGTCAAGATGTAGTCAACTGACAAAGCTGCTCCTGCCACAATGCCTGCCAAAACGCCGAGGTTATCCTTCGCGACAATAAAAGCACCGCCGCCATTTGGATAGTTTTCAATAGTTTGCCTGTAAGAAAGCATTAAAATAAAAAGAAGTATTATGATTGCGGCAGTTACAACAGATATTTCTTTAAAAGCGAGAAATCCTATTGTAGGCAAAAGGACATACAAAATTTCTTGTCCAGCGTACGCAACAGATGATATAGCATCGCTTGACAAAATGGGAAGGCCCCACAGCACACCATACTTTTCTGTCTTTTCAGCTTCGTTTGGTAGAGGTTTTCCTATGAGAATTCTTTTGAGCTTCTCAAACAAGCTAAAATTCCTCCTTTAACTTAGTGATTTAAGTTGATTTCAGATGATTACAAAATTATATTCCCCGGAAAGCTTTATTTCAATTGTTATTTTGATGTTTTAAAATGAGAGGAGTACAAGGAATTGTAGAGGTTTTGCACTAAAGATAAACACTTTCAAAAAACAAGCAAAGAGCTTGATTTTACTTATCTTTTTCAAATATAAACCAAAATAAGGTAATAAAAATATGTACAAAAACAAAAGAGACAATTTGGTGAAAATTTATATTTTCCATTGATAAATTTGAGTGTCGTTTAAAAAGATTTAGCTAATTTTCTTAGGTAATTTTAGATTTTTCATCTTGAAAAATGAATAAAAATATTAGAAAATAAAATTAGTTTAGAAAAATAAAAAATATTTTAGGCAGGTGAAAAATATGAAAGATAAAGATTTTATAAGCTATTTGAATTCTCCCAGAATAAAAGATGTTTCAATCACAGACGCGTTATGGAAAAAATATATAGACCTTGTGAAAGATGTGGTAGTTCCATATCAATGGGAGATACTTAATGATAATGTCGATATTCCAGTCAAAAGCCATGCAATAAAGAATTTCAGGATAGCAGCAGGATTTGAGGAAGGCGAATTTGAAGGGTTTGTTTTTCAAGATAGCGATGTTGCAAAGTGGCTTGAAGCAGCTTCATATGTTCTTGAAAAGTACCCAAATCCTGATTTGGAAAAGAAGATTGACGAGGTCATAGAGCTGATTGGTAAGGCTCAGTGGGAAGATGGATACCTCAATACATATTTTACCATCAAAGAAAAGGGTAAAAGGTGGACCAATTTAGAAGAGTGTCATGAGCTTTACACTGCAGGGCACATGATAGAGGCAGGTTGTGCACATTTTCTGGCAACTGGCAAAACAAGCCTTTTGGAGATTGTAAAAAAGCTTGCAGACCACATATACAGCATTTTTGGCAAAGAAGAAGGTAAAATCCCTGGGTATGATGGTCATCCAGAGATTGAACTTGCGCTTGTAAAGCTCTATGAAGTGACAGGGGATAGAAAATATTTAGAGCTTGCAAAGTTTTTTGTTGATGAAAGAGGTCAAGAGCCTTACTACTTTGATATTGAGTATGAAAAAAGAGAGAAAAAAAGTCACTGGCCAGGGTTTAAAAGTCTTGGCAGGGAGTATTTGCAGGCACACAAACCTTTAAGGCAGCAGAAAGAGGCTGTTGGTCATGCAGTCAGAGCAGTTTATCTTTATTCTGGGGCTGCAGATGTTGCAGCATATACACAGGATAAAGAGCTTTTTGATGTGTGCAAGACTCTCTTTGATGACATAGTCAAGAGGAAGATGTATATTACAGGTGCAATTGGTTCATCTGCTCATGGTGAGGCATTTACATTTGAGTATGATTTGCCAAGTGATGCAGCGTATGCTGAGACTTGTGCATCTGTAGGTCTTATCTTTTTTGCGCATCGCTTAAACAAAATAGAGCCGCATGCTAAGTATTACGATGTTGTAGAAAGGGCTCTTTATAACACCGTTATTGGTTCTATGTCGCAGGATGGTAAAAAGTATTTTTATGTGAACCCTCTTGAGGTATATCCGAAAGAAGTGGAAAAGAGGTTTGACAGACACCACGTAAAACCCGAACGTCAACCTTGGTTTGGATGTGCGTGCTGTCCGCCAAATGTTGCAAGGCTTTTAGCGTCTTTAGGAAGGTATGTTTATAGCTACAACCATGATGGGATTTACGTGAATTTATACATTGGCAGCAGTGTCCAGGTTGAAGTAGGTGGTGTTAAGGTTTTACTCCAACAAGTCTCAAGTTATCCTTTTGAAGACATGGTCAAGATAGATTTAAAACCTTCAAAAGAGGCAAGATTTAAGCTTTATCTTAGGATTCCAGGCTGGTGTGAAAACTATGAGGTTTATGTAAATGGGAAGAAAGAGGAGATGCAGAAACTGCCCAGCGGCTATGTTTGCATTGAGAGGTTGTGGAAAGAAAATGACCAAGTTGTATTAAAGATTCCAACAGAGGTTAAGATGGTAAGTTCACACCCGCAGGTGAGGAGTAATGTAGGTAAAGTAGCAGTTGTGAAAGGCCCGGTTGTATTTTGTGCAGAAGAAGCAGACAATGGCAAGGATTTGCATTTGGTTTTTGTTGATGTAAATGGCAAATGCAAGTTAGAATTCGATAGCAATATTTTAGGAGGTTTGTACACAGTTGAAGTAGATGGTTTTAGGATGGCAGAAGATGATTTTGGAGAAGAGCTTTACAAGAGTCACAGGCCAAAGTTTGTTCCAGCAAAAATAAAGCTCATTCCTTATTATGCTTGGGCAAATAGGGGGACTAATGAGATGAGGGTGTGGCTGTGGCGATCGTCTTTTTAAGCAAAACTTTTGATGACGAAAAGGCAGAAGATTTAAATTTGTGGTAAAATAACTCTAAACAAATGAAATTTGAGAAGTGAGTTTAAAGATGCAACTGAGCAAAATCTTGTTTATGTTATTTTCAATAGCCTTTGCAACAGGTGTTATTGATAAAATCTTTGGTGACAAGCTCAAACTTGGGTCAAAAATTGAAGAAGGCTTTATAATCATGGCAAAAGCCGTTTTTTCGATGCTGGGCATTCTTTATTTATATCCATTTTTGGGTATGTTGCTGGTAAAACCTTCAAAGTTTTTAGCGCAGCTTTTTCATACCGACAGTGCAATATTAATTTCTTGTTTTTTACCTATAGATATGGGTGGGTATCATATATCCCAGCAAGTATCAAAAGATGAAATGGCTAAGGTAATAGGCGGTATTCTACTTAGCTCAAATTTGGGAGCAACCATTGGTTTTACATACCCTGTTGCATTTGGAATTTTAAAAGGTGAGTCAAAAGAGGATTTTATAAAAGGAAGTCTTATTGGAATTGGATGTATTCCCATTGCAGTCGTGTTTACAAGCATGCTTTGGGGATATAATGTACTGAGGACATTAAAACTGGTAGCTATTGTTGTGATTGTTACTTTTGTGCTTGCCATTGGGGTTTCAAGAGGATGGCGTTTTTTGATAACTGCAATGAAATTTTTGGGTAGTACAATGACCTTTGTTAACCTTGTAGGACTTGCGTTATTGGGATACCATATATTAACAAGCAAAGCTTTATTTCCTATAAAAACAGCTTTGCAAGACTGTATAGTCCTTCCGCTTAAAATGGCAGTTTTAATTGGTGGCAGCTATGTATTTTTTACAGTTATATACAATTTTCTAATAAATAGATTCAGGCTTTTGAAAGGTTCATATACTTTAAATCAAGCAGGGCTGGAAGGAATGTTGATGCTGCTTGTGAACTGTGTTCCTACACTTTACCTTTTTGATAAGATGGACAAAAGGTCAAAAATTTTAGCATCTGCCCTGTGCATGACGGCAGCTTCGGCATTGGGTCCTCAGCTGGCATTTGTGGCAACATTTGCTCCTGCCCATGTTTCGCTTTTTCTTCTGAACAAGCTCATAAGCGCAGCTGTAGCGGTTGCAGCCACGCTTATATATTTAAAATTTGGCAAATAAAAAAAGAGGCTTTTTAGCCTCTTTTTTGCAATAAGGTTTGTTTTGTCTTCTTTAGAGTTAGTGTTTTTTACCTCTTGTGCCTCTTTTAAGTCTTTTGCAAAGTAATGATACACAAGCACAGGAATCTTAATCTGATCCTTTTGTGCAAAAGTTTGCGCAGGAAATACTACCATAACTGCAAACGCTAATAAAGTTAGTAGCAATATATAGAATCCCTTTTTCATTGCCACGTCACCTTCTTTTGAGCATACATAAGAGACATCGCAATAAAAAAATTATAAAAGTAGTTTGTGTGAATTTGTTTAAAAAAATATTACAAAAGTTGGGTAAGGCAGATTGAGAGATGAAAGGGATAAAAAAAGACTGCCGCACTTTTATCAAATATCAAATTATGCGGCAGCCCAAGATATTAATTTACATAATTACATGTTTATTTTATTTGCTGCATTTTAGTAACAAAATTCTCGATTAATTTCAAAAGACCGACTAAGTCTACCTGACTGGATTGTTGTTTTATCATATTTTGAGAAATTTGAGGAAACTTAACGTCATTTCCTGTCAAAATATTTGTTATTTCAACTCTTGATGAAACTCCACCACCGGTTGCAAGTGAATTTTTAATTATTATCTTTACAACTTTTCCTGTCTTTTCGTCAACATAAAAGCTTATCTTATAATCATCCAATTTTATTGAGCTAATAAGCTTGGAAAGATTGCTTTCAAGCTGTTTTGAAATCTCGCTTGATGAGAGTTTACTTACATCGATGTTTAAAGATCTCAAAGCCTTCTTTTCATCGTCTGTCAAAGATTTTAAATAAACATCGAGCATAATGCTTAGCTGAGAAAGTGCAGATTTTGAAGATGTAGATAAAAATTCTTTAAACGCAGGTTCTAAAACCTTGCTTGGCAAGGTAGCGCTAAGTTGCCAGCAGCTTATCTTTTTTGAACCAACAGATGTTGTTGTCTTGTACGCACTTTTTACAATTGAAGATGATTGAGAGTTTAAGTAGTTCAATATGCTCTGGTAAAACTTGCTTATAGGCTGAGAAATCGAGCTGTCAAGCATATTGATGCTTATCCAAAAAGTAGCTGGTATGGTGCTAAGCACGTACTTGTTATCCTTTGGGTCTTGTGTGTAAATATTTTGTCCATTCAAGAAAACTATTTTGTTTACACTGTCCTTTTTTGTTTGAACAAAGAATTTTTTATTTTTTCTGTCAAAAGAAACCTTATAAGTTTTTGTTTCATTGACAATAAGATTTAAACCATATCCAAAAGATTTTTGCCCGGTTGAGGTGGTGATTATGTCACATGAAAGAGGAGAGTCAGGATTTAGAATTTTTGAAAGCTCTGCTTTGAAAGTTTTTTCTAACAAAGATGCTTGGGCTTGCTGACTCGATATAGCAAAAATTGAAGATGATAGCGAAAAGGTTATAAAGCAAATTGTCACAATCACTGAAAGTACCCTTGCAGCTCTTATCATTGTTTCACCTCCAGGAATTTTGAATAGGAATATTCCAAATAATATTATATCACTCTTCGAAAAAAATGACTATCAGTTTTGTTTTTTGTCATCCCTCTTTTTATCTTTTGAAATTTTATTTCTAACTGTTTGAGCACTGATTTCAGTAGTGCTTGATGCCCTGGCAAGTTCTTTTAAAACACCTACAAAAATTTTGCATCCTGCTGCAACGTTTGCGACAGCTTAAGGGGTGCGTAAAATGAGCCAAGTAACATTTTTAACTTATTATGTTACTAAGTAAACATAATAAATATACATAAATAGTGAAAATTATAGTCGACCAATGTTTTAAATCAAGAACATCAATTGGATTTCCAAGTAAATTGCTTGTCTTTCTTAAAAACCATTGAATTGGAAAGGTAAAAAGGGTAAAATTAGACTAACGAAAGGGGCAGTAGATAAATTCTCGTTTAGAAAGGATGAAAAGGATGTATGAAAGAAACTTCGGTTGATTTATGGATAAAGGATTTTATAGAGCTTACTGATACCCAGTTTGAAAGGTTTGAGCAGGCAATAAAATCAGAAAGAGGATTTTGGCTATACGATATCAAAGAAAAGAAGATTTATCTGTCAGACGGCGTTGTGTATCTTACAATACAAAGTGAGAATATTGAGGACTATGTCAAAAAGCTTATGGCTGAAAATGAATTTATCCACCTTTTAAATCTTGCAAAAGAAAGTATAGAGAATAAACAAAATGGTTTTTCTATCAGAGTAAAACTAAAGGAAGGCAGATGGATTTTTGTTTGTGCCACCATCCTCTATAAAAAGGGGATACCATTTAGGATAGTGGGGACATTTGAAGATGTAACACCCCATGTTTCATGTGATTTAAGACTGAACAGGTATATTGAGCTTATTGCATATTATGATGATGTAACTGGGCTTCCAAATAGAAACTTTTTAAACGAAAAGATTAGAGAGAGAATAGAGGAGAGCAAGAAAGAGAATTCAAAATTTTGGGTAATATTTATTGAGGTTGGTAATTTTAGTTATATCAATGAAATATTTGGACACGCAGTAGGAGATGAATTTTTAAAGTCGATAGCAATGGAGATAAAAAAGTTTTTGCCAAGAGAATGGATTTTCAGCAGGTTTGGCGGGGATGAATTTGTAGTAGTGACAACAGATGTAGAGAAAGCTTCGGTTGTACAAATTGTAGAAAATCTTGTAGAAAGATTTTCAAGAAGTTGGAGTGTAATGGGGAAGTGGTTATATACAAACATCAACATAGGGATTGCTGGATACCCGCAGGATGGCACAGAAGCTGATACAATTTTGCAAAATGCAGAAATTGCCCTCACAATGGCCAAAAAGCGTGGAAAGGATATGGGCAAAAGTCTTTATGAGTTTTACGAAAGGTCTATGACAGAAGAGATTTTGAGAAGAGTTGAAATTGAGTCTGAAATCTTGAGAGGAATTCAAAATAAACAGTTCTTTTTAGTATATCAGCCAAAAGTATCCCGTGATGGTAGGACGGTAGTCGGTTTTGAGGCACTTCTGAGATGGAACTCCCAGAGAGGGATTTTGACCCCAGACAAGTTTATCCAGATTGCAGAAGAGAGCGGCCTTGTGTATGATTTAAACAGGCTCATATTGGATATTGTTTGCAGAGATATAAAATATATAAAAGAAAATGGTTTCAAGAAAGTGCCGGTTGCTATAAATTTGTCAGGCAAAGAGTTTGCCATGTATAATATGATAGGTATTTTAAGCGAATATCTGGAAAAACACGATGTGACTTCTAAAGATATTGAGATAGAAGTAACTGAAAGGATAATTTTGAATAATTTAGAACTTTCAAAAGAAATTTTTAATGAACTTTATGAAAAAGGCATTAAGATTTCAATAGATGATTTTGGCACTGGTTATTCGTCCCTTGAGCTGCTTTTGACACTTCCTATTCATGCCCTTAAGATTGACAAAAAGTTTATAAGCAGAATAGAGTTTTTTGGTAATGAATATGTTATTGTTAAAAATATCATTTATATGGCAAAAGAAATGAATTTGAAAACAATTGCTGAAGGTGTTGAAAGAAAAGAACAATATGAGATATTAAAGGAATTGGGATGCGATGAATTTCAAGGCTATTATTTTTCAAAGCCGATGAGAATAGAAGAGGTAGCTGAGCTTAGAAAGCAAGATGAGAGTCTTGAAATACAATAAAGATAGTACTGTGTTTCTCATATTTTCCCATATACAATAGAAAATTACTTACAAAAAATTAAAAAGCAAAATAAACTTCTTTTAGGCACTTCGACTGACTACGATGGAAAGGTAATTTTGGTATTGAATCCAGGGTATTTTATAATCTAAAAGAGAAGGATGTGAAATTGTTCACGTACAACTTTTTTCACTCCTTCTCTTTTGTTCTTTTTGCATATATGTTACTATATTTTTAAAGAAACATGTATGCACAAGCAAAAGGGGAAAAGGGGGATTTTTATGGCAAAGTTTAGTATAGGAATTGATTTTGGGACACAGTCAGGAAGGGCAGTGCTTGTAAATGTGGAGACAGGTGAAGAGGTTGCAACAAGTGTGAAAGAGTACACTCATGGAGTTATGGACGAAAGTTTACCAGATGGTACAAAACTCCCTCATGACTGGGCACTTCAACATCCACAGGATTATATAGAAGTCTTGGCAACAACTGTTCCAGATGTCTTGAAAAAAGCAGGTGTTTCCAAAGACGATGTGATTGGAATAGGAATTGACTTTACAGCCTGTACAATGCTTCCTATCAAGAAAGATGGAACACCGCTTTGCATGATAGACAAATTCAAATCACATCCTCATGCCTATGTTAAGCTGTGGAAACACCATGCTGCTCAAAAGTATGCAAATAGGCTAAATCAAATAGCACAGGAGAGAGGAGAAAAGTTCTTACAAAGGTATGGTGGAAAGATTTCATCTGAGTGGCTTTTCCCAAAGATCATGCAAATATTAGAAGAAGCACCGGAAATTTATGAAGAAGCAGACAAGTTTATAGAGGCTGCTGACTGGGTTGTAATGAAGATGACAGGTGTTGAAAAGAGAAACTCATGCACAGCTGGATATAAAGCTATCTGGAGCAAGAGGGAAGGATATCCTTCAAAAGAGTTTTTCATGGCGCTTCATCCAAGGCTTGAAAATGTGGTTGACGAAAAGCTGTCACGCGACATATATCCTATCGGTCAAAAAGCTGGAGAGCTCACAGAAGAGATGGCAAAGCTAATGGGACTCAATCCTGGGACAGCTGTTGCAATTGCAAATGTGGATGCCCATGTATCTGTGCCAGCTGTTGGGATTACTGATATTGGCAAGATGCTAATGATAATCGGAACATCTACATGCCACATGCTTCTGTGGAACGAAGAGAAGATGGTGCCAGGCATCTGTGGATATGTTGAGGATGGTATTTTGCCTGGTTTTTATGGGTATGAGGCAGGTCAGAGCTGTGTTGGAGACCATTTTGAGTGGTTTGTTGAAAACTGCGTGCCACCAACATACTATGATGAAGCAAAGCAAAAAGGACTAAATATCTATCAGCTACTCAAAGAAAAAGCAAAGGTGCTAAGGCCCGGCCAAAGCGGTCTTTTGGCGCTTGACTGGTGGAATGGCAACAGGTCAATTCTGGTTGATGCAGACCTCACTGGTATGATGCTTGGCATGACCTTAACTACAAAGCCTGAGGAGATGTACAGGGCACTGATTGAGGCAACAGCGTATGGCACAAAGATAATAATTGACAACTTCAATGAACATGGCATTGAGGTAAGAGAACTTTATGCATGTGGAGGAATTGCTGAGAAAGACGAACTTTTGATGCAGATTTATGCTGATGTGACAGGACTTGAGATAAAGGTATCAGCATCACCTCAAACACCAGCACTTGGTTCTGCTATGTTTGGTGCAGTTGCTGCAGGAAAAGAAAAAGGTGGTTATGACAGCATATTTGAGGCTGCAAAGAAGATGGCAAAACTAAAAGACTATTCTTACAAACCAAATCCGCAAAACCATGAGATTTACAAAAAGCTATACAGAGAATACAGAATTCTTCACGACTATTTTGGCCGTGGAGCAAATGATGTGATGAAGAGACTAAAAGAGATAAAGGAAGAAGTTTCAAAGATATAGATCTTTAAGTCTTTTAACCATTCAAAAGCAGGCTGCCCTTTGAAAACTACCTTTGCTTTTTAGGGGCGGCCTGCAAGTTAAATAATGGTATTGATTTAAAAATTTTTAAGTGGTATGATAAAAATAAACTTGTATGGACAAGATGATGATAAAATGAGCAAAACCAAATATGAGATTATAAAAGATTTCATTATTGAAGGAATTAACTCTGGCAAGTTCAAAGAGGGCGAGAAAATTTATTCAGAGAATATGCTATCACGAAAGTTCAAAGTTTCGCGGCACACTGTAAGAAGAGCTATAATGGAGCTCGAATTTGAAGGACTTTTGGTGTCGCAGAAAGGAAGAGGCACGTTTGTTGCAAAGAAAAGTGCAGACAGCTCTAAATGCATTGCTGTTCTGACAACATTTATATCAGACTACATCTTTCCCCTGATTATAAGAGGAATTGAAAAGGTGATAGCACATGAAGGGTACGGTCTTTTGCTGTTTTCGACTGACAACAGCTATGAATTTGAAAGATATCACTTGGAGAGCATAATAAACAACCCAAACATAGACGCTGTCATAATAGAACCAACAAAAAGTACCTTGCCTTCCAAAAATCAAGAGCTTTATAGAAAACTCATACAAAAAGACATCCCTGTGATTTTCATCAATACTATTTTAGAAGAAATTGCTCAAAACTACATAATAACCAAAGACCAGTCAGCTGTTTACAGGCTTACATGCAGCCTCATAAAAAGCGGTTGCAAAAAGCTTCTTGGCATTTTCAAAGGCGACGATTTGCAAGGGATAAAAAGATACAGTGGTTTTGAAAAAGCGTGCAGGGAGGCACAGGCAGAGTTTGATGCAATCTTTTTCACAAGTGAGGAGTATAATTTTGTTCATAACAGAGCTGCTGAAGTCATATCAAGAGAGAGATTTGATGCAGCCGTTTGCTACAACGACAAGATTGCCCTTCCTCTTTGTGTAAAGCTAAAAGAAATGGGATTTAGAATTCCTCAGGATATATCTGTTACAGGATATGACAACTCACTTCTTTCTACACTGACAGATATAAAGCTCACAACTGTTGAGCATCCAAAAGAAAAGCTTGGAGAGATGGCAGCAAAGGCAGCAGTTGCCATGATAAAGAAGAATAGAAAAGGTGTCAAGGAAGAGGTTGAATGTGAGATAATCTTCAGAAATTCAACAAAAGGAGGATTTTGAAAATGCTTGAGAGTTTGAAAGAGCTTGTTTGTAAATACAATCTTTATCTTCCAAAATTTGGTCTTGTCACATGGACATCTGGTAACGTCTCAGCACGCGACCCTGAGACAAACCTTGTTGTTATAAAGCCATCGGGTGTTATGTATGATGATTTGACACCTGACAAGATGGTTGTTGTTGATATGGATGGAAATATAGTTGAAGGAAATTTAAAACCTTCAACAGACACACTTACACATCTTTATGTATACAAGCACATGCCACACATAAATGCTGTTGTCCATACTCATTCAAACTATGCAACAGCGTTTGCAGCCTTGGGCCAGCCAATAAAAGTGTATTTGACAGCAATTGCCGATGAGTTTGGCTGTGAGATTCCATGCGGACCGTATGCTCAGATTGGTGGTGAGGACATAGGCAAGGTGATAGTTGAGTATATAGGTTCAAGCCCGGCAATTCTTCTTCAGAACCATGGAGTTTTTACGATAGGCAAGACAGTTGATGAGGCAGTAAAAGCTGCTGTTATGGTAGAAGATGTAGCAAAAACAGTATTTATTGCAAAGATGATGGGCGAGCCTATCGAGATTCCACCTGAAGAGGTAAAAAGAGCTCATGAGAGGTACATGACAAAATATGGGCAAAAATAAAAAATTACTTTTCCCCCAGCACAAGAAAGGATTGTTAATACAACATAAGGCTGCCGTTTTCAAGTGGCAGCCTTGCTTGTTTTTTTACAGTCCAAATATTCTGCTTACAACCTCTTTTAGCTCTTCATCACTTATTGATGTATTTCTTCCATTTTCATATTGACTGTCTACCCACTCTTTGACCTTCTGAACCCTTGGGTCTTTTTTGTCAACCTGAATGTCAATGCCGCTATCTTTGAAATACCTGTTTATCCAGATTACAATTCCTGCAATGCCTGAGTATGCATCAATAATCACCTTAGGAGGCTTCCCCAGAATCTTTCCTGTATCAAATATATTGTAAATCTCCTCATCTTTCATAAGTCCATCTGCATGGATTCCTGCCCGTGTTGCGTTAAAGTTCTCACCGACAAAAGGCGTCATTGGAGGAATCTCATACCCGATTTCTTTTTTGAAATACTCAGCAATCTCAGATATCACAGCAACGTTCATGCCATCTGCCGACCCTCTTATCTGAATATATTCCATCACCATTGCCTCTAATGGAGTGTTGCCGGTTCGCTCACCTATTCCCAAAAGAGATGTGTTTACCATTGAGGCACCATAAAGCCATGCCATTGTTGAGTTTATGACTGCCTTGTAAAAATCGTTATGGCCATGCCATTCAAGCCACTCAGATGGCACTTCACCATAGTTCACAATGCCATAGATTATCTGTGGAACGCTTCTTGGCAGAGCCACACCCGGTATTGGTGATCCAAGCCCCAGCGTGTCACAGGCTCTGATTTTCACAGGCATATTTGCCTCTTTTGAAAGCTTCATAAGTTCATTAATAAACGGCAGGACAAACCCGTAAAAGTCTGCGCGTGTGATGTCTTCAAAATGGCAGCGTGGTATAATTCCTGCCTCAAGGGCTGATGAGACAATCTCTAAGTATTGCTTCATTGCCTGACTTCTTGTCATCTTTAATTTTTTGAAGATATGATAGTCAGAACATGAAACCAAAATTCCTGTTTCCTTGATACCAAGGCTCTTTACAATCTCAAAATCCTCTTTTTTTGCGCGAATCCAAGCGGTGACTTTTGGGAAATCATAACCTTTTTCCAAACACTTTAAAACTGCTTCTTTGTCCTGTTTTGAGTACACAAAAAACTCTGTATGAAGAATAACGCCACTCCCATTGTCAAGTTCATGCAAGTAGTCATAAATTCTACAAATTTGATCAACAGTGTACGGTGAGCGTGATTGCTGGCCGTCTCTGAAAGTTGTGTCGGTAATATAAAGTTTTTCTGGCACGTTCATGGGCACAATCCTGTGGTTGAATACAAGCCTTGGTACTTCATTGTAAGGATAGATGTTTCTGAAAAGATTTGGCTCTTCAACATCCCTGAACTGATACTCAATCTCAAGAATGTGAGTCTTTTGATTAAATTTTACATTCATAAAAAACAAACCTCCCTTTCAAAGCTTCGGGGGTTAGCTGACGGGTTCGGGCAGAAAGGGACTTTTGCCCTACAAGGCAAAAATGCCTTGATTCACCCCAAAAAGTGGGTCCCCCCTATCCTGTGCTTTTTACACAGGAATTCAGCTTTTTTTGATTTTATTTTTTTATTATGATTTTTATCATACCAGAAAAGCGGCAGTTTGGCAAGAAAGAATGTCTATACCTTCACAAGCTCATACTCTAAACTTCCAAGCCCAATCTCTTGAGCATGTTTTAGTGCAACTCTCCAGTCTGTGTCAGGATGAATGCTCTTGAACCTGTCAATTTTGCCATCAACCTCAATGTGTTTTGCTTTTTCAAATGCAGACCCAGCTGGTGTGAATGCAGAGCTATTTACAAGGTCAACACATGCCTTATCCAAGGCAACAGGGTCGAATGATGCTGCAATACCAATGTCTGGTGCAATAGGAATATCGTTGTGTGACCAGCAGTCACAGTCAGGCGAAATGTTCATGACAAAGTTTATATGAAAATGAGGCTTATCTTTTAAAACTGCATACGCATACTCAGCAATCTTCTCGCTTGCAATTGATGCAGCCTCATCCCACTTGACTGTTGCTGCACCGAACTGGCACACTGCAACGCACTGACCACATCCAACACATTTTTCATAGTCAATGACCGCTTTTTTCTTCTCATTCAAAGTTATAGCAAGCTGCGCACAGCTTTTGACGCACATTCCGCAGCCAACACATTTTGATGTCTTTATAACCGGCTTTGAGGATGAGTGCATAAAAAGCTTTCCACCGCGAGAGCCTGAACCCATTCCAATGTTTTTGATAGCGCCACCAAACCCTGTCATCTCATGACCTTTAAAGTGGTTCATTGAGATTATAATATCAGCATCTGCGATGGCAGAACCTATCTTTGCTTTTTGTGTATGCTTGAGGTTTACCTCAATTTCCCTGTACTCTGTTCCTTTCAAACCATCTGCGATGATTACATGACAGCCAAGCACAAGCGGGTTAAACCCATTTTCATACGCAGCTTCTAAGTGGTCCAGAGCATTGCTTCTTCTTCCCGTGTAAAGTGTGTTTGCATCTGTCACGAACGGTTTTCCACCAAGGCTTTTGATGAGTTTTACAATCCTTGCGACATAGTTTGGTCTTATATACGCAAGGTTTCCTGGTTCTCCAAAGTGGACCTTGATAGCGACAAACTTGTTTTTAAAATCGATTGTTTCAATCCCTGCCTTTTTCACAAGGTTTTCAAGCTTATCAAGCATATTATACCCTGGTTTGGTTTTAAAGTCTGTGAAATACACCTTTGATTTTGCCATTTTCCCTTTTCAACTCCTTTCAAAATTTTCGGGTAAATAAAATTATAATCCTTTTTTGAAATTTGTGAATAGCTCAATTTTAACAGAAGGTTGCAAAATATTGATGTGCACCTTTGCAAGTTATAGTATAATATTGAGCAAAACCATTTAACAAGAATGCACTTTTTTGATATAAGGTATCAAAAAGGATACTATCAAATATAGTCTCCGGCCAGCTAAAGAGGGTGTTTTTGCAATGAAGGTCTTGATTGTTGACAATTTTGATTCGTTTACGTATAATCTCTACAACTATTTTTTAAGACTCAAAGTGTCTACCACTGTGATAAACCGCGACAAGCTTACCATAGAAGATATTTACAAGCTAAACCCTACTCACATTGTCCTTTCTCCTGGACCAGGAAGACCTACAGACGATAAGATTTTGTTTGAAATCATAGATAAATTTAAAGAGTCAAAAAATATTCTTGGTGTATGTCTTGGACATCAGGCAATTGGCATGTTCTTTGGGGCAAAACTTAAAAAGGCAAAAAGACCTATGCACGGGATAGTAGACACAGTATTTCATGACCAAAAAGGAGTATTTGAAAACCTCAAAAACCCTCTGAGTGTTGTTCGATACCACTCTCTTGTGATAGATGATGTTGACAGCACGCAGCTTACCATCACAGCAGTATCAAAAGAGGGAGAGGTTATGGGTATAAGACACAAAAGGTTTAAAATAGAAGGTGTGCAGTTTCATCCTGAGTCAATTGCAACTCAGCATGGACTTTTGATGCTTAAAAACTTTTTAAAAGGGTGAGAATTTAAAGTGCAGATTGCAGTTTATAACATGGTACCTGACCCATTTTTGATTTTTTGTCATTTGAAAAGTGATTTTTCAGTTTTGCTTGAGAGCAGTATGCTGAGCAAGAGGTATGGGAGATATTCTTTTTTGTTTTTAAAGCCCAAGGAAGTTTATATCTTGAGTGAAGACGATGATGTTTTTGAGTATTTAGAAATTCTTTCGAATAAAATAGAAAGAAATAAAAACACTTCTAATTTTGTTTTTAATGGTGGGTTTGCAGGATATTTTTCTTACAACTTTGGTGTTGACCTTTTTGAAGTTGAAAGGAAAAAAGATACTTCTCTTGTCCCCAAAGCATATTTTGGATATTTTGAAGATTTTGTGGTCATTGACCACTTTGAAAAAAAGACATATGCTTCTTTTACATCCAAAGCCTTAGCAATGGAATTTGAAGGGATACTAAAAAATGAAAACCTTGCCTTGACAAGCTTTAAAAAGTCTGAGGTTGAAAGAGCTTGGTGCAACTTTGAAAAGTCAGAATACATGCAGGCAGTGAAAAGAATAAAGGATTATATTTTTGAAGGTGATGTTTACCAAGTAAATCTTTCACAGCGCTTTTTTGTAAAAGGAGTATTTGATCCTGACTTTTTGTATTTTGACCTCAGAAAAAGAAACTATGGCTGTTACCATGCGTATATAAAGTTTCCAAAAGCATCCATCATATCAACATCGCCCGAACTTTTTTTGAGGAAAAGAGGAGATACCATCATAACCAAACCGATAAAAGGTACATCTAAACGTGGAAAAACTCCAGAAGAAGATAGAATTTTAAAAGAGCGACTATATAACGATATAAAGTGCAGGTCAGAGCTTTTGATGATTGTTGACCTTGAGAGAAACGACTTTGCAAAGATATGTTTGCCAGAATCCATTGAGGTTGAAAAACTATTTGATGTTGAAGAATATTCAACAGTTTTTCATCTTGTCTCAACCATAAAGGGAAAGCTTCTAAATGGTATGGATTTAAAAAGGATAATTGAAGCAACCTTTCCAGGTGGGTCAATAACAGGTGCACCAAAGCTGAATGCTATAAAGATTATAGAGGAGCTTGAGAAGTGTCCGCGAGGAATATACTGCGGCTCTATTGGCTATATCTCAAACAATTTCAACATGGATTTTAACATTGCAATCAGAACGCTTGTTGTAGAAGATGACACAGCATACTTTAGTGTTGGCGGCGGAATTGTTTGGGACTCTCAAGAAGAGGAAGAGTGGTGGGAGACCATCCACAAAGGGAAACCGTTTTTTGAAATTTTAGGCATAAGCGATTTTGCAGGTGCTTGAAAAGGAGGTTCAAGATTTGGAAGAATCTTTCCAGTCATATGGCTTTGGTTTGTTTCCTTTTGAAACAATTTATTTTGACAGGGAAGGTGCGCATTTTCTGGAGGACCACTATCTAAGATTCAAAAGAACTTTTTGGATACTTGGAGTTAAGTTTCACTTAGACTTTGAAAAGTTTAAAGAGTCAATAGAAAAGTATATACTTTCTACTGAAAGAGATTATGGTGGGGTGAGAGTTGCATATGTTCATGACAGGTTAGTGATAGAACTAAAAGAAATACGATATAATAAAGTTTTGTTCCAAAAAGGTTTTGAGCTTGCGATTGCACGAACGAAAAAGGATTCAAAAAACATTTTAAATTATATAAAAACTTCTAATATAGGTATTAATTTGATAGAAGAAAAAAGAGCTAATAAGAAAGGATTTGACAGCTGTCTTTTTCTCAATCAAGATGGTTTTATATGCGAGGCGGCGTTTGCCAACATCTTTTTTAGAAAAGATAAGGTTATTTACACACCTCACATTTTGTGCGGACTGCTTCCTGGCATTGTAAGAAAACATGTGATAAGGGTATCAGAGAAGTTAGGATATATGGTAAAAAAGGCTTATTTGGAAATAGGTGATATTAAAGATATGGATGAGTGCTTTATTACAAGCAGCATAGCAGGTATTTTCCCTGTTTTGCGGATTGAAAATATAGAGTTTAAACAGCGAGGTTTTGCAGAGTATTTACTGAGCATGGAAAAATTTGATCGTCCATGGGTGTGCTAAAAGATAAAAAACAACAAAAAATGGGCTGCTAAACTCTCTTAATTTTGAGCAGCCCGTGTACTTTTTAATTTTGTGCCGACTCATCATTTTCAATTTTTGCCTTACTGAGTGCATCTTCAACTGCCATGATAATACCATATGATGTTCTTGTCGCACCAGAGATAATATCAACATTTGTTGACTGAGACTCTATTATCTCTTTTGGAATGATCTCAAATGGCAGCTGTGCAAAGCTTGGTGTTTCGTGATGAGAGATTATCTGGATATCTGTAATTTTATCGTTTTTGATTGTAACCTGAACAACAAGCCCTGGTCTGTATCCAAAACCTTCGCCTGTATATGTTCCATCTTTGTAAATTTTAGAGGCAGAATTTTGTGTGGTAGTTTCCTGAGAATTTTGTGTAGCAAGGCCTGTATTTTCTGATTCAGTTTGATTTTCTTGCAAGCCCGAGTTATTTTCAGATTGAATACTTTGTGAAAAAGTTGTTGAAGGTTTTGAAGATGTAAATTTTTGATTCAATGGTTCAATAGAAGAAGTAGCAAAAAAGCTTGCAACTGAAAACACGCCTGCAATGGCTGCGGCAGAGGTATACCGTGGGTCTATTTTGGTCTTTGCGATGTTCAGCTCAATATTTAACCTTGGACAGCTTTCAACGCATTTTACACACGCTATGCACTCACCTTTGTAATTTTCGACATTGTTCATATCTATTCCCATTGGGCAAGCACTAGTGCATATTCTGCACTTTCCACAGTTTTTGTCTACCTTTTTGACAAATAAAAGTTTTGCTCTGGAGATTATATTGAAGATTGCACCAAGTGGGCAGAAGTATCTGCAATGGGCTCTGTTTACAAAAAGGCTCAAGATTAATACAAACACAAAAAATACAAAGCTTGGCAAGTATGTCTTTATATCAAAATTCAAAGAAAGCAGGTTGTCAAAGGCATCCCAGGGGTCAGCATAAAAAGTTTTTCCAAACGTCCACACAATCACAATGAGGTACACAAGCACAAGGTATTTTATCATTTTAAGAAAGCTATCTAATTTTTTAGGCATTTCAAATGTCTTTTTAAAGATTTTCTTGCCCAAAAAATGTATCCATTCTAAAATGCTTCCGAACGCACATACCCAGCCGCAAAAAAACCTTCCCAAAAAGATTGTGATAATCAGGGTTACAATAAGCATTATAAAGTTCTGATTAAATTGAAAGTTTTCCTTGCCCAAAAAGGCTAAATACAGACTTTTTATTTGAGATAGAAGCATTGCAAAAGAAAGAGGAAAGAAAATAAATGAAATAAGCTGGATGAAAAACCTTAGTATTTGTGTTGGCATTACTTTCTTTGTCACAGAACAATCACCTCATTTGTCTTGATAACTCTGAAGGAGCTATCGCACAGGGTAAACCTTTGTGCAAGCCCTGGTGTTATATATATTTCTCGAAAAGAAGTAGCAACCACTGCTTCAATGGTCTTGCTGTCCTGTATGAAGTTTATGGCCTTTTTAAATCCCATTGCAAAAAGAGCAGTTGACATCGCATCTGCAAATGTTGAGTTTGTGTCAACAACGGTTATACTTGCAATGTCATCTTTTACAGGAAATCCTGTTTTTGGATTGATTATGTGTGAAAGTTTTTTGTTATCAATTGTAAAATACCTTTCATAACTTGCGGATGTTACAACTGAAGTACTACCAAGCTCTAAAAAACCCAGCACATCTTCTCTTGTTTTAAAAGGATGCCGAATCCCCACCTTCCAAAGGCTCTCATCATGTTTTTTCCCAACTGTCAGTATGTGCCCGCCAAGGTCGACAATTGCTGAATTTATACCTTCCTGTTCAAAAATCTCACGTATTTTGTCTGCAAGAAAGCCTTTGGCAATAGCTCCAAAGTCAAGTTTGACTTTGTTTTTGAGCTTTACTCTATAGTTTGATAAAAGCTGTATGTTTTCTGAGCCTGTATAAAGAAAAGCAAGTTCTACTTCTTCTTTTGCTGGCATCTGATTTTTTTGTTTTGCTTCTTTCCACACATCTATAAGTCTTTTTACCGTTATATCAAAATAGCCTTCTGAAAATAGGCTGTACTCAACCGACTTTTTTATAAGCTCATAAACCTCCGGGCAAACCTTTATGGGGATGTAATTTCCGTATCTATTCAATTTTGCTACCAAACTTTTTGGCTTGAAAACCGACAATTTATTTTCCATATCTAAAATGAGACTGTGGGCCCTGTCAAATGCACTTTCAAAGTTTGGCTGATAAAAAATAAAATGAATGTCTGTGCCAAGTGCAAATATTGATTTTATAATCTTTGTCTCATTTGAAATCAAGGCTGTGTCCATCGCGGTTTTTCTTAAGCTCCTTCTGTGCAGTTTTTGTAATATCTATTATAAGGCAAAAAAAGAGATGGTGTGTGAACAAATTGTGAAAAGATTGTGAAAGGAGATTAAAAAATTGTGAAATTCAATTTTCAAGAATTTTTCGAATTGTGGACAAAAGAAGAGGTTTTACCTTTTCGATTGGAGCAGGTTCATTGTTTACAATGCTTGAATAGGTGAGCGAGCTTACAAGTTCGAGTATCATAAACACAACAATCTCAAGTTCTTCTTGCGTATAGTTTGTATTAAAATTTTTTAGAAACATTTCTTTTGCTCTTTTCAATTCTGCAAACTGTTCATTGTCTGTAATTTTTTTGTAAAATACCCATGAGAAATCCTTTTTTAAGAATTTAAAAAGGACTCTGTTTTTACTCAAATAGTCTATAATATACTCAAGAAAATAAAGAAATTTGTCAACAGGTGATGTAAATTCTCTTATAGATACCTCTTGCAAAGCTTTTTTGACAATCTCACTGCTTTTTTTGAGAATTAACTTTTCAAGGATATCCTCTTTGTCCTTGAAATAAAGATAAAAAGTTCCCTTTGCAACGCCAGCTTTCTTTACTATTTCATCTATTGCAGTGGCTGTTATTCCCTTTTCAATAAAAAGGCTGTATGCAGCATCTAAAAGCCTGTTTTCTTTTATTATCTTTTTCTGTTCTCTTTTTCTTCCTTCTTTTCTAAGAAGCATTTGCAATCCCTTTCTTTTAAAGTTGAAAATGCGTTTTACTATCAAACATTATATCCTATAAACCCTATGCTTTCAAACCATTTTTCGCAGAGCTTTGTCCACTCTTTAACATATAAAGTGTCGCTGGCAAGACCAAGTCCATGTCTTCCGTGAGGGAAGATGTGAAGCTCAAACGGTACCCCATGTTTTTTTAGAGCCATTGCAAACAAGAGAGAGTTTTCGACAAGGACGCTACTATCATCGCTTGTATGCCACAAGAATGTTGGTGGTGTTTTGCTTGAAACCATGTTGTGTGATGAAAGTGTCCACACCAAAACTGGGTCGGGGTTTTCACCAAGCAGAGCTTTTTTGCTGCCTTCATGGGCATACTCAGCAAGGCTTATCACAGGGTAGCACAGGACCATACAGTCGGGTCTGCAGGAAACTCTTTCAACAGGGTCATTGTTTTTCTTGTCACCGCTGTCAAAATGTGTACCAACCAAGGATGCCAAGTGCCCGCCTGCAGAAAAGCCCAAAACACCAATTCTGTTTGGGTCAATATTCCATTTTTTAGAAAAGTATCTTATAAGTCGAATAGCTCTTTTGGCATCCAAAAGAGGAGCAGGGTGTTTGTAAGGCTGTACTCTGTAGTTTAGTACAAATGCTGAAATTCCAATAGAGTTTAACCACAGGCAAACGGGTTCTGATTCATGCTGTGCTCTGTGTGTGTACCCACCGCCAGGAAATACAATTATGCAAGGTAGCTGCTTGCTACTTTCAAGTATGTAAGGCACAAGATGGGGTACAAAAGGGTTTGCAGGGTCAAAAAGAGGAATATCATTTTGATTTTCCCAAAGTGGTATCACATTTATCATCCTTTCTTAAGAAGATTTTGGTAGGCTTATTTACTTATGTATTGCTTATAAAAGAATTATAATACTATTTTCCCTGTTTGCAAGTTTTGATTGAAATTGAACGTCTCATCCATTATAATATAATTATATTCTTATACAATTATGAAAGGTGGTAAAAAGTGATGAAAAACATTATCAGAAACTTTTATCCCTCATGGTTTGTTGTTTGCATGGGTACAGGCATTATAGCAAATCTTTTTAAGGCTATTGGCCAGGATTACTTATCTTATACATTCACCTTGATTAACATTATATTTTTTGCGATAATCTTTTTAATTTGGTTTTTGAGATGGTTTGTGGGATTTGAAAATGTAAAGAAAGACGTTGAAAATCCACTTTTATCAAACTACTTTGCCACAATGCCAATTTCTCTTATGATTATAGGATTGAACATTTTAGTCAATAAACTATACTTTGGCAGTGACTTTTCAGTTGCTTTTGCAAAGTTTTCATTCTATACAGGAAGTTTTCTTATGGTAGTATTTTCAATAATCACATTCGTGGTTCATCTTTCTCACAAGGAGATACCAAGTTCGATTTTGAACTTTGCCTATTTTATGCCACCTGTTGGAAATATAATAGCGCCAATACTTGGAAATGAAATTATAAACAGAGCTACGCTTGACAGCCAGGAAAAAAGCGCAGTTCTTTTTATAAATTTAGCTATGTTTGGAATAGGATTTATGCTATTTTTGACCTATTTGCCTATAATCAAAGGAAGATTTCTTTTGCAGGAACCCATTGAAAAAGGGCATTTTCCAACAATGTTTATTCTCCTTGCACCTGTTGGTGCATCAATTGTTGCTATAAAAGGTTTTGCCCAGAGCTTCAAGGTAGCAGGGCTTGTAAATGACACATTTTTGCCCACCCTGTTTAACATACTGGCAACAATGCTTTGGGGATTTGGACTTTGGATCTTTATAGCACTGATTGTACTGTGGATAAGAAGTCTTAAAACAAAAATTCCCTTTAGCCTTGCATACTGGGCATATATATTCCCAGTTGGCATATTTGCGCTTGCAAGTTTTAAGGTAAACTCAAGTTTCAATTTTTCAACAATAAATTGGTTTTCAAAGGCTATTGTTTGGATTTTGTTGATTGTTTGGATATATAATATCTTGATGACACTAAAAAACGTGTTTAACAAGAAGCTTTTGACAAGATAAAAACAATATACAAATCTATGAATAAAACAATCAAGCCACAGGAAGCTCGAAAATGCAAATCCTGTGGCTTTTTTGTTCATATTTTATAAGAATTTAAATTTTAGCTGATACAAGCAGATTGCTTACCACTATAATCACAATTATAGCCAACGTTATAGCAAAGTATATCAAATCTTTTTCTATAAGGAACATAAAAAGGGAGACAACAAGCCTTGCAAAAGGAGTAAGAAAAAGAATATAAAGCCCTATTTTTATAATCAGACTCCCAACAGCAAGCTTTAGCACAATGTGCAAAAAAAGTCCTGCACAGATAACAATTATACTCAGCAGCACTCCAGCTCTCAAAACAATACTTATTATATCTTCCATTGTTGCTGTTTTTCTATTTTCCATCTAAAACAGCCCCTTTCTAATCATTTCAATTGAGGTATAAATTAAAATCAGGGCAAATGCTACGCGAAGGTACTTTGATTTTATGTAAGGCATAAGTCGCGCACCTATTGCAGAACCTACAAGCACGCCAACTGCAACAGCCCCACATGCATCGTACACAATATCACCTCTTGCAAGATATATGCTAATACTGGCCAAAGCAGTCACACCCATCATGAAATTGCTTGTTGCAGTTGAAACCTTGAAAGGCAGTTTCATTATGGTGTCAAGTGCTAAAACTTTAAAGATTCCACTGCCAATGCCCAAAAGCCCTGAAAGTATTCCTGCAAGTGTCATCATCAGAAAGCCACCTGTAATGTTTTGTGCACTGTATTCTATTTCTCTGTTTTGAATCTTGTCAAAATAGCTTCCATAAAGTTTTAACTTCTTTGCCCATTTGGATATTTGAAGGCTTGATGGTTGTGGCTTTTCATCAGACTTTCTATTTTTTATCATCAAAAACGAATTGTATAAAAGCAGAATTCCAAATATGAGTGACAACACTTTTGCAGGCAAAAAACCACTCAGAATTGCTCCAAGTACACCACCAATAACTGTTGCAAGCTGCAAGAACATTCCTATTCTAAGATGAGTAAGCCTATCTTTGACATAGGCAGACGCAGCACCAGACGATGTTGCGATGACTGACACAAGCCCGGCTGCAGCAGCTTGGTGCATGTTGAACTTGAATACAATTGACAAAAATGGGATAACAATAAGCCCACCACCAATTCCTAGAAGAGAGCCAATAAATCCTGCAATAATTGACACAACAAATACTTCTGCAATCATTGTATCCATCTCCTTTGCAAGTTTGTAAACTGTTTTGGGTAGAAAATGAATATTATTATTATACCATAAAATCTTAAATTGTCTGCCTATTTTCAAACCATATGTGGCAAAATAAGAAGAAAATACAGTTCACTCAATTCTGTGGTATATAATTAAAATAGGGAAGAAAAATAGACTGCAAAAGAAAAGGAAAAATAGAGTGTGTACAGGTTTGCCGCCAAAAGAGCACAATGCAACATTCAAGTTTTTATTAAACAGAGGGAAGTGGATGGTATGGGTGAGTTTGTATCAAATGTTGCAAGACTTCTGGATGAGACAAAGACAAAAGATTTTATGGCAGGTAAACTTGAAGCAACAATTGAGTTTGCAAAAAGGTTAATACAAAAGGGTTTTAGCGATGAAGAAATTGCAGAACTTACAGAATTGGAGATTGAAAGAATAAAAGAGCTGAGAAAATCCATGCTGAATTGAGAGCTGTGGAAACTATCCTCTGCAGATGTTGTTTTAAGGAATGTTCTGTAAAAACCAAAAAAATAAAAATGGCGGAGAGAGTGGGATTCGAACCCACGGTACCGCTTTTGGCGGTACGCACGATTTCGAGTCGTGTGCCTTCGACCACTCGGCCATCTCTCCGCCTTTTTCATTTTGCACAATCAATTATAATTCATCTTATCAGCATTTTCAAGTCAAACTTTTTCATATTATAATTGACAATTCCACAAAATAGAAGTAATATATTTATTAAAGCATATATTGTGAACAAAATTGTGCACCACGATAGCATGTTTTAAATGGTGTCCCGAAAGCACAGGAGGAGCATTCAAAGGAGGCGCATTTAATTGAAAAAGCCGGAACTTCAAGTTGGACTTAAATTTGAGATTGAGGAAGTAGTAAGCGATAACATGCTTGCTTCTCATTTTCAAAGCGGACTTTTGGATGTCTTTGCAACTCCTTCAATGATAGCGCTGATGGAAAAGGCAG
This sequence comes from Caldicellulosiruptor hydrothermalis 108, assembly GCF_000166355.1. NCBI lineage: Bacteria > Bacillati > Bacillota > Caldicellulosiruptorales > Caldicellulosiruptoraceae > Caldicellulosiruptor > Caldicellulosiruptor hydrothermalis. The sequence continues at coordinate 607,167 of NC_014652.1, forward strand.
CACTTCTTTGTGTTGAGAACTACTTAGAAGAAGGTTATACCACAGTTGGAAGCAAAGTAGATATTTTGCATTTAGCGCCCACTCCAAAGGGAATGAAAGTAAAAGCAGTTGCCCAGCTAATTGCCATTGAAGACAGAAAACTCACATTTAAAGTAGAGGCGTATGACAGCTTTGAGAAGATTGGAGAAGGAGTTCACGAAAGGTTTATTGTAAATCGCGAAAGATTTTTAAACAAAACATATCAAAAGGTTAGGTGAAATCTACCTATGAAAAGCATATCAAAAGTGCAGGAGACCACCCTTGAGCCTATATCCAAGATTGCAGAGAAAATAGGGCTTGATGAGGATGAAATTGAGCTTTATGGAAAGTACAAGGCAAAAATAAGTTTGGATGTCCTCAAGAAAAAAGCAGAAGTAGAAGACGGTAAGGTTATTTTAGTGACATCTATTAATCCAACACCTTTTGGAGAGGGAAAAACAACAACTGCAATTGGCCTTTCGATGGCAATAAACAGGATGGGATTTAAATCTATTGTTACTTTGAGAGAACCTTCCTTAGGACCGTTTTTAGGTTTGAAAGGTGGGGCAACAGGTGGCGGTGCGTGTCAGATTTTGCCCTCAATTGATATAAACCTTCACTTTACAGGAGATATTCATGCTGTGACCTCTGCAAACAATCTTCTTTGTGCTGCCATTGATAATCATATTTATCATGGGAATAGCCTTGGAATAAATCCAAAGTCTATAACCATAAAAAGAGCAATGGATATGAATGATAGAAGCCTTCGGCATATCATAGTTGGGTTTTCAAATGACCAAAAAGGTGCTATAAGAGAAGATGGTTTTGTTATCTCTGTTGCTTCTGAAGTTATGGCAGTTTTGTGCCTTTCGATGAGCTATGATGAGCTCAAAGAAAAACTCGGGAATATCTTGATAGGCTTTACTTATGACAAAAAACCTCTGTATGCCAAGGATTTGAACGTCCATGGGAGCATGGCTCTTTTGTTAAAAGATGCGCTAAAACCAAACCTTGTTCAGACCTCTGAAAATACCGCAGCAATTGTCCATGGTGGACCGTTTGCAAACATTGCGCACGGTACAAACAGCATTGTTGCCACAAAGATTGCTCAAAAACTTGCTGATTATGTTGTTGTTGAAGCAGGTTTTGGGTCGGATTTAGGAGCAGAGAAGTTTATAAATATTGTTGCAAGAAAATCTGGAATATATCCACACGCTGCTGTTCTGGTTGTGACAACAAAGGCTTTAAAACATCATGCGAGAATTGAAGAAAATGGTGGGCTACAGAGTGATGTAAATTCTATTCAACGAGGGCTTGAGAATTTAGAAAAGCACATTGAAAATCTTAAAATTATGGGACTTGAGACAGTGGTGGCTTTAAATAAGTTTCCGGATGATACAGAGGAAGAGATTGAACTTATCAGGTCTTTTTGCGAGCAAAAGGGTGTGGAATTTTCAGTATCAAATGCATATGCTCACGGGTCAGAAGGTGTGCTTGATCTTGCTGAAAAGGTTATAGAGATGAGCAATAAAAGAAAGAAAATAAACTTTGTTTATGAGGACAGTGATCCTGTTGAAGAGAAAATCAAAAAGGTTGCAACCATCATCTATGATGCAAAAGATGTAAAGTTTTCTAAGGCGGCGGTGTCAAAACTTGAGCTTATAAAAAATCTCAAGATTGAACATTTTCCAATTTGTATGTCAAAAACTCAGTATTCGCTTTCTGATGACCCAAAATTACTTGGAAGGCCAAAAGATTTTGTCTTAAATGTCACAGATATAGAAATAAAAAATGGAGCTGGGTTTGTAGTTGTCATGTGCGGTGATATAATTGCAATGCCGGGGCTTGGAAAAGACTTTGCAGCTCTTCATCTTGACATAGACAGTAGTGGAAATCCAATTTTTAAATAATTCTTTTTTTAGGTTATGCATGTGCACAAAAATGTGTTCAGAAGGAGGTTGAAAAAAGATGATTGATACCACAAAATTTTCGCTTGCTGATTTTATGAAGAGCGAAGATAAAAATATTATGGAGCTTGCAAAAGAGTTCTGGGAGTACAAGGAAGATTATGTCAGAAGAAGACATTATCAATACAGAAGAGTTTCAATCACAGGGTCAGGTCCAACCATGAAGATTATTGATCACTACACAGGACAGATTAAAGAGATGATAAACCTTGCATCAAACGACTACCTCAATCTTACAAAACATCCAAGAACAATTAAAGCAGGAATTGAAGCTGTCAAAAAGTACGGGACGGGTGCTGGGTCTGTGCCACTTCTTGGTGGAACACTTGATATTCATGTGGAGCTTGAAAAGAAGCTTGCAAAGTTCAAAGGCTGTGAAGATGCTCTAATTTACACAAGCGGTTATGGCTCAAATCTGGGGACAATTTCAGCCATTCTGCACGAAAAGGACGTTGCTATACTTGACATGTATGTGCACGCAAGCATAATTGATGGGTGTAGAAACACAAATGTAGAGTTTTTCAGACACAACAATATGGATTCTCTTGAAAAGGTTCTGAAGAAGGTTAAGGACAAGTACAACACAAAACTTGTCATTGTTGATGGTGTATATTCCATGGACGGTGACATTGCGCCGCTTGACCAGATTATTGAGATAGCACATGCTTATGGTGCGTTTGTCATGGTTGATGAAGCCCATGCAACAGGTGTGATTGGTAAAAACGGAAGAGGAACACCTGAACATTGCAACGTGGAAGGCAAGGTTGATATAGTTGCAGGAACTTTATCTAAAGCACTTGGCGCTGTCGGTGGATTTATCGCAACCAATAAAGAGCTTGTAAACTACCTGCACTTTTATTCAAGAGCATACATGTTCTCAACAGCACCAACGCCGCAGGCAACTGCTTCTTTAATTGAAGCATTAAATGTAATTGAAGAGGAACCAGAGCTACGACAAAGACTTTGGGACAACATCAGGTATTTTAGGGAAAACCTATTGAAGCTTGGATTTAACCTTGGCAACCAGCAAACTGCTATTTTCCCAATAATTATAGGAGATGATTACAAGGTAAAAGAGATGTGCAGAGAGCTTCATGAAGCAGGGATATATGTAAATCCTGTGTTTTATCCGGCTGTGCCAAGAAGACTTTCGCGAATTAGGATGTCGGTCACAGCTGGGCATACAAAAGAGCATCTTGACAGAACATTAGATGTTCTTGAACACTTGGGCAAGAAATACGGTATAATTTAAATATATAGGCTATTCATCCAACAAAGGGGCTGCCGCAAAAGGGTGCAGCCTCTTAAAGTTTTTAAACAAATTCTTAACAAATGAAAGGAGATATGAAGAATGAAAGCAGTTGTGTTTGATGCAAATGTTGCAAAGTACATAAGAACTCTTTTGCTTGGTAAAATTTCCAAGAAGTTTTTTTACAATAGATTTTCGTGTATTCTACTGAAAGACATTCCTGAACCCGAGCTTCCTTCAGAAAACTATGTGAAAATAAAAACCACATATGCAGGGATTTGCGGTTCTGACTTAAATCTCATATTTTTGCACGACTCACCCTCAACCTCACCTTTTGCTTCATTTCCTTTCGTCATAGGGCACGAGAATCTTGGAGTGATAGTTGAAAAAGGCAAAGCTGTTTCCGAGTTTGAAATAGGTGACAGAGTCATTGTTGACCCGGTGCTTGATTGTGACGCACGAGAACTTCCAAGATGCCCGTCCTGTCAGGAAGAGGAATTTTCAACCTGTCTTAATATAACAGAAGGAAAGCTTTCACCTGGCACAATTATGGGAGCGTGCAGCACAACAGGTGGGTCGTGGGGCGAATATTTTGTTGCGCACAAGTCGCAGGTTATAAAGGTACCTGCTACTGTCAAGGACCAAGAGGCGATACTGGTCGACCCATTAGCATCAGCTCTTCATCCTGTTATGAGAAATTTTCCAAAAGATAGCGAAAAGGTTTTGGTTTATGGAGCTGGGATAATTGGTCTTTTGGTTATTTGGAGCTTGAGAAAGCTTGGAAGCTCAGCAGATATCACAGCCATTGCAAAATATGACTTTCAGGCAGATTTGGCAATAGAGTTTGGTGCAAACAGAGTGGTAAAGCCAAAGGAAGGGTATTTGGATGAGCTTGCAAAAGTAGCTTATGCAAAAGTATTTCAGCCAATGATTGGTGATAAGGTCTTGCTTGGCGGATTTGACAAGGTCTTTGACTGTGTAGGGTCGAAAAAGACCATTAGGGATGGCATGTGGCTTACAAAACAGCGAGGAAGCTATATTCTTGTAGGGCTTGCATCAACTGTGAAGGATTTAGATTTGACTCCGATTTGGTTTAAAGAACTGAATGTCAAAGGAGCTTACTGTTACAGCACAGAAAACGTAAATGAATACAGAATGTCCACGTATCAGCTTGCACTGAGCCTTATTCAGCAGCACGGAATTCCGTATGAGAAGCTTATTACCCATTATTTTAAACTCGAGGATTATCAGAAAGCCATTGAAGTTGCGTCATCAAAGGGTCGTGAAAAGAGTATAAAAGTTGTGTTTAGATTTTTGTGAAATTTTACAATCAAAAAGTAGTTGCTAATACCGTTTGAATAATATTAAAATTGAATTAACATACAGGTATTTTGGCAAAGAAAAGCTAAACTTTTTGTGCATATGCCTCAAAAATATGGGTATATATTTAAAAGAATACAAGAAAGGGATTAGCAGTTGGTGAGAAGTTTATGAGAGAAAAGTTTGGCAAGGTATATGGGATAATCACATTTACTGAGCTTTTGTTATTTTTTGGGCTTGTTTTGTATATTCAGCTTCAAACTCATACATACAGCATAGTATCATGGATTTTGATTTGTACAAGTTTGAGCTTGATTGTGGCTGCAGGATATGTTTTCGGGATTTTGCCGATTATAAATGAATTTGGTGGACGAGTTAAGAAGATAGAGGATGTTTTAAAGATATTGAACAAAAACTTTGAGTTTTCGGTTGAGGATGATATCCAGTTTGAAAATTCTCTGCAAACAATACAAAGTAAACTTCATTTATTGGAAGAGGAGAGGGAAAAAGAAAACTTCTTTATTTCTGCTTATAAGGAGATGATAATTAGAAACGTCCAACTTATATATGAGATAGCAGCTGAAAAAAGGCAAAAGGAAATTGAAGGGCTTGCAAGGTCACTTTTAGACATGTTGGAAACAAGCGTGTATTCAAACCGCATATTTGTTCCGCTATGGTATGAGGTGACATTATTTCAAACAATTCTTTCTGGTTGTATTTATTCACTTAAGAACAATTTTGAAATAGTTGTAAATTTCCACGACGATAGTTTGAAAGAAAGATTTATACTTCATGGGACACTGAGTTTTATTGCAAAGCTTTTTACCAGTTGTTCAGAAAGGCAGCTACCAATTAAAAGTGTAATACAGCTTTCGATATTTGAACTATCAGGGATGCTGAATATAAGAATATATTACAATGATGTCATAAAAAACTATGAGAAGATTGAAGAAGTGATGAATATTCTCAAAAACAAGTTTGCGCTGTATTATCCTGAGGGTACATATCTGCTGACATATTCAACCGGTGACAATCATTTTGTGATTGAGATGACTTTGCCTGAGATAAAATCTTTTGAGAGTTGAAACTAATCAAACTTTTCAGTATAATTTGCAATTTTTCTGAATATTTGGTATTATTGAAATTAAGCTTTAAGAAAAGAAATGCAAAAAAAAGAGTTGGGATGAGAGTAAGATGGTAACAATTAAAGACATAGCAAGGGAAGCAGGTGTTTCACCTTCCACAGTGTCAAGAGTGTTATCTGGTAAAGCGAAGATTTCTCCCGAGACAACCAAAAGAGTGATGGAAGCCATAGAAAAACTTGGATATATTCCGAATGCAAGTGCGAAAAGTCTTGTTATGAAAAAGGCTTATTCGGTGGGCATTTTCATGCCAAGAAGGCTTGAGCAGACATTGACTTCTACATTTTTTGACCAGGTTGTGTCTGGTATCTGCAGCTATATAAACGCTACTGAATATGAAATAGTACTTTCGATTGTGCCTCCAGAAAAGGAAAAGGAGAGTTTAGAGAGGCTGATAAAAAGCAAGAAAGTTGATGGGTTTATACTTCTGACGTCACGTATAAACGACTATGCAATAAAATACTTGCGAAATCTAAAATTTCCTTTTGTGCTGATAGGGTCGCCTGACAAGGATAAAGACTATGTAAACTGGGTTGACAACGACAACAAAAAAGCTGCGTTTGATGCAACAGAGTATCTAATTCGACTTGGACATACTCAAATAGGTTTTCTGGGTGGAATGGAAAATCTTGTTCTGACTCAAGATAGGCTTTCGGGTTACAAAAGTGCTCTTGCCAAATACAAAATTCCAGTTGAGAACCAATATATTATGTTTACTGAGTTTGATGAGCAAAGCTCGTATGAAAAGGCAAAGCAGATGTTGCAATTATCCAACAGGCCAACGGCTATTGTTTGTATTGACGAGGTTGTTGCATATGCAGCAATAAGAGCGTGCAGGGAGCTTGATTTGAAAGTAGGGTATGACGTGTCTGTGATAGGGTTTAATGAGTCAATTTTTTCGAAGCTATCCTCACCAAGGTTGACAACCATCAATACCAATGTATTTTATTTAGGATACTATGCAGCTGAGATGCTAATAAAAGAACTTGAAGAGCCCTACAAGACGTACAAAAGACTGATTGTTGAACACTCAATTATTGAGGGGGAGACCTGCAGAGCAATATAAAGCCAAGGGGGATTTTGAATGCAAAAGCATGTTGAGATCAAAAACAAAATAGGTCAGGTGCTAAGAGGTTACTTGCATACTCCTGGTGAATACGAGGGGAAAATCCCTGCTGTTGCTATATTTCACGGGTTTACAGGAAACAAAATGGAACCGCATTTTATCTTTGTAAAGCTCTCGCGCCTTTTAGAACAACATGGGATTGCAAGCGTGAGGTTTGACTTTGCGGGCTCTGGCGAGTCAGACGGAGAGTTTTACGACATGACAGTTACGCGTGAGATTGACGATGCACGCTGTATTTTAGAGTATCTATTTTCTCTTGATTTTGTTGACAAGCAGAAGATTTCAATAGTTGGACTTTCGCTTGGCGGTGCAATATCCTCTTATCTTGCTGGTGAGTATAAAGAAAAACTTTACAAGGTCGTTCTGTGGGCACCTGCAGGTAATATGAAAGAGATTGCAAAAAATGTGGTTGAGACAAATCCAACCATCAAAGAGAAGGGATATATAGACTTGGGAGGACTTTTACTTTCTCAGGATTTTTATTACGATTTGCAAAAGTATGATTTCTTTGAAGAAATAAAAAGATATCCTGGTAAGGTTTTGATTTTGCACGGTACAAATGATCAAGCTGTACCCATCGAGGTTGGAAGAAAATATAAACAGATTTTAGGGAATAGGGCTGAGCTTATTGAGATTGAAGGTGCTGACCATACATTTAACAAGTATGAATGGGAAAGATTAGTGCTTGATAAAACGGTTGAGTTTTTAAAGGATTGATAAAAAATACAAAAGGGTGGACACAAAAAAGTTTCCACCCTTTTTTGTCACCCATCTACTTTCAAATGAATATAATAGAATAAAACCAGCTGTTGAAAGAATATATTTATGGTATGAGCAAGCATTTTTCGCACAAAAACAAAAAATGGTTGGGTCTTGCACTGCTTCTCATTGGTATAGGGATTCTGATATCGCTACTGATGCCTCCATGGCTTTTAGCGTTTATAATCGCAGTCTTGTTAATAGGTGCAGGAATATATCTATTTTTGAAAGATGGGAGATGGAAGTAAAATGAGAATCATGGTGTTTAAAATGCCAAGGTTTTTGAGCAAGTTAATAAAAAAGCTGTTTAAAATAAGTGATGATAAATAAAGAAAAAAGTTCAAGATAAACTTTGATTGCTTATCTTGAACTTTTCTATTTTTAAGCACGGACAACCTTGCCAGCCTTTATACAGCTTGTGCACACATATATTCTCTTTCTCTGACCATTCTGCAGAAGAACTTTTATTTTCTTTACATTTGGCTTCCATGTTCTTCTTGATTTCTTGTTTGAATGGCTGACCTTATTTCCAAAAGCAACTTTTTTACCGCAAACTTCGCACATTGCCATCTCTGATTTCCCTCCCTTTTCCCAACAGAAGCTTAAAAAAGCCACAAAATATTTTAACATAAAAAAGAGAAAAAGAGCAAGGATTAATTTTCTTTATAAAGGATTGCCTCTTTGTCTATATAAAGCTCACAGTTGATATACTCATTTTTGATATCTACATCTTTTACAAGCTCAATCCTGTACATGCTTGATGTGTACCAGTTGAGCTTTGGTTGAACATTTACAAAAGTAAGGCTACTCTCAAGCGATGGCAAGAGATAGTTCCAGTTTACATAATGATTGAAATTCTCAATGATGTCTGTAATAACCGCATTGAACTTGTTCAAAAGAAGTTTTTGAAATTCATGCCATTTTGAAAGTGAAGCTTCGATGTTTGTAAGACCAAAGTAGCCTGCACAGCCTGCTCCTTTCAAGCTGGAGATTGTTCTTGTAAAGCAAAGGTCTAAAGCCTCAATTGTCTCAGGTGGATCTATTGTAAATGTGTCAAAGCTTTTTACAAAATCATCAGGAAGTTTGTTTCTAAAGTCATATTCAATAGCTTTGAGGTTTAAATTGTGTTCTTTTGCAGCCTGATTTATAAAGTCAACAAGACGCTTATCTATCTCTAAAACTATGACCTCTTTTGGAAGTTTTGTTAGTGCTGCTGCGATTGACACAAGGTCATCGTCACCAAATACTATTAGCCTTTTTCCAACCAAGTCTCCTTTTTTAATCATCAGCGCAATTCGTGAATATGCTGTTTCTTCTGTGACATATCCCTGGTCGTACTCAACTATTGCATCAGGTCTTGTCTTGACAATCTCTTTAAACTTCTCATAAGCATCCTTGATTTCAGAAAAGACTATTCCTCTTCCTTCACAGTAGGAACAAGTGTAATTTTTTACAACAGGAATATTGTTAGCGCTTATAAATTCTTTTCCTTTTTCTGTTAATATCAAGTTACCCGATTCATCCGTCTTAACAAAATCTATTGAAATAAGATAGTTGATTGTTTCTCTTACCACAGCAAATGGTTTTTGTGAAAGGAAAATAACTTCCCAAAAATGGTTTGTGGAGTTCAGCGCCGACAATATTTTTTCTATATCTCTTTGGTTTATCTCAACCTTTGTCTTGTTCTGTACAAAATCCACAGCACCCTTTAATACATCCACTTCTACCACCTCCTCATAATATTTATTGTTACCCGATTTTTTCAGCAAAATAGTTTGTTGACAACAATATATAATGATATCATAATAAAATAAGGTGTCAATAAGAGTTTTGAAGAATTGTGGATTTTAAAGGGTGATAATAGTTTGAAGATTAAGGTTTTGCCAGAGGATTTTGTTGTGAGAGAAAAACTCAGACTTGAAATAAAACCGTCAGGCAAATACAAAATTTATCTTTTAACAAAAAGGCACTGGAACACGGTTGATGCTCTCAGGTTCATTTCAAAGGAGAACAAGATTCCACTTGAAAAGATTGGCTGTGCAGGCAGAAAAGACAGACACGCACTCACTTTTCAGTATATTTCTGTACCAAGAGAATATACCATAAATTTTAACAAAGAAAATGTAAAGGCTCAGTTCATAGGGTATTCAGATGATTTTGTATCCCCTTTGATTCTCGAGGGGAATTTTTTTGAAATAACAATAAGGAAATTAAAAAATAAAGATGAAAGAATTTTACGAAGATTGAATGAAGTACAGCAGTTTGGCTTTCCCAACTACTTTGATGACCAGCGGTTTGGGAGCAGTCAAAGTGAAGATGAGTTCATAGGCGAAAAGATTGTTAAAAAACATTACAACGGTGCTCTCAAACTTTACTTTACAACCATTCATCCTGAAGATAAAAAAGAAGAAAAGGAGAGGAAGAAAAAAATCTCTGAGCTTTGGGGAGATTTTGAAAAGATACTGCCTCTTTGTAAAACGAAGGTAGAAAGGGATATTATAAAAACTCTCTTAAATGGCAAGAGCAGACACTATTTAATCGAAGCGCTCAATCTTATTCCCAAAGAAGAGATGTCCATTTTTCTTTCTGCTTACCAGAGCTATATTTGGAACAGGACATTGATTGCAGTTTTGCCTTATTATGTTGATTTGTTAAAACCTGTAAAAGGAAAAATTATGGACTACTTGATTTACACTACACTTTCAACAAAGTCTTTAAATAGCTTAAAAAACCTTCAGATTCCAACCATTTCATCAAAAATACCATATGTAAGTGATATTGTAAATAACGCTATTTTAGAGATTTTAAATGAAAGAGGAGTAAAACCTTCTGATTTTGATACCAAAAAGATCAGGAGCTGGTATTTTAAATCGTTTTTAAGACCTGCCATAGTCTTTCCAGAAAAGCTTGAAGTGTCCGACTTTGAAGAAGATGATTTTTACAGCGGGTATTATAAGCTAAGGATAAAATTCTATCTTCCTGCGGGTTCCTTTGCTACAATGCTTATAAAAAGTTTAACTGTTTAAATTTGAAAAGTTATATGTGAGGTGATTATAAATGATAATTCGCGAAATGAATCCAGATGATTGGTCAAAAGTCATATCTTTGTGGCAAAACACAGAAGGTATTGGCATTGGTAGAAGTGATACGAAAGAAGGTTTAGAAAAATTCCTCAATAGGAATAAAGGAATGAGCTTTGTGTGTGAAATTGACGGTAAAATAATAGCTACCATTATGTGTGGACATGATGGCCGGCGAGGCTTTATATATCATTTGGCGGTTGCTGAAAATTTTAGATTACAAGGCATAGGGAAACGTTTGGTTGAGAAAGCTTTAGAAGAACTTAAAAACCAAGGAATACATAAATGTCATATTTTTGTAATGAAAAATAATGAAAAAGGAAAAAGTTTCTGGTCAAAAATGGGTTTTCAGAAGAGGGATGATATTGAAGTATTTTCAATAGATATTTAATAAAACATGCATGAATGTTGTAAAAAGCCGTTTTTCATTTTTGTATAACTGCGAACATATAATCGCTATTGACTAACTGGACTGTTGACTTTATAATATGATTTGCTTGTTAAAGAGGCGGTGGATATAGCTCAGTTGGTTAGAGCGCCAGGTTGTGGCCCTGGAGGTCATGGGTTCGAGTCCCATTATCCACCCCATTTAAATTATGTTGGGGTGTCGCCAAGCGGTAAGGCACAGGACTTTGACTCCTGCATTTCGGTGGTTCGAATCCACCCACCCCAGCCATTTTTGTTTTTTAATATATGGGCCATTAGCTCAGTAGGCAGAGCACCAGCCTTTTAAGCTGGGTGTCCCGCGTTCGAGTCGCGGATGGCTCACCATCTTCAAAAACATAAGCCCTTGAAAAAGGGCTTTTTTGTTTATATTGAAAAAGAAATTAAGCTGTGATAAAGTTTTAATAAAAAAGGGAAAGGAAAAGCTATATAAAAAATGCTTGCAAAAGTTTTGACATCTTCTTACCTTGGCATAAAAGGCTATATTGTTACAGTTGAAACAGACATGTCAAATGGCCTTCCGAGTTTTGATATAGTTGGCCTTCCTGATGTGACTATTAAAGAGGCAAAAGAAAGAATAAGAGTAGCAATAAAGAACAGTGGCTTTGACTTTCCAAACAGAAAAATAATTGTAAATCTCGCACCTGCAAGCACCAGAAAGGAAGGCTCATCTTTTGACCTGCCTGTAGCTATTTCTGTGCTAAAGTCGTCTGAGCAGATAAGTCCTAAAATTAGTCCCCAGGAGATTGCAATAATTGGAGAGCTTTCTCTTGATGGAAGTGTCAAAAGGGTGGATGGGGCTTTACTTATGACAATCGCAGCTTTGGAAAATGGTATCAAAAAGATTATTGTTCCTTATGAGAACAGGGCAGAATGTGGCGTTGTGAGAGGAATTGATGTTTTTCCTGTGAAAACTTTAAAAGAAGCTGTGGAGATTTTGGATAACCCTCAGAGTGCCACTCCTCATAAGGTCGAAATAGATGAAATGAATCTTCTTGATACTTTTACATATGACGTTGATTTTTCAGAGGTAAAAGGTCAAGAATATGTCAAAAGAGCAGTTGAGGTAGCAGTGGCAGGAATGCACAACCTTCTTTTAATTGGTCCACCAGGAAGCGGCAAAACCATGATTGCTCAGCGCATACCCACAATCCTGCCACAAATGACCTTTGAAGAAAGCCTGGAAGTAACAAAAATTTACAGTTGTGCAGGACTTTTGAAAGATGGTCAGGCGCTTGTCACCGCAAGACCTTTTAGAAGTCCTCATCACACCTCTTCTTCGATTGCTATAATTGGTGGAGGTAAGGTTCCAAAACCAGGAGAGGTTTCACTTGCCCACAATGGAGTTCTGTTTTTGGATGAGTTTCCCGAATTTGATAAAAAGACAATAGAGGTTCTTCGCCAGCCCCTTGAAGATGGATATGTGACAATTTCAAGGGTCAACGCATCTATTGAATATCCTGCAAGGTTTATGCTTGTTTGTGCCATGAACCCTTGCAAATGTGGCTATTTTTTGTCAGATGAAAGGGAGTGCACATGCACACCCGCTCAAATAAAGCAGTATCTGGGCAGGATTTCTGGTCCTATTTTGGACAGGATTGATGTTCAGGTTGAAGTAAAGTCTGTAAAGCTTGAAAACTTCAATTCCTCAATTTGCAAAGATTCAGCAGCTATGAGAAAAGAGGTAGAAAGAGCAAGACAAATTCAGCTTGAAAGGTTCAAAGGGCTTGGCATATTTTATAATTCTCAAATGAAAGGATCTCTTGTAAACAAATTTTGCAAACTTTCAAAGAAAGAAAAGCAGCTTCTTGAAAAGGCATTTAATACCTTGGGACTGTCGCTTAGAGGATATACCAAAATTTTAAAAGTTGCAAGAACAATTGCTGATTTGGAAGAAAGCGAAGAGATAAAAGCAGAACACCTGCAAGAGGCAATCTCTTACAGGCTCTTGGAAAGAAGGCTTATTTAAAAGTTTTAGCAAGACTTCTTTTTCTTGCGATGTTAATAATTTCAGCTATAAAGAAAATGAGTACAAATATCAAAACTGTTGCTCCACCAGGGGGAATATCAATGTAATAAGAAGAAGTCAAACCACTTATTATAGCAATTAGTGACACTGAAAGTGAAACTACTTGAAGCATCTTGAAGTTTTTTGAAAACCTCATTGCGATTGCTGTGGGAAACACAATCAGGCTTGAGATTAAAAGACCACCTACAATCTTGATTGAAACAGCAATTATTGTTGCTGAAACAATACTCAGCAAAAAATCAAGTAGTTTTGTGTTTATTCCCGAAACCTTTGCGCTAACTTCATCAAATGTAGCAAGAATAAGTCTTTTTCTAAACATGGCTATAAAAGTGACTGTTACAAGGCATACTGCAAGGATGATCCACACATCTTCATTTCCAATTGTGACTATGCTTCCGAAAAGGAAGCTCATTAAGTTGCTACTACTTTTTAAAATTCCAAACAGAACTGATGCAAGGCCCAGGGCAGTGATTGAAACAAGGGCAAGAGATACTTCTTCAAACCTTTTAAATCTTGATTTGAAATACTCAATAGCCAAAGCAAATGCAACTGTTGAGACAATTGCGCCAATGGTTGGGCTAAAATTTAAAAGCAGTGCTGCTGCAACACCAACAATTGCTGTGTGTGAAAGAGAGTCTCCCATCTGTGAAAATCTCTTTAAAACAAGAAAGTTTCCAGCAAGCGAGGTCATAATGCTAACCAGCACACCTGCTAAAAAAGCCCTTTGCATAAATTCATATTGAAGCATAATATCACATCCTGTTATTTTATTCTTTTTTAGTATAAGAGTGTCTGTGTTCAATTTTCTTAATCTTATATTTGTACACACTTTCAAACTTTGATGGGGAAAAGTCTTTTGCGCTGCAAGCAGTGTAAATCATACCATCCCCCATACAGATTATGGTATCAGCATGCTGAGTTACAGCATACACATCGTGTGTTACCATTAATATTGTTGTCCCTTCTTTCTTTTTCTCCCCAAGAATTTCAAAAAGAAGCTGCTCAGAGAGACTGTCTATCCCCACAGTTGGCTCATCTAGAAGAAGTATTTGTGGGTCGGATATGAGCGCGCGGGCTAAAAATACTCTTTGCTGCTGTCCGCCAGAAAGCTGGCCTATCAGCCTGTTTTTGAGCTGCTTTATTTGAAGCTTTTCTAAAATGCTTTCAGCTTTTTCAAAGTCCTGCTTTGAAAATCTCTGAAGCAATCCTTTTTTTGGCACCAGTCCTAAAAGTACAGTTTCAAAAACGCTCAAAGGGAAGCTCTGGTTAAAATTTGTGACCTTTTGAGGAACAAAGGATATTTTCTGCCTATCCTGCGGGGTAAGATGCTGTTTGCCAAATATTAGTCTTTTTCCACTTGTAGGGGTGTAAATCCCTGAGATTATATTCAAAAGTGTGGTCTTACCAGAACCGTTTGGTCCGACTATGGCAGCAAACTCACCTTTTTGTATTTTGAGGTTTATGTCTTTTAGGATTCTTTTCTGGTCAATATAAAAGTTTACATCTATAAGTTCAATCATTCTGGTTTTCTCTCCCACAACATTTATTTTAAAACCATCTCAAATGCTTTTAAGTTCTTTTCCATAAGGCTCAATATTGTCTCATTTTTTGCTTGAGATGAGTTTACAATTCCCATTCCATAGATGTTTACAATTTTGACGCCAGTATCTTTTGCGATTGTCTTAACAGCAGGCAAATTTTCATTTGGGTCAACAAGAATGTACTTTATGTTCTTTTCCTTTATAAGCTGAACAATCTCTTTCATTTTTTGAGCCGAGGGCTCTTCTTCTTCATTCACACCTGTAATTGAATATTGCTTGAGGCTGTAGTCTCTTGCTAAATATCCAAAAGAGGGATGGGCAATTAGAAATTCTTTTCTTTTTGAGCTTTTCACAACAGAAGAAAATTCCTTATCAAGTTTATCAAGACTTGCAATCAGCTTTGAAGCATTTTCTTGGTAATAACTTTTGTTTTTTGGATCTAAGCTTATTAAGGCATTTTCAATGTTTCTTGCTATTTTCTTTAAAAGCCTTGGTGATGTCCATATATGAGGGTCACTATCTATAAACTCTATACCTTCAGATGCTCTAAAGATTTTGACCTTTGTTCCCTCAAGAGGTTTTTTAACCCATTCATCAACAAGCCCGAGATATATCACCGCTTTTGCTGATGTAAGCTTGGCAATGTCACGTGAAGATGGTTCAAATGAGTGAATCTCTGCACCGTCCTTTACAAGCTTTTCAACTGTCAGTTTCTGTCCTGCTATAAGTTTTGTAATAGAATACAAAGGATAGATAGTAGTGTAGACTGTGCCTTTGGTGGTAGTTAAAGCTTCATTTTTGCATCCACTCAAGAAAACTATAGTGCTAACAAGCAGAACTATAAATAGTAGCTTTATCCTCTTCATTATTCCTCCCTCCCACAACATTTATCGCATATCCCATACACTTCCAAATTGTGATCCAAAATTTTAAAGTTCATTTTGTTTAGTTCCTCTTCAATTAGATTTATCTTACAGTCTACAATTTCGGCTTTTGCATTGCACTTTATACATACAAAATAGTGGTGATGGCTACTTTTCTTTATCTCAAAAAAATGCTTTCTATTGATAGTAGATTTTACTGCTATACCATTTTGAACAAAAAGTTCAAGGTTTCTATAAACCGTTGCAAGGTCAATATTAAGGTTTTGTGTTTTCAGTAGCTGCAGTATCTCATCGGCAGATAAACACTGCTGTGAGTTTTGCAAAACCTTGTATATTTCAACCCTCTGCCGCGTGGCTTTTATATTGTGCGAGTTTAGAATTGACTTTACATCTTGATGCTTCATCTTTTCCACCTACTTGCAAATAATTTGCAACAACCTATGTTTAACATTATAGATTCTGTGGATAAAAAAATCAAGATGTACGAAAAATAAAAAAGACCTCCTTTACACATTTTTTGCAAGGAGGCCTCTTTGTTGTTTATTGCAACACAGTTTTTAACTAAGAGAGGACAAAAGTCTCAAATCATTCGCAAATATATCTACCTTTGCAAGGTCTTGAATGAGAGCTTTTAAAAATGGGTATTTTTCAAACACATCCTCTTTTATTGAATAAATTCTTTTTTGCGCATGGTTTCTGGCTTCTATAAGCCCAACATTTTTAAGATAAGCAAGGTGGCGAGACACTTTTGGCTGACTTTCCTGAATCAACTGAACAAGACTGCTTACATTTTGTTCGCGGTGGGCCAATATATTTAAAATTCTGAGCCTTGTTGTGTCTGAAAGAGCATACAGTATTTCATTCAGCCTTGTCATTTTTGCTCCCCTTCGCTCAAGAAGTAGTTATGACAAGTATCATTATATCACGTTTTTGAAAAAAAATAAACATATTTATATACACATATGCATATATAACTATTGACACATTAGAGGCAGAAGATGTATAATTGTAGTCAAGCAAGAAAAAAGGAGTGGGGAGTTATGGAACTTCCAAAGAAGATAATAGGTGAAGCTGTGTTAAAGCAGGTAATAAGATATCTTGCAAACAATCCTGAAGAGAACATAGGCAAGATTTTAGACCTTACAGAAAAGATAGTAAGACGTGATAGGGACAAATGGTATATACAGAGTGCTAAAAAGTATCTGCTTGACCCTAACAGCTCTTGGCATCACTATGCAATGAGGATTATTAAGGAGACAAATCCAAGAGTGAGAGAAAGAATTCTCATTAATTTCTTCCTGAATGCTGGTTTTATTGGTGTTCCAAAACAACTTGAACTTATCAAGAAATATGACATAAATATTCCATATGCAATTTTGATTGACCCGACAGCTGCTTGTAACCTGCACTGCAAAGGATGCTGGGCAGGAGAGTATCACAAAGCTGCAAAACTTGACTATGAAATACTTGACAGGGTTGTAAAAGAGGCTCAGGAGCTTGGAATTTACTTTATAATCTTCTCAGGTGGAGAGCCACTTCTGAGAAAAGACGATATTCTAAAGCTTTGTGAAAAGTATGAGGATACAGTATTCCTGTCATTTACAAATGCTACTTTGATTGACGATGATTTCATCGACAAGGTTGCAAAAGTGGGCAACTTGGCATTTGCAATTAGCATAGATGGATTTGAAAAGTCAACAGATGAAAGACGTGGCCAAGGTGTATTCAAGAAGGTTGTAACTGCAATGGAAAAGCTCAAAGAAGCAGGCGTTGTGTTTGGATTTTCAACCACATATCACAGATATAACGTTGAAGAGGTATCTTCTGATGAATATATAGACTTCTTGATAGAAAAAGGAGCAAAGTTTGGATGGTACTTTACTTACGTTCCTGTTGGAAAAGATGCAGACATCTCTTACATGGCAACACCAGAGCAAAGAGCTTACATGTACAAGAGAATAGAAGAGATAAGATGGTCAAAACCGATATTTGTGCTTGATTTCTGGAACGATGGAGAACCTGCTGGTGGGTGCATTGCAGGCGGAAGAAGATATCTTCATATCAACGCAAACGGTGATGTTGAACCTTGCGCATTTATCCATTTTTCAAACGTCAATATAAAAGAATGTTCGCTTTTGGATGCTTTAAAATCTCCACTGTTTATGGCATACAGGAGGAATATTCCATTTAATGAGAACCATCTGCGACCATGTCCTATGATAGACAATCCACTCAAGCTCAAAAAGATTGTTGAAGAATCTGGTGCACGTCCAACTCAGATTGGTGGTGAGACAGAGACAGCTGAAGAACTTGCAAACAAACTTATTGAATATTCAGAGGCTTGGGGCAGGGTTGCAGATAAGCTTTGGGAGCAGAGAAAACAAGGTATTCCTCAGAACAAAGTTGATTTATCTGTGATTCAAGAGATCAAAAGTTAAAGTTGGCGAAAGAGATTGTAGTTAAAGCAAGCTATTTCCCGAGAAAGGGATGGCTTGCTTTTTTTATCGTATTTTTTATTTCCTTTATGATATCTATTGGAATAGATGGAGTCCTCAATTGGCGATATGTTAAGAAGAGGCAAAGCATACTTAGAAATATTATGTCATTTGCATTGGCATTAAAAAGCATTGCAAAAAGTATTACAGACCATATTCCCAGGACTGTTCCTATGTTGTCTTTTCTGAAAACCAAAAGTCCAAAAAAAGTGCCCAGACAGAAGAATATCACGGGCAAGAATCCGTACAGAAATAGCAGGATTCCCATCGTGCTTGCGATTGATTTTCCCCCTTTTAATTTAAGAAAAATTGAGTAAGCATGCCCTAATACCACCATGAAAGCACATACGTACACCGGTAATTTTTGGGAATAAAAAATTGTATTCGCAATGTATATGGTAAAATAACCTTTAGATATATCCAATATCAAAGATGGGATACCTGCTTTTATTCCTGCCACTCTGAATGCATTTGTGGCACCTGGATTATTATCATAAAAATGGGTAATGTCTTTATTAAAAAATTTCTTTGTGATAATATACGAAAAAGGAATACTTCCTATCAAAAAAGCAAGGGAGTAAAAAACAAACTCTTTCATTTTCAAAAATTGGTTTCCCCACCATAGTATTTAATAATATTTTAATGTATTATGAGTTATTTATAAAGATTAAAAAGCAAATACGGTGGTGAAGGTTTTTTATGAAAAAGATAAGAGACGGTGTTTATACAAACGACTATGCGATATTCTTCATGACAGAAGAGATTTTAAAGGACCTTGACGAAGGGGTGCTCCAGCAGGCAAAAAACGCATCCCAAATTCCAAATGTAGAGTTTTTGGGCTACACACCAGATGCACACATAGGCAAAGGTACTTCAATTGGCACAATAATTGTCTGGGACATGTCAAAGGCGTGGATTTCACCAACAATTGTTGGTGTTGACATAGGCTGTGGTATGAGATTGATACTTACAGACAAGTTTGCAGATGATATAGATAAAGCACTTTTGAAGAGAATAATGGATGAGGTAGAAGATTTGATTCCAACAGGTGTTGGTAAGAAGAACAAAAAGATTGCACTTTCCAAGGCAAAGTATGAAGAGTATCTGCAAAATACAGAGATTGATAAGGACATTTCAGACAAGATGGTTCTCATTCATGAGTTTGACCTTGACACAATACCGGATGAGGCTTATGAGATTGGCAAAGAGCAGTTTGCAACCTTGGGTGGAGGCAACCACTTTATAGAGTTTCAAAAACTTCATGTCATAGATAAAATTATTGCAGAAAAATGGGGACTTTTCGATGGGCAGTTTGTTGTGATGATACATTCTGGTTCGCGAAGGTTTGGAGCGGTCATTGGCGATTATTATCAGAAGAAATTCAAAGACGTCATGAAATCCAAGGGTATCACAACACCCGACCCGCAGCTTACCTTTTTGCCAATTGACAACAAGGTTGCAAAAGATTATATTAAAGCTATGCAGTCAGCAGCTATATATGCAAAGATAAATAGACACTATATGAGCAATTTCATAATATCAGTCTTAGAAAAACACTCAATTGACGCTTGGGTTTTGTATGACGTTGCTCATAACATTGCGTACATGGAAAGATTTGCAAACAGAGAAAAGCTTGTTATAAGAAAAGGAGCAACAAGAGCACTCCCACCAAACCACTATTTGATTCCAAATCCTAAATTTGCTGATACAGGACATCCTGTAATCTTGCCGGGCAGTATGGGTTCAAGTTCATACCTGATGAGAGGAATACAGGACAATATAATTAGCTATCACACAGTAAACCATGGTGCAGGCAGGGTTTTATCGCGCACAAAGGCAAAAAAGACAATCTCTATAGATGAGTTTTCAAAGGCATTAAAACAGGGTCAGGATGGAGAGATTCTTATAAACACCAAAAACCTCAAAGACTTTTTAGACGAAAGTCCACAGAGTTACAAAGACATTGAACTAGTGATAAATTCAGTAATTACATCGAGGCTTGCTACTCCTGTTGCTAAAATGGAGCCGCTTGGAGTTATAAAGGGGAAGGATTAATATTACAAATTGGTTTGGGATGAGGTCGAAAATGAACAGAGAAGAACTCATTTATTCTTTGTGGCTTTACAGCATAAAAGGTATAGGGCCAAAGAAGTTCAGGCAGATAAAAAATAAATACAAAACTCTTAAAGAGGCTTATTTTAACAGAAAAGAATTAGAAGTAGAAGGTATTTTTGGACATCTTAAAGATGAGATAAAAAACTCTGATACTGCAGAGGCTGAAAAAATTCTTGAATTTTGTGAGAGAAATAGTATAAATATAATACTTGAAGACGATAGGCTGTATCCTGATGAGTTCAAAGTTTTTGACCATGCACCAGTTATGCTCTTTGTAAAAGGGGATGCAAAGCTTCTTAAATTTCCGCGTAAAATATCAATGGTTGGCACACGAGAACCTACTTATTATGGCAAAAGAGTTGCAAAAGAGCTGGCAAGTCTGCTGGCTTCCTTAGGAATTTTAGTTGTTAGCGGAATGGCAAGGGGGATTGACAGTTTTTGCCATACAGGAGCACTTGAAAATGGGAAGACAGTAGCTGTTTTGGGTTGTGGAGTTGATATTGTGTATCCAAAAGAAAATTTAAAGCTCTACCGTCAGATTATAGAAAATGGGTGTGTTGTGTCTGAGTTTTTGCCAGGTACTTTGCCGGAGAAAATGAACTTTCCGCAGAGAAACAGGATTGTTGCAATGTTTTCACCGTGTTTGGTTGTGATTGAAGCTTCAACCAAGAGCGGTACTTTTTCAACAGTTGACTTTGCTTTGGAGCAGGGGAAAGAGGTATTTGCGGTGCCTGGTAACATCTTTTCGCAAAAGAGTAGCGGCACAAACAGGCTCATAAAAGAAGGTGCAAGGATTATATGTTCGTATGAGGATTTTCTTGAGGACATAAAGGAGATTTATTCTTTAAAACCTGCCCAGCTGAGCTTTGCTGACAAAGAAGATGAAGAAGAACTGACAGATGATGAGAAAAGATTGATAAAGCTTTTAGATGAAAATGGTGAGATGCACGTGGAAAGTTTGATTGCGCTCACAGGGTGGGACCCTGGTAAGATTGCAAGTTTAATTACTTCGCTTGAGATAAAGTCCAAGGTTGTAAGAGACCGAGGAAACATAATTTCTAAACTTTAAAAAAATCTACTTACAGGGGGTAAAATTCTGTTGAAAAAACTTGTCATTGTAGAGTCACCTGCAAAGGCAAAAACAATTGCAAAGTATCTTGGCAAAGAGTTTAAGGTAGAGGCTTCAATGGGCCATGTCAGAGACCTTCCCAAGAGCGATTTGGGGGTTGACATAGAGAATGGTTTTGCACCCAAGTATATCAACATCAGAGGTAAGGCAGATGTAATAAACAGGCTAAAAAAATCTGCAGAAAGTGCAGAAAAGGTTTACCTTGCAACAGACCCTGACAGGGAAGGCGAGGCAATCTCATGGCATCTGGCAACTATTTTGGGGCTTGATGTAAACGACAATGTGAGAATTACATTCAATGAGATAACAAAAAAGGCTGTACAGGAATCTTTGAAAAATGCAAGGCCAATTGACCAGAACCTTGTCAATGCCCAGCAGGCACGAAGAGTGTTGGATAGGCTTGTCGGGTACAAGCTCAGCCCGTTTTTGTGGGAAAAGGTCAAAGGCGGACTTTCTGCTGGAAGGGTTCAGTCTGTTGCGACAAGGCTTGTGGTTGAAAGGGAAGAGGAGATAGAAAATTTTAAGCCTGAAGAGTACTGGACGTTAGAAGCGGTATTTAAAAAAGATGCCCAAGAGTTTAAAGCAAAGTTTTATGGAGATAAGAAGGGTAAGATTGAGCTAAAAAACCAAGGTCAGGTCCAAGAGATTGAAGAAAAGATAAAAAATAAGGAGTTCAAAGTTGTAAAAATAAAGGTATCAGAGAAAAAGAAAAATCCGCCACCACCATTTATCACGAGCACCCTTCAACAGGAAGCGTCAAGAAAGTTAAGGTTTACTCCTGCAAAGACAATGGCGGTTGCGCAGATGCTGTATGAAGGCGTTGAGATAAAAGGAGAAGGAAGTGTCGGTCTTATAACATATATGAGAACAGACTCAACAAGAATTTCTGAGGAGGCACAGCAGGCAGCACGAAACCTTATCCTACAGAAGTTTGGCAAAGAATATCTTCCCGAAAAGCCGAGGGTTTACAAAACAAAAAAGGATGCTCAAGATGCTCATGAGGCTATAAGACCTACTTATTTGGATATGGACCCTGAAAGTATAAAGGATTCTCTGACACCTGACCAGTACAAGCTGTACAAGCTCATTTATGACAGGTTTTTAGCGTCGCAGATGGAAAGCAGCATATATGAGGTTCTTTCAGCCGAGCTTGAAGTGGAAGGCTATATTTTTAAGCTAACAGGGTCAAAGCTCAAGTTTGCTGGGTTCATGGAAGTGTACGTCGAGGGTAAAGACACAGAGGATGAAGAAGAGGAAAATCAGCTTCCAGAAATTAGAGAAGGAGAGGTTTTAAAGCCCATAAAACTTGAGAGCAAACAGCATTTTACTCAACCGCCTTCTCGCTATACTGAAGCAACCTTAATAAAGGCTTTAGAAGAAAAAGGTATAGGAAGACCGAGCACGTACGCTCCAACAATCCAGACAATTCTGGAGAGAGGATATGTTGTCAAAGAAGATAGGTTTTTAAAACCAACAGAGCTTGGCAAACTTGTAACAAATATACTTAAAGAATATTTCAAAGACATAATAGACATTGAATTTACTGCAGAGCTCGAAAGCAACCTTGACAAGATTGAGGAAGGAAAGCTTGAGTGGACTGAAGTTGTAAGAAAATACTACCAGCCGCTTGAAAAGGAACTTGAGATAGCACGAGCTACTTTGCTAAAGGTTAAGGTTGAGGATGAGGAGACAGACATTGTATGCGAAAACTGTGGAAGAAAAATGGTGATAAAAAAAGGCAGATACGGAAAGTTTTTGGCATGTCCAGGATATCCTGAATGCAAAAACACAAAACCTTATTACGATTACCTTGATGTGTTGTGTCCAAAGTGCGGCAAAAGGGTAATAGAAAAGAAGTCCAAAAAAGGCAAGAGATATTACACGTGCGAAGGATATCCTGACTGTGACCTCATTTTGTGGGAAAAGCCAGCCAAAAACTGTCCAAAGTGCGGCAGTCTCATGTTTGAAAAGGGCAGGAAAGGGAATAGAAAGCTTGTATGTTCAAATGAAAACTGTGCTTACGAAGAAAAAATAGGGGAAAAAGGTGAGTAATTGATATGGAAATTGTAGTGATTGGAGCTGGGCTTGCAGGTGTTGAGGCAGCAAATGTAATCACAAAGTTTGGAATAAAGGTAAAGCTTTTTGAGATGAAACCCAAAAAGTTTTCGCCTGCACACAAAATAGATACCTTTGCAGAGCTTGTGTGCAGCAATTCTTTAAAATCTAAGCTTTTGACAAATGCATCTGGGCTTTTAAAAGAAGAGATGAAGGTGTTCGGTTCGCTTGTGATGGAAGCTGCCCAGGCAACATCAGTTGAGGCAGGACAGGCTTTGGCAGTTGATAGGTATAAGTTTTCAGAGTATATAACCCAGAAGATTAAACAAAATGAACTCATTGAAGTTATCCATGAAGAGGTAACAGAAGTTCCAAGAGACAAGGTAGTGGTTGTATGCACAGGTCCACTTACCACAGAAAGTCTTCTTTCTGATATTTCAAAGCTATGTAGTAGCAAAAACCTCTATTTTTTTGATGCAGCAGCACCGATAGTGCTCAAAGATTCAATAGACTTTTCTAAAGCGTTTTTTGCTTCGCGTTATAATAAAGGGTCAAATGATTATATAAACTGTCCAATGACAAAAGAAGAATATGAAAGGTTTTACTGGGAACTTGTAAATGCTGAGGTTATTGAGGTTAAAGACTTTGAAAAAGATTTGCTGTTCGAAGGTTGTATGCCTATTGAAGAAATGGCGAGACGCGGAATTGATACAATTAGGTTTGGTCCACTAAAACCTGTTGGGATTATAGACCCAAGAACAGGAAAAATGCCATATGCGGTTGTACAGCTCAGGAAAGACACGCAAGACGGAAAGCTTTATAATATGGTCGGGTTTCAGACAAGACTCAAGTGGGGTGAGCAGAAAAGAGTTTTCAGGCTCATTCCAGGTCTTGAAAATGCTGAGTTTGTAAGATATGGCGTGATGCACAAAAATTCTTATATTAACTCACCAGAGGTATTAACGAAATATCTTTTTTTGAAGAAATATCCTAATATATTTTTTGCCGGACAAATAACAGGTGTTGAAGGGTATTTGGAGTCTGCGGCAACAGGTATCATTGCAGGGATTAATGCAGCAAGGCAGGTATTGGGGAAAGAGCCTGTGAGTTTGCCCCCAAACACTTGCATTGGAGCTCTGATAGAGTATATTACAACACCCAAAAAAGATTTTCAGCCCATGAACGCTAACTATGGTATAATATCAATTGATAATGAAATTGCAAAAGTAAAAGATAAGGAAAAGAGAAAACTTTTGATTGCACAAAAATCTTTGGACATTTGCAAAGAAGTAGCCAACGAAATTTTTGAATAATTTAAAGTTTATGGAGGTTTGCTATGTTTCATGCAACAACAATAGTGGCTGTAAAAAAAGGCGAAAGTGTTGCCATAGCTGGTGATGGTCAGGTCACATTTTCCCAGAATATGATAATGAAATCGACAGCCAAAAAGGTTAGAAAACTTTACAATGGCAGGGTTTTGGTTGGTTTTGCAGGTTCTGTTGCAGACGCAATAACTCTGTGTGAAAAGTTTGAAGAAAAGCTTGAACAAAATAGTGGCAATTTGCAAAAGAGCGTTGTTGAGCTTGCAAAGGAGTGGCGACAGGACAAAGTCCTAAGACGCTTAGAAGCCCTCATGGTTGTAGCAGACAAAGAACACCTTTTTGTCGTATCAGGAAGTGGCGAGGTTGTAGAGCCAGATGACAACATTGCTGCGATTGGTTCTGGCGGACCGTATGCGTTGGCAGCTGCAAGGGCACTTTTGCAAAGCACTGACCTTTCTGCCGCTGAGATTGCCAAAAAGGCTTTGGAGATTGCGGCGTCCATTTGTGTGTACACAAACAACAACATTACAGTTTTGGAATTGTAGGTGATAAGATATGATGGAATTAACTCCTCAGGAGATTGTAAGAGAGCTTGACAAGTATATAGTTGGACAGGAAAGGGCAAAAAAGTGTGTTGCCATTGCCCTCCGAAATAGGTACAGGCGCGCAAAACTCCCAAAGGAGCTTCAGGATGAGATAACGCCAAAGAACATCTTGATGGTGGGACCAACAGGTGTTGGTAAGACAGAGATTGCAAGAAGACTTGCAAAACTTGTGAATGCTCCGTTTGTAAAAGTTGAAGCAACAAAGTTTACTGAGGTTGGATATGTTGGAAGAGATGTAGATTCAATGGTTCGAGACCTTGTTGAAAATGCAATATCGCTTGTGAAAAGCGAGTACATGGAAAGAATGAAAGAAAGAGCAAAAGCTCTTGTTGAGGACAGAATTTTGGAGATATTAATTCCTGAACCTCAGTCAAGAAAAGCAGGGTTTAAAAATCCGTTTGAAGCACTTTTTGGTGCCACCTCACAAGAGATGGAGCAGAGTTATCAGACAACAGATGACTATATCAGAACGCAAAGAGAGATTTTGCGCGAAAAACTTCGCTCTGGAGAGCTTGAGGACAAGGTGATTGAGGTTGAGGTTGAAGATACTGTAAAGCCTCCATTTGAAATGATTATGGGCACAATTTCTGACGAGATGGGGATTTCTTTCCAGGACGTTTTTGGGTCACTATTTCCAAAGAAGAAGAAAAAGAAAAAGATGACAATAAGAGAAGCGCGTGAGGTTTTAGAGCAGGAGGAATACAACAAGCTCATTGACATGGATGAGGTTATAAAAGAAGCAATTCAGAGAGCTGAACAACATGGAATCATCTTTATTGATGAGATAGACAAGATTGCAGGAAAAGGTTCAAGTGTTGGGCCTGATGTTTCAAGAGAAGGTGTGCAAAGAGACATTCTTCCCATTGTTGAGGGAAGCACTGTTATGACAAAATACGGTCCTGTAAAGACAGACCACATTCTGTTTATTGCAGCTGGAGCTTTTCATGTTGCAAAGGTTTCTGACCTGATACCAGAACTTCAGGGAAGGTTCCCAGTTGTTGTTGAGCTCAATCCTTTGACAGAAGAGGATTTCAAAAAGATACTCACGCAACCCAAAAATGCAATTATAAAGCAGTATATTGAGCTTATGAAAACAGAAGGTGTCAATATTACCTTTACAGATGATGCAATAGAGGCAATTGCAAAGGTTGCTGTGAAGATAAATGAGCAGAGCGAGAATATCGGTGCGCGAAGACTTCACACTGTTGTTGAAAAGATAATGGAAGACATTTCGTTTGAATATGCAAATGTTGAAAAACCAGTAGACCTTGTGATTGACAAGGATTATGTATATTCAAAGGTTTCGGATATTATAAAGGACAAAGATTTGAGCAGGTTCATAATATAACTCAATAAATGTCTTCCATAGGAATTGGTGAAGGGAGATAAATGTGCCAATGCAGCAGAGTCTTCTTGAAAAAGTTCGGAAACTCAACAGAGTTATCCAAAGCAAGGACAAAGAAGTATTGGATTTTGATAGGCTGTGCTCTGTTGTTGGTGATGTGACAGATTCAAGTGTATTTTTTATTGACAAGGATGGCAGAGTTATTTGCAAATACATCATGCCTTTTGTGAATGTGGATATCAAGCTTTCTGAAGAGAAAAAGATAGGCGATAACCTTCAAAAGTTTTTTTGGTGGTTTGTGGACACCAGAGCTAATATGAAGTTTTCAGACATCACAAGAATTGCTGAAATTGAGAACAAAGTTGGTAGTGAAAAAGAATTGTTGTGTACATCTGTCCCTGTGATTGGCGGGGGCAGAAGGTTCGGTACAGTTCTGGCATTCAAAAGTTTTTCTGCTTTTACAGAAGAGGATATAATTGTTCTTGAATATGCCTCTACTGTGATTGGACTTGAACTTTTGAATCTTTCAAAAGAAGAAGATGAAGAGGAAAAGAAAAAAAGAGAGATGATAAAATCTGCAATTGAGACACTTTCTGTGTCTGAGCTTGAAGCGCTTGTGCATATTTTTGATGAGCTAAAAGGGAATGAAGGACTTTTGGTTGCAAGCAGAATTGCAGACAAGGTGGGAATTACACGTTCTGTCATTGTAAATGCGCTCAGGAAATTTGAAAGTGCAGGACTTATAGAGACAAGATCGCTTGGTCTCAAAGGCACATATATAAAGGTGTTAAATGAAATGGTGAGGGATGAGATACAAAAACAAAAAGAGAAGTTAAAATTAAAATGAGGGGAAAGATGAGGATAGCAGGGGGAATTTGTAAATTGAGTGCCTCTTGCTATCCTCTTTTTTATCATTTTTAGTCTAAAAAATTTTGTATGGTATTTTTATCAAAAATTTTGTAAAATAAAATAAAAGATTGTCGAAAAATAGAGGGATAAAAAGTGATAAATATGTTTGATAAAATTGACCTTTACAAAAAGGCACTTGACTGGGCATGGAAGAGAAACGAGATAATATCGAACAATATAGCTAATGCAGACACACCCGGCTACAAGGCAAAAGATTTAAATTTTGAAGCGTATTTACAAAGAAGTTTAAACCAAGAAGAAGGTTTACAACTTTTTACAACAAATGAAAGACATATAAAAGAAAGCAGCAGCCCAGACAATTCAATAGAAGTGCTTGATAGCAGCCTTCAGATGAGACTTGACCAGAACACTGTGGACATAGAACAGGAGATGGGAAAACTCCTGCAAAACTCTCTGTATTTTGATGGTGTGTCACTTCAGCTTTCAAGGGAGATAAACAAGTGGAAGACGGTTATCAAGGAAGGTAGGTGATAAAGAATGGGAATGTTTGATGCGATAAACATCTCTTCGTCGGCTTTGACTGCACAGCGTGTCAGAATGGATGTAATTGCTCAAAATATTGCAAACGCAAACACTACAAAAACAGAAAATGGTCAGCCTTACAGAAGAAAGGTTGTGGTTTTTGAAGAAAGAAGACAGAGCTTTGCTGAGATATTAAGTCAGAAGATTGGTCAGGCTCAAGCTTCATCTTATGGTGGTGTGAGAGTAAAGGCTATTTTAGAGGACCCAAGCCCGTTTAAAAAGGTATATGATCCTACCCATCCAGATGCTGACCAAAACGGGTATGTAAATTATCCAAATGTAGACATTGTCACAGAGATGGTTAACATGATTGAAGCATCGCGTTCGTATGAGGCAAATGTCACTGCTCTTAACATCACAAAGTCGATGATAACAAGAACATTTGAAATAGGTAAATAATTAAGGGGGATTTGTAGACAATGGTGGGGAACATAAACTTTGATAGCATTACAAAAGCTTTTGAAAAGCAGTTTTCGAGCATAAATACAAACAGCGCAAGTACTCAAAATTCCCAGGTTTCGTTTGTTGATTTTCTCTACAAAGCGTTAGAAGGTGTGGATGGGCTTCAAAAAGAAGCAGATTATCAGAACAACCTATTTTTGCTGGGGCTTTCTGCAAATCCGCAGGATGCGATAGTAGCATCTGAAAAAGCATCAATTGCACTGCAGCTGACCTTGCAGATTCGAAACAAGATTTTGGATGCATACAATGAGATTATGCGCATGCAGGTATAACTTTTTTATTTCTTTGCGGGGAGGTATTATAGTTGCCTCAGTTTTTAAATGATTTTTTGAAAAATATAAAAGAAAAGTGGAGTAGCTTATCCAAATCGCAGAAGATAATGCTTGTTGTATCTTCTTCTATAATACTATTATCGGTCATTGCAGCCATTTACATTACAACAAGACCTCACTATGTCACAATCTTTTCTGGGCTTGACCCGAAAGAGGCAGCAGAGATTCAAAACATTTTAAGCGAGCAAAAGATTGATTCAAAAGCTGCAAACGGTGGTACAACTATATTGGTAAGAGATACTGATGTTGACAGGGCAAAGATGGCGGCAGCTCAAGCAGGGTATCCTAAAAACAGCAGTATTACATTTGAAGATGCGCTAAAACTTTCAAGCTCCATGACGGCAACAGAAGCTGATAAAAGAAGGACGTTTATAAAACTTAAAGAAAGTGAGATTCAACAGGCTCTAAAACAAATGTCAGATTACATAGAGGATGCGGTTGTAAATTTGAGCATACCTGAGGACTACACTTTTGCGCTTAAAAGTGAGGCAACAAAACCCACTGCGAGTGTAAAGCTCACTTTGAAAAAGAGCTTAAGCTCAGACCAGATAGAGGGTATCCAGAGGTTTGTTGCAGCCTCTGTTGAAGGACTTTTGCCAGAAAATGTAGTGATAATAGACAATAAAGGCAATTATCTCTCAAGCAATTCATCCGATACAACAGAGGGACTTTCGAGCAAACAGCTTCAACTCAAGATTGCCACCAAAAATGAGATAGAGAAAAAGGTAAAAGAGCTTTTGGGAAGTTATGTAAGTTCCCCTGAAGATGTGAAGGTTTCAGTGAATTTAGATATGAACTTTGATATGCAAAAGATAAGTGAAACAAAGTACTCCCCTGTTTTAGAAGACAGTGGCATAGTGGTATCAAAGAAGACAACAAAGGAGGAAGCTCAGAGCACAAATTCTTCATCCAGCGGTGTTCCCGGGACTGATACAAATCCCACACAGAATACAACACAGTATCCCATTTCATCTCAGGGAGGGCAGTCTACATATACAAAAACTGATGAGACTGTAAATTATCAGAACAATGAGAAAAAGATTGAGACTATAAAAGCACCTGGTACTATCAACTATGACAAGTCTTCAATAGCAGTTGTGCTATACAGATACGTTACATATACTCAGGAAGATTTTGAAAAGTCCGACCAGGCAAAAAACATGAGCTGGGCACAGTTCAAGCTCCAGAATCAGAACAACAAAAGGTCGTTTTTGACAGACCAAAAAGAGGTGGAAACCATTGTAAATCTTATAAAGAGTGCAACAGGTATACAAAATGTAACGGTGGAAGGGTATGAAATCCCGACATTTGTTGACAAGCCACAAAGACAAATTCCTGTTGATTACATCTACGTTGCGCTTGCGTTTTTGCTTTTGATGGTGTTTGCGGCAAGCCTCTTGATAAAGGCATCAAAGAGCAAACCTCGTACTGTGGAGCTTGCGGGTGTTGGACCTGTAGAGATTTCAGAGGAAAAACCTGTAGCTGAGGAAATTTTGCAAGAGGCCGAAAAGAGAAAAAAAGCAGAAGTTGAAGAGATAAATGTCGAGGAATTTGGTGTTAGCCAGTATGAAAAACAGATTGACAAGCTCTTAAAAGAAAAACCTGAAATAGTTGCACAACTTCTCAGAAACTGGCTCAATGAAGATTGGGAGTGATGGAGTTTAATGGTTAAAAGTGGAATTTCAGGTAAACAAAAAGCAGCTATGCTTTTAATTGCGTTAGGGCCTGAGAGGTCAGCAAAGATTTTTAAGCACTTAAAAGAAGAGGAGATTGAAGAGCTGACACTTGAGATAGCCAATATAAGAACAGTATCGCCTGAGCAGAAGCAAGCTATCCTAGAAGAATTTTATAACCTTTGTCTTGCACAGGAGTATATTGCCGAAGGTGGAATTGACTACGCAAAAGAGGTTTTAGAAAAGGCACTTGGACCTGAAAAGGCAAGAGAGGTTATAGAGAAACTTACAGTGTCGCTACAAGTAAGACCTTTTGACTTTATCAGAAAAGCTGATGCATCGCAGATACTCAACTTTATTCAAAACGAACATCCACAGACAATAGCGCTTGTTATCTCATACTTAAAACCACAGCAGGCTGCTCAGGTTTTAGCATCCCTGCCTCAGGAAAAACAGGCTGATGTTGCGCGAAGAATTGCGCTTATGGACAGGACCTCGCCTGATGTTATACGCGAGGTTGAAAAGGTGCTTGAGAAAAAGCTTTCATCTGTTGTCATGCAGGATTACACAGTTGTTGGTGGTATTCAGGCTATTGTTGATATCTTGAATGCTGTTGACAGGGGTACAGAAAAGAGGATTTTGGAAGCACTGGAACTTGAAGATGTTGAACTTGTTGAAGAGATTAGAAAACGCATGTTTGTATTTGAAGACATTGTTAAGCTTGACAACAGGTCTATCCAGAGGATTTTGCGTGAGGTTGAGAATAACACACTGGCAATTGCTCTCAAAGGTACAACTGAAGAGGTCCGAAAAGTTATCTTTAGCAACATGTCAAAACGTATGGCAGAGATGATTCAAGAAGATATGGAGTATATGGGACCTGTTAGAATACGTGATGTCGAAGAGGCTCAGCAAAAAATTGTCAACATTATAAGAAAGCTTGAAGATGCCGGCGAGATTGTCATTTCTCGTGGCGGGGGAGATGAGATAATTGTCTAATGTTATCAGAAATAACCAGGTACTGATTCAAAATCCAGTTGAGACAAACTACAAAGTGCTTCTTGAAAAGCTTATAAAGGCAAGGGCTGAGATTGAGCACTATGAAAGAAGGTTAAAAGAGCAAGAAGAAGAGTTTGAAAAACAAAAAAATAGAGCCGAGGTTCTTCAAAAAGAAGCTGAAGAGGTTCTAAAAAAAGCAAAGGAAGAAGCACAGAGAATAGTAGATGAAGCAAATGTTCGCGCACAGCTAATTTTGCAGCAGGCACAGGAAGATGGTTACAGAGAAGGGTTTGAAAAGGGTTTGCTTGATGCTCAAAAAGAGTATGGAAAGATGCTTGAAAATATAGAAATTCAAAAGGCAATGATACTCAAAGAAAGAGAAGATATTCTCAAAGACCTCGAAAGCAAGGTTTTGATCCTTGTACCTCAGATTTTAGAGAAGGTTTTGGAAAGAGAGATAAAAGACAGAAGCTTTTTAGAGCAGTACATTAAAAATGCCATTTTGCAGCTTTCAATTCGAAGCAGTTTAACAATAAGGGTGAGTGAGGAGGATTTTGGATATGTAAATGAGAAGCTGGATGAGATTTTGCAGGGGATAGACGGAATTGACAAAGTAGATGTGAAAATTGACAAGGCCTTGAAAAGCGGTGATGTGTTGATCGAAACTCCGTACGGTTTTGTTGAAACAGGTGTGAGGATGCGTCTTGAGAAGATTCAAGAAATAGTTCTGTCTATGATTGGTGATTAAAATGATTGAAAAATTAAAATCAAAGATTGAAAATGCAAACTTTTACCAATTCACCGGGTTTGTTAACCAGGTGATAGGCCTTACAATAGAATCACAGGGTCCGGCTGTTAGCATAGGCACGCTCTGCCGTATAAAAGCTGCAAAGACAGAGACTTTAGCAGAGGTTGTGGGGTTTAAAGAGAACAAGGTACTTTTAATGCCGTACTCTGACCTTGTAGGTGTTTTTCCAGGCTGCAAAGTGATTGCACAGGACAGCATGTTTGAGGTGAAGGTGGGAAAAGAACTTTTGGGAAGAATCCTTGACGGTCTGGGTCAGCCAATTGACGGCAAAGGCGAGATAAAATCAAAGATAAAGTACCCTGTTGAAAACAGGGCGCCAAACCCGCTTGAAAGACCCAGGATAGACACCATAATGCCCCTTGGAATAAAGGCTATAGATGCTCTTTTGACCATTGGCAAGGGACAGAGAGTTGGCATATTTGCAGGAAGCGGTGTTGGCAAAAGTACCCTTCTTGGCATGATTGCCCGAAATGCAAAGGCGGATGTCAATGTTCTTGCTTTGATTGGTGAAAGAGGAAGAGAGCTCAAAGAGTTTCTGGAAAAGGATTTGAAGGAAGAAGGGCTTAAAAGGTCTGTTGTGGTAGTTGCAACCTCTGATGAGTCGGCGCTGAAAAGAGTAAAGGCAGCATATGTTGCGATGGCAATTGCAGAGTATTTTCGCGACCAGGGGCTTGATGTTCTTTTCTTAATGGACTCACTTACAAGGTTTGCGATGGCTCAAAGGGAGATAGGTCTTGCGGTTGGTGAGCCGCCGGTATCAAGAGGATATACACCATCTGTGTTTTCTGTAATGCCAAAGCTTTTGGAGAGAGCTGGAAAAAATAAGAGAGGGTCTATCACGGCACTTTTCACTGTGCTTGTTGACGGTGACGATTTTAACGAGCCTATTACTGATACCGCACGGGGTATTTTGGACGGTCACATTGTCCTGTCAAGGGCGATAGCCAATAAAAACCACTATCCGGCAATTGATGTGCTTGCAAGCATTAGCAGGGTGATGAACGATATTGTTGAGCCTTCTCACAGGGAGCTTGCGAACGAGACAAAACGAGTTTTAGCTGTGTACAGGGAAACAGAGGATTTGATAAACATTGGTGCGTATACAAAAGGGTCGAACCCGGAGATTGATAGAGCGATTGAACTTGTGCCACGGATAAACCAGTTTTTAAGGCAGGAGGTTGACGAGAGGTTCGACTTTGAAGAGGAGATTGAGATGCTAAAGGCTATAATCTCATAAAACGCTTTTTTGAAGGGTTGAAAAGAAGATGGAAAGGTTTAGGTTTGAACAGCTGTTAAAGATAAAAACGCAGTTTGAGGAAATAAAAAAATCTGAGCTTGCTAAGCAAAATCAAATTTTGAATGAATACATTGCAAAAAAGCTTGAACTGGAGGAGAATGCAAAAAAGGTGAAAGAAGATTTAAAAAGTCTTTGCTTGAATGGTTTTTCGCCACAGCAGATGAAGGTTTATTCCCAGTTTCTCAGCATGCTAAAAAAGAGGGTGGATGTTCAAAACCAGTTAATTTACTATCAGCAAATTAGAGTTGAAGAGAAGAAAAAAGAGGTAATAGAAAGCATGATCGAAAAGAAAAAGTTCGAAAAGTTAAAGGAAAAGTATTTGATAAATTTGATGAATGAGATAAAACAGCTTGAGAACAAGGAACTTGACAGAGTGGTATCATACAAAATCTACAAAGGTATAGGTGATAGAAGTGGCAGAGACTAAAGTTGTAGAGGATTTGACAACTGAAAATAAGCCAAAAAAGAAAGAGAAGAAAAAGAGAAAGGGTTTATTAATATTTTTAATAATTTTTCTGATTCTTGCTGGAGCGTCGTTTGCCGCTGTGTACTTTAATCTTTTTGGAGCAAAAAATGCTTTGGATGTATTTCTAAAGAAAACTCCATTTGCAAAAAGTACAAATAAGACACAAACTGTAGATATGCAAAAGGTTTATGAAAAGCAGATTGCAGACCTTCAAAAACAGAAAGAGGCTCTGAAGTCAAAACTTTCTTTACTGGAAAAGCAAAACGCTAATTTGCAAAAGCAAATAGAAGATTTGACTGTGAAAATAACCGACCTTACTTCAAAACAGCTAGATGCTCAAAACAAAACAAAATATTTTGCAAGTTTGCTTCAGAATATGGATTCAAAAAAAGCTGCAAAGATACTTGAGAACTTGTTAGATACAGATAGTCAGGTGGCAAATGATGTGCTTTCAGCAATACCATCTGAAACTGCATCAGAGATACTATCAAATATTGCGCCTGAGAAGACGATAAAATTATTAGGGATTTCAAACTCAAATCAAAAGACAAATTCTGAAGATATCTCTATTTTGACAAACATCTATAAAAACATTGACCCGAAAGTTGCAGCGTCAATATTTGAAAATATGATGAGTGATAATACAAAATATGCATTAGTGATTAGAATATTAAAATCACTTGATACAAAAACATCTTCGCAGATAATAAGTAACATGAGCGCTGAAAATGCTGCAAAGGTCACCTCAAGCCTTTCAGCATTGAGATAATCTAAAATTTAAACTTTTAAAAAGAAAGGGGGGAAAAGGAGAAGGTGGGCACGCAGAGCATTGTGAATACTAGTATGCTATTTTTTAAAACACCCACTGCAACATCGAAGACAAAAGATAGGCAGGAAAGCAGTATATCGTTTAAAGATGTTTTCAAAAAGACATCTGGCGATGCAGGAGATGTAGACAATAAAAGCAGTGTTTTGCCAAGAAAGGTAGTGACAGGGAGTTGTAGAGCAGCTATTGTATCTTCTCAAGGACAAGCTCAAAAGGATAAAGCTAATTTCCAAGAAGACAAACCTTTTTCTCAAGAGTTGCCAAACGGTACAAGCTCAGACTTAGAAAACCAGGTTCAACCCCAAGTATTGCAAGCTCAGATGATGGAATTTTTACAGCTAATTTTTAATTTGCTTCAAAGTGGTGAAAGCTTGGACAAGTTTAATTTAGAGCAGCTTTTTCAGAATAGCAGCATCCAAGGGACAGACTTTTTAAATTTGCAGCTGCGGTCAGTGCAGATGGACATGAATTTAGCTCAATATTTAAATTTAAACGCTAATCTGAGCGATAAAATAGCAATTTCTGAACTTTTACAAAACATTGTGCAGAAAATAGAGCAGAAAACTCAAAACCAGCAGGTTCTTAGCTTTAGCTTTGTCCAAGGCAATGGAATTACTACAGAAAATATTTTTAAGTTATTAGAAGAGCTCATATTTGGAAAAGAGGGTCAAAAGCCGTTTTTTGAAGTTAAATCAGATGATAGTTCATTGCTTAAAAGTTTGAGAAATCTTTTTGCACAGGAAGGTCAAAGCTTCAAAGTTTTGTCTGAAGCTAATGATGGGGCAGAGATTTTAGAGCAGGTTTTAAAAGAGCTTGAGAATATTGTTAAAAAATCAAATGACCAAAAAACAGTAAATAGTTTTAATTTGGAGAATTCAGAGAAAGTAGAAATAGGCGAAAAAGGTACTAGCAATTTTAATGGTATAGGTTCAAATGACAATGATTTTAACAAAGTTTTTTCAACCTTGCTGAGAAAAGAGAACAACACGAGCGTAAATGACGAAAAAGGAGAATCTAAAACTTTAGATTTGAGACAGCATGCTTTTGCTTTTCAGAACAAGGTAGAGAATATAGAGAATACTATGTCTTATCAAGATAACAAAAGAATAAAAGAACTCAGAATGTCTATAATTAGCCAGCTTGCAGACAAAATTTCTGTAATCAATAAACAGAATTTGACGACATTGCAGGTGAGCATAAAACCCGAGTGGCTTGGAAGTGTTGTGATTGAACTGAGCAAAGATAGCAGCGGGAAAATTTTTGGCAACCTCATTGTAACAACGCCGCAGGTGAAAGAAATCATAGAAGGGTCGTTGAGTAATCTTCTAACCATTCTAAAAGACCAGGGTATAAACATATCACAGCTAAATGTAAGCTTAGGAGGAAATTCTACTGGTCAGCAGTATCAAGAACAGCAGAGGTTTTCTCAAAGAAGAAATTTGGTTGTTCAAGGTAATGAGGATAGTAGTAGAAGCATAGAGAGTTTGATTTATGAGATGAGCGAAAGCATTCTTAATTTGAGAGCTTGAGGTGAAAAAAGATGGCAGACATGATGGTAAGTAGTAACACAAATGTATCAAATTCTACCCAAAGTTTAGCTGCTTCATCGGCCAAAAACGTCCTTGGCAAACAGGAGTTTTTAAATCTTTTAGTTACACAGCTAAGGTACCAGGATCCGTTAAAACCAATGGAAGACAAAGAGTTTGTTGCCCAGCTTGCTCAGTTTTCTGCGCTTGAACAGATGCAAAACTTGAATGAGTCAGTTGAACTTTTAAAAGCCCAGAGCATGATAGGAAGATATGTTGTGGCAACAAGCCCACAAGATGCCTCAAAGCTAATTGAGGGAAGAGTTGATAGTATCAAGATAGACGGCAGCAAGGTATATTTGAAGGTAAACGGCACAGAAGTACTTTCTGATAATGTAAAAGAAGTTTATCACACCTACTCTGAGGAAATTTTGTCAAGCATTCTCAATAAAGTACCCTCAAAAGAAGACCTGCTTGAGATACTAAGCTCCTTGCAAAAGGGAGAATGAGACGGATGATAGTAAATAATATAAGAGGTATTACTGGTGGGAAACATGAAGGTTTTGTCTCAACTACTCCAAAGCAAGCCACAGAAAGTTTTGCCGGTATTCTTTCCTCATCGCTCAAAATTTCAAAACACGCAAGTGAAAGGTTGAAATTTCAGAATATAAATTTGGATGAGGCTACTTTAGGAAAGCTTGAAGAGGCTTTGAAAAAGGCTGAGCAAAAAGGGCTTAAAAATGATGTACTGGTTTTAGATGGTGACAGGGCTTATATAGTAAATATTAAAAACAAGGTTATTGTGACTGTAAAAGA
The DNA here is from genome assembly GCF_000166355.1 of Caldicellulosiruptor hydrothermalis 108. Lineage (NCBI taxonomy): Bacteria > Bacillati > Bacillota > Caldicellulosiruptorales > Caldicellulosiruptoraceae > Caldicellulosiruptor > Caldicellulosiruptor hydrothermalis. Next base: position 644,449 of record NC_014652.1, read on the forward strand.
TATGTCAAGCTTGAAAGATAACATATTCACAAACATTGATGGTGTGCTGATGATTTAAATTGATAATGGGGGATGGACCCGCAGAATGGGAGGTCCCCCGGACAAGGACCTTTCTGACTGACAGAGGAAAGGTCAAAAAAAAGAATACAATCTAAAATAAAAAAGGGGGATTTTATCTCAGCCATGATGAGATCAATGTTTTCATCTATTTCTGCGCTTCGCGCTCACCAGACCAGGATGGATGTGATTGGTGATAACATCGCCAATGTAAATACAGTGGGGTTCAAGTCAAGCAGGGTGACATTTGCATCTGTTTTTGCCTCTGTCTTAAAATCAGCGTCAGCACCTGATACAGCCTCTGGAAGAGGCGGGTCAAACCCTATGCAAATTGGTCTTGGTGTGTCGGTTGCGTCTGTTGATATGAACATGACAAGAGGAAGCCTTCAGAGAACAGATAATCCCACAGACCTTGCAATTGAAGGCGATGGGTTTTTTGTTGTGGGAGGAGACGGTAGAGCTCCGCGCTTCACAAGAGCGGGAAATTTCAGCTTAGACAAGATGGGAAATTTAGTAACAGCAACAGGTTTAAATGTTCTGGGATGGATGTATGACCCTGTAAACAATCAAATTGACACCACAAAATCGCCTTCAAAGATAAACATACTTGCATTTCCTACTCTGCCTCCAAAGGCAACAGATAAGATTAGTTTTGACGGAAACCTAAGCGCAGATACAAAAATATATTCAGGGCAGATCACAAATTACGAGGACTTGTTGAATGTACCCGCTGACAGCAAGTATTCAACAAGTTTTAAAATTTACGATTCGCAGGGAAAAGAACACACATTGCAACTCACGTTTGTAAAAACAAGCGATAACACATGGGAATGGTTTGTGGATGCTCCGAGGGTAAAGAAAAATATCGGTACTGCTCAAAATCCGGATGAGAAATATGTGTATGTTGATGAAATGCTGGATGCTAACAATGATTATGACAACTTCATCGCAAGAGGAACAATAACATTTGGACAAGCTGGAAAGGTGCTTGATGACGAGAACACAACTGATGTTGAAGGAATTGCTATTACAGGGGGAAGAATTACTGGGAATGGAACTTTCACAATAAAATTCAAGAACGATGTTGTAAATCCTATTACATTTAAAGTCAACAGTGCTGAGTTTGACGTAAATGACAATACAAACATTGCATTTTTCCTCAAAAACATAACACAGTTTGGTAATATGGAAAGCTCAATAAGGGTTGCGCAAATGACAGGATACAGCGCAGGAAGCCTTCAAGGATTTAACGTTGATGCATCAGGCAAGATTACAGGTGTATATTCAAATGGTTTGAACCAGCTGATAGGGCAGATTGCAATTGCCACATTTGCAAACCCTGCAGGACTTCAGCGAATTGGCGATAACCTTTATATAAACACAGTAAACTCAGGTGACCCCGAGATTGGAACACCTGGTTCTGGTTCAAGAGGTACAATATCTCAGGGAACACTTGAGATGTCAAATGTGGACTTAGCAAAAGAGTTTACAGACATGATAGTAACTCAAAGAGGGTATCAGGCAAACGCAAGGGTGATAACAGCATCGGATGAGCTTTTGCAGGATTTGGTAAATATTAAGAGGTAAAAGTGTAGGTAAAAAGTAAAGGGAGGGAGAAAAAGGTGTGCTACATAACTTTTTCTCCTTCCCTTGCAAAAGAGCAGATGCATCTTTTTCATTTCAATATCTTCAAGAGGTTGATTGTATATGATAAAATTGAGAAGGATAAACAACAAAGAGTTTGTGGTAAATGCCGATTTTATAGAGTTTGTAGAATCCACACCAGACACTGTAATAACCCTCACAAACGGTGTAAAACTTGTTGTGAAAGAGTCTGTGGATGAGGTTATTGAAAAGGTCATTGAATATAAAAAGAGGATTTTTGAGGGTATTATATTTAATATACAACCTTTACAAAAGGAGCATGAAGGATGAAAGGCGAAAAGATGAACTCAATAATTCTCATTTTACTCGTTCTGCTTCTTCTAATGATGGTGGGGATGGGAATAGGGTTTTTGACAGTTGTAAAAAATCTATCACCTACTTCATCAGCTGCAAAAACTACTCCAGTTGAGAAAAAACCAGAAAAGCTTTATACATACGATGTAAATGATGGTAAGGCTCTTATGAGCAACCTGCAGGATACTCAAACAAATGCAGGAAGAATTATCAGAGTGACAGTTCAGCTTGAGGTAACAGACAAGAAACTGCCTGAGACTATGAAAGAGAAAAACATAGTAATTGCTGATATAATCGACAGTGTTTTGAGAAGCAAGACAGCAGATGAGCTTTTAAAACCCGAGGGGAAAGAAAAGGTCAGAAAAGAGATTAAAGATAGGTTAAATGAGATATTTGAGAATAAAGTGTACAATGTCAATTTCGGTGAGTTTATAATCCAGTAAAAAAGGTGGTGAAAGTAAGAATATGGGCGATATACTGTCTCAGAGCGAAATAGATGAGCTTTTGCGTTCGCTTACATCAGGCGAACTTTCAATCGAAGAGATTCAAAAGCCAAAACAGGAAAAGAACATAAGGGTATATGATTTTAAAAGACCGAGTAAGTTTGCAAAAGACCATTTGAGAACCCTTCAGATGATATTTGAGAACTACGCCCGGATTGTCACCACCTTTTTATCTGGGTATTTGAGGACAGTTGTTCAGATGGACGTTTTGTCTGTTGAGCAGCTGACATATTATGAATTTAGCAATTCTCTTTCAAACCCGGTTGTGATGGGCATTGTAAATTTTTCGCCATTAAAAGGAAGCATTGTGTTTGAGATGGCACCAGAGATTGCGTTTGCCATGATAGATAGAGTCCTTGGAGGATTTGGCAAAGGAATAGACAAAGTGAGGACTTTTACAGAGATCGAGCTTGTGCTGATAGAAAGGCTACTTCAGCAACTTATCAATTATTTCCAGGAAGCGTGGGAGAATATTGTTGATCTTCGGCCACGGCTTGAAAAGATAGAAACAAATCCACAGTTTACCCAGATTGTATCACCTAATGAGACAGTTGCGCTTGTGACCATTGCCATGAAAGTTGGCGAGGTAGAAGGCATGGCAAACATTTGCCTTCCGCATATGGTGATAGAGCCAATAATGCCGAGGCTCTCAACAAAGTTCTGGTTTTCAACATCTGCAAAGGAAACATCAGAGGAGACAAAAGAGTATTTACAGAAAAAAATTGAGAGAACAAGGGTTACAGTGAAAGCAGTACTTGGCAGAACACAAATTACGGTCCGGGAATTTTTGGAGCTTCAGGTGGGTGATGTGCTGAGGCTTGACAGGAGAAAGAACCAGGAGATAGAAGTTTTTGTCGGGAACAAATTAAAATTTTATGGTGTTCCAGGACGAAAAGAAGGCAGGATTGCAGTAAAGATTACACGGGTAGAAGAGGGGGAGGATTTTAGATGAGCGATTTGCTCTCTCAGGACGAAATAGACGCTCTTTTGCGGGGAATGAGCGAAACATCATCATCACCTACAATATCTGACCAGGACAAAGATGTTTTGGGCGAAATTGGAAACATCTCAATGGGCACAGCAGCCACCACCTTGAGCATTTTACTGAACCAGAAGGTAAACATTACAACGCCAATTGTGAGCGTTTTGAAATGGGAAGAGCTTCCCAAGGAGTTTCCTGTACCATATGTTGCAATTAAAGTGGTGTACAAGGAAGGACTTGACGGTGTAAATCTTCTCATACTCAAGAAAGAGGATGTTGAAATCATTGCAGACCTTATGATGGGCGGTACAGGTCAAATTGAGTTTACCGAAGAGCTGACAGAACTTCAGCTTTCGGCAATACAGGAAGCAATGAACCAGATGGTGGGTTCTGCTTCCACATCGCTTTCTTCCATGTTAAATCTAAAGATTGACATAAATCCGCCCGAAGCCTTTGTGATTGACTTTGCCCAGAATGCCGAGGAGATGATACCTGAGCTAAAAAGAGCCGACGAGATTGTCAAGGTAGCTTTTCGGATGACCATAGGAGATTTGATAGATAGCCAGATTATGCAGCTGATACCTGTTGACTTTGCAAAACAGCTTGTCGATGCCATGCTCAAAAATGCACTTGGTACACCTGCACAGATAGAAACATCAGCACAAAGTCAGCAAGAGTCTGTGAAGGAAGAGGTATTAAGACAACCTTCTTCTCAGCCTACGAAGAGTCAGAAGGCAGCGCCGCAGCCTTCTTATACGCCACCACCAAAGAAAGAGCAGCCGCAACAGGTTTACAATGTTTCACCTGTGCAGTTTGAAAGTTTTGATGAAGAAGAGGAGAGAAGGTATCCTGAGAACATTGAGCTCATTTTGGATGTGCCGCTTGAGATTACTGTTGAGCTTGGAAGGACACAGAAGCTTGTAAGAGAGATTTTGGAATTTTCAACAGGGTCAATTATTGAGCTTGAAAAGCTTGCAGGTGAGCCTGTTGACATTCTGGTAAACGGCAAGGTTATAGCAAAAGGCGAGGTTGTGGTCATTGATGAGAATTTTGGTGTGAGGATAACTGATATTGTCAACCCATCAAATAGATTATAAAATATAAATAAGTTATTTTTTCGTGAGCAAAAGTAAGTTTTTAAACTACAATTAAAAAAGAACTACATTGAAAAGGAGAGAGATTGATGGCAAAAAGGATTCTGATAGTTGATGATGCGGCTTTTATGAGAATGATGTTAAAAGATATTATCACAAAAAACGGTTACGAAGTTGCGGGAGAGGCAGAAAACGGGGCTAAAGCTGTTGAGATGTACAAAGAGTTAAAACCTGACCTTGTCATGATGGACATTACAATGCCTGAAATGGACGGGATTCAAGCTGTGAGGGAAATAAAAAAGATAGACCCACAGGCAAAGATAATCATGTGTTCTGCTATGGGTCAGCAGGCAATGGTTATAGAATCTATTCAGGCAGGTGCGCGCGATTTTATAGTAAAGCCGTTCCAGGCAGAGAGAATTGTTGAAGCAATCAAAAAAGTGCTTGGGTAAAAATAGATTTTTGAGGAGAAAAAAATATAAAAATGGAACTTGGATTTAGGGTAGTTTTAGCGCTGGGAGCTATATGCCTTCTCATATACATTACCTATTATGTACTTAGGATTGTGAACAAAAAGATGTTTGGCAGGAAAGGGGAGTTTTTGAAGGTAATTGACCTGCTTCCCCTTTCTCAAGATAGTATGCTTGTGCTTGTTGAGATTGGTGACAAGGTTATTTTGCTTGGAAAGACGCAAAAGAGCATAACCTTTTTGAAAGAGTTCAGCAAAGACCAACTACTCAATTTCGAGGAGCAACACCAGAGTTTTAAAAAGATAATTGATAACCAAATGAACTCTTCTTTTGACCTGAAGAACAAGGTGTTAAACCTTTACAACCTAATTAAAGACAGTGAAGGTAAAGAGGATGATGAAAAAAAATAAGTCTCTTTATATTATATCGACACTACTTTTAATTTTAATAACTGCATGTGTAAAAAAAGAAATAGCCTTTGCAACGGCAAGCCTTAATATAAATCTTGGCAGTCCGCAGAATCCAAAGGATGTATCGTCTGCCCTGCAACTTATAATATTTCTCACCATCCTAACATTGGCACCGTCTATTCTGATAATGATGACATCATTTACGCGGATACTTATTGTCCTTGGATTTGTTCGAAACGCGCTCGGTACCCAGCAGATGCCGCCAAACCAGATTTTGATTGGACTTGCACTCTTTTTGACCTTTTTTGTAATGGCGCCTGTGACTGACAAGATTTATACCCAGGCTTATCAGCCATACATAAATGGGAGAATAACATCCCAAGAAGCTCTTAAAAGGGCAGAAGAGCCTTTAAAAGAGTTTATGCTGAAAAATACGCGCAAAAAAGACCTTGACCTTTTTGTAAAGCTTAGCAATGTAAATCCAAACACGAATGTAAAAGACCTTCCGCTAAGAGTTGTAGTTCCTGCTTTTATAATAAGTGAGCTCAAAAGTGCGTTCGAGATGGGGTTTTTAATATATGTGCCATTTTTAATAATTGACATGGTTGTTGCAAGTATTCTGATGTCAATGGGAATGCTTATGATTCCACCTGTTATGATATCACTACCTTTCAAAATTTTGCTGTTTATTTTGGTTGATGGTTGGAATTTAGTTGTAGAGTCGCTTGTGAGAAGTTTTAAATAAAAGAAAAGTGAGAAGATGTAAAGATGGATACAACGCTTGTGCTTGAGATTGCAAGACAGGCAATTTTAACAGCATTTTATGTTGCGGGGCCTATTTTGCTCGTGTCAATGGTGGTGGGCATAGTTGTATCAATTTTGCAGGCAACTACTCAGATAAACGAACAGACACTCACTTTTGTGCCAAAACTGATTGCAATTGCACTTTCGCTTTTAATTTTCGGGCAGTGGATGCTCACAAAGGTAGTAGAGTTTACAAGGTATTTGTGGACTAATATCAACCAGTTTGTAAAGTAAATCTTTGAGGAAGAACTTTTATGACAGATATCATCAATACATTTTTAAACAGCTCATATATATTTTTTCTTGTACTTGCAAGAATGAGCGGTCTTTTTATAGCCTCACCAATATTCGGCAGAAGAAATATTCCTGCGTATTTTAAAATTGGTTTTGCCTTTTTCTTGAGCTTACTTGTTGTCACAACTTACAGATTTTCTTATAGTGTACCTGCCAATTTGCTGGAATATATCTTTGCAGTTATAAAGGAATTCATTGTTGGGCTTTTGGTAGGGTATATATCATACATGATATTTTCAGCTATACTTTTGGCGGGTCAAATCATTGACAATGCAATAGGTTTTGGTATGGCAAACGTCATTGATCCTATGAGCGAGATTCAGGTACCTCTTTTGGGAAACTTTTTGTACCTTTACATGCTTGTTGTGTTTTTTGGCACAGACGCTCATCATCTTCTTATAAGAGCTGTAGTTTATAGCTACAAGCTTGTACCAATTGGACATGAAAGTTTTAGAAGCGAATTTACGTGGAGTTTTTTAAGATTTTTTTCAGAGCTTTTTTTGATAGGGGTTGAGATAAGCCTGCCAATTTTGATGAGCATGCTTATTGTAGACATAATTTTAGCTGTGCTATCACGTGCTGTGCCACAGATGAATGTGTTCATGGTAGGGCTTCCTATAAAGATTGCAATTGGTTTTTTGGTGCTTGTTATAATTCTTCCTTTCATGAATAAGATGATATTTGTGCTGATTGACAAAATAGCAGTGTATACTTTTGAATTCTTAAGAGGGAGTATCAAGTGAAGTTAAAATTTGATATTCAGTTGTTTTCAGAAGCAAGTGCTAAAACTGAAAAGGCAACCCCCCGAAAACGTCAGGAAGCAAGAAAACGTGGTATGGTAGCAAAAAGCAGAGAGGTTACCTCTGCTTTTGCTTTATTGATAAGTGTACTTTTTTTAAAGTTTGGTTATTCTTTAATTATTGAGCCATTGCAGCAAGGAAGCAAGTATTTTTTTAGCAATTTGAATTATAATTTAGAGGATGTGCGCGATGCAAGCAGGCTTTTGAGCTTTATAATTACGACTTCTTTAAAAATGGTTCTTCCTTTCTGCCTTACAATTATGTTTGTGGCAACAATTGTAGAGTGGGCACAGAGCAGTTTTCTTATCACAGCACAGTCGCTTAAAATGAGTTTTCAAAAAATTAATCCTATTGAAGGGTTTAAAAGAATATTTTCAATTAATTCGGTTGTTGAACTTATAAAGTCTATACTGAAAGTTCTGATAATAGGATACACAGGATATAGCTACACACAGAGCTTTGCCAAAAAGCTTTTAGAGATGTACGAGATGAATGTACTTACAATTGTCAAGTTTTCCTTTGATTCTGCTATTAATCTGATTTTATGGATGGCAGTAATGTTTTTTGGAATAGCTGTGATAGATTTTATTTTTCAGCGCCAGCAGTATGAAAAAAAGCTCATGATGACAAAGGAAGAGGTAAAGGAAGAGTTCAAACAGACAGAAGGAAATCCACAGATAAAGTCCAAGATAAGGGAAAGACAAAGAAGGATTTCTCTTCAAAGGATGTTCCAGCAGCTTCCCAAGGCGGATGTTGTCATAACCAACCCGACACACTATGCAGTTGCTCTTTTGTATGAACCAGAAAAGTTTGACGCGCCAAGGGTGATTGCAAAGGGTAAAGATTACATAGCGCTAAAGATAAAACAGGAGGCAATTAAGCACAGGATTGAAATTGTTGAAAATAGAGAGCTTGCAAAAGCTCTTTACAATATGTGTGAGATTGGCGATTTCATTCCGCCAGAGCTTTACCAGGCAGTTGCAGAGGTTTTAGCATACGTGTACAGCCTTAAAAATTACCAGAAGGTGAATATAAGATGAACTTGAAAGGTGCGACTTTTTCTATATTTGCAATAGTAATAGTGTTATCGATGATACTTCCCATACCACCGAGCTTGCTCGACGTTTTGATTGCTATCAACCTTTCACTTGCACTTGTTATATTTTTAAACAGCATAAACATAAAAGAAGCTTTAGATTTTTCAGTATTTCCATCACTTCTTCTGTTTACAACATTGCTCAGGCTTGCTTTGAATATCTCTACAACAAGACAGATATTGACAGGTCAAGGAGAAAATGTTAGGATAGTCTATACTTTTGGGAATTTTGTTATAGGCAGCAACATTGTTGTTGGTGTAATAATATTCTTTATTATAATCATCATCCAGTTTATAGTGATAACCAGAGGTGCTGAGAGGGTGTCAGAGGTTGCTGCCAGATTTACACTTGATGCAATGCCGGGCAAACAAATGGCGGTGGATGCTGATCTTAATGCGGGGATAATAACAGAAGAAGAGGCGCGAGAGAGGAGAAAAAAGATTCAAAAAGAGGCAGACTTTTATGGTGCAATGGATGGTGCGAGCAAGTTTGTCAAAGGGGATGCCATTGCGGCCATATTGATTACCTTTATCAACGCGCTTGGCGGACTTATAATTGGTGTTGCCATGAGAGGCGAAGATGTCACGGAGGCAATACAAAAATATCTCCTTTTATCTGTGGGGGATGGTATTGCAGCTCAGATACCCGCACTTCTTATTTCAACTGCCACAGGAATTGTTGTGACAAAAGCAGCAGATGCGAGCAAGCTCTCAGAAAGTCTCATAAAACAGCTGTTTGAGTTTCACCCAAAAGTGCTCTACACTGTGGGAGGTATTCTGGCAGCACTTGCTCTAATTCCCACAATGCCAAAGCTTTCATTGTTTTTCTTATCTGGGGCTATGTTTGCCATGGGATTTAGAATGGATAGCAGTCTCAAAAAGATAGAGAGTATTGAAGAAAAACAGGTTGAACAAAAAGAGGTTGAAGAGCTAAAGAAGCCTGAAAATGTTGTAAATCTCCTGTATGTTGACCCTATTGAGGTTGAGTTTGGATATGGGATAATTCCTCTTGCTGACAAAGACCAGGGCGGAGACCTTTTAGAAAGGGTTGTGATGATAAGAAGACAGCTTGCGCTTGAACTTGGGATTATTGTTCCTACAATCAGGCTCAGGGACAACATGGCACTCAAACCTTACGAGTACAGGATAAACATAAAAGGTGTTGAGGTTGCAAGAGCAGAGCTTATGAGCGACAGTCTTCTTGCAATAAATCCTGGTTTTGTCACAGAACAGATAGAAGGTATACCGACAAAAGAGCCTGCGTTCGGGCTTGATGCGCTCTGGATTTCATCTTCAATGAAAGAAAGAGCTGAGATGGCAGGATACACTGTGGTTGACCTTCCATCTGTCATAGCAACTCATCTGACAGAGATAATAAGACGCCATGCTCATGAGCTTTTGACACGGCAGGATGTCCAGAAGCTGATTGATAATGTGAAAGAAACAAATCCTGTGCTTGTTGATGAGCTCATTCCAAAGCTAATGACAGTTGGGGAAGTTCAGAAGGTTTTGGCAAACCTTTTAAAAGAGCGGATTTCAATAAGGGATATGGTTACCATATTAGAGACACTTGCTGACTGGGCACCCACAACAAAAGATACTGATGTTTTGACAGAATATGTACGCCAGGCAATGGCAAGGTACATTACCAAAAAGTATGTATCTGGCAATGTGCTCGAAGCGATTGCTCTTTCTCCTGAGGTTGAAGAGATGATAATGAATTCTATTCAAAAGACTGAACAGGGAAGTTTTTTGAATCTTCCGCCTGATTATGTTCAAAAACTTATAAACAATCTCAGCAATATTTTGGAAAAACTGGTGAACGTGTCAGCACAGCCAATTGTTATTTGTTCGCCGATAGTTAGGATATATTTTAGGAGGCTCATAGAAAATATCTTTCCTGATGTTGTAGTACTTTCGTACAATGAGATACTGCCGAGTGTGCAGATTAAAACAGTTGGGATGGTGGAATTTTAAAGATGAGAATTAAGAGGTATTTGGCACATGATATGCAGGAAGCATTAATAAGAATAAAAGCAGATTTGGGCAAGGACGCTGTTATACTTTCGACCAAAAAGGTAAGGCAAAAAGGTTTGTTTGGATTTTTCAAAAAACCGCTGATAGAGGTTACAGCCGCATGCGAGGATGAGAAGATAGTCAAAAAAGAGGAAGAGTCTATAAGACAGGAAAGTTTGGCTTTGAGTCTTCAAATGACCCAGATAAAAGAGCTTGAAAAAAAGATTGACTCTCTTGAAAAGGCTTTAAAAGAGGTTATAAAGAAAGAGCAGGAGGAAGGTATTAGCCAGACAAAAGAGCTGAGCAAGAAAAATTTTCTTAATGTTATGAGAGAGAATTTAATAAAAAACGGTGTGGAAAATGAAATTGTAGATATGCTACTTTCAAATCTAAGTGCAGAGGCTTCGATAAATAGCGTTGTAAATAATATGTACAAAGAAATAAAGAATATGCTGGGGGCAGCAGCACCGCTTTCGTTTAACTCAAAGCTTCCAAAGATTGTGTTTTTTGTAGGGCCAACAGGTGTTGGGAAAACAACCACAATTGCCAAGATTGCTGCTAAGCTCATGTTTGAAGATGGGAAAAAGGTAGGATTTATCACAGCAGATACATACAGAATTGCTGCGGTTGAGCAGCTTAAAACCTATGCCGAGATTATGAATATCAAGACAAAGGTGTGGTATGAGGTCGACGAGTATGATAGAATAATTGAAAATTTTTCTGACTCAGATGTGGTTCTTGTTGACACTGCGGGAAGAAGTCACAAGAACCAGGAACACATGGACGAGCTCAAAGCGTTTGTAACCAAGGCAAATCCAGATGAGGTGTTTTTGCTTCTTAGTGCCACAACACAGCCGTCGGTGTTCAAAGAGGTGGTTAATACCTATTCGTTTTTAGATGATTACAAGGTTATCATCACCAAAGTAGATGAAGTATCAACTTATGGGAATATATTAAATATACGCTACTTTACACAAAAGCCAATTGCGTATATAACAACTGGTCAGAATGTACCTGATGATATTGAACAGTTTAACCCTGAACAATTTGCAAAACTCATCATAGGGAGTAAGGTTTTATGAGAGACCAGGCACAGGGGTTAAGAAATCTTGTGAGAAAAGCTGAAATTAGCGCAAATATTCCTGTCTATCAAGGTGCGCCATCAAAAGTTGTGACAATTACAAGTGGTAAAGGCGGTGTTGGCAAGACAAATCTTACTGTAAACTTGGCAATTGCTTTAAAAAAGATAGGTAAAAGAGTGCTCATAATTGACGCTGATTTAGGACTTTCAAATGTTGAGGTGCTGCTTGGGACATCGCCAAAATATAATGTAAAAGATGTCTTGGAAGGCAAGAAAGACATATTTTCAATTGTTGAAGAAGGGCCGCTGGGTATCAATTTTATATCAGGTGGGTCTGGGATAGTTGACCTTGCAAATTTGGATGAGGAAAGACTTTTGAGGTTAATTGAATGTGCCCAGCTGATAAATAGATCTTTTGATATTGTTCTTATAGACACAGGTGCTGGGATTTCAAGAAATGTTATGGAGTTTGTTATGATGTCAGATGAGGTTATTGTAATTACAACTCCAGAGCCTACCTCTATCACAGATGCTTATGCTATAATAAAGGCAATTATTGCGAGAGATTTTAACCACAAGATAAACCTTTTGATAAACAGGGTAAATGGCATAAAAGAAGCAGAGGAGATTTTTTTCAGACTAAATGGTGTTATTAAAAGGTTTTTGCAAAGAGAAGTAGAATATATAGGGTATATAGAAGAAAATAGTATTGTTTCAAAATCAGTTATCAAACAGGTACCATTTATGATATCATATGAAAAGAGCAACATTTCACGAGAGGTTGAAAATGTGGCAAGGAAACTTGTAATGTCTTCTGAGAGTGTTGAGGGAAAAAATAGGGGTGGTTTTTCACGGTTTATTGACTCAATTATCAAAAGGCTTCGTGAACAATAAAAGAGGGGGCTTTTTATGCGTAAGATTTTCAAAGTAGGTGATAAGATTGAAATTGTCAGAATAGACAGGCGAACATGGGAAGAGAAGGACATGCAGTATATTTCCAAAATTGCCGATATAAAAGATGAGTATTTTTATATCTTCACGCCAATAAAAGAAGGAGTTTATGTGACATTTTACATTGATGAGATTTTAAGGGTGTACAAGGTTTCAAGCGACGGTGTGTGGATGTTTGATGGAGTTGTTGAGGAGAGGTTTAAAGAACCAGAATACATGATAAAAGTCAAGCAGATATCTGATGTTAGAAAAATCCAGAGAAGAATGTTTTTCAGACTTCCAATAAACTTGGATATATTCGTAAAACTTTTAAATTCTGGCCAAATGCAAAGAGCAGATACACCAGCAGCAGAAGCAGCAGATGAGTTTTCAGAAGGAAAGATTGTAAAAGCACTCACAAAGGACATTAGCGGCGGAGGTGTTTGTTTTATAACTCAAGAAGAATTTGAAACAGGCGACCTCATTTTGACCAAGATACCAATTGAACAAGAAGAACTTATCTTAAAAGCACAGATACTTCGAAAAGAGAGGGTGCAGCACCCGACGTACAGGTTTATGTACGGTTGCAAGTTTGTTGAGGCAAGACAAAACGAAATAGACAAAATAGTCAGGTTTATTTTTGCTCAGCAACAAAAGATGAGACAAAAAGGTCTGCTGTAGGGAATAACCCAAAAAAAGCCTTTTGTGCAAAAGAAGGAGAGTGATGAAAAAATGGATATGTCTCAGTACCTTGGAATGTTTATAGAAGAAGCAAGAGACCACATTCAAAGTCTTAACGACAATATGTTAAAACTTGAAGAAAACCCGGAGGACTTGCAACTTGTAAATGAGATTTTCAGGTCAGCTCACACTTTAAAAGGCATGGCCGGCACTATGGGATTTGTCAACATGCAAAAACTCACTCATGCGATGGAAAATGTTCTTGCTGCTGCACGCGATGGAAAGTTAAAAGTAAATCCTAATATCATGGATATTCTTTTCAAGACAGTTGATGCGCTTGAAGCATACTTAGATGTTATAGTTGCAACAGGCACAGAAGGGCAAGAAGCAAATAGCCACCTTGTCAACGCTTTGAATGCTATTTTGGGAAAACCTGCCGAAGATATGGCGGTGTCTTCTACCTCAAAAGCAGGTAAGAAATATGAGTACGACGAATTTGTTGTAAGAGCAATAGAGCGTGCGTGGACCCAAGGTTTTAACGTTTACAAATTTGATGTTGAGCTTGACCAGAACTGTCTTTTAAAATCTGCTCGTGCATACCTTGTTTTCAGAGCGGTTGAGGAGTTTGGCGAGATTATTCATTCAAAACCCTCTGTTCAGGACATTGAAGATGAAAAATTTGACTTTGAGTTTTCTATTACCGTGATAAGCAAGCAGCCGCTTGAAAAAATAAGAGAGAGAATTCTTTCAATTTCAGAGATAAGAGAAGTAAAAGCACTTGAGATAAAGTCTGGCGAGGTTGGCAGGGCAGAAGAAAAAGAAGAAATTGAAGAGGTGCAGCAAGAGACCCAAGTACAGGAAACTGTAAAGGTTGTAAGGCAGCAGAAACAAGAACCTGTGCAGAAGACAAGCAAGACAGTTAGAGTTGACATTGAAAGATTGGATGTTCTCATGAACTTGGTGAGCGAGCTTATTATAATCAAAAGCCGAATAGAAGGGCTTGCCAAAAAATATAACGATAGACAGTACGAAGAGTCTATTGAGTATTTGGAGAGAATCACAACAAGTTTGCACGATGCTGTTATGAAAGTCCGAATGGTGCCGGTAGAAAGAGTATTTTCACGTTTTCCGAGGATGATGAGAGATTTGGCAAGAGAGCTTGGAAAGGAATTTGAACTTGTAATGTCTGGTGAGGATACAGAGGTTGACAGGACAATTGTGGACGAGCTTGGCGACCCGCTCATTCATCTTTTAAGAAATGCTGCCGACCATGGAATAGAAGACCCCGAGGAGAGAGTCAAAAACGGCAAGCCAAGAAGCGGGCTTATAAAACTTTCAGCTTATCATGACGGGAACAATGTTGTCATTGAGGTTGAAGATGATGGCAAAGGTATTGATTTGGAAAAGGTAAAGCAAAAAGCGATAGAAAAAGGACTTTTAAAAGAGGATCAGATAGATTTATCAGACCAGGAAATAATAGATTTTCTGTTTATGCCGAGCTTTTCAACCAAGGACAAGGTTACAAACCTTTCTGGACGTGGTGTTGGGCTTGATGTTGTAAAGACCAAGATTGAACAGCTCGGTGGGATGGTTGAGGTAAAGACGCAGAAAGGCAAAGGAACCAAGTTTATTATAAGACTTCCGCTAACTCTTGCTATCATTCAGGCACTGCTTGTCACTGTACATGATGAGATATATGCAATTCCTGTTGCATCAATCAGAGAGATTGTGGATGTTGCAAAAGAGGATATCAAGGTTGTGCAAAAAGGAAAAGAGATAATCATGCTGAGGAATCAGGTAATTCCAATAAAGCATTTACATTCTATTGTGGGTTTAGAGCCAGTCCTTGACAAGAAGAAATTTACGGTTGTGATAGTCAGGCGTGGCGAAAAGCTGACAGGAATCATTGTTGACAGGCTTTTAGGGCAGCAGGATATTGTTATAAAATCGCTTGGAAAATATTTAGAGGGAATTAGACTCATATCAGGTGCAACAATCCTTGGGGATGGGGCTGTTGCAATGATACTTGACCCTAATATGCTTACAGTGTAAGAAAAAAAGTATAGAGGTGGAAAGAGAAGATGGAACAGTATTTAATTTTCAGGCTTGCGGATGAGCATTATGGACTGAGTGTGAATCATATAGAGAATATTGAAAAACTTATGCCAATAACCCGTGTACCTCACACAAAAGAGTATGTAAAAGGAGTCATAAATCTTCGAGGCGAGATTGTACCAGTCATTGACCTTTGTGAAAAGATTGGGGTTGAAAAAGAGGAGTTTGGTGAAGAGACAAGGATTTTGATTGTCAACTGGAAAGGCGAGTTCAAGGTAGGACTGATAATTGACGAGGTTCTGGATGTGGTATATCTTTCTAAAGAAGATTTTGACCAAGCAACAAGGGACAGGAACGAGTTTAAGTTTTCAATTGCAAAGTATAACGGCTTGCTCATAAACATCATCAACCTTGAAGATGTGCTTTTTGAAAAAGCCGAGGAGGTTTAATTTTTATGAATTTGTCAAATAGTGAAATAAATGAAATGTATTTGGATGTATTAAAAGAGCTGGGGAACATAGGAACAGGCAATGCAGTGTCAGCTCTTGCTATGATGATTGGCAGGAAAATAAACATGAAGGTTCCTGTTGTAAAGATGGTAAAACTCCAAGAAGTTCCGGAGATACTTGGCGGGGCAGAGATTCCTGTAGTTGGAATTTTATTGAACGTGGAAGGCGACATCGAAGGATTTATCATGTTTGTTATGTCTCAAGCTTCTGCCCACCTTCTTGTTAACATGTTAATGGGTACAGCTTTAAATGGATACAGTGAGTTTACAGAGATAGAAAAGTCTGCTTTGATGGAGATAGGGAACATCTTGGCAGGGGCGTATTTAACAGCACTATCAACTCTTACAGGTTTTAAGATGATTCAATCTGTTCCGCAGCTTGCTGAGGATATGGCAGGTGCAATTTTAAGTTTTCCTGCCATTCAGTTTGGCGAGACAGGTGACACTGCACTTTATATCGAAACCGAGATTTTTGAAGAAAGTAGTAGGATTGTTGCTGATTTTTTTCTTATACCAACAATAGAGTCATATCAAAAAATGTTAAAAGCACTGGGAGTAGCATAGAAGATGATGGAGATTATAAAGGTAGGCATGGCAGATTTGAATGTTACAAGCTATCCAAATGCTCTTACCACACTTGGACTTGGTTCTTGTGTAGGGGTGTGTATATACGACACAAAGACAAAGATAATAGGGATGATACATATTATGCTTCCTTACAGCTGGGGTGTGAAAAATAATACTAATCCTGCAAAGTTTGCAGATACAGGTATTCCACTACTCATAGAGAAGATGGAAGAACTTGGTGCTGCAAAGAAGAACATGGTTGCAAAGCTTGCAGGCGGAGCTCAGATGTTTGAGGTAACACGTAGCGAGTTCATGAATATTGGAAAAAGAAATGTGGAGGCTGCTAAAAAGGTTTTACAGGAACAGAATATATCCATTGTAGCAGAAGACACTGGAGGAAATTATGGTAGAACAATTATATTTTATTCAGAAGATGGCAGACTTGAAATAAAGACAATTGGCAAGGGAACAAAAACAATTTAAAGGAGAAGACTTGAGAGTTGAAAGGGGAGCAACTATTACCTGAGATTATAGCACTTGTGGGAGGAAGTATTGTCCTTATTGCATGTCTTGTTACAAGGAAATCTGGAGAATATACATTTTTTGCAACTGCTGTGGTGTCGATTATAGGTTATGTGTTTGGAAGTGTAGTTAAGAATATATTGAATGACAGCAAGGACCACAATCCTTAAATAGCTGAGAGGTACGAATGGGTATGGATGATGCACTTTTGTGGGAAAAGTTTATAAAGACCAAAGACCCAAAAATAAAAGAACAGCTTATAATAAAATACATGCCGCTTGTAAAGCTTGTGGCTGGCAGAATGGCCATTTATTTTGGCGGTAATGTTGAGTATGATGACTTGGTAAGTTATGGTTCAATTGGTCTTCTTGATGCAATCGAAAAGTTTGACAGTCAAAAAGGGGTCAAGTTTGAAACGTATGCATATACAAGAATAAAAGGTGCAATAATTGACTGTGTTAGAAGCCAGGACTTTTTGCCACGAAGCATTCGACAGAAAGCAAAAGAGATAGAAAAAGCGTACATTGAGATAGAAAAAGAAGGTAAAACCCCGACAGACCAGGAAGTTGCCAAAAGGATTGGAATATCAGTTGATGAACTTCAAAAACTGCAGGATAGAATATCGAGTGGTATGATTATTTCACTGGATAGTTTTTTAGAACAGAACTATGAAAGCAAGATTGGCGGGCTTGAAGATTTCGTGTCCCAGCCAGAACATTTTATAGAGAATGAAGAACTTAAAACTGTGTTAAGACAGCAGATAGATAATCTTATGGAGAATGAAAGGATGGTGATAGTGCTTTATTACTATGAAGAGCTGAGCATAAAAGAGATAGCAAAAGTTCTGGGCGTATCTGAATCACGTGTAAGTCAGCTTCACACGCGAGCGCTTTTAAAGTTGAGAAGTGCTTTACAAAAGTATTTGGAAAAATAATATTTATTTTTTTGCGGGGAAAGGGGTACATTAGGATGTCAAGTGAACAAAAGGTTGATATAAAGGTTATGGTGACATCAGATAGACTAAAAGCAAGCGTGGTGCTTGTACAAAATCAAAATGGTGTGGATTTGACATTTGAAAATGTGATGAACAAACTGAGAGAAAATAAAATTGCGTTTGGGATAGATGAAGAAGCCATAAAAAAGCTTATTGAAAATCCCATTTTTGGAACCCCTGTTGTGGTTGCCCAGGGAAAACCGCCTGGCAGACCTGTTGATGGCAAGCTCATATATCATTTTGATATCAAACGTGAGATAAGGCCCAAAGAACTTCCTGATGGAAGAGTTGATTACAAGGACTTAGGAATTGTCCAGAATGTGCGAAAAGATGATGTTCTTGTTACAATGATAGATCCTGTTGACGGAGAAGATGGTAGGGATGTTTTTGGAGGGGTGATAAGAGGTCAGAAAGGAAGAAAGTTAAATCTTCCAAGGGGGAAAAATACATACGTAGATACTGACGGTCATACCTTAAAAGCTGCATGCGATGGCCAGGTGTGCATAATCGAAGGCAAAGTAACAGTTCTAAACACATTGGAAATTGACTCTGACGTTGACAACTCAACAGGCAATATAAACTTTGTTGGTAATGTCCACATAAAGGGAAGTGTGCTTTCTGGGTTTAAAGTTGTTGCTGAAGGAAATGTAGAGGTTGATGGTATTGTCGAGGCAGCTGAAATTGAGGCAAAAGGGAACGTAGTGCTGCACAAAGGAATCACAGGTATGGGCAAGGGTAAAGTTGTTGCAGGCAAGAGCGTTTTTGCAAAGTTTATTGAGAACGCTACTGTTGTTGCTGGTGAAGATGTTCAGGCAGAGGCAATTGTTCACAGCGACGTAAAGTGCGGGAATAAACTTATTCTTGTTGGAAGAAAAGCCTCCATTGTTGGTGGGTCTTGTAAGGTTGGTAAAGAGGTTGAAGCAAAGGTAATAGGATCATATCTTTCCACAACTACTGAGATAGAAGTTGGGGTTGATCCTCTTATGGTGGAAAGGTACAGAGAGATAAAGAAAGAGATGTCAGAACTAAGAGAAAATATAAAAAAATGTGACCAGGGGATTGAGGTTTTGAGGAAGATTGAAGCAGCAGGTCTTTTGACAGACGAGAAAAGAGAGATGCTTCAAAAGTTTACAAGGTCAAAGATTATGGCATCAGAAAGATTAAAAGCATTGCAGAGTGAATTTGAAGAGATTGAAAAAAGACTTGAGGAGAGAAACGAAGGAATTGTTAAGGTTCAGGATACCGTATACCCTGGGGTTAAGATAACCATAGGAAATGTGTGCAAGCTCATAAAAGAGCCGGTAAAATACTGCAGGATTTACCGGGAGGATGCTGACATCAAGATAGCACCGTATGCTTAAAGCTAAGGATTTTTATTGCTTTTGTAGATAAGAGGGAGATGGTGGAAGATGAATATAAGACCAATTGATGTAAAGATTTTGTATCCCAAATTAACAGAGGTGTCGCAGGTTGTGCTTGGTGAGCAACAAAAAGAGAATATGCTAAGGCACATAAATAGCCAGAAAAACCAGGCAAAAGTAGATGAGGATTTGAGAAGAGTAAGAGAAAAAGACAATGCATCTGAGATTAGACTTTCTCAAAAACAGGAAAGAGAAAAACAGGAACCAAAAAAATCTAAAAAGCAACAGAAAGGGTTTGATATTAGAATATAAAGTTTTGTAGAGGAGAAGATAAGAAGAAAATGGATGCCTATGTAATCTTGTTTATATTTTTTGGACTAATTTTAATATTGTGGTCATTGAGGTCGATAAAAAAGGATATAGAAAGAGGCGAGAAGATTTTACATGAGTCAGAAAAGGCTCAAAAAACTCTTTCACAGCTTTTGAATGAAGCCATTGAGACAATTGAGGAATTGGATAGCTTTGGAGAGTATATAATTGAAAGAATAGAAAACAAGGTAAGATGGGCAAAAGGTGAGATTTTAGATATTGAAGCAACGCCAGTCAAGGGAAATACTGAACATCTAAACACTGAGGAAAAAGTTGAAAAGACAGCTGAGACAAAATCTTATGCAGGAAAAGAAGATTATATTGAACCTGGCAATGATATGCAGAAAGATGAGAACAAAAAACGCTCAAAAGAAGAGCTTTACAGAAAAGCGGTTGAGCTTTACAAACAGGGATATACAGTAGAACAGATTGCATCGAGCTTAAATATTGGCAAGGGTGAAGCAAAGCTTGCTATAAGGATAGTTGGGAGGGAGAGCAGCTGAAGTGGTACAAGTTTTTTCTGCTGGGGATAGGAATTGGATGGGTACTTGGTGTGTGTGCAATGTATTTTGCTACTATTTCAAGTGCTAAAGATGTTTTACCAAATCTCAATAATACGGTGGATATTTATATTGACAGTATTGATAACCTTGCAGATGTTCTTTACCAAAATGGAGTTGTCCAGGACAAAGAGTCGTTTGAAAGATTTCTCAAGAACAAAAATTTGGTTTCTAACTTTTGGGTAGGCAAAAAGGTAACATTTTCAAGAGCAATGTCATATGAGGAGATTTTTGAGGCAGTATATAAGAGCCATAAGTAAAACAAGCGGGGTTGGAAGATGATAGAGACAATCAACAATATTCTGCCCGTAATTGTAAAGACGCTTGAGAGAGTTCATGATAATAGCTGGAAGATGGATTATAATGTTCACGACAGCTATGAACTTATATTTGTAAAAAAAGGGAATATTGATTTTTGGGTAGAAGAAGAAAAAATAGAACTAAAAGCTGGTGACCTTTTGATAATAAAACCTTTTACTAAGCACAAGTTTGAGGTTGCAAGCTCAAGTAAGGCTGAGTTTGTTGTAATGGGATTTTATTTAAAGCCAGAGAGCAAAGCAAAGGTAGATGAACTAAAGGAGATTTATGGGTTTTTGAAAGTTTTAGAAGGCATAACAAACAGATTTTATTTTTTCCATGTTCGAAAAAGAAGCAATATTTTCTTTTGCTTAGAATCTATTCTTCATGAGGCAAAAGAAAACAAAAATAGCATTCTTCTTTATATAAAATGTCTGGAGCTCTTCATATATATAACCCGAGAAATTGACAGTCTTGAGATGATAAAAAATTACGACTATTCATTGATTGCCAAACATATTAAAGAGTACATTGACAATAACTACATGGAAGACATAAAAATGGGTGATGTTGCAAAGAGGTTTTTCATGTCTGAAAGTAGTCTCTCGAGAATATTCAAGAATCATTTTGGGGTTTTGCCAAAAGAGTACCTGCTTTCAAAGAGGATAGAAAAGGCAAAAGAATATCTTTCCATCTCAAATCTAAAGATTAGCAATATTGCTATGATGTGTGGTTTTTCCTCACTTCAGCGGTTTAACGACATTTTCAAAAAGTACACAGGTCTGAGTCCTACCCAGTATCGAAAGCTGATTTTGCAGGATTTTGAGTAAGCTACGTGACGTAAAAAAGTGAGCAATAAAGAGAAAATGAGAGTTTGAAGAAGATATTTTATTATTTTCCCATCAAATTCGGTGAAAATTGAATATAGTACGCTTTTTTTGAGTAAAATCAGACTTGATTAGAAAAGGAAGAATATACTATAGTATTTATTGTGATTAGCACTCATCGAAAGTGAGTGCTAACAAACTTGAAAAAGGAGGGGAAAGCTCAATGAAAATCAGACCAATTGGTGATAGAATACTCATCAAGTTCAAGGAAAGAGAAGAGGTAACAAAGAGTGGTATAGTTCTTCCAGACACTGTAAAGGAAAAACCACAGATTGCTGAGGTAATCGAGGTTGGTCCTGGTGGAATTGTTGATGGTGAGAAGGTTGAAATGGTTGTAAAGAAAGGTGATAAGGTAATTGTAAGCAAATATGCTGGTACAGAAATCAAGATTGATGGTGAAGAATACACAATAATCAGACAAGATGACGTCTTGGCAATTATTGAAGACTAATTTTGAATTGAAAAGGAGGTAGATGTAAAGATGGCAGCAAAGATGATATTGTTCGACGAAGAGGCAAGAAGAGCTTTAGAGCGTGGTGTTAACAAACTTGCAGATACAGTTAAAGTTACACTTGGACCAAAAGGAAGAAACGTTGTTCTTGAAAAGAAATTTGGTTCGCCACAGATTGTAAATGACGGTGTTACAATTGCAAAGGAGATTGAGCTGGAAGACCCATTTGAGAACATGGGTGCACAGATTGTAAGAGAGGTTGCATCCAAGACAAACGACATTGCAGGTGACGGTACAACAACTGCAACAGTTTTGGCTCAGGCAATGATAAGGGAAGGACTTAAGAACATTGCAGCTGGCGCAAACCCAATGATTCTCAGAAAGGGTATCCAGAAAGCAGTTGATGTTGTTGTAGAAGAAATTAGAAAGATGAGCAAGAAGGTAAGAGGAAAAGAAGACATCACATATGTTGCTTCAATCTCAGCAGGAGACGAAGAGATTGGTAAACTTGTTGCAGATGCAATGGAAAAGGTAACAAACGATGGTGTCATCACTGTTGAAGAGTCAAAGACAACAGAGACAACTCTTGAGATAGTTGAAGGTATGCAGTTTGACAGAGGTTACATCTCTGCATACATGGTAACAGATACAGAGAGAATGGAAGCAGTGCTTGACGACCCATACATCTTGATTACAGACAAGAAAATCTCAACAATCCAGGATATCTTGCCACTTCTTGAACAGATAGTTCAGCAGGGAAGAAAACTTTTGATAATTGCTGAAGATGTTGAAGGCGAAGCATTGGCAACACTTGTTGTAAACAAATTAAGAGGAACACTCCAGTGCGTTGCGGTAAAAGCACCAGGATTTGGCGACAGAAGAAAAGCAATGCTCCAGGACATTGCAATTTTAACTGGTGGTCAAGTAATTTCTGAAGAGCTTGGTCTTGACTTGAGAGAGGTAAAACTCAGCCAGCTTGGTCGTGCAAGACAAGTAAAGGTTCAGAAAGAGAATACAATCATTGTTGACGGTGCAGGCGATCCAAGCGAAATCAAAGCAAGAATTCAGTCTATCAAGAAGCAGATTGAAGAGACAACATCTGATTTTGACAGAGAGAAACTTCAGGAAAGACTTGCAAAACTTGCTGGTGGTGTTGCAGTAATCCATGTTGGTGCTGCAACTGAGACCGAGCTCAAAGAAAAGAAACTCAGAATTGAAGATGCTCTTGCTGCAACAAAAGCTGCAGTAGAGGAAGGAATTGTACCTGGCGGTGGTACAGCGCTGATTAATGCAATCCCGGCACTTGACAAGCTCATTGAAAGCCTCACTGGCGATGAAAAGACAGGTGCAATGATTGTAAGAAAGGCTTTGGAAGAGCCGCTCAGACAAATCGCTGAAAACGCAGGTTTGGACGGTTCAGTTATCGTTAACAAGGTAAAAGAGAGCCCAGCTGGTGTTGGATTTGATGCACTCAACGAGAGATTTGTTGACATGTTCGAGGCAGGTATTGTTGACCCAACAAAAGTTACAAGAACAGCTATTCAGAACGCTGCATCGGCTGCTGCAATGCTTCTGACAACAGAAGCAGTTGTTGCTGAAAAACCAGAAAAGGAGAAGAATCCACCAGCTCCAGCACCTGATATGTACTAATTCAGAAAATAAAGGCTGCCATGATTGGCAGCCTTTATTTTTTTTTGATATAATAAATTGTAACAAATTCTTTTTAGAATCTATTAAAAAAGGTGAAAGCGAAAGATGTATAAACTTATTGCAATTGACCTTGACATGACGCTTTTGGACAGAAACAAAAATATCTCTTCCAGGAACAAAAAAGTTATTGAGCTTGCAAAGCAAAAAGGTGTGAAGATTGTTCTGTGCTCAGGAAGAATTCTCAAAGGCGTGATGTATTTTGCAAAGGTTTTGGGACTTTGTGACCAGGTTATTGTTGCCTGCAACGGAGCAATTGTAAGAGACCTCAAGAAAGACAAAGATATCTATTATGTTGGTCTTGAAAACCAAAAAAGTTTGGAAATTGCTAGAATTTGCAAAGAAAATGATATCTATTATCATTATTATTTTCAAGACACAATGATAGCAAGAAAGCTTGATTATTCGTCTAAATTTTACTATGAAAAGAATAAGGAGCTTCCTGAAGAAGAGAGAATTAATATCATAATTGACGATTCTGAAAATACCCTTAAAGCTTGTGGTAATTTAGTAACTAAATTTGTCATCATTGACAAAGATGTAGAAAAGGTAAACCATGTGAGAAAAATAATAGAAAGAGAGATTCCAGGTGTTGAGACCACAAAGTCAGACATCAACATTTTGGAAGTTATGAAAGAGGGTGTTAACAAGAAGAGGGCACTTGAATTTGTCTGTTCTTATTTGGGAATAGCGCCAGAGGAAGTGATGGCAATAGGTGACAATGAAAACGACCTGCAGATGATAGAGTTTGCCGGGCTTGGCGTTGCAATGGAGAATGCCATTGAAGAGCTTAAAGAAATAGCAGATTATGTGACAAAATCTTATGAAGATGACGGGGTGGCAAGAGCGATAGAAAAGTTTGTTTTGGGGGAAGCAGTTAATGTGTAAAGTTGCGATTGTAAAGTGTGATACATATGAAGTGCAGGATGTGAAAGAGGCAGTTTTGAAGGGTATAAATCTAATAGGGTATGAAATTCCGAAAAAAGACTGTGTGCTTGTAAAACCAAATCTTCTTATGAAAAAAAGTCCTGAAGATGCTGTTACCACCCACCCTGCTGTTGTTCAGGCGACAGTGGAGGTTATAAAAGCAAAAGCAAGCAAGATCATAATAGCCGACAGTCCGGGTGGTCCATATACTAAAAAGAGGCTTGAAAGTATATACCAGGCTGCAGGGATAAAAGAGCTTGAAAAGCTTGAAAATGTTTTTTTGAACTATGATACATCTTACAAAGACCTTGATGTTGAAAGCACAACTTTTAAGAAACTTTCATTGATATCCCCATACTTTGAAAGCCAGGGAATTGTAAATCTTCCAAAGCTGAAAACCCATCAGATGGCAGTGTACACAGGTGCTGTCAAGAATCTGTTTGGGCTTGTACCGGGTGGGCAGAAAGCCGAGATGCATTTTAGATTCCAAGATGTCAGAAGGTTTATGGAGATGCTACTTGAAATCTTAACGGTAGCAAAGCCAATGCTAAACATTATGGACGGCATTGTTGCAATGGAAGGGGAAGGACCGTCAGCAGGAAAGCCCAAAAAGCTTGGGATTTTGCTAATATCTGAGGATGCAATTGCTTTGGATTATGTTGCCTGCAAGATTATTGGTCTTGATATAAAGGATGTTCCTCTTTTGGAGGTGGCAAAGGAGAAAGGGCTTTTAAATCCTGATAAGATTGAGGTTGTTGGTGAGAGAATTGAAGATGTAGCTCCATCGAGTTTTGAACTTATCTTAAGACCCGAGATATCTTTTGTGAAAGGAAGGCTTCCACATTTTTTGGCAAGTTTTTTAGATGGTTTTCTTTCACCAAAACCAGTTTTTTACAGAAATATTTGTATAGGCTGCGCAGAGTGTTTCAACGCTTGTCCTGCTCAGGCTATTGAGATGAAGAGCAGAAAAGCGTATGTTGATTTGAAAAAGTGTATAAGGTGCTATTGCTGTCACGAACTTTGTCCTGCAAAGGCTATAAAAATCAAAAGATCATTTTTATTTGAGAAGATACTAAAATGATAGGCGTTTGCAAAATAGGTGGTGATTGAAGGTAAAAGGCACCAATACTAACATGAAATACAATCAAGATACAAAAAGAAAAGAGAAGTGAAAACCAAATATTATCAATACCAACAAAAATAATCAGCAACAAACATATGACAAAAATTAACAACTTCAAAAAAGACAATAATATCCTAAGCCTTCTTAACTCCTTGTTTTAGAAGGTTAAGTAAAAACAAAACCAGAAATTTTTTGTAAGAAATAGATTTAAAAAATAGTAGTATTAAGCGATAAGTTTTTTGAGCTTGTTAAGTTTTTTGATAGTCAATTTAGAGCAATAGAGTTTGATATTGTGAGCGAGAATAAACAAGAGCGAGAAAGTAATGGCAGATAGCAAGAAATCAGAGAAAATAGAAATATGGTCATAAGTAGAGATAGTATCAGAGCCCATGTAGGATTTCAGGTGGTAAATAGTCTGCTCTACAGCGACACGTTTTTTGTAGAGGTCAAAAAACTCTTGTGAATTTCTGTTGATACCTGGGAAAGAGCGAAAGTTATCTGGGTATGTATAGAACATTCTACCCGATTTAGAGGTAGTACAAGGCTGAGGGCAAGAGCAGATGCGTTTGCCATCTTTGTATTGTGACATAGGGCAAGTCCATTTAAGGCGCAAAGAGCGATTTTTACCCTGACATTTGCCTTCGGGTTTAAAAGGTTTGTTGAACTTTTTGCAGATAGGGATACCATCTTCAGAAATAACGATATTGGGGTCTGATGTAGGTGTAGTATTTTTAGAAGCTCTTGTATTTAGTGGAATAACGATTTTGGAGAAGTTAAAGGTATTTTTTAAAGTGGAGTATATGTTGTGGGAATCCAAAGCACTGTCGGCGATGAAAGTGGAGAAATTTTTGGGGATATAAGAGAATAAAGTTTCGAGCGAAGGAATTAAACCTTTAGAGTCGGAGATAGCTTTTGCTTCTTGTGGGTCAGAGGAAGGGGAATCATAGTTAAACAGAGGTACTAAAGCTAAAGGGATACCGAGAGCGTTGGTAATGACTGCAAATTTTAAAGCCCAGCAGAAATGGCCATTTACAAACATAAGACGGATGTTAGAATTAGCGTTAGCAGTTTTAGGCAAAGAAGAATAAACGAGAGAGTAGACTTTTTCAGAGGGAAGTTCAGGGTTAGCTTTTGAGGTATTTTTCAGCAGTAGATGAATGAATTTAGGATTGTTTTCACGAACTTTTGGGACAATACCTGTTGTGTCGAAGATTAAGATTGAAGAATCTTGAGGGCATTGTTGGATGGAAATATTATGTGCATGGATAGAGATATTTTGAAAAAGTTTATGGATTTCACTTGCAAATATTTTTCTAAAGCGAGAGAGAGTAGAGATAGAAGGGACATTGCCATGAAGATTACAAAATGAGCGAAGTTCGAATGAGTTGAGTAAGACAGCACGAAGCTGAGTTAAAGTATTGAGTTTGAGCAATTTTTGGACGAGGAAGCAACAAAGCATAGATTCTAAAGAGAAGTATCTATGCTTACCGAAATATTTGTAGTAGGCATTGTAGAAAGAAGAAGGTATATAATGTGACAAGTCAATGAATTTATTGAACAAGCCCAAGAGGCTTTCAGGCTTGTAGAGAGCCGAAGCCTTTAGGTGGGAGAATAGGTCTATGAAAGAAAGTTGTTTAGGTTTGGTGTTGAACATTTTGGAACCCTCCTCATAGTAGAAAATTTGTTTTATATAATCATATTTTACTACAATTATGAGGAGGGTGACCAGTCTTTTTTGATTCTATGTAAAGCTTGATAACGCTCATCTTGAGCGTTTTTGCAAAAGGCTAAAGATACTAAAATGATGAAAGGAGGAAAGTCTTGTATTCTGCCAAATAAAGCGGCAGGGTGACAAGGCAAAGAAAGTGGCAAGTGTAAATGTTGAGTACATCAATCCGTTTATCCAGGCGAGCCAGCAGGTATTAAAACAGGTTGCAAACATTGACTTTAAGCTTGGGAAGGTATACATTAAAGAGCCTACATACAAAGTTGACCAGGTTGTTGTTATAATTGGAATGACGGGGAATATTAAAGGACAGGTGAACTTCTGCATGTCAATAGAGACGGCAAAGAGTATTGCATCAATGATGATGGGAGGTTTTCCTGTATCAGACTTTGATGAGCTTGCAAAAAGTGCGATTGGCGAGATGGCAAATATGATTATGGGGAACACATCAACACTGTTTTCGCAAAAAGGCCTAAAGGTTGAGATAACACCCCCTTCAATTTTAATAGGTGAGAACATGACGCTCAGCACATCAAAAATGATAAACATATGTGTGCCACTTTTACTTGACAACGGTGATAAAATTGATATGGATGTTGCATTTATGGAAAACTAAATAGCGAAAGGGGGATTGTTATTCTACATCATGTCAATAAACATAGTGTTACATGAACCTGAAATTCCATACAACACAGGAAACATTGCAAGAACGTGTGCATGTACAGGAAGCAAGCTCCATCTTATAGAGCCTCTTGGTTTTTCCTTGGAAGATAAGTACTTAAAAAGGGCAGGTCTTGACTACTGGCAGTATTTAGATGTAAAGATATATAAAGATTTAAACGACTTTTTTGAAAAGAACAGAGGAGCAAACATTTTCTATTTTTCTACCAAAGGCAAACAATATTATACCCAGGCGCCATATGAGGACAATTGCTACCTTATGTTCGGTAAAGAAACAGCCGGTCTTCCTCAGTGGTTGATTGAACAGAACATACACAGGACTTACAGAATACCTATGATAAGCGATGTGAGGTCTTTAAATCTTTCAAATTCGGTTGCTATTGTTTTATATGAAGCTCTCAGACAGCTTGGTTTTCCAAACCTGGTGTAGTTTATGGGAAATAAAAGGAGGATTTTGGATGGGTGTTACTATAGTTACAGATTCGACCTGTGATTTGAGTCCTCAGATGCTGAATGAATTTGGTATCAAAATGGTACCATTAAAAGTTTATTTTGGAGATGAAGTTTATAAAGACTGGGTAGAGATCACACCTGAAATGTTTTACAAAAAATTAACATCATCAACAGTTCTTCCAAGAACGTCTCAGCCAAGCCCAGAAGAGTTTTTGGATGTATTTAAACAAGAGATTGAAAATGGTAATGAAGTTGTGTCAATTCATCTTTCTTCAAAACTATCAGGGACTTATAATTCTGCATGTTTAGCTAGGGACATGTTAGACCCTCAAAAGATTTTTGTTATTGATGGGAAAAGCGCATCGATTGGTACAGGAGTTTTGGCAGTTTTGGCCAAAAGGTTAGCAGAGAAGGGTATGCCAGCAAAAGATATAGTTTCATTGATAATACAAAAAACAAATACTATAAGACATATTTTTGCAGTTGAAACCTTAGAGTATCTTAAAAAAGGCGGAAGAATTTCGCCTGCAAAAGCAACGATTGGAAATATTTTGAACATAAAACCGATACTTCACATAGTTGATGGAGTTGTTGAGCCGCTTGATAAAGTAAGGGGTATGAAAAGAGCTTTGCCAAGAATAATTGAGGAGGTAAACAAAAAAGGATTAGACCTTAAAAATCAGGTTTGTGGATTTTGTTATGCTGGTGATTTAAGTGAAGTTGAAGATCTTATAAATACAATAAAACAAGAACTTTCGCCTGGAGAGCTTATTGTAACTCAAATAGGTAGCGTAATAGGCACATATGTTGGACCTGGGACGTTTGCGTTTATTTTCTTTGAGGAATAATAGAATTTAAGATTTTTAGCTTTTCAGCTACAGGGTAGCCTGTAGCTTATTGTATTTTATATAAAGAAGAGGTGAAAGACAAAAGTGGTTGTAAAAGACAAGGTATTTAAACTGCTCTATGATGTTGAAAAACCGGGAAGATATATCGGCAACGAAATAAACATGGTAAAAAAAGACCCTAAAAAGGTGGATGTTAGATTTGCATTTTGCTTTCCGGACGTGTATGAAATAGGCATGTCTAACTTGGGACTTAAGATTTTGTATCATCTTTTGAACGAAAGGGAAGATGTGTACTGCGAAAGGGCTTTTATGCCATGGGTTGATATGCAGCAGAGGATGCAAAAAGAGGGAATAAAACTATTTTCACTTGAGACTTTTACTGAACTTGATGGGTTTGACATAATAGGGTTTTCTCTCTCATATGAGATGAGCTATACAAATGTTTTGAAGATGCTTGAACTTTGTGGTCTTCCTCTTGAAAGTCAAAAAAGAGAAAAAGGAATGCCAATTGTGATTGCAGGCGGTCCATGCACGTATAATCCAGAACCGCTGTGGGAGTTTATAGATGTGTTTGTAATTGGTGAGGGTGAAGAGGTCATTTTGGAGATTATTGACCTCTATAAAAAATACAAATTTTCCAGCATGACAAAAGAGGAGTTTTTATTTGAATGTGCATCTATTCAAGGGTGTTATGTTCCTTCACTTTACAATGTTGAATATAACTCAGATGGAACTTTAAAATCTATAGTACCTGTATCAGAAAACATACCCAAAAAAGTAAAAAAGAGAATCATAAAAGATTTAGATAGTATCTATTTTCCAACAAAGATGTTAACACCTCTTATAGAGGTGGTTCATGACAGAGCTACTCTGGAGGTTTTCAGAGGATGTGGGCGTGGATGCAGGTTTTGCCAGGCAGGTGTAATATACAGACCTATCAGGTTCAGAAGTGCTAAGAAGACTTTGCAGTATGCAAAAGAGCTTGTTGAAAATTGTGGTTGCAATGAGATATCGCTTGTGTCCCTTAGCACAAGCGATTATCCGAATATAGATGAGCTTGCAAGGGAAATTTTGAAATTTGCAGAGGACAAAAAAGTAAACATTTCTCTACCATCTTTGAGGCTTGACTCAACCTCTTTAGACCTTTTAAAAGAGGTTGAAAAGGTAAGAAAACCTACACTGACGTTTGCGCCCGAGGCAGGAACGCAGAGACTAAGAGATGTTATAAACAAAAATATAAAAGAAGAGGATATATACTCTACAGTCAAGCTTGCGTTTGAAAGAGGGTTTCAGAATATAAAACTCTATTTCATGCTTGGACTTCCTCTTGAAGAAGATGAGGATGTTCTTGGGATATATACAATAGCAAAGAATATAAGGGAGATTTACAAAGAGCTTGGGCTTAGAAAGAGAATCAGAATAACAGTGTCCACATCCTTTTTTGTGCCAAAACCACACACGCCCTTTCAGTGGGAGGCGCAGGATAGCATTGAAAATATGCAAAGGAAGATGAAACTTTTGAAGGAGAATCTCAAAAAGGTAAAGGATGTTGAGTATAGCTGGCATGACTTTTATCTTAGCAAACTTGAAGCAGTACTTTCGCGGGGTGACAGAAGACTTTCAAGGGTAATTAAAAGAGCAGTTGAGCTTGGTTGCCAGTTTGACGACTGGGGCGAGTTTTTTGACTTTTCAAAATGGGAAATGGCTTTCCAGCAAGAAAATATCGACTGGAGATTTTACTCTGACCGAAAAAGAGATTTTGACGAGGTTTTGCCATGGGACATTATCGACCCAGGTGTGACCAAGGAGTTTTTAAAAAGAGAATGTCTTTTAGCATATGAAGAAAAAACTACAAGTTCATGTTTTGATAGATGTACAGGTTGCGGTGTAGCTTCTTTTCGAGGGGGAATTTGTGTTGGCAAATAGGTATAGGTTTTATTTTTCACGAGATTTGCCTGCAGCGTTTATATCCCATCTTGACATGACAAGGCTATTTGAAAGGTTATTTAGAAGGTTGAATATAAAGCTTAAGTTTACACAAGGATTCAACCCACACCCGAAGATAGTTTTTATTCTTCCAATGCCGGTTGGGCTTTGTTCTAAAGAAGAGATATTTGAAGTTGAATGCGAGCAAGAGCTTGAAAGCAGTATCATTGAGAGTCTCAATAAAATCTTGCCAGAAGGATTAAAAATGTTGAAAGTTGAGCTGGCTACTGATAAAATACAAGTAAGTGATATGTATTATCAATGTTTTGTTGAAGCTGAGGAAGAATTTTGCAAGTTTTTTGATGAGTATATGGGAAAAAGTCCTGCTATAAAAAAGGAGAAGGAAGGCAAAGTAACAGTTAAACATGTTTGGGATTTTCTTTTGAGCTATGAATGTGAAAAAGTGGATGGAAATGTAAAAATAAATTTTCATATAAATGTTGTGAATGGAAGTTATATAAAGCCAGAAGATATACTAAGAGAATTTTCACAGGAGTATAATATTGAATGTAGGATTGTGAGGGTTGAAAGGGTAAAAGTTAACTATAAAAGGGTGATATAATGCAAAGTGAGATTATAGTGGATGTAAGTTTTAACCAAACCCGGGTTGCTGTTTTGGAAGACAAAGAACTTGTCGAGATTTACATCGAAAGGGAAGACAGCCAAAGTATAGTAGGGAATATCTATAAAGGTGTTGTTGAAAACATCCTGCCTGGCATGGATGCTGCTTTTGTCAATATTGGTCAGGAGAAAAATGCTTTTTTGTACCTTGGCGATGTGAACAGGCTTGAGTTTAGTGATACCGACGAGTATTACGAGATAAAAACAAATCCGCTTGCTCTAAGGTGTGGTCAGGAAATAGTTGTGCAGGTGATAAAGGAAGGCTATGACCAGAAAGGTCCGAGGGTTACCACAAATATAACGTTGCCGGGAAGGTACTTGGTTCTCTTGCCGAGCACAGAATATGTTGGCGTTTCAAAGAGGATTGAGAGTGAAGAAGAAAGACAAAGACTCAAAGAGATAGCATGCAGGATAAGGCCAGAGGGAATGGGACTTATTGTCAGGACTGCGGCAGAAGGTAAAAGCGAAGAGGTTTTGAAAAGTGAGCTTGAGTTTTTGAAAAATATGTGGAAAAAAATAAGACAGAAAAGCTGTCAGAGCGCCCCTGTGCTTCTTTACAAAGACTATGACCTTGTGTTCAAAGCTGTCAGAGACATGTTTACCAATCAGGTTGACAGGTTTGTAATAAATGATAGGAAAAAATATAACAAGATAATAGAGTTTTTATCCTCTTATGCCCCGAGCTTGAAAAGTAAAGTGGAGTATTTTAACCTTGCAACAAATATATTTGAATATTTTCAGATAGAACAAAAGCTTGCAAAAGCTCTTTCTAAAAGAGTGTGGCTAAAAAGCGGTGGGTATATAGTAATAGATGAAACAGAGGCGTTGACGGTCATTGACGTCAACACAGGAAAGTATGTTGGCAAAACTGATGTTGCAGAGACAATATTAAAGACAAACCTTGAAGCTGCGCAGGAGATTGCAAGGCAGCTAAGACTCAGAGACATTGGTGGAATAATTATAATCGACTTTATCGACATGAAAAATCCAGAGCATCAGAAGATAGTTTTAGATGCTTTGAAAGAGGCTTTAAAGAGAGACAAGACAAAAACTGTTGTTGTTGACATAACACCTCTTGGTCTTGTTGAGATGACAAGGAAAAAGGTAAGACAGCGACTTTCGTGCGTGATGCAATCAAGCTGTCCTTACTGTGAGGGCACAGGCAAGATTTTGTCACCTGAGAGCATTGCGTTCAAAGTTTTGAAAGAGATCGAGTGGTATTGCAAAAACAAGGTAGAAGACAAGTTCTTTGTTGAGATGAACACAAAAGTATGTGAGATTTTGAGAAAGGGTGAAGTTGACAGGATAAAAGATCTTGAGCAGAAGTACAAAAAGAAAATCTATGTCAAAGCATCTTCAAATATTCACATAAATAAGTTTACCATATGCCCAGTCAAGGATGAGGATCATTACATGGCACTGTGTGGATGGCTTTGTGAAGGGGACGAGGTTTTGGCGTTTGTTGAGGAGGAAGACAGGTTCAATCCAAAAAATGCAATTGGGTATGTAAACCAGAATAGAATAGAGCTTGATGATGCAGCTGACCTTGTTGGCAAGTATATCTATGCAAAGGTTGAAAAGGTGTATGGAACACTTTCAAAGGGAAAGATTTTAGATGTATATGAGGTTGATAAAGAGGATGTAAAAGAGTTTTAATTTGGTTGAAAAAAATATGTTATTTTTGATAAAATAGAAGAGCAAAATTTTAAATCGGAGGGAAGCTGATGGTTGAGGCAGGCGATTTTCGAAGAGGATTAACAATAGAGTATGATGGTCAGATATTTCAGGTAATTGAATTTTTGCACGTAAAACCTGGCAAGGGCGCAGCTTTTGTTAGAACAAAACTTAAAAATATAAAGACAGGTGCTGTGATTGAAAAGACATTCAGACCGGATGAGAGAATGCCTCTTGCTCACATCGAAAGAAGAGAGATGCAGTATCTTTACAACGACGGCGAGCTTTACTATTTCATGGACACACAGACATACGAGCAAATTGCGTTAAATCAAGAGATGGTTGGTGATGCACTCAAGTTTGTAAAAGAAAATATGACAGTTACAGTTCTTTCTCACAATGGAGTTGTATTTGGAGTCGAACCACCAAGATTTGTCGAGCTTGAGGTAATTGATACAGAACCGGGTTTTAAAGGTGATACTCAAACTGGTGCAACAAAACCAGCGAAGGTTGAAACAGGCGCTGTAATTCAGGTTCCACTTTTTATAAATGTTGGCGACAAGATTAAGATTGATACATCGACAGAAGAATATTTGTCGAGAGTATAATTGGTTTGATATTTTTCTATTATATGCTTTGTGTATAAACTATTTTTTATGGGTAAATATTATGTATAGACAAGGTTATTCTGTGTTGTAGGAGGATACTTTTATGGAAAATTTATATGAAAAGGTTGCATACTTGAGAGGGCTTGCTGAAGGCTTGGGAGTAAATGAAGATTCTAAGGAAGGAAGGCTTCTTCTGAGCATCATTGACGTGCTTGACGAGTTTGCAGATGCAATAAATGAGCTTGACGTCAAGCAAGCAGAGCTTGAAGATGTTGTAGACTCAATAGATGAGGATTTGGAAAAGTTAGAAGATGAAGTGTATGAAAGTTATGACGAGGATTATGATGACTACTATGATGATGAAGATGACGAGGACTTGGTGGAAGTGACCTGTCCAAACTGCAAGGTAACATTTTATTTAGAAGAAGACGAGTACTTAAACGAGGACGAGATTGAATGCCCTAACTGCAACGAAGTAATATATCTTGACGAACTTGAAGAAGACTTTGACGATGAAGAAGATGATGACGAGTATGAAGACGAAGAAGATGATGAGGGCAAAAAAGATAAATAAAGATTATTAAAAAGAAGGTTTTGGCCGGTGCTTCTTGCCGGCTTTTTGTTTATATTACCAATTATTTGTTGCAAGGAGTTGTTTTAAATAAACAAAAACATTCTACTTTTATATGTTTAAAATGTATAATAATAAGATTGTCAAATTATTGACATTGTCTGACGCATTAGATATAATCAACTTAAAACAAATTGAGTTTGTTTGAAAGGGGTAGAGTTTAAATATGAGAAAACCAAAACTTTTGATGACACCTGGTCCAACTCCGCTTCCACCTGAGGTTATCTCTGCCATGTCACAACAGATTATTCACCATCGCACAAAAGAGTTTGGGGAAATCTTTTCAAGAGTGAATGAAAACTTAAAAAAGGTGTTCCAGACAAAAAACAATGTTTTAACATTTGCAGCATCAGGAACTGGTGCGATGGAGGCAAGCGCTGTCAATTTCTTTTCTGAAGGCGACACTGTTTTGGTTGTGTCAGTAGGGGTTTTTGGGGATAGGTTTATTAATATATGCAAGACGTTTGGTCTAAATGTAATTGAAAAGAAATATCCTTATGGTGATGTTGCAAATATTGATGAGGTAATTGAAATTATTGAATCTAATAAAGACATAAAAGGTGTGTTTATAACACACAATGAGACATCAACAGGTGTTACAAATCCTATTGAAAAGCTTGCAAGGTATCTCAAAAATACAGACAAGATTTTAATTGTTGATGCAGTAAGTTCACTTGGTGCAATTGATTTAAAGACTGATGAGTGGGGTGTTGATGTAGTTGTTACAGGCTCTCAGAAAGCTTTAATGTCCCCGCCGGGCCTTGCTTTTGTCTCTGTATCAGAAAAAGCTTGGGAATTTTACAAAACATCAAAACTTAGAAAGTTCTACTGGGACTTTAAAAAGTATCAGGACAACCTTTTAAAAGAAAGCCAGGACACTCCATTCACACCTGCAGTCACCTTAATCAGAGCTGTTGATGTAGGATTAAAACTTATCCTGGACTATGGACTTGAGAACAACTTCAAAAGACACACAAGACTTGCACATCTTACTCAGCTTGCAGCTGAAAAGCTCAATTTAGAGCTTTTGCCAAAGAAAGAATACTCATCTGCAGTAATTACTGCAATCAAGTCACCAGAAGGTGTGGATATAGAAAAGGTAAGGAAGATAATGAATCAGAAATATGATATAATGGTAACAGGGGGACAGGCTACTTTAAAAGGAAAGATTATAAGAATAGGTCATATGGGATATGTTGACGAGTTTGACCTTTTGAAGACCATCGAATGCTTTGAACTTGCGCTTTTAGAAGTAGGATACAAAAACTTTGAAGTTGGAGAAGCTACAAAAGCTGTGCTTCAGGAAATTGCTAAGGAGGTAAGTGAGAATAAATGAAGGTTTTGGTGACTGAGAGGATTGCAAAAGAAGGTATAGAGATTTTGAAAAATGAAGGAATTGAAGTGGATGAGAAGGTAGGACTATCTCACGAAGAAATTTGCAATATAATTGGTGAATATGATGCTCTAATTGTCAGAAGTGCAACAAAAGTAAACGAAGAGATGATAAAGTGTGGCAAGAACTTAAAAGTGATTGCAAGAGCTGGTGTTGGTATTGACAATGTGGATGTAGAGGCTGCAACAAAGCAGGGTATTATTGTTGTAAATGCTCCGGATGGTAACATTATGGCAGCTGCCGAGCTCACAATTGGTCTTATATTTAGCATATTCAGATACATCCCACAGGCGTACATGTCTTGCAAGCAGGGCGATTTTAGAAGAAACAAGTTCAAAGGTGTTGAGCTTTATGAAAAGACAGCAGGAATTATCGGGTTTGGCAAGATAGGTGCGCTTGTTGCAGAACGTCTCAAAGCTTGCGGGATGAGAGTTATTGCGTACGACCCATACGTTTCAGACGAAAAGTTCAAAAAATATGGTGTTGAAAAGGTTGACTTTGACACACTTTTGAGAGAATCCGACCTTATTACTATCCACACACCAAAGACAAAAGAGACATATAACCTCATTTCAGAAAAAGAGTTTAAAAAGATGAAAAAAGGTGTTAGGATTGTCAATTGTGCGCGCGGCGGTGTCATAAACGAAAATGACCTTTACAATGCTATAAAAGAGGGCATAGTGGCAGCAGCGGCTCTTGACGTTCTTGAAAAAGAACCAAACTTTGAGCTTGAAAAGCAAGACTTCTACAACCCACTTTTAGAACTTGACAATGTGGTAATCACACCTCATCTTGGTGCATCAACACAGGAAGCTCAGGTAAATGTTGCTGTGTCTGTTGCAAAAGAGGTTGCAGCGGTGTTAAAAGGTGGCATTGCTAAGAATGCTGTTAATCTTCCTGCATTTGAAAAGGAAAAGCTTGAAGAGATTATGCCATATTTAGAACTTGCTGAGGCAATGGGAAAGATTTTTATCCAGGCAGAGAGAGCTTTTGCCAATAAAATTGAAATTGTTTACGGCGGACAGATAGATGAGAAAGCAATAACTTGGCTGACACGTGCGCTTTTAAAAGGCTATCTTGAATTTTCGGTACAGGACACTGTCAACTATGTAAATTCCCAGCTTTTAGCAAAGGAACAGGGAATTGAGGTAGTTGAAAGTAAAACAGAAGAGGCAGGTAAATTTAAGAATATGATAACTGCAAGGTTTACTACAAACGAGAAAGTTTTAGAACTTTCTGGCACAGTTTATAACAACGAGGGTAGAATCATAGATTTCTTTGGCTACAAGGTTGATTTCAAGCCAGAAAAATATATGCTTATTATCCAGAACATAGATAAGCCTGGTATGATAGGCAGAATTGGCACAATTGTTGGTGAATATGGAATCAATATTGCCACAATGCAGGTGTCCAGAAACAAAAAAGGTGAAAAAGCTGTTATGGTATGCGAGATAGACGGTGAGCTTCCTGATGAGGCTGTAGAAAAGCTTAGAAACACAGATGGAATTTTGAGAGTCACAATGGCAAAATTGTAAGATTTACACATTAAAAAGCCACGAAATTACAAAATAGAAAGGGTTATGGTATAAGATGGCTAACATCAAAGGTTTTAGAGGTTTGAGATATTCATCTGAAGTTGAGCTTGACAGGTGTATCTGTCCGCCTTATGATATAATATCTGATGAAGAGAGAGAAGAGCTATATAAAAAGAGCGAGTATAACATAATAAGAGTGGAATTTGGAAAAGAATATCCAGAGGATAATGAAGAGAATAACAAATTTACACGTGCAAGAGAGTATCTGAACAGCTGGATTGAAAAAGGAATATTGAAATTTGACCAGA
The DNA here is from genome assembly GCF_000166355.1 of Caldicellulosiruptor hydrothermalis 108. Lineage (NCBI taxonomy): Bacteria > Bacillati > Bacillota > Caldicellulosiruptorales > Caldicellulosiruptoraceae > Caldicellulosiruptor > Caldicellulosiruptor hydrothermalis. The sequence goes on from NC_014652.1 coordinate 682,418, forward strand.
GTGAATGCATATACGTTCTTGAGCAGGAATTTGAGGTGGATGGTAAAAAGTATAAAAGAACAGGAATTATTGCTGCGCTTGAGCTTGTTGAGTTTGAAAAAGGAATAGTCATACCGCACGAGTTTACACTTTCAAAACCAAAACAGGAAAGGCTTGAGCTTTTAAGAAAGACTAAGGCAAATATCAGCAGCATATTTGGGCTTTATGAGGATGACACAGGCGAGGTTAAATCTATATTAGATAAGATAAAGTCTAAAAAAGAGGATGTTTCATACAAGGGAATTGGAACTTTTGAGAGAATGTGGGTTGTATCTGATGAGAATATAATAGGAAAACTAAAAGAACTGTTTTCTAACAAAAAGATATTTATAGCAGATGGACATCACAGGTATGAGACAGCTTTAGAGTATAGAAAAGAGATGGAGCAAAAAGAAGGTGCAAGACAAGATGCAGATTACAACTACATAATGGTGACACTCACAAGCCTACAAGACCCAGGAATAGTTATTCTACCAACACATAGAATTGTTCTTTCATCAAGCATTGAAGAGGATATTTTTATAGAGAAATTAAAAGCAGAGTTTGATGTTGAGGAAGGAAACTACGAGGGTCTAAAGAGAAAATTAGAAGACAAAAAGAAATATGCATTTTTGGTATACACATACAATAAAAACTTCTATTTGATAACTCTCAAAAATCCAGAGGATTCTCTAAAAGAAATTGAAGGAAGCAAGGCTTATAAAAACCTTGATGTTGTTGTCTTGCAAAAGTTAATTTTAAATAAAGTCCTTAAAATCACAGATGAAGATATACTCTATCAGAGAAATATTAAATACACCAAATCGGATAAAGAATTGATTGAGACTGTTGACAAAGGTGCAAAATACGGATTTATCTTAAATCCAACACTTGTTGAGGAATTAAAAGATGTGTCGCTCAGCGGTGAGAAAATGCCTCAGAAATCCACATACTTTTATCCAAAACTTATGACAGGAAATGTTATATATGTTCACTTAAAATAAAAAAGAAGTTTGATTCTTTATGGTTTGGGTATTGAGGCCTTCAAAAGAAGAGGTTTCAATGTCCAAACCGTTTTTTGTATAAGATATTTATAAAGAAAGGAGAAAAAAATATGATTAAGCTTGTTGCGACAGACCTTGACGATACGCTTTTTACAAAAGATTTGACGGTAACTGAAAAGAATATTAAAGCCTTAGAGTTTTTAAAGCAAAATGGAGTAATTTTGATATTAGCTTCAGGAAGACCATATCCTTCTGTTAAAAAGGTGGCATATGACCTTCAAAATTTTTACCCAATGATAACATACCAAGGTGCACTTGTTTATGACCCAAAAAATGACAAAAAGCTTTATGGCTGCGAGATTCTACCAGATGATGCAAAAGAGCTTGTAAGGCTTGCAAAAGATGAAGGAATTCATGTTCACATTTACATTGACAATATATGGTATGTTGAAGCTATTAACGAAAAGACAGAGTATTACAAAAATCTTACAAAGCTTGAGCCACATATGGTTGAAAATTTACTTGAATTTATCGACAGACCCGTCACAAAGGTTTTGTTTTTTGATGAACATGAAAGATTGAAAGCATTAAAAGAAAGTCTTCCAGAGGATTTTTCGAAGAAATTTAACATAATGTTTTCAAAACCCTTCTTCTTGGAATTTACAGATATCAATGTCTCAAAGGGGAATGCTCTTAAGTTTTTAACTGAGTACTACGGTTTAAAAAGAGAAGAGGTTATGGCAATTGGTGATGGTGACAATGACATTTCAATGATTGAATATGCAGGGATAGGCGTTGCTGTTGAAAATGCAGTTGAAAAGTTAAAAGAGGCTGCTGACTTTGTTGTTGCAAAGAGTGATGATAGCGGTTTTGCACAGGCTATAGAAAAAGTATTCAACGTTCATTTTTAAATTTTCAATCATATAATAGGATAAGAAAGAGAAAAACAAAGATTTTAATAAGAAAACGAGAGCTAATTTAAAAATTTAAAGGAAAATGATATTTTTTAAAAAAATATATTGACTTTTGAAAAAATTTTGCTAAAATTAATTCTGTTACTTGAAAAGAGTAAATTCCAAGAAGGAGGTAGGGAAGATGCACGCATTGGGCAGGCACATAATAGCAGAACTTTACGGGTGTGACAAGGAAGTGCTCAACAACAGAGAACTTATCGAAAAGATAATGGTAGAGTCAGCACTAAAAGCAGGTGCAGAAGTAAGAGAGGTAGCGTTTCATAAGTTTTCACCACAGGGTGTAAGTGGTGTTGTTGTAATTTCAGAGTCACACCTGACAATCCACACATGGCCAGAGCTTGGCTATGCAGCAGTTGATGTATTTACATGCGGTGAGAGAGTTGACCCATGGCAGGCTTGCAACTACATCACAGAGATGTTAAAAGCTAGCCACATGACCACTACAGAGGTAAAAAGAGGTTTGTTCGAACAACCTGTCAAGGTAGCAAACCTGTAATAATACCTCCTTTTTGTTGATGGTATAGAAGGCAGTGTTAAAGTTTTGAAGGGATGTGGAACTGGGAATTCTATAAGGAGGATATGCCTTTTTAAATTGTGTTACATTTTGAGGTTTTAGATGTATGAAAGAATACAAAAAGGGAAAAATATTTAACAGAAAGACCCCCTTTACTTAAATAAAAATATTTTCGGTGCACAGTAGAGGTTACTGTGCACCATTTTTTTTGTATTCAAACATCTTTAAGCCTTGCTCAGAAGACCAAAATACAGGTCAAAAGTTTTGTTTATTCTTTCGCATACCAAAATTATGAAATCATCATATGCATCTTCAATGCAAGCTTTATCTAATGCTTGGTAATAATATGCCCGTATTTCTTTTGGTATTATTGCGATAGGATATCCATTCCTCATAAGCTCTAAGTTCATCAAAAGTCTTGCTGTGCGCCCGTTCCCGTCGACAAAAGGATGTATTTTTACAAAGTCTGCATGAAGGATAGAAGCTTTTACCACAGGGTGTGCTTCGAGATTATTTATTCTTTCAACCAACTGGCTCATCATGTAAGGTACTTGAGTGTAATCAGGAGGTGTGAAACTTGCTCCAGAGATATATACATTCTCTTTTCTATAGACGCCTGCATTTTTGTCGTCAATTCCTTTAAGAATTAACTTGTGCAAACTCTTTATTTCCCATTCTGAAAGAGATGTACTGTTTTTTATCAGTTCTTCTAAATATAGAATTGCTTCCTTATGATTAATAACTTCTAAGTGTTCTTTTAATGTTTTTCCAGCAACTGTTATACCATTTTCCAAAACAACTTTTGTTTCATAGATTGTTAATGTATTTCCTTCTATTGCATTAGAATGATATGTCCAGTCAAGAATAAGTTTTTCTTTTAGGCTCTTTATAGAATTTTCAGGAAGAGGCCTTAAAGAGTCTAATTTTTCTTTTTTTTGATTTAGGATATCTAAAAATAGCTGAACATCTCTGCTGAGCTCAAACATTTGTTTATCCCTCTATTCTAAAAGTAGATGATATATATATTTTACCCTATTCTTCTTCACTTCTGAATATTAAATGTTCTATAATAATGTTATACTCGAAAAAAGGAGGTTGTTGGTTTTTGAAGGTTGTTTGCTACGGCGAGGTTTTAATAGATTTTTTGAATGTAAAAGAAAACCTGTTTGAAGCAAACCCGGGCGGTGCACCTGCAAATGTGGCAGCAGCAGTTGCAAAATTTGGCGGAAAATCCTATTTAATCTCACAGGTTGGGAATGACATGTTTGGTAGAATGATTATAGATAGCCTTTCTGACTGTGGTGTTGATATTTCAAATGTTAAAGTGACGGATGAGTATTTTACGACACTTGCGTTTGTAAAGCTTGATAGCAGGGGTGAGAGGTCTTTTTCGTTCTCAAGAAAATATGGTGCAGATGTTTACCTAAAATTAGAAGATATTGATATGAATATCGTAAAGTCAGCTGATATATTTCACTTTGGTTCTCTTTCAATGACATATGAACAAAACAAAAGAACCACGTTAGAGCTTTTAAAGATTGCAAGACAAAGTGGTAGCACAATTTCATATGACCCAAACTACAGAAGTAGCCTGTGGGAAAGCCAAAAAAAGGCTTTAGATACCATGATTGAACCTGTTGAAAATGGGTTTGTTGATATTCTGAAGATGTCTGAGGAAGAGGTTTTGCTATATGAAAAGGACGTAAATAACTTTTATAATAGAATAAAAGACAAGGTAAAGATTTTTCTTGTGACATTTGGTGCAAAAGGTAGTAAGGTTTTCTTTAAAGAAAAGTCATATTTTGTGGACACAATTGAAGTTAACGTTGTTGACACAACAGGATGTGGAGACTGTTTTGTCGGCATGGTTTTGCATGAAATTTCAAAATCTTTGCCAATTGAGAATATATCAGAAAACGATATTATCAACATTGTAAAAAAAGCAAACATTGCAGGGGCTCTCTGTGCCACCAAGAAAGGTGCTATTCCTGCAATTCCTGAATATGGTGAGGTTATGGAAATATTTGAAAGCTTAAAACAATAAGATTTTTGGGGGATAACAAAAATGAGAGCAATAATAACAGTTGTTGGTAAAGACAGAGTTGGGATAATTGCGGCAATTTCAACTCTTCTTGCTGAGAATAATGTGAATATTTTGGATATTAGTCAGACAATCATGCAAGGATTTTTTACAATGATAATGCTTGTTGACCTTCAAAATTGTAAAATAAAGTTTTCTGAACTTAAAGATCTTCTCATAAAAAGAGGGCGGGAGATTGGCGTTGATGTAAATATGCAACATGAAGACCTTTTTAACGCTATCAACAGGATTTAGCTTTTTTGAGGAGATGAAGAGAAGATGTTTACATCACAAGAGATTATTGAAACAATCAATATGGTAAAGCAGAGCAATTTAGATATCAGAACAATTACAATAGGTATTAGTCTTTTTGATTGTAGTTCAGATGTTCCGCAAAAATTTATTGATAACATGAAAAAAAAGATTATAAAATATGCATTAAACCTTAAAAGCGTGGCAAATGAGATAGAAGATATGTTTGGTCTTCCAATTGTCAACAAAAGGGTAGCTCTTACACCTATTTCTCTTTTGACCTTTTCTTATTCTTATGAAGATTTACTGAAAGTTGCATCTGCTATAGATGAAATCGCAAAAGAACTTGACATAGATCTGATAGGCGGCTACTCTGCCATAGTACACAAAAATTATGATGACAACGCTAAGAAATTTATATCTTCAATTCCCGATGCAATAGCTCAAACAGACAGACTTTGTTCATCTGTGGATGTTGGTTCAACACGCTCAGGAATAAATCTTGATGTTATATCTCACCTTGGATATATAATAAAAGAAATTGCTAAAAAAACAGCTCAAAAAGATAGTTTTGGCTGTGCAAGGTTTGTTGTGTTTGCAAACGCACCAGATGACAATCCGTTCATGGCTGGTGCGTTTCATGGGACAGGCGAAGGTGATGTTTGTTTGAACGTTGGAATCTCAGGTCCTGGTGTTGTAAAAAGGGCTTTGGAAGAAAACAAAGATGCTTCGATTGATGAGGTCTATGAGACAATCAAAAAAATGGCATTTAAAATAACAAGAACAGGTCAGCTTGTTATGCAGTATGCATGCAAAAAACTTGGCATTCCTGCAGGGATTGTGGATCTTTCGCTTGCCCCAACTCCAAAGGTTGGTGATAGCATTGCAGAGATACTTGAAGAGATGGGACTTGAAAAGGTTGGCGGATATGGCACAACATTTGCTTTAGCGCTTTTGAATGATGCTGTAAAAAAGGGCGGAGCAATGGCTGCAACATTTACAGGAGGACTATCTGGTGCATTTATTCCTGTATCAGAAGATTCTGGTATGGTAAAAGGGGTTGAAAGTGGAGCACTTACATTGGAAAAACTTGAGGCTATGACAAGTGTGTGTTCTGTTGGGCTTGATATGATTGTTGTGCCGGGCGATGTTGAACCTGAAATAATATCTGGCATGATTGCAGATGAGATTGCAATTGGTGTTTACAACAACAAAACAACAGCTGTGCGCGTAATTCCCGCATATGGTAAAAAAGAAGGAGATGAGGTCAACTTTGGCGGACTTTTGGGAAGGGCAAAGGTGATGAGTATCAACAGAAGTTCACCAAAAAGGCTAATTGAACGTGGAGGAAGAGTTCCACCACCTGTAATTTCGCTGAGAAATTAAAACTTTTTAAAGGGAGGTACAAGAAAATGCTTTTTTCAAAGATGCACGGGCTTGGAAATGACTTTATTGTAATAGATGCAAGAGGTAAAGAGGATATAGATTATAACTTGCTTGCAAAGAGGATGTGCCATCGACACATTGGAGTTGGTGCAGATGGTCTGCTGCTTGTATTAAATTCAGATATTGCTGACATCAGGATGAGAATTATCAATTCTGACGGCTCTGAGGCTGAGATGTGCGGAAATGGAATCAGGTGTTTTGCAAAATATGTATATGAAAGAGGAATTGTGAAAGCCACTAAATTCAAAGTTGAAACATTGGCAGGCATAATTGAGCCTGAGCTTTTTGTAAACGAATATGGACTTGTTGATAAAGTTAAAGTGAATATGGGAAAGCCCAGCTTTAAAAGAAAAGATATACCAATGCAAGGCGACCCAGAAAGTGATGCCATAAATACATCTATTGTAGTTGATGGCAATGAATACAGAATTACATCTCTTTTGATGGGTGTTCCGCACACTATTTTGTTTGTTGACGATGTTGAAAAGGTGGACATTTATACCTTGGGACCAAAAATAGAAAAGCATGAGGCTTTTCCAAGAAAGACAAATGTCAATTTTGTTCAGGTGATTGACAAGAATAATATAAAGGTGAGAACTTGGGAAAGAGGTGCAGGGGCTACATTTGCGTGTGGCACAGGCTCTTGCGCCTCTGTGATAGCATCTAACTTAAATGGCTTTACAGAAAGAAAAGCAAATGTCCACCTTTATTTTGGAATTCTTGAAATAGAGTGGCAAGAAGACGGTATAGTTTTTATGACAGGACCTGCCGAAGAGGTTTTTGTTGGGGAATATTTGGATTAAAGCTCATCATTTTGATTGAATTTTTCTTAGCTTGTGGTATAATTTTAATATGGTTTTTATGGCTTTTTGCAAGGAAGGTGAACGTATTGAAAGTCTTCTATGTTAAGATTGAATACAAAGATGGAAGAAAAGTAGAAGATATCTTTCTCACAAACGCTAAGGCAAAAGAGATGTGCGATTTGCTTTTAGGTGAGGACAAAGAGGGTTCTATTAAGCTTGTTGAAACAAAGTGCAGGGAAGTTGACCTGTAATTTTTGCAGTCAATACTAAATTTTTAGGAGGTTTTAAAAACAGATGGCAAAGATAATACTGACCATTTTAGAGCTTCTTTTAGCAATTGCACTTATAATTGTTGTGCTTTTGCAGTCTGGCAAGAGCGCAGGACTTTCTGGTTCAATTGCAGGTGGTGCTGAGACATTTTTTGGGAAGTACAAGGGAAGAACACTTGATGCTATGCTTGGAAGGTACACATGGATAATCGCAGCGGCTTTCTTTGTTGTATCAGTAATCTTGTTCTTTGTAATAAAGTAAAACCTGAGGTTGAATGTCAACCTTGGGTTTTTATTTTAACCATGAATGTTCACAATATCTTACAAAACGCTTAATACAAAAGGAGGAAGGTTTTAAAATGAGCGTCACACGTGAAGTTGCGCTAGAAGAGCTCAAGAAGAGAATAAAGACACAGAATCTTTTCAAACACTGTTTGGCTTGTGAGGCTATCATGCGCGAGCTTGCATGCTATTTTGAACAGGATATGGACAAGTGGGGGATCTGCGGACTTGTCCACGACATAGATTATGAAGAGACAAAAAACCACCCGAGCGCGCATAGCTTGGTTGGCGCAAAAATTTTGGAGGATTTGGGGTTTGACAAGGACATTGTGTATGCTGTGAAGGCTCACAACGACGCGCACGGTCTTCCAAGGCTTTCTCTTTTGGACAAGGCACTTTACTGTGTTGACCCAACATCTGGTTTCATTGTTGCAGGTGCTCTGATTTTACCATCAAAAAAACTTTCAGATGTGACGGTACCGTTTTTATTAAACAGATTCAATGAAAAAAGCTTTGCAAAGGGTGCAAACAGAGATCAGATGAGAGCATGTTCTGAGCTTGGGCTTGAGCTTGAAGAATTTTTAGGAATAGCACTCAGAGCTATGCAAAAGATATCTAATGAGCTTGGTTTGTAAACTTAAAAAAAGGATGTGATAGTCCTGTGAAAAAAATTAAATTTGAAGAGAAAAAACAGGAGGTTTTAAATCTTTTCCAGGAAGAAAGCTATCATCCCATGACGTTTTCAGAAATCCTTGAGATTTTGAACTGGCAGGAAAAGGATGAAAAGCTACTGAGAAAAATTCTTGATGAGCTTGAACAGGAAGGAAAGATTGTAAGAACAAAGCGCGGCAGGTTCGGTCTTGCCGAAGAGATGAACCTGTTTGCAGGAGTGCTTGAGGTAAACCCGCGCGGCTATGGTTTTTTGATTCCTGACAACCCCAATGTACCCGACATTTATATCTCACCTGAGAACATGAACGGGGCAATGCATGGCGACAGGGTGCTTGTAAAGGTACTTTCTCTTCCGCCTGTTGAGGGCAAAAAAGTAGAGGGGTTTGTTGAGAGGATTTTGCAAAGAGGTATCACAAAAGTTGTTGGAAGGTATGAGGATAGCAAAAACTTTGGTTTTGTCATTCCAGATGACCAGAGGATAACATATGACATCTATATTCCTAAAAGCGGGAAGAACAAGGCTAAAACGGGTCAGAAGGTTGTTGTTGAGATTACCAGGTATCCTGAAAAAAGAAGAAACCCTGAGGGGAAAATTATTGAGATTTTGGGGTATGAAAATGCCAAAGGTGTTGACATTCTCTCAATAATCAAAAAATATGAACTTGACGAGGAGTTCCCGAAAGAGGTACTAAAAGAAGTTGAGAATATTCCTGATGAAGTGACAGAAGAGGATTTAGAAGGAAGGGTTGACCTTCGCAACTTAACAATCTTTACAATCGATGGTGAGGATGCAAAAGACTTTGACGATGCAGTGTCTATCAAAAAACTTCCAAACGGGAACTATCTTTTAGGTGTTCACATTGCAGATGTCAGCCACTATGTAAAACCAAACACCCATCTTGACAAGGAAGCTTACAGGCGCGGAACGTCTGTGTATCTTGTTGACAGAGTCATCCCAATGCTTCCGTTTAAGCTTTCAAATGGCATCTGTTCGCTCAACCCCAATGTTGACAGATTGACATTTTCTGTTTTGATGGAAATTGACAAGCAAGGAAATGTTGTGAAACATGACATATTTGAGAGTGTTATCAGAAGCAAGGAGAGAATGACGTATACAAATGTTACAAAGATTCTCAAAGAAGAGGACAAAGAGCTTTTGAAAAGGTATGAACATATAAGAGAAGACTTAGAGCTAATGCGCGAGCTTGCTTTAATTTTGCGAGAAAAGAGAATGAAAAGAGGGGCTTTGGACTTTGATTTTGATGAGACAAAAGTCATACTTGACAAAAACGGCAAACCCATAGACGTTATCCGATATGAGCTTACAATCTCTAATAAAATAATTGAAGAATTCATGCTAATTTGCAACGAGACAGTTGCAAATCATTTCTACTGGCTAAATGTTCCGTTTTTGTACAGGGTTCATGAAGAGCCTGATATTGAAAAGATTTACCAGTTTGCAGAGTTTATATATAACATGGGATATGTTCTAAAAGGTATTTCGAACAAGGTACATCCCAAAGCTTTGCAGGCAGTTTTAGAGCAAAGCCGTGGCACGCCAGAAGAAAGGGTTATTCATACGCTGTGTTTGAGGTCGCTCAAAAAAGCAAGGTACTGTGAAGAAAACCTTGGCCATTTTGGTCTTTCGACAGAATACTATTGTCACTTTACTTCTCCAATAAGAAGGTATCCTGATCTTGTGATACACAGGATTATGAAGGATGTTTTAAAGGGTAAAATGACAGAGAAAAAAGCTCAAAAACTCAAACTTAAAATGCCAGAGATTGCAAAGTGGACATCACAGAGAGAAAGAGTTGCAGAAGAAGCAGAACGTGAAACGGTTGACCTCAAGAAGGTTGAATTTATGCAAGACAAGATTGGTCAGGTCTTTGAAGGAATTATTTCGAATGTCACACCATTTGGATTTTTTGTTGAGCTTGAAAACACAATCGAAGGCTTGGTAAGAGTGAGCTCTTTAGAGGATGATTATTATGTCTTTAATGAAAAAACTTATCAGCTGATAGGCGAAAAGTCAAAAAAGGTATACAAAATTGGTGACAGGGTCAAAGTAATGCTCATTGACGCTAATGTGCCACTAAGACAAATAGAGTTTGCTGTTGTGGAAAAACTCAAAATGTAAAAAAAGGGTGATAAGTATGCACATAGCACTTTATAGAAAATACAGGCCCAAAGTTTTTGAAGATGTGGTTGCCCAGGATCATATAACCAAAACGTTAAAAAACCAGATAAAACAGGACAAAGTAGCACACGCATACATCTTTTGCGGCCCGAGAGGTACTGGCAAGACAACAACTGCAAAGATAATGTCAAGAGCTGTGAACTGTTTGAATCCCAAGGATGGGAATCCATGCAACGAATGTGAGGTTTGCAGGAGCATTTTAGATGAAAAGACGCTTGATGTTTTGGAGATTGACGCTGCATCAAACACAAGTGTCAATGACGTGAGGCAAATCAGGGACGAGGTCAGATACCCACCTTCTGTTTGCAAAAAGAAGGTATATATAATAGACGAGGTACACATGCTCTCAACAGGGGCTTTCAACGCGCTTTTAAAAACCCTTGAAGAGCCCCCCTCCCATGCACTTTTTATTCTGGCAACCACAGATATCCAGAAAGTGCCTGCAACCATCTTGTCCAGGTGTCAGAGGTTTGATTTTAAAAGGATTTCTGTAAAAGACATATATGAAAGACTCAAAAAGATTGTTCAGATGGAAAATATATCAATTGATGATAATGCCCTCTATTTGATTTCGCAAAAGGCAGAAGGAGCTCTGAGGGATGCTTTGACCATATTAGAAAGGTGCATAAATACATCTGATGAACATATAACCTACAAGTTTGTTGCAAACCTTTTGGGGGTTACATCAACCGAGATAGTAAAAGAATTTATTGCTGCTATTGTAGAAAATGATTCAAACAAAGGACTCAAGGTTGTAAACAGGCTTTGGGATGAAGGAATGGATGTCAATACCTTTTTAGAAGAGGCTGTGAAGCTTTTGAGAAGTGCACTTATTTTGCGACTTGGTGCAAAAGATGTTTTGGTTGACATGCTCGAAAGTGATAAATCTTTTGTCATGAACATATCAAACCTTGTTGACTCAAACAGGCTTGTGTCAAGCATAAAGATGCTTATCGACACTGCTAACCAGGTACGCTGGACAAGATTTCCAAAGGTTTTGCTTGAGATAAATACAATAAAGCTTTGCGACAGCCAGTTTGATACCTCATTTGAAGCACTCCTTGAGAGAGTGCGAAAACTTGAGACAAAGCTTTCTCAGCTTGCCGAAAATCCCAAAGCTTTTGAAGCCATGAAACTTGGCAAGGCTCAATCTACAAAACAAGAGCAAAAGACAGCGCATATTGCTGACAAAAGCGCAGAAGGTGTGGATAGCAATGCATCTTTTTCATGGTCTGAGATTTTGAGCAGGTGGCAGGAAATAAAAGAGGCTATCAAGGAGGAAAAGCCGGGACTTTCGCATGTTCTTCAAAATGCCAGCTTGAGGTTTGAAAATGGTGTGACGGTATGTTTTAAGCAGGAAGATGGTGTGTTTGCAGATGTTTTGATCAGAAACATTGAGTATTTTAAATCAGTTTTAAAAAGAATTGTAGGTTATGAGGGTGAAGTCTCTGTTGAGGTGGAAAGGAAAAAGTCTTTGAAGGAAGATGCTGTATCTGACCAGGAGATAATAAACAAGCTCAAGGACGTCTTCCCTGACACAGAGATTACTATAAAAGAGTGAAAGGAAGAAAGAATATGAACAACAACATTTACATTATCTACGGTAAAGATGCTAAATCTATGACAAAACAGCTTCTTGAATATGCCGATGTGAAAAGTTATATTCCTATGAAGAGCAAAATTGCTATAAAGCCCAACTTGGTTGTTGCAAAGCCGTACACCTCAGGTGCTACAACAAATCCACATATTGTTGAAGGAATCATAGAGTACTTGAGGGAAAATGGATTTGAAAACATTGCAATTTTAGAGGGTGCATGGCTTGGCGCTTCCACAAAAAGGGCGTTTGAAGTTTGCGGGTATACTGAGATTGCAAAGAAGTATGATGTAAAGCTCATTGACACGAAAGATGACAAGCCTTTGAAGATAAATGTTGATGGATTTGAGCTGAACATTTGTAGCCAGGTCTATAGCTACGATTTTTTAATAAACGTTCCACTTTTGAAAGGGCACTGCCAGACACAACTTACCTGTGCTTTGAAAAATCTCAAAGGGCTTATTCCTGACAGTGAAAAGAGAAGGTTTCACACACTTGGTCTTCACAAACCAATTGCCTACTTGAACAAAGCAATAAAGATACATCTAATAGTGGTGGACAGTATTATGCCAGACCCTGACTTTGAAGAGGGAGGAAACCCTGTTGAGAAGGATTTTATAGCCCTTGGCTTTGACCCGGTTTTGATAGACAGCTTTGCCGCCGAGCATCTGGGATACAATCCATATGACATTGAATACATAAGATTGGCAGAAAAATTGGGTGTTGGGAAAGCAGGTGAGTATAATCTTATAGAAATAAATCCTGAGAAAAAACCAACTGGATTTTCAAAAAGATCATCTATTGTTTCAAGATACGCAAAGTATATTGAAGAAAAAGATGCATGTTCAGTCTGCTATGCAAATTTAATAAGTAGCCTTATGAGACTGGATGAGCATGGACTTTTAAAAAAGCTTTCAAAAAAACTGTATATTGGCCAGGGATATAAAGGGAAAGCTATGGATGGGATAGGAATTGGGAGCTGCACAAAAGATTTTAATATATGCAAACAGGGGTGTCCTCCAAAGTCAAACGAGATTGTTGAGTTTTTAAAACAGAATTTATAGAAAATATTCATGCTCAGGGCACATGCATGTAAAAGAAGATGTATGTGCCTTTTTTGTTTGCTTAAAAAATAGAAAGTAACTTTTCAACACCCAGAGAAGCTTGGGAAATAACATATCCACAGAGTTATCCACATTATTCACAACTCATTTTTTAACAGAATGGATATTTGGCTATTGTGAATTGTGGATAGTTTTGTGGAAAAAATTTTTGTGTAAATAAGTTGAAATTGGTGGTATATATATAATATCAAACAAAAACCTTCTACATAGAAAGGATGGTCAATATGATGAACTTTATCATCAGCGGCAAGAACATAGAAGTAACAGATGCACTAAAAGAGAGGATTGAGAAAAAACTTTCAAAGCTTGAGAGGTATATTAAACTTAACACAGATGTTCATGTAACTTTGAGTGTTGAGAAGATCTCACACATAGTTGAAGTGACAATACCTTTCCATGGAATGATTTTGAGAGCTGAAGAGAGAAGCAACGACATGTACAGTGCCATAGATTTGGTGGTTGACACCTTAGAAAGGCAAATCCGAAAGTTCAAAACAAAGATAGCAAAAAGGGCAAAAGATGCAGAGTCTTTGCGATACATGACATTTGACATTGAAGAGCCTGAAAAGGAAGCTACAGAAGAAAATGGTGAGTTTAGAATTGCCAAGACAAAGAGGTTTCCAATAAAACCAATGAGCGTGGAAGAGGCTATTTTGCAGATGAATTTGCTTGGTCATAACTTCTTTGTATTTTTGAATCAGGACACAGATAAGGTGAATGTGGTGTATAGAAGAAACGACGGTGCATATGGTTTAATCGAACCTGAATATTAAAAAAGTTTTTTAACAAAAGAAAAAAATTAAGAGCATCACTGCCCCCGCTCAAGGCAAAGATTTGTCTTGAGCGGATTTTTGTTTGAATATACCCTCAAGAAGTGATAAAATAATTATTTGAAATGTCCAAAAAATTTTTGAAAAAATCGAGGGTGGAAAGATGTTAAAGATAATTGAAAAACTTATAGGCAGCTACAGTGAAAGAGAGATAAAAAAAATCTTGCCAATAGTTGACAAGATAGAATCACTTGCATCGGAATATGAGAGGTTAACAGATGCAGAGCTGAGACAAAAGACAGATATATTCAAACAAAGGCTAAAAAATGGCGAAACTTTGGACGATATCCTGCCAGAAGCGTTTGCAGCTGTGAGAGAAGCTGCTTGGCGGACTTTGAAGATGCGCCATTTTAGAGTCCAGCTTATAGGCGGCATAGTTCTGCACCAGGGCAGGATTGCAGAGATGAAAACCGGTGAAGGTAAAACCCTTGTGGCAACTCTACCTGCGTACTTGAACGCTTTAGAGGGCAAGGGTGTTCATATAGTAACTGTTAATGACTACTTGGCAAAAAGAGACGCTGAGTGGATGGGACCTATTTACAATTTCTTGGGACTTTCTGTTGGTGTGATAGTTCATGGACTGACACATGAAGAGAGGAAAAAAGCGTACAACTGTGATATCACCTATGGTACAAACAATGAGTTTGGGTTTGATTACTTGCGAGACAACATGGCAATTTACAAAGAAGAGCTTGTGCAAAGAGAGCTAAACTATGCAATAATCGACGAGGTTGACTCAATCTTGATTGATGAGGCAAGAACGCCTCTTATCATCTCAGGTCCTGCTGAGAAATCAACAGACCTTTACAAAAGAGCAGACAATTTTGTAAGAAGACTAAAACCTCTTTATTATAACAGTGATGATGACAAACAAATGCCTGATACAACCGGCTATGACTATATAGTAAACGAGAAAAGACACACAGTTTCGCTCACAGAAGAGGGTATAAAAAAAGCTGAGAAATATTTTGGTGTTACAAACTTAGCTGACCCGGAAAATGCAACCCTTCACCATCACATTATCCAGGCACTAAAGGCTCACGGGCTTATGAAAAGAGACAGGGACTATGTTGTAAAAGATGGGCAGGTAATAATTGTTGATGAGTTTACTGGAAGACTTATGTATGGTCGAAGGTTTTCAGAAGGGCTTCACCAGGCCATTGAAGCAAAAGAAGGTGTGAGGATAGAAAGAGAAAGCAAAACTTTGGCAACAATAACTTTTCAGAACTATTTCAGGCTGTACAAAAAACTTGCTGGTATGACAGGTACTGCAAAAACTGAAGAGCAGGAGTTTAGAGAAATCTATAAGCTTGATGTCATAGAAATTCCTACACACAAACCAATGATACGAGTCGACCATCCAGACAAGGTTTACAAGACAGAAAAGGCAAAGTTTGAGGCAATTGTTCAGGAGATTGTTGAGACTCATAAAAAAGGTCAGCCTGTTTTGGTTGGTACTGTGTCAATTGAGAAGTCTGAGATGCTGAGCGAGATGCTCAAAAAACATGGTATAAAACATGAGGTTTTAAACGCAAAACACCACGAAAAAGAGGCTATGATAATTGCAAAGGCTGGCCAAAAAGGTGCTGTGACAATTGCAACCAACATGGCAGGCCGTGGAACAGACATTGTTTTAGGCGAGGGTGTTGCTGAGCTTGGTGGCCTCAAAGTAATCGGTACAGAGAGGCATGAAAGCAGGCGAATAGACAACCAGCTTCGTGGAAGAGCCGGCCGTCAGGGTGACCCCGGCGAGTCAAGATTTTATGTGTCGCTTGAGGATGATCTAATGAGGCTTTTCGGGTCTGAGAGGATTAAAAACCTTGTTGAGTCGCTTGGCTTGCCTGATGACCAGCCGATTGAACACAAGCTCTTGTCTGATGCCATTGAAAAGGCGCAAAAGAGGGTTGAAGCGCGAAACTTTGAGATACGAAAACATCTTTTGCAGTTTGACGATGTTTTGAACAAGCAAAGAGAGATAATATACTCACAAAGGCGCAAAGTTTTAGAAGGTGAGAACTTAAGAGACTCTATCTTGGGCATGATAGATGAGCTTGTGGACTACAAGATAAAAGTGTACACAGGCGAAAGTCCTCATCCTGAAGACTGGGATATAAAAGGTCTTTTGCAGGATTTGAAGTTTATATTTTTAGAAGATGAGCTTTCTGAGCAGGATGCAAAAAATATGACAAAACAGGAGCTAAAAGAAAAGCTCATCTCAATTGCAAAAGAAAAATATGAGAAGAAAGAACAAGAAGTTGGCGAGCTTATGCGCGAGCTTGAAAGGGTTGTGCTTTTGCGAGTTGTTGACATGCACTGGATGGAACACATAGATGCAGTAGAACAGCTGAGAGAAGGCATATCTCTTCGCGCAATCGGTCAAAAAGACCCAATAGTTGAGTTCAGGTTCGAAGCGTTTGAGATGTTTGATGAGATGGTAAAAAGAATCCAGGAGGACACAATAAAGATTATACTTCATGCAAATGTTGAAAATATGCCTCAAAGAGAAAGAGTTGTTAAAGAGATGTATGAAAATGCACCATCAGACACACCTGTGAGAAAACCTGTTGTGAAAACACAGAAGGTTGGAAGAAACGATCCATGTCCTTGCGGGAGCGGCAAAAAATACAAAAAGTGTTGCGGAGCAGTTTGATTTTTTAAAATCATAATTAGAAGGAGTGGTCTTGAAATATGCTTATGCTTGAAGAAATCTTGCAGAGGCTTGAGAAGGCAGAAGAAGACCTCAAGGAAATGAGGGTTTCTCTTTGACATCGACAGGCTAGAAAGTGAACTAAAATCGTTGGAAAGTGAAACTTCAAGGCCTGATTTTTGGCAGGACTTAGAGAACTCTCAAAAAGTTTTGCAGAAAATAAAAAGACTAAAGGACAAGATAGAGAGGTTCCAAAAACTATATTCGCAGTGGGAAGATTTAAAAGTACTGACAGAGCTGAGCTTGGAAGAAGGAAACCATGAGATGGCAGAAGAGCTTGAAAAAGAGCTTTTGGACCTTGAGAGGAAAATAGAGGATTTCAAGATAGAGGTCCTTTTAAACGGTCCTTATGACAAAAACAATGCAATACTTTCAATTCATGCGGGTGCAGGCGGCACAGAAGCTCAGGACTGGGCAGAGATGCTACTTAGGATGTACACGCGCTGGGCAGCAAAAAAAGGTTACAAGGTTGAAACTTTGGACATTCTACCTGGGGAAGAGGCAGGTATTAAAAATGTCACAGTTCGCATAGTTGGTGAGAATGCCTATGGTTATTTGAAAGCTGAGAAAGGAGTTCACAGGCTTGTGAGGATTTCTCCATTTGATGCAGCGGGAAGAAGACATACTTCTTTTGCAGCGGTTGAGGTTCTGCCCGAGGTTGAAGATGACACAGACATTGAGATAAAAGAAGAAGACCTTGAGATAGACACCTTCAGAGCATCTGGGGCAGGTGGCCAGCATGTTAACAAGACAGAGTCGGCTGTTAGAATAAAGCACATTCCAACAGGTATTGTTGTAACATGCCAGAATGAGAGGTCCCAGCACAAGAATAGGGAAATTGCTCTCAAAATTTTAAAAGCAAAACTTTTAGAGCTCAAAGAAAAGGAGAGAAGAGAAAAGATTCAAAAACTCAAGGGTGAGCAGACAGAAATTGGCTGGGGAAATCAAATAAGGTCTTATGTATTTTGCCCGTATACTTTGGTTAAAGACCACAGGACAGAAGCAGAAGTAGGAAATGTTGAGGCAGTAATGGACGGTGAGATAGATGTCTTCATAAATGCGTACCTGAAGAAATTTAGAAACGAGGAGGAAGTTGCATGAAACAGTATGTCATTTTCAATGTAGGAGACTACAGCTTTGGGGTTGACATACTTGAGATTGTTGAGATTATAAAGCCAAACAAGATTGTAAAGGTACCAAGTATGCCTCAGTATGTCGAAGGGATTATTGATGTGAGAGGCACATCTGTCCCAGTTTACAACCTTGCAAAACGGCTCGAGATTGAGTCAAAGGCAGAAGCACAGAAAATCATCATTGTAGAGCTTTCTAAATTCCAGCTTGGTTTTTTGGTTGATGATGTCTCTGAGATACTCAAAATTGAAGATGACAAGATTGAAAAGGCAAGTGAGAGCATCAGGGGAATCAAGCGAAAATTCATTGACTCGATTGCGCGTGTCGGTAATGACATGATTATCATTCTTGACCTTAAAAATGTGCTTACAATGGAAGAGGAAGAAAATATACAGGAGTTTATAAAAAATTCATAAAGGGTATATATAGAGTGAGGAAAAACTTAGCACCTCACTCTATTTTTTTTGTTTATTTTTTAAGAGGTGAGAACGATGAAAATATTGATTGTAGATGACTCACCTTTCATTGTTAAGCAAATTGAAGGTATTATTGAATCTATGGAGATGAAGTGTGATATATTTGTTGCCGAAAGTGGAGAGAAAGCTATTGAGATGGTAAGTCAAAACGAGTTTGATTTAGTGCTGTTGGACATTGTTTTGCCTGATATAAATGGGTTAGAGGTTCTTAAATTTATAAGAAGAGTCAAAGATTACGGTGAAGTTTTTGTGATTGTTATGACATCGCTTGAAAGTGATGAGGTGTTGGAAGAAAGTTTTAACCGTGGCGCTAATGACTTTATCAGAAAACCTATTAAGCCTATTGAGTTGTCATCACGGCTGAGGGCTATTGTTAGAATGAAAAATTATCAATATCTCTATAAAATGTCACTTGAAGATTTAAAAGAAAAGAACAATCAGCTTATTGAACTTACTGCAAAGTTAAAACAAACCCAGGATTTTTTGGTCCAAAGCGAAAAGATGTCAGCCATTGGTCAGCTTGCAGCTGGTGTTGCCCATGAGATTAACAATCCTTTGGGCTTTGTGATTACCAATATAGAGGTTCTCCAAAAATACTTTGACAAGATTGTCGATATAGTAAACAGATATAGTAATATTATCAAAATTTTAAACGATCCTGAAACACAAATCAGTTCAATAAGAAATCTTATCAACGAGGTAGAGGATTTAGAAAGGAAATACAAAATTGAATTCATATTAGAAGATATACCTCAGCTTCTGAAAGAAACCCAGGAAGGACTGCAAAGGGTGTCGCAGATTGTTCAGTCGCTTAAGAGATTTGCACGCAGTGGTCTTGAGAATAAAAAGACGTTTGAAGATTTGAACGATATTATAGAAGAAACTTTGCTGATTGCCAGAAACGAGCTAAAATACGATGTTGAGGTAATTAAAGAGTATGGTGAAAATTGTCACGCATATATCAACCGTGGGGAAATAGGACAGGTGGTGTTAAATATCTTGATGAATGCAGCTCAGGCTATAAAAGGTCAGCAAGACAGAACAGAAAAGGGACATATTTACATAAAAACGTGGCGTGATTCTGAGTATGTTTACTGTTCTATAAAAGATGATGGTCCAGGGATAAAAAGAATATATCTTTCAAGAATTTTTGAACCATTTTTCACTACAAAAGATGTTGGCAAAGGCACAGGGCTTGGTTTGAGTATATCTTACGATATCATTGTTAACAAACATGGTGGTAGTATTTGGGCGGAGAGTGAAGAAGGTAAAGGAGCGAATTTCATTTTCAAAATACCTGTTAATGGCCAGATGACAGAAGAAAATGAAAATTAAAGAAGTGGTGGTATTTATGAAAAAATCAATTTTATTTGTTGACGATGAAAAGAATATTTTAAGAGCACTTTATAGGGTCTTTTGCGAAGAGGATTACAACCTATTCTTTGCAGAAAGTGCTAAAGAAGCGTTAGATGTTTTAGAATCCAATGACATGGATATTATAATTACCGACTTTAGAATGCCTGGCATGTCTGGGTATGACCTTCTGAAGGTTGTTAAGGAAAAGTATCCTCATGTTATAAGAATCATTTTAAGCGGGTACGCTGATGAGAATATCGTCTTTAAAGCTCTGCAGACAAATGTTGCAAAGGTTTATATCTTAAAGCCGTGGAATAATGAGGAATTAAAAGAAATCATAAAAAACGTTATCGAGTTAGAAGACAAAATGAGAGAAAATAGATGTTTAGAAATAATTAATAATATCGATTATCTACCAACCCTTAAAAATCTTTACAGCACAATTTGTAAAGTCATCGAAAATGAGGATGATATCAATAAAGTAGTAAAGATTATAGAACAAGACCCAGCAATAGCTTCGAAGATTTTGCAGATTGCAAACTCAGCTTTCTACAACCTGAAAACCGCTTCTGTAAAGCAAGCTGTTGTATATTTGGGACTGGTAAATGTCAGAAATATAGTATTAAACGCAGCTGTATTTGAATGTGTTGGCGATGGTGATTATAAGACTTTGCTTTGGGAGCATGCAAATCTTACTAATAAGATTTTTTATTATATCTATGAAAGAATACTTGGGAAAAAAGTTCAGGATTCGTTTGCATCTGCAGGGCTTTTGCACGGAATTGGTCAGATACTTCTTTTAAAACTTTTCCCGCAAAAATATAAAGAGTATAGAAAAAGGATAATGTATTCGGATCAGTATATAGACTTTGAGGAGTTAGAAAAAGAAATCTTTGGTTTTACTCACACAGAACTTGGGGCGGTATTGTTGAGCTGGTGGGATATCCCTTTGCCGGTCGTCGAAGCAGCGTTTTACCATCACAAACCTAATAGTAACAATATTATAAACAGAGAAATTGTATGTGCAGTAAATATAGCGTGTTATTTGGCCTGGGACTTGGCTGGAGTCAAACAATCTGAGGAACATGTGAATTATAGCAAGAGATTTCTAAAACTTGACTGTGACAATTGTGTAGATTTAAAACAGTTGTATGAAAATTTGTTCAACAAGCAAGAAAACTAAAGTGTAAAGGGTGTGTTAAAGGTATGGGCCAGTATACAGTGCTGTTTGTGGATGATGAGGAGAATATTCTACATTCAATAAAAAGAGCACTTATGGATGAGGAATACAGATGTCTTTTTGCAAATAGTGGTAATGAAGCTTTGCAGATACTTGAAAAAGAAAAAGTAAATGTAATTGTGGCTGACATGAAAATGCCAGAAATGGATGGACTTACTCTTCTCAAAATTGTCAAGCAAAAGTATCCCAAAGTTGTTAGAGTAGTTCTTTCGGGTTTTACTCATCTGCCTCAGGTATTAGCAGCCATAAATCAAGCAGATATATACAGGTTTATAACCAAGCCCTGGAGCATAGAAGATGAACTAAAAGTTGCTATAAATCAAGCGTTAGATTATTATAAGATTCAAGAAGAAAGGGAACAACTTACAAAGGCATTAGAAAAGAGAAATGAGATGTATCAGAATTTGCTTAAAACCATCAACAACAAAATGCAGGAGATTAACAATAGTAACGAAATTTTGCGTGAAATCATCAATTCAATAATTTCGTTTTTTATTCAACTATGTAAAACGCAGAAAAGTATTGATAATTTGATAGAGGTCATGGGGAATGCAAAAAATTTATTGTCAAGGTTTATACTCATTATGCCAATCTCAACTGTAAAGTTTTCTCCAACAAGATTAAAAAAAGACCTTGAGAAAGATTTGTCTAAGCCTGATAAAATGCTTAACAGTATTGTTATTAACTTAGATTCCAATTGTCGAAATGTAATTATCGTAAGTTGGTATGGCATAATATTATTTACGGTTGAAGAAATTATTGAATGGATAGGAAAGAACAATATAGTAGAAACTATCAAGCTAATGGTCAGTTACAATGAAGAGAATAAAAAATTTGTTATTACAATTCCTATTTCAGACAGTATAGATGAAAATCTTGCAATGTTTTTAATTATCTTAAAGTTTTTTACATCAAAGTTTGAAGGAAATATAAGGCTTGATAAAGTCAATGGACAAAACTCAATAATAATAGAATTTGGAATGAAAACAGCTGAAAAAATCGTTAATTGAAATTATGATGAAAACAAATTTTATGAAGAAAAATGTGAAAAGAGAAAGTATAATAATAAAAAACTGTAGTATGAGGTGAAAATAGAAAATGGCAAAACCAATGACAATGTCTCAAAAGATTTTGGCGTACCATGCAGGAAAAGAATATGTTGAGCCAGGAGACTTGATTTTTGCAAATGTTGACCTTGTTTTGGGGAATGACGTTACAACACCTGTTGCAATAAAGGAGTTTGAAAAGATAGGGATTGACAGGGTTTTTGACAAAGATAAAATTGCGATAGTTCCCGACCATTTTACTCCAAACAAAGACATAAAGTCTGCTCAGCAGTGCAAGATGGTTCGCGAGTTTGCTAAAAAGTATGAGATTACAAATTATTTTGAAGTTGGCGAGATGGGAATTGAACATGCACTCTTGCCAGAAAAAGGACTTGTTGTGCCGGGTGATTTGGTAATTGGTGCAGACTCACATACATGCACATATGGGGCATTGGGTGCTTTTTCAACAGGAATTGGTTCGACTGACATGGCATGTGCAATGGCAACAGGAAAGTGCTGGTTCAAAGTACCAGAGGCCATCAAGTTTGTGCTCTACGGCAAAAAAACTGGCTGGACATCTGGGAAGGATATCATCCTTCACATTATTGGTATGATAGGTGTTGATGGTGCACTTTACAAGTCAATGGAATACACGGGAGAGGGTTTAAAATCACTTTCAATGGATGACAGGTTCACTATCGCTAACATGGCAATTGAAGCAGGTGCGAAAAATGGCATATTTGAGGTTGATGAGAAAACAATAGAGTATGTAAAGCATCACTCAACAAAACCATACAAAATTTTTAAGGCAGATGAAGATGCAGAGTACTCTGAGGTTTATGAGATTGATATTTCCAAAATTAAGCCTACGGTTGCGTTCCCACACCTTCCAGAGAACACAAAAACAATAGATGAGATAACAGAAAAGATTTATATTGACCAGGTTGTGATTGGCTCTTGTACAAATGGCAGAATTGAAGACTTGAGGATTGCAGCAAAGATCTTAAAAGGTAGAAAGGTTAAAAAAGGGCTCAGATGTATTATATTCCCTGCAACACAGAATATATACAAGCAGGCATTAAAAGAGGGACTCATTGAAATATTCATTGACGCTGGATGTGTTGTTTCAACACCCACTTGCGGTCCATGTCTTGGCGGACACATGGGAATTTTGGCAGATGGTGAGAAAGCTTTGGCAACAACAAATAGGAACTTTGTTGGCAGAATGGGTCATCCAAACAGTGAAGTATATCTTTCATCGCCTGCAATTGCAGCAGCATCAGCAGTTTTAGGTTACATTGGCTCACCTGAAGAGCTTGGAATGAAAGGAGATGAAGAATAGATGATTTTTAAAGGGAAAGCTCACAAGTATTATGATAATATCGATACAGACGTTATTATTCCTGCAAGATATCTTAACACATCTGACCCAAATGAGCTTGCAAAGCATTGTTTGGAGGATTTGGACAAAGAGTTTGTGAACAAGGTTCAAAAAGGTGACATTTTGGTTGCAGGGAAAAACTTTGGCTGTGGCTCTTCAAGGGAACATGCACCAATTGCAATAAAGGCATGTGGAGTTTCTTGTGTTGTTGCAAAGTCATTTGCAAGGATTTTCTATCGAAATGCAATAAATATTGGTCTTCCAATTGTTGAGTGTGAAGAGGCAGTAGATGGTATAGAAGCTGGAGATGAGGTGGAAGTTGACCTTGTAAATGGAATAATTAAAAATCTAACAAAAGGTAAAGAGTTTAAAGCAAAACCCTTTCCTGAGTTTATGCAAAACATAATGAAAGCAGGCGGACTTATAGAGTTTGTAAAAGGAGAGTTGAAAAAAGATGCATAGGATAGCTGTAATTCCTGGTGATGGAATAGGTCCTGAAGTAATTGAACAAGCGCTAATTGTTCTTGATAAGATATCTTCTAAGTTTGGAGTTAAATTTGAATATATCTTCATTGACGCTGGCGGATGTGCAATTGACAAGTATGGTGTGCCAATTAGAGAGGAAGATTTAGAACTTGTTAAAAAATGTGAGGCAACATTATTGGGTGCTGTTGGTGGACCAAAATGGGATGGTCTTCCCGGAAATTTGAGACCTGAACAAGCTCTTTTGAAGCTCAGAGGAGGACTAAAAGTTTATGCAAACCTGAGGCCTGCTGTGCTGTATGATGAGCTAAAGGATTCATCCCCGCTCAAAAAGGAGATTGTAGACAAGGGCATTGATATCCTGGTTGTAAGAGAGCTAATTGGTGGTATGTACTTTGGTCCAAAGGGAAGAGAAGTAAAAGATGGCGATGAAGTGGCTTATGACACAGAGGTGTATTCAAAAAGTGAAGTTAGAAGAATTGCAAAGGTTGCGTTTGAAGCCGCCAGAAAGAGAAAGAAAAAAGTAACCTCTGTTGACAAGGCAAACATCCTGGAGTCTTCAAGGCTCTGGAGAGAAACTGTTGAAGAGGTTGCAAAAGATTATCCGGATGTGGAGCTTTCTCACATGTATGTTGACAATGCGTCAATGCAGCTTGTAAAAGACCCATCACAGTTTGATGTTATACTTACTTCCAACATGTTCGGTGACATTTTGTCTGATGAGGCCTCAATGATTGTAGGCTCGATTGGAATGCTTGCCTCAGCCTCACTTGGCGAAGGCAGGGTAGGCCTTTACGAGCCAATTCACGGCACAGCACCGGACATTGCAGGACAAGATTTGGCAAACCCGATTGCAACAATTTTGTCTGCTGCGATGATGCTGCGCTACAGCTTTGACATGGAAGATGCTGCAAAGGCTATAGAAAATGCTGTGAAGATTGCTCTCAAAGAAGGGTATAGAACAAGAGATATCTACACAGAAAATTGTAAGCTTGTTGGAACAAAGCAGATGGGAAAAATCATATGTGAAAATATCTAAAAGCTGCAGAAAATTTTCTGCAGCTTTTTTGTGTTTAAATTCTTTTTAAAGTAAGGTAAAATATAAACATAAAGCATTTTTTAAATAAACCATACACTGGAGGGGTTTTTGAAATGAAGTACAGACCCTTTGGGAAAACAGGCTTTATGGTGTCTGCTCTTGGATTTGGTGCAATGAGGTTACCAATCTTGGATGGTGACTATTCGAAGATTGACGAAGAAAAAGCAATTGAAATGCTGCATTTTGCAATCGACAATGGAATCAATTACATTGACACAGCGTATGTGTACCATGGTGGTAACAGTGAGGTTTTGGTTGGCAAAGCTTTGAAAGGGGGATATAGAGAAAAGGTTAAGGTTGCAACAAAACTTCCTGTCTGGCAGGTAAATAATTTTGATGATGCTAATAGGATTTTGGATGAGCAGCTAAAAAGACTCGATACAAGCTATATTGACTTTTATCTTTTGCATGCTCTCAACAAAAACCACTGGAAGAAGCTAAAAGAGATGAACATCTTTAAGTGGATTGAAAAAGTGCTTCTTGAGGGTAAAATAAAATATATTGGGTTTTCGTTCCATGACGATGTAGCTACATTCAAAGAGATTGTTGATAGTTACAACTGGACGTTCTGCCAAATACAGTACAATATCCTCAACCGAAACTATCAGGCAGGGGAAGAGGGGCTCAAATACGCAGCCGCAAAAGGAATGGCAGTTGTTATCATGGAGCCACTTTTGGGTGGAAGGCTTGCAAAAGAGCCGCCTCAAGAGATAAGACAGCTTTGGGAGAAGGCAGCGGTTAAAAGAACACCTGTTGAGTGGGCACTTTCATGGCTCTGGAACCAAAAAGAGGTGTCAGTTGTGCTAAGCGGTATGAGCACACTCGAGCAGGTAAAAGAAAATATTGAATATGCAAGTAAATATGAAGTGGGAAGTTTAACTGACGAGGAACTTGAGCTTGTTGAAAGGGTTGCGCAAAAGTATAATGAGCTGAGAAAAGTCAACTGTACAGAGTGCAAATACTGTATGCCATGCCCACAGGGCATTGATATTCCGTGGAATTTTAGCATTTACAATCAAGCAAGCATGTATAACATGTATCAGGAGATGAAAAATGATTATGCAAAAAAAGAAAAAGAGAGAGCAGAAAATTGTGTTGAGTGTGGTGTTTGCGAGACAAAATGTCCACAGAACCTTCCAATAAGAGAGATCCTAAAAGAGGTTCACGCATATTTTTCAAAGTAAAAATAGGTTATTTACTTTAAAGCGCATTTTATGATAAAATACTGCATGTTGTGGGAAGATAAAAATTCTTTCTTCCCTTGCTCCCAAAAGGTGATTTGGGGGCCATATGTCTATAAGGGAGGTGAAAGCTGTGGTTGAGAGAAAGTATGAAACAGTATTTATTATAAGCCCCGCACTTGACGATGAGGCAAGAGCAGCTCTTGTCGAAAAGTTCAAAAACCTTATCTCAAGCAACGGCCAGCTTCTTACAGTTGAAGAGTGGGGGAAAAGAAGGCTTGCGTACAAGATAGACAAGCACGCAGAAGGGTATTATGTGCTGATGCAATTTATAAGCAAGCCTGAGTTCCCACGCGAGCTTGAGAGGGTTTACAGAATTACAGACGGGGTTATCAGGTTCTTGATTGTAAAGCTTGAAAAATAAGAGGGGGCGGCTTTTTTGAATAAGGTTATTTTGATGGGTCGCTTAACGCGCGACCCTGAGTTTAGGCTTACTGCCAACAATACCCCCGTTGCAAACTTCACGCTTGCTGTCAACAGACGTTTTAAACGCGAAAATGACCAGGATGCCGATTTTATCCCGATTGTTGCGTGGAGCAGGCTTGCCGAGTTTTCAAAAAACTATCTCAAAAAAGGAAGGCAAGTTGTGGTAATAGGAAGGCTTCAGCTTCGCACGTGGGATGATGAGGCAAATAGGCGTCACTACATCACCGAGGTTGTGGCGGAAGAGATTTACTTTGCAGAGCCAAAACCTAAGGATGTGCCGGTTGACAGCGAGGCAGAGGTTAAAGAAGATGTTGTTTTACCAGAGCTGGATGAAGAGATTTTGGAAAGTGATCTTGAGGACTTTTTTGAAGAGGATAGCAAACTTCCAACAAAAAGTGATGACATAGACGAAGGAATAGAAGACGATTTGCCATTCTAAGGCAGAAGTGAAAAATTAGAAAAAAGGAGGGAAAAGGTTTGAACAACAATCAAAATCAGCAGCAAACTCAAGCTACTCAAACAGTGGAAAGAGTTAGCTCAAGACAGAAAAAGAAAAAGAGAGTTTGTTCATTCTGTGTTGAGAGAATATATGAGATAGATTACAAAGATGTGAACAGGCTCAAGAAATTCCTCACAGAAAGAGGAAAAATAATGCCAAGAAGAACAACTGGCAACTGCGCAAGACATCAAAGACAGTTAACACGAGCTATCAAGCGTGCAAGAATCTTAGCACTTCTTCCGTTTATAGTTGAATAGACACTACAAGCCTCTATGCCTAAGACGCGGCATAGAGGCTTTTTGTTTTGTGTGCAGCTTTTGGTATGAAACTTGGTAAGAGGACTTTACTTTAATTTCAGCTTTGATTTATACACTGTTTCAATATGTTTCTAATTTATGAAGATGTCTTTTGATATAGTGTGGGAAAGAGGGTGATTAAGAAAAGTTAAAGTTAATATAAATATTTAAGAAAGTTATTTTGGGATATAAAAACAAGATTATAGAGCAAGAAAGCGGAAGGAGGGAAGAGTTTTGAAATTAATGGAATTTAAACCTTAGAGTTTTTCTAAAAAGTAAATTATTAATTTTTGAGCTTATCTAAAAATTTTGACGAGCTCAAATTTTTTATGGCAACTAAATTTAACAAAAGTACATCAAACAAAAACAAAATTATATTGACATAAAACAAAAACATGATATAATATTCATAGACCAGAATTAAAAACATATTTCAACAAAACAGAAAGGAATGAAGAAAATAAAATACATATTAAATGGTATCATAAGATACGTTTACCAATCAAAAATTGTCAACTCATAAGGAAAGTAAAAGGAGGAAAACATTGAAAATGTTTGACAACTCAAAAAAATCTACAAAACCTCGCATTGGATTATACTCAGTTGGACTGAAGGCATACTGGGCACAATTTGACGGATTGAGAGAAAGATTGATTGGTTATGGGAAGTTTATCGAGAGCAAACTTTCAGACTACGGAGAAGTTTATAATTATGGTTTAGTTGATGATGAAAAAGTAGCTCGTCAAGCAGGAGAATGGTTTAATTCAAAGAATGTAGATATTATATTTTGCCACTCTGCTACATATTGCACAAGCTCATGTGTTTTACCTGTTCATCAGATCTGCAAAGCACCAGTAATAATTTTGAATCTACAGCCTACAGCTCAAATGAATTACGAGAAAACTTCTACAGGAGAATGGCTTGCCCATTGTGGAGCATGTCCTGTTCCTGAATTTGCTAATGCATTTAATCGTGCTAATATAAGATTTAAAGTAGTGAATGGGCTTTTAGGTCAAAGTGCAACACCAAAAATTTCGGTTACAGATGAAAACACAGCACATAGACCAGAGGCAATAAGAGCATGGAATGAGATAATCGAATGGACGAGAGCGGCAGGTGTAAAACGGGTTCTTCAACATGCAAGGTTTGGATTTTTGGGGAATAACTATAGTGGAATGCTTGATATGTACAATGACTTTACTCTTGCACAAGCACAGTTTGGCATTCATGTAGAGATATTGGAGATGTGTGATCTTATAAGATTTCTTGAAACAGTTACAGATGAAGAAGTTGAAGCAAAGATTAAGGAAATTGAAGAATTTTTCCAAATAGTAGGTGATTCACCCTCTGATCCAATAGCTAAAAAACCAACAGAAGAACAATTGAAATGGTCAGCAAAAGTTGCATGTGCACAAGAAAAGATGGTAAAAGAATATGAACTTGATGGGCTTGCTTATTATTATCATGGGGCAGAAGGAAATTATTATGAGCAAGTACAAAGTGCATTTATAGTAGGGCACTCTTTATTGACGGCAAAAGGGGTACCATGTGCGGGAGAAGGAGATTTGAAGACAGCAATTGCGATGAAGATTTGTGATATACTAGGGACAGGTGGGAGCTTTTCAGAGATTGTAGCGACGGACTATGAGTTAGGGACGATAATAATGGGACATGATGGGCCATTTCATATAAAGATATCAGATGGTAAGCCAATATTAAGGGACTTGAAGTTATATCATGGGAAGAAAGGGACAGGTGTGTCAGTAGAGGCAAAAGTAAAAGCTGGGCCTGTGACACTTTTGGCAGTGACGCAGACGGGTGATAGGAAGATGAAAATGATAACGACGGAAGGAGAGGCTATAAAAGCACCTATATTGATGATAGGAAATACCCAGACCCATATTAAGTTTAAATACCATCCCGATGAATTTATGGGAAGATGGTTTAATGAGTATCCAACACATCACTGGGCAATTTCAGTAGGACATAATGCTTCTCTGTTCGAGAAAGTTGCTTATCTATTAGATGTTGAGTGTGCTAAGATATAAGGAGGTTTTTATTGTGACTGAATATGTATTAGAAGCACGAAACATAAGAAAGCAGTTCCCCGGAGTTAAGGCTTTAAATGGCGTTAATTTTCAACTAAAAAAAGGCGAAATACATGCGTTAATGGGAGAAAATGGAGCCGGAAAATCGACTTTTATAAAAATTATTACAGGTGTTCATAAAGCTGATGAAGGTGAAATTTTTATAAAAGGTAAAAAAGTTGAAATTAATAATCCTAATGATGCTAAAAAGTTAGGAATTGCGGTAGTCCATCAACAATTAGCATGCTATCCACACTTAAGTATTACAGAAAATATATTTATTGGCCAAGAATTAGTCCATCCTTTTGGTAAAAGGTTATTATGGAGGGATATGCATAAGAAAACAAAAGAGTTATTGAATGAATTAGGGGTCGATTATGATCCATTTACTCCAATGGGTGCTTTATCAATTGCACAACAGGAAATAGTTGAGATTGCAAAAGCTATTTCAACAAACGCAGAAATTATAATTATGGATGAACCTACAGCGGCATTAACTAAAAAGGAAAGCGAAGAATTATACAGAATTATTGAGCAGTTAAAAGCAAAAGGCACCTCTATAATATTTGTTTCACATCGTATGGAAGATGTGTATAGATTGGCAGATAGAATCACCGTTTTTAGGGATGGCCAATACATTGGGACATGGGATAGTGATAAAATTTCGACACAAGAATTAATTGTTGCAATGGTTGGGCGTGAGGTTAATCAATTATTCCCGAAAAAGCAAGTTCAAATAGGTGAAGAAATACTAAGAATAGAAGGTTTAACTAAGACAGGATATTTTCGAGATGTATCCTTTAATTTAAGAAAAGGCGAAATATTAGCATTAACAGGATTAGTCGGGGCTGGAAGAAGTGAAGTTTGTCAGGCGATAGCAGGAATATTGAAACCTGATAAAGGAAAAATCTTTATTGAAGGGAAAGTAGTGAAAATATCTAATCCGTCGGATGCGTTGAGGTTAGGAATAGGTTATTTACCAGAAGATAGACAAGAGCAGGGGTTAATTGTTGAGTGGGAAATCTTTAAGAATATTAGTTTGCCTGTATTACAAAAATTTGCAAATAGATTATGGTTAAATGTAAACAGGGAAATTACTACAGCTAATGATTTAGCAAGCAAGGTTAATGTAAAGGCAAGAAGTGTTTTTGATAAAGTAAGTTCGTTATCTGGTGGAAATCAACAAAAGGTAGTGGTAGCCAAGTTACTGAATATAAATCCGAAGATAATAATAATGGATGAACCAACAAAAGGAATAGATGTGGGGGCAAAGGCTGCAATTCATGAACTTATGAGTGAACTTGCAGGTGAGGGATATGGTATCATTATGATTTCTTCAGAAATGCCAGAAGTGTTAGGGATGGCTGACAGGGTTGTCGTTATGTGTGAAGGACGCGTGACTGCTGTGTTTGACAGAAAAGAAGCTACTCAAGAGAAAATCTTGGAAGCTGCAATGACAAAGATGCATGTATAATAAATAGCATATTGGAACAAATGACTGACAGAGAAGGGGATGTAGATGGGGAAAAAATCAAAACTTTCATTAATGAACACAGCTAATTTTCAGCAGATAGGGTTATTAATTTTTATAGTTGGGCTTTCGATAGTTGTTCAAATTCGAAATCCGCGATTTTTAACATTTGAAAATATTAGTGATCTACTTACGAATACTGCTATACTGGCTATATTAACGGTTGGAATGATGCTTGTTATTGTTACAAGAGGTATTGATTTGTCAGTAGGTTCTGTTTTAGCTCTCGCGGGAATGATATCGGCATTAATAGTTAGTAAATATCAAAATGTTTCACCTATCGTTGCTATATTAATTGGAATTTTTGTAGGTGCAATTTGTGGTGTAATAAATGGTTTCTTGATATCAAAGACTAATATATTACCAATAATAGCTACTTTAGGAACGATGAATATTTATAGAGGTATTACATACATGATAAGTAAGGGTCAGTGGGTAAGTGCTGATGAGATGCCACTAAGTTTTAAAAGAATAGCTACGGGAAGTATACTTGGAATAAATAATTTGATAGTTGTAGCGATAATTACATATATAGTTTTCTATTATTTCGTCCAGCATACGAGAACAGGTCGGCAAATATATGCTATTGGAAGCAATCCAGAAGCAGCTCGGATAAGTGGTATAAATGTATCAAAATTGATTCTTACAGTGTATTTCCTGATGGGGGTATTGTCGGGTTTGGCAGGTGTTTTATGGGTTTCCAAATTTGCTTCTGCTCAAAGTGATACTGCTACAGGCTATGAAATGAATGTAATTGCAGCAGCAGTATTAGGAGGAGTTAGTATAGCAGGGGGGTCAGGCAGAATTTCTGGCATAATATTAGGAACTCTCCTTTTGGGAATTTTAAATAATGCACTACCTTTAGTAAATGTTTCTCCGTTTTGGCAGCAAGCAATACAAGGGTTTATTATACTTATTGCGGTGATCGTAAATGTTTTGGTAAGAATGAACATGGAAAAAGCTCAGTTAAGAAGGAGAGGGATATAATTTGAAAAATGTCGATACTAATTTAAATTCAACATCTTTAAAATCAATTTTGTACAGATGGGAAATAGTCTTGATCATTTTATTAGTTGTGGTAAATATTATAAATTCATCTATTTCCCCTTATTACTTGAATGCACGAAACTTACTTGATGCAACAACTACTTTTTTAGATAAAGCTTTTATAGTTTTTCCAATGATAATGGTCTTGATATTAGGAGAAATTGATATATCAGTTGGTTCTATTGTTGCTTTAAGCTCCGTGATAATGGGTGTTCTTTATAAAAGTGGTATTCCTATGGTAATTTCGATTTTAGTATGTATAGTGTTAGGTGCTTTATGTGGATTTTTCAATGGGTATTTACTTTCAAAGTTCAATTTGTCATCAATTATTGTTACACTCTCAACAATGATAATATATAGAGGAATAGCTTACATAATTTTAGAAGACCAAGCAGCCGGAGATTTTCCTGAATGGTTTGGTTTTTTTGGTTGGGGATATGTAGGTGTAATACCATTTATTTTAATATGTTTTATAATTACCGCTATTGTTTTTGGTTTATTGCTTCATAAGACAACTTTTGGAAGATATATCTACGCGATTGGAAATAATATCACTGCAAGTAGGTTTTCAGGTGTGAAAGTTGATAAAGTAAAAATTATAGTGTTTACTTTGAATGGATTAATGGCAGCAATAACTGCAATATTTTTAACGTCGAGAATGGGTAATACTCGCCCAAACATTGCATTGGGGTATGAATTAGATATTATAACAATGGCTGTGTTTGGGGGAGTAAGTACAGCTGGTGGGAAAGGGAATATATTTGGTCCGATTTTAGCAATATTTGTTATTGGCCTTCTGCAATATGGATTAGGGCTGATAAATGTTCCATCAACAACAATGCTTGTAATTGTAGGTTCTCTATTGATTTTATCAGTTTTAATTACTAATTTACGGTTTAAAAAAGCTTAGACTCAGGCAGCTTTGGCTGTTTGAGATATACAAAAATCAAATTAATAAATTAAGGAGGTTGGTTTTTATGAGAAAATCTAAAAAACTGGTAAGTATTGTTTTGGTTTGTGTTTTGGTGTTGTCTTTAGTATTGGTTTCCATTCCGTTTGTTAATAAGATTGATACTTTTGGTGCAAAATCTTTTGCAGCTCAAAAATCTACAAGGAAAGCATCTGCAGGTAAAAAGAGAATAGCAATTATTGTAAAAAATGCTGGTAACCCTTATAATGAAAAAGAAGCAGAAGGGTTTTCTAAAGCTTTAAAAGAATTAGGTGATACTGTTATTGTTCAAGCACCAGCTCAACCTACAGCCGAGGCTCAAATTCAAATAATTCAACAATTAATTGCTCAGAGAGTTGACTGCATAGCAATTGCAGCTAATGATCCAGATGCATTGCAACCAGCTTTACAAAAGGCTATGAAAAGCGGTATTAAAGTTTTATCATTGGATTCAGCTGTAAATCCAAAAAGTAGAATGGTCCATGTAAACCAAGCTGATCCAGAGTTGATTGGAAGAACATTAATCCAAGCTATGTACCAAATGATAGGTGGGAAGGGTGAATTTGCAATTTTAAGTGCTACATCTCAAGCTACAAATCAAAACACATGGATTAAGTGGATGAAAGAAGAGTTAAAGAATCCAAAATATAAAAATATGAAATTAGTGAAAATAGCTTATGGTGATGATTTGAGAGACAAGAGCGTTTCTGAAACAGAAGGGTTGCTTAAATCGTTCCCAAATCTGAAAGGGATAATTGCTCCTACAACCGTTGGAATGGCAGCAGCAGGTAAAGTATTAACTGATAAAGGATTAAAGGGTAAAGTAAAATTAACAGGGTTAGGTCTTCCAAGTGAAATGGCTGAATATATCAAAAATGGTGTGTGCCCATGGATGTATTTATGGAATCCTATAGATTTGGGTTATTTAGCGGGATATGTTGCTGACGCTTTAGCAAGAGGAAAAATCACTGGCAAGTTAGGAGAAAAACTTAAAGCAGGTAGATTAGGTGAAAAACAAGTTGTGAAAGCTCTTGATGGTGGTACAGAAATTCGTCTTGGAGCACCTTTTAAGTTTGATAAGAGCAATATAGATTACTGGGCAAAAGTATATTAAAGGGGTGCTTCCTACCCTGATAGCAGCCAATGGGGTTTAAAGCCATTGGCTGCTATTTTCCATATAAAAATTACTTATTTGAAAGGAATGGTGACAAGCATGAATAAAAGTAATAAATATGCGTGGACATGGAGAATAAAAGAAGAGTATTTAGATGAATATGTCAGAATGCATGAGAATCCATGGCCAGAAGTGTTAGAAGAACATAAAAAGGCGGGTATTCGCAATTATTCAATTTTTCAAAATGGTAATCAGTTTTTTTATTGTTTTGAATGTGATGATGTAAAAGCTGCTTTTGATTACCTCTCAAAAAGCGAAATATGCCAAAAATGGAATTCAATAACTTCAAAAATGGTTGAAGGTTCCTTTGACCTTTCAGATGAGAATACTATTAGGCCATTAAAGGAAATATTTTATTTGGAATAATTAAAGATCAGGGAGAATTACTTATATCGTTTACAGTTATCAAAGAGTAAAAGATTAAAAAAGGTCGATCTCCTTTAAACAATTCTTATATTTTTCCGATCGAAGTTAGGGAGACGACCTTAATTTTTTTATCTTTTCCCATTTATTGTTTTTGCACAACCTTTTGCTGTGTTAAATATATTTACACCTATTCTAAGAATAAAACAAAAAGGTATTGACAAATAAAAACTTAATAATTATAATAAAAGTGAAATGGGTTGCAACTAAAAAATATTGTTCAGATAAAACAACAAAATATACATAGCTAATTTACCTTGCCATAATATTAGAAAAATGTTAAAAGGGGTAAGGCTAAAATAAAAAAAGAAGATAAAAAAAGAAGAGAGAATAACTTTCCCTCTTAAAGTAAAAATAGATTCATTTTAAATATCCCATTTTAATTGTAATGAGCGAATAAAAACTTGTCAATCGGTCTATTAAGTAAATAAGTAAAAATGAATTTGATGCGGAGGTGAGAAGGGTCGGTACATGTTAAAGAATAAAATGTTTAAAGACCAAAAGAATAGAAAAACAAAAAATTAATAGCAAGGAGGAAAATAATGGACACCAAAAAATACGTTGAACTTGATGAGCAGGGGATCAAAATAGGGAATGAATATAAAATCTTGTTATGTTCTTCACTCTTTTATTTTCGCATTCCTAAAGCCGAATGGGAAGACAGAATAAGAAAAATAAAAATGGCAGGCTATAATTGCTTGGATGTATATTTCCCGTGGAATTATCATGAGGAAGAAGAAGGAAAATGGAATTTTGAAGGAGAAAAAAACGTTGAAGGATTTTTAGAAATAGTTAAAAAATACAAAATGTATGTGATTGCAAGACCAGGGCCTTATATATGTTCAGAGTGGGACTTAGGTGGGCTACCTGCATATTTACTCACAAAAGAAGGTATTCGGTTGAGAGATGAAAATGCAGTTTATTTGAGTTATGTAGAGAAATGGTTTGATAAAATAATGCCGATAATACATAAGTATCAGTTGACAGAAGAAGGAACTATAATTGCAGTTCAAATAGAAAATGAATTAGATTTTTACAATTGCAAAAATAGAAAAGGTTATATGAAGAGTTTATTGGAGCTTACAAAAAAGTACAATATAGAAGTACCAATAGTTGCTTGTGCAGGCCAGGGAGATATAGAAGGAGCAACCGGTCTTGTAGAAGGTATTGTTCCTACGTTTAATTTTTATCCCTCTATAAAAGACCCTTCTATTGAGGCAAAAATATATTATTATCTTGATTATGTCAGAAGAAAAAATCTACCACTCTTAATTACTGAAACAGGAAGAGAACATTTCTTGCTAAAGAGACTTTTAGCAAGCGGAGCTAAACTTATAGGAGCTTATAATCAAGTCGGTGGTACAAACTTTGAATTTTACAATGCAGTGAATAACTGGGGAGAACCACTTTCATTAATAGCATGCGATTATGATTTCAATTCTCTTATTTCAGCTTTCGGAGAAATTAATGAAAAGGAATTTGTAGAGGCACGGGTATTGAGTAAAATAATAAATTCCTTAGGTGAGTTAATTGCTGCCTCAAGTATAGAAATTAACAATTCAGTTGAAGTGGAAATTGAAAAAGGGGAATTATGTCCAATTACAAGGATAATTAACCTAAATGGATATGGAAAAATGGCTTCATTGGTAAATGTTGCAGACGGAGATGCAGTTGTAAAAATAAAAATGAAAAATGATTTATTGCCATATGAATCTGAATTGTCGGTAAGACCACTTGCATGCCGGTATGTATTTTTAGATCTGGATCTTAAAAAATGGGGAATAAACGGAAAAATACTTTTTTCTTCAGCTGAGCCATGCTTTATTGACGCTATAAGTGATGAAACGGTAATGGTGTTCTACACACCTGATGAAAAAAGCGAAATAACATTAGTGATTGAGGAAATAGAGAAGATAGAAGGAGATGTTGATGTTTCAAACGTGGTAACTTTTAGATTTAAGAAAGAAGA
Organism: Caldicellulosiruptor hydrothermalis 108; assembly: GCF_000166355.1. Classification (NCBI taxonomy): domain Bacteria; kingdom Bacillati; phylum Bacillota; order Caldicellulosiruptorales; family Caldicellulosiruptoraceae; genus Caldicellulosiruptor; species Caldicellulosiruptor hydrothermalis. The sequence goes on from NC_014652.1 coordinate 719,041, forward strand.
GAGTGGAAGATCAATTACAATTGTACTGAAAAATGGGAAAAAGTTAAAATTAATAGGTCTTGATAAGATAAGTGCTGCAAAACTTGAAGGTATTGATGAAAATGGGAATTTGATTTATCTTGAGAATTTTGAAAATCAAGCTATAGTTGCTGGAGAAAATTTGAGAAGTGTCAGGGTCACGTTTGAGAATAGATTAAATGAACTTTTATATGCTCAAAAAGTGGCAGAGAATCATAAGCCTGTGTTTTTAGAACAGGCTGGTATAGAAAGAGGATGGGGATGGTATGATTTAAAATTTAACACAACAAATACAGATGAATTTAAAGGGATTGTGATAGATAACGCAAGTGACATTTTATCAATGTTTGTGGATAAGCATTTTTTAGGCACTTTTATAAATGGAGGAGATTACTTGTATATAGACTCACCGCTTAAAGTAGAGGGTAAGGAGATAGAAATTTTCATTAAATCAGAGATATGGGGCCATTGCAATTTTGATGATATTAGAAAAAAATCGCTTAGATTGCATTCTTTAAAGGGCTTAAGTGATGTAAGTTTAATCAAGGATGTGATAGATATTACTCAAAACTGGTATCTCTATAAGGATACAAATTTCGACCATCCACCAATCTATACTAACTTCGGAAGCAGATTGAATTCTAATAAAGGCTTTAAAGATTGTTATTATAAAGAGATTTTTGTAGATGAAAATACTGAAACTTTATACCTTTGGTTCAAAAACTTTCAATGCAGAGGAGTACTTTATATCAATGATAAATGTGTGGGGGAAATAGATAAATACTATCAATTTTTCAATGTCACTGAGTATATCAAAAAAGGTTCAATTAACAACATAAAAGTGATTGTAGAAAAAAACTATTATGATGAGACTGCAGGGAAAGTTTATATGCTGAAGGGAATAAAGAGTAGAGAATGCACAATTTCAGGTTTATCTGCTCATAATTTATATAAGTTAAGTATAGATGCAAAAGAAAGATCAAATGAACTTGCTTTACCACTTGTGTTAGGTGAAGATAATTCGGCCATAGTTTACATTGAACCTTCTTATAAAGATGCCTATAAAAAGATTAAGGCTATTTTTAAAGGAGAAAACATAAAGATTACAGCAATTACCCAAAATAAAGTTATTGGGAGAATATGGACTGATGAGATGATTAACAAATCCTTTTTAAGAGGGGGAAAACCCGATGTTTTATACATACCTAAGGAGAGATTAGATGAAAATAATAGTAATTTTATACTATATTTAGAGAAAATAAGAAAGGGACAAAAAGGAATATTACACGCTATAGAACTTAAATTTATGCGATAAGGGACAATTTCTATTAAGTTATAAAATCAAAGAAAGAGAAAGAAGGGTTGCTTATGAATTTACCAGCTAATAGTTCAAGAATGAGTTACAAATCAAAAAGCAGATTTTCTAAATTGAGGAACAGTAAAACCTTATTACTTATGTGCATGCCTGCGATAATATTCTTCTTTGTTTTTTCATATATTCCTATGCCTGGTTTATATATTGCTTTTGTTGACTATCGATATGATTTAGGAATATTTAAAAGCCCCTTCGTTGGATTAAGTAATTTCAAATTTCTGGTAATATCAGGAGATTTATGGAGGCTAACACGAAATACAGTTCTTTATAACATAGCTTTTATTTTAGTTGGTAGTATTGTCGAGATACTAATAGCTATACTACTTAACGAAATAGCAGCGCAGAGATATAGAAAAGTAACTCAAACAATTATGTTGTTTCCAAATTTCATTTCATATGTTTTGGTTGGACTGATAGCTTACAATTTTTTAAATTACGACTATGGTGTTATTAACAATTTATTAAAAAATTTTGGGGCAGAACCAATAGACTTTTATTCAAACCCTAATTTATGGCCATTTATAATTGTGGCAACTAGGATTTGGAAAGGTGCTGGATATGGTTCAGTAATCTATTTTGCAACCATTACAAATATAGACCCTGAAATAATAGAGTCAGCATTAATTGATGGAGCAAGTACATTTCAAAAGATAAGATACATTATATTGCCACTCTTGAAGCCGACATTTGTTATCTTACTTTTATTCTCACTTGGAGGTATTCTCAGAGGTGATTTTGGATTATTTTACAACTTAGTAGGTTCAAACAATTCAATACTTTTTGAAAAAACAGATATCATAGAAACATTCGTTTTTAGATCACTCATGAACAATTTTAATTTCTCACTTGCAAGTGCTGTAAGCTTTTATCAATCAGTATTTGGGTTTTTTATAGTAACCTTTGCAAACTGGCTCATTAAGAAGATTGAACCAGAATATGCTCTGTTTTAAGAGGTGAAAATTATGGAAGTTAGTAGTAAAGAAACAAGAATTCAGCAGGATACCTCGGGAATTGTGATTAAGATTGTAGCGTACATTTTTATAACTTTATTTACATTAGCCTGTTTAATTCCATTTATAATTGTTATTTCAACCTCATTTACTTCAGAAAGTTACATCATTAAACATGGATATCAACTTATTCCACGTCAATTTACTGTATTTGCATATAAATTAATTGCAGCTGACCCGCAGTATTTAATAGGGTCTTACGTAGTTACAATACTCAATACTTTAATAGGAACCACAGTTGGACTATTCTTGATAGCAATGACTGGTTATGCTCTTCAGAGACCAGATTTTCCATACAGAAACACAATTTCATTCTACATTTACTTCACCACATTATTTTCAGGTGGATTAGTCCCATATTATCTTTTGGTGACTCAAGTTTTGCACTTGAAAGATAATTATTTGGCAATATTGTTACCTTCACTTATGAGCCCGTGGCTGATCATTTTAATGAAGAATTTCATGAAATCTATTCCTCACTCCATAACTGAATCAGCAAAAATAGACGGAGCAGGTGATTTTACAATATTTGTACGTATAATTCTACCAATGGCAAAACCTGCACTAGCGACAGTTGGACTGTTTTTAGCTCTTGGTTACTGGAATGAATGGTACAACGCAATGCTCTTTTTGTCAAGTTCAGTTAAATATGTACCTTTACAACTCTTTCTTTATAACGTTGTAAGTAAAGCTGATTTCATAAGAAATTCAGCAGCTGCAGCAAATGTACCACCTCAAGATATACCCATGGAATCTATGAAAATGGCAACTGCGGTAGCAGCGACAGGTCCGATTATTTTGGTTTACCCATTTGTTCAAAAATATTTTATAAAAGGTATCACTGTAGGAGCTGTAAAAGGTTAATTGTGGCACAAAGCTATTGCCTTATAAATTGAGGTGATAGCTTTGAAAATAAAAAACAGTAAAAAGGAGGTTTTCTATGATGAAGGTCTTATCAAAATTAGTAGCGATTGTTTTGGTTATTGCTTTGATTGGTGGAATGTTTATTGTAAGTTCAACAGGTAAGGCTGCTTCAAATGTGCCCAAGAATTTTGTCAAAGTGACTTATCTGATGTTAGGTGACCCGCCCACAAATGGCCAGCTTGAAAAGGTATCTGCTGAATGGAACAAGGTGCTTAAGAAAAAGGTAAATGCGAACTTGGAACTTAAATTTACTGGTTGGGCCGATTGGTATACTAAATATAATATGATTTTGGCTTCAGGTGAACCTATTGATTTAATAACAAGTGCTGACGACTGGCTTGATTTGTGGCCAAATGCCGCAAGAGGTGCATTTAAACCGTTGGATGATTTGCTTCCTAAATATGCACCGATTACTTGGAAAAGCGTACCTCAGTCTCATTGGAAACTCTGTAAATATAATGGCAAAATTATTGCAATTCCAGAAGATCAATTCACTCAATGGGTAAATCATGGATTCTTTTACAGAGGGGATTGGGCAAGACAAGCAGGTATCAAATTGCCTATCAAAGACTTTGAGACCATCGAAAAATATCTTGACTGGATAAAGAAAAATAAGCCTGGCGTAATTCCATGGGATGCAGCTGTTTCTATTGGTCAGGAAATTTGGGATGGCTGGGTTGAGTCACATACGGATGCAATAGGTCTTCCATTTGGAACAGGTTATCATAGAATTTTCTGGGGCAAGTCAGCAAAAGACTGGGCTACTGTTTATTCACCAATATTTGATAATACTATGATTGAATATGCAAAAATGATGAAGAGATGGTCAGACAAAGGGTATTTTAGGAAGGATGTCTTAACATATAAAGGAGACACAAGAAGTGCACTGAAAGAAGGAAAAACAGGGTTAGATGAACATCATACACAAACGTACCTAGGTTTAAGGGTTGATATGGATAAAAAGCAGCCAGGTTCAGATTTACAATTCTTCCCATGGTGTTATACAAGGGGTAATTTAGTGAGACTTTCAATTTTGCATGGTGCAACTTGTGTTGGCCGAAACAGCAAAAATCCTGAGAGAGCGTTAATGGTTTACGATTTGATACGAAATGATCCTCAGGTTTATAGGCTTGTCAACTATGGAATAGAAGGTGTTCAATATATTCTAAAGAAGAAAAACGGAGTTTTAGTCAGAGCAACGCCGCCAAATTATGACGAGAACAAACACGCTTTCTGGTCGAACTTCTGGGGTGGCAGGAATGATAAATTAGAGATTCCAAGCGAAAATACTCCTATTGAGATAAGAAATCAATTGTGGGGGTATTTTGACAAGATTGCCAAAGACTTCCCATATACCGGCTGGGCGTTTGATCCAAAACCAATTCAAGCAGAGTTAGCAGCACTTTCAAACATTACTAATACCTATGGACCTGCTATTAGCTTTGGTAAAGTGAAAGATCCTGTAAAGGCAGTGCAAGAGTATAGAAATAGGTTAAAAGCTGCTGGTTATGATAAGGCTTTAAAAGAAGTTCAAAAACAACTTCTCAAGTTTAAGAAACAGATGGCAAACCAATAATAAAGCTCCATTTTAATAGCTTCTCCCTAAGAGGAATAGTCTCTTAGGGAGAAGCTACAATGTTTTTTATGGAAGTGGGGAAAGAGAGTGCTTGGAAAATGTTAAAGAAATTAATAAAAGTGATAAGTGCGGTTATGATAATTACTATTTTCAGCTCTAATGTGATGATTGGAAAAGGGAGAATTAACAATGCAATAACGGCAGAAATTACTATTTTGCCTCAAAAAAAGTACCAAAAGATTGAAGGTTTTGGTGTTTCTGGTGCTTGGTGGGCACAAGATGTAGGTAGCTGGTCAAATTTAGGAGAAATTCTTGATTATCTGTTTCACAAGGAAAAAGGTATTGGTCTTACAATATATAGATATAATGTAGGTGCAGGGCCCAAATATAACAATGTAAATGATCCCTGGAGAAGAACAGAGTGTTTTGAAGTAGCTCCGGGGAAGTATGATTGGAATAGAGACAAAAATGCTCAGAAAGCATTGTTTGAAGCAGTTAAACGTGGGGTGGATACAGTAGTATTGTTTGCAAATAGTCCTCCTGGTAGAATGACAAAGAATGGGTATACATCTGGTGACTTTTGGGGAGGGTCAAACTTCAAAAGTGGAATGGAAAAAGAATTTTCGAAATTTTTATGTGATGTTGCTGAATATTTTATAAAAAAAGGTGTACCGGTTAAATATATAAGTCCTATAAATGAGCCACAATGGAATTGGAAGGAGAATCAAGAAGGATGCCATTATACTGTAGAGGAAGCGTATAGAGTAGCAAAGGCTCTTGTTGCAGAGATAAAAAGAAGAAAATTGAAAGTGAAACCTTCCTTTATAGAGTCAGGGAAGTGGTTTGATCCGGATTATACCTTTAAGATGTATGAACTTCTTACAAATGATAAAGAAATAAGAGAAATTATGGACCATTTTGCTGTGCATTCTTACTGGAGCGACGAGTTTGATAAAAAAATGGCTAAGAATTTTTTTGATAAGACTAAATTCAAGCTACCGTTATATATGACTGAATGGTGTCAAATGGAGTCAGGAAGAGACCTTGGTATGGGTGGGGCACTTAAACTTGCTAAAACACTTCATGAAGATCTCACCATTTTATCTGTTTCATCATGGCAACATTGGATAGCAGTTTCCTGTTATGATTATAATGATGGCCTAATTTATGTAGATAAAAATACCCACAAATATTATGTTGCTAAAAGATTATGGGCTTTTGGAAATTGGAGTAGATATGTAAGACCAGGGTATGTGAGGATTGATGCAAAGAGCAAAAGCGATACTGATTTGCTTGTTAGTTCATTTATTAGTCCGGATGACAAAAGGATTGTTACTATAGTAATTAACCAAGCAGAGGACAGTAAGAATGTAAAATTTAAGGGAGTAGAGAATTATAAAGCGGTGAAAATAATAGAAACAAATGAGAAAAACTCTTTAAAGGAAATATATAAAGGCCCAAAAAAAGATATCTATACATTAACTCCTACTTCAGTTACTACTTTTGTTTTTTCGTTATAGATGTTTACACTAAAATGAAATCTTTAAAAGAAGTTCGGGTGGGTGTTTGCTTGTGAGAGAGCGAATCAACCGCTTTTTTTACTTATTAAACTTCTTTATTCTTTTTTATTTGATATGATGTTTTTTTGTAGTCATTTATTTGACAAATAATTATTTTTATATGTTAGGGTGGTATGTTTTTTAATGGTATTGACAAATATCGCTTTATGCAATATAATAAAAATGAAATAGGTTGCACCTCTAAAAAATTATTCTTGTGTTACAAGGGGTTGTGATTTATAATTCATAACAAGAAATCATTTCAGCAAGGGTTGATGTACGAAATGAAGAAAGTGACAATCTACGATATTGCAAAAGAAGCAAATGTATCTCCGAGTATGGTATCGAGGGTTATTAATGGGAGTGGTCCTGTCAAAAAAGAGAAAGCTGAAAAGATATTGCAGATCATAAAAAAATATAATTATGTGCCAAATGCGCTTGCAAGGAGTTTAACAAAAAAAGAAAGCAGAACAATTGGAATAATTTTGCCTGATATCAGCAATCCCTTCTTTGTTCAGATTTATAAAGAGGCAGAAAAACGTGCTCTTGAACATGGTTATAACATCATATTGGGAAATTCGTTTAGTGATTATAAAATAGAATCGCTTTATTTGAAATCATTTTTGGAAAAGCAGGTGGATGGTATCATCTTTTTGGGTGGAAGAATTAATGCATGTAAATTAGATGAAAAGTATGTAAAGGAAATGGCGGAAATAAAAGGCAAAGTTCCAATAATTACTGTAAATAGTATCTATGAAGAAAGTAGTACTTTAAATATTGTCACTGATGAGGAAAAAGGCTTTAGGGAATTAGTAGAATTTATAGCTAAAAAAGGTTATAAAAAGATAGGAATTATATTAGGTGAAAAATGTATAAGTTCGAGTGAAACAAAAAGAGAGTATTTTTTGAAATACATTAAAGAGTACAATTTAAGCACTTCAAAAGAATGGATAATATATAGTGGTTTCAGTGTTGAGGCGGGGAAAAAGGGAATAGGAAAATTGCTTAAAAACAAAAAGTTACCAGAAGTAATCATGTGTATAAATGACATTGTAGCAATAGGAGCTATAAGAGAACTAGTTTCAAGAGGCTTTAAAGTTCCAGATGATATTAAAGTGACGGGTTTTGATGATATAGAATTAGCTCAGTCCTTTATTCCTTCTTTAACAACGGTTGATCAGAATTATACTGAAATAGGAAAGCTTATAATTGATGTTTTGGCGACTAAATCGTTTGATCATAATTTATCTGAAAAGGTAATGATAGAGACAAGTTTAAGGGTGAGAGAGTCATGTAATTAAAAAAATAAAGAAGAGAAAGAGAAAAAGAGAAAGGGGTCTGTAAATAATTTTGTGTATTTAACTTGAACCATCCCTCTTAGCAAGAAATAGCAAGAAATCATTCAGGATAATCTTGTCTACCTTCTATTTTTTAGTATTACCCTTTTAAAAATTTTTATGCATAAATTTTTCAAAAGCTGGACAAAATTTAAGACGGGGATATACTGCTCTAGTTTTTGGTTCTAATTTGTTTTAGATTGCTTCCATGGAAGCAATCTAAAAGCGAACTGAGGTTTGTTATTAATTTATATATCCACTTAAACGTTCTGGATACATTATCAAAAGCTGATTTAATATTATATCCCAATTTCTGTACCTCTGTGTCCACTTTCTTACAACATTTTTTGTTGCAAGATAAAGCATTTTCTCTAATGCTGTATCGTTTGGAAATACTGATTTTGCTTTTGTCACTTTTCTAAATTGTCTATGAACTCCTTCTATGATGTTTGTTGTATAAATTATCTTCCTTATCTCTGGGGGAAACTTAAAAAACGAAGTCAGTGTATCCCAGTTGCTTTCCCAACTCCTGAACGCATAAGGATATTGTTTCCCCCATTTTTCTTTTACATGATAAAAATTCTCCAGCGCTTCTTCTTCATTAGTTGCCTGATACACTCTTTTAAAATCCTTTGAAAATTCTTTTATATGCTTGTATGAAACATATTTGAACGAATTTCTGAGCTGATGAATAATACACCTTTGAATATCGCTTTTTGGGAACACTGCTTCTATTGCTTCCTTTAAACCTGTCAAGCCGTCAACACAAAACAGTAATACATCTTCCACTCCTCTTGTTTTCAAGTCATTCAAAACACCCAACCAGAATTTAGAACTTTCACTTTCTCCAATCCATATCCCTAAAACATCCTTATATCCTTCAATGTTAATACCCAAAACAACATAGGCAGCTTTATTCACAATTTTACCCTCATCTTTTATCTTGTAATGAATTGCGTCCATGAAAATAAACGGATATATCGGGAGTTAAAATAAAATTGTATCCACTGTCTAATTAGTATTGAAATAATCAAAAAAAAGGGAGTTCACGATCATGAACAAAAATGAAATTTTTGAAATCGCTAAAAATATGGCTATCGAGCAGGTATTAAACATGTATTGCTTAAAAGACGATCCCTCACGTCCAGCCTTAAAACAGCTCTTAGAAAATTTGCAAAAGTAGCTCATGGTGTCAGAAAGAAATATTTACCTTGCTAAAATGACAAAGGTAATGGATTTTATGATAGAAAACTTGCAACCTCCATTGGTACTCTTGAAATTTCTGTTCCTCGAGCTCGCACTAAGAACTTTAGACCTTCTATTCTACCTGACCCATACAAAAGAGTAGATGACTCATATATTACACTCCTTATGTCTTTAGTCGCAAATGGTTACTCGGAAAGCTCACTTGTTCAAACTTTGAAAACCATGAATCTACCTTACTCTGAAAATGAAATCCTAAAAATTAAAGAAGACCTTAAAAATGAACTTCAGTTATTCAAACAAAGAGAACTGCCCACAAGTACTTTTGCACTTATCATCGACAGTTATCATTGCGAAGTTAAAGACAATTCTAAAGTTAAACAGGCTACTTGCTATGTCGTGCTTGGTATCGATTTGGAAGGTAAAAAAGACATCTTTGAAGTTTACACCTTTTTCGGCAAAGAAAATAAAGCCGATTGGACAAAAGTCTTCGAAGACTTAATTACAAGAGGTCTTAAAGAAGTTTTAATAGTTGTAAGCGATGACTTTCCTGGTATTATAAATGCTGTCAAACTTGCTTACCCTCTTGCTGATCATCAGCTATGTTTTGTCCACCTCTAGCGTAATGTCAGAAAACACATGACAAAAGAAGATGCTTCAGCTTTTAATAAAAGTTTGGACAAAATCAGAAAAGGAATATTTGAAAAACAGAGTTTTATCTTGCCCACATGAAATATCCTGAAGATTTAAGAAAGCATGTCTATACTACAAATGCAGTTGAAAGTGTCAATAGTATGATTGATAAAATCAGAATAAACTCTGGTGGATATTTTCAGTCTGTTGATGTTTTAGAAATAAATATTTATTTACAACGTGAAAACCTGCGTCGAACAAAATAGAAAAAAGAAGTTCCTTGTATTGAAAAATGTTCTAACAATATAATACAGCTCTACAACTTACGTTATAAATTAGAAACACAAAATTCTTGACAAGTCTCAGGTATCTATTTCCCAATGCCCAAATTTCTTTCTGTTATTTGCTACTTGTGGTCTTTCTTCTATGCTCTTGCCTTTTGGCTTACTCTTCACTACTTTTCTGCTTACTTTCCTTGGCTTTAATCTAACTCTAACTGGCAAATCTATGTTCTTTACTTTCAAAAACCCTTTTCCTATCCAGTTGTATAATGTCTTTGTACATACCTTCTTATCTTTGCTAAATCCGAGTTCCTGTCTGCAGTACCTAACCACCGCATCAACTGACCACTTATCTTTCAGCATCTTCTCTTCTGCAAGTTTTAAAAATTCTTCCACTTCCAAAAGTTTACTTTTCCTACCACACCTTGCTCTGTTTTTGTCATACACAGCTTTACCTGTTTGAGAAGAATACTTTTCAAATGTGCTCAGGTCAGTTCTCATTTGAGTTGTGGTTCCTCGCTTTATCTCTCGCGAAATAGTACTTGCATTTCTGCCTAATCTTTTTGCTATTTCTCTTATGCTCAGACCAAGCGCTCTATCAGTCTTTCTATCGCTCCTCTTTCGGCTTCACTTAGGTGTTTAAATTTCCTTCTCTTTGTGGTATGATTATTATAGGCTGTAGCTTCAAACCTCCTGTGTATGTGTTTGTCTTTCCAACTAATATCATACACAGTTTAAAGCTATGGCTTCAATTTTTTTTACCCTGTTGCATTTAATTTTACAACAAACATTTCAAACGATACATGCTAAAACTCTTGATTGAAAAGGCTTTAAGGTGATAAAATAAACTAAAAATAAAAATTACTGTACAAAAGAGGGTGATAAAAATTCCTGCGACCATCAAAGACATTGCTCGCTACACAGGATTATCAATTGCCACAATTTCGAAGTACTTAAATGGAGGACATGTGCTTGAAAAAAATAGAATATTGATTGAAGAGGCTATAAAAGCGTTGGATTTTGAGGTAAATGAGATTGCAAGAGGGCTCAGGACAAATAAGACTATGGCTGTTGGAGTGCTTATACCTGTATTTGAGCAATTCTTTAGCACTATTATTTCAAGTTTAGAGACAATCTTGCTTGAAACAGGCTACAGCGTTGTTGTGTGCGACTATAAAGATGATGAGAAATTGGAAAAGGAAAGATTTGATTTTCTTTATAAAAAAAGAGTAGATGCTCTTGTAGTTGTTCCCACTTCTTTGAAAGGTTCTGATATAAGAAAAATTGTAAAAAGAGATATTCCAATAATAGCAATTGATAGACCAATTCCGGATTATGATTGTGACACAATTGTTGTAAACAATTTTGAGGTTTCATACAAAGCGGTGGAAAAACTTATTACAATGGGACATAGAAAAATTGGCATAATATGTGGTCCGCAAAATATATATACAGCAAAGGAAAGGCTGAGAGGTTATATTGAGGCACACAAGGACTATAACGTGGAAATAGACGAAGGGTATATAAAGTTTAGTGATTATCACAGTATGGAATCAGGATTTAAAAAGATGATAGAACTTTTAGAGAAAGATAGTCCTCCTACTGCGGTATTCATTACAAATTACGATATGACTGTAGGGAGCGTAATTGCTTTAAATGAAAAGGATGTCAAAATTCCCGAGGAACTTTCTGTGATTGGATTTGACAGCATTGAAATAGCAAGGATGGTAAAACCGCCATTGTCTTTAGTGCTGCAACCGACAGAGGAAATTGGCAAGGTAGCAGCGGAACTTATTTTGAAAAGATTAAAAGGGGATAAAAGCGATTTTCCTCTCTTTAAAAAGTTGGATGCACAACTTTTAATAAAAAAGTCTATAAAAGAAATCAAATGTTGATTTTATTGGTTTTAAGATGATTTAAAATGCTTTGACTAATTTTTTATTCAATTTATTTGTGATTGACAAGGAATGCATTAAAGAATATAATAAAATCAAAAATGAAATTTTTATTTTGTCGTATAATGTGAAACGTTTAGCACATATAGAGAGAATTTTAGTGATAAGTTATAAACATTTTTAGATTCCTTGTATCAAAAGAGAGGAAAAATAGAAAACTGCTTTAGACAATAGAAAAAAGGTATTATAAATGACTCTCCATTTTTGTGGTGAATAGAAGAATGTGATATATAATTGTGACTAACCGACAATTATATAAGAGCTTATAGCAAAAAATTAGTTAGATATATTGACAAGTTGTGAAAAAGAGTATATACTAAAAGTAGAATAAGAAATTCAAAAATTATTTTTTGTAAAACAAAAGCTAAACGTTTCACGAACTCACTTTCCATTTCGCCAGTGTAGTTTTACATTTCAAAAACTGAAAGAAAGGAGTAATGCTGAAAATGTCAAATGAAAGATTAAATGTTTTTATAGGTGAAAAAAGATTTGTTGAAGATTACCCCAAGGTAGGTATAAGACCAACTATAGATGGAAGATATGGTGGAGTAAGAGAATCCTTAGAAGAGCAGACATGGAGATTAGCAAAATCAGTGGCAGAGTTTATAGAAAAGAACGTTTATTTACCAAATGGTGAGAAGGTAAAGTGTGTACTTCCACCTCGATGTATTGGTGGTGTTGTTGAGGCAAGAATGGCAGATGAACTTTTTAAGAAAGAAGGAGTAGGGGTTTCCATAACAGTCACACCTTGTTGGTGTTATGGATCTGAAACAATGGACATGACATTGGATATTCCAAAAGCTGTATGGGGATTTAATGGCACAGAAAGACCGGGTGCTGTGTATCTTGCAGCTGTATCTGCTGCTCACAACCAAAAAGGACTTCCTGTCTTTAAAATCTATGGCAAGGATGTTCAAGACAGAGACGACTTTTCAATTCCTAAGGATGTCCAAGAAAAGATTTTAAAGTTTGTAAAAAGTGCTTTAGCAGTTTCTATAATGAAAAATAAGTCTTATCTTTCAATTGGGAGCGTATCGATGGGAATTGCAGGTTCTATTGTTGACCCTGACTTTTTTGAGGATTATCTTGGGATGAGAGTTGAGTATGTTGACATGTCCGAAATAATAAGGCGGATAGAAGAAAAGATATACGACCAAGAAGAATTTGAAAGGGCAATGCAGTGGATAAAAAATAATTGTAGGGAAGGAGAAGACCCTAATCCACCGGAGAAAAGAGTTGACAGAAAAAAGAAGGATGAAGTATGGGAATTTGTAGTTAAGATGGGTATAATAACAAGAGATTTGATGGTTGGAAATAAAAAACTTGAAGCATTAGGATACCCAGAAGAAAGCCTTGGTCACAATGCAATTTTGGCAGGATTTCAAGGGCAGCGTCAATGGACAGACCACTTCCCAAACGGTGACTTTATGGAAACAATTCTAAACTCCTCATTTGACTGGAATGGACTTAGACAGCCTTACATACTTGCAACTGAAAATGACAGCTTAAACGGTGTATGTATGTTATTTGGACATTTACTTACAAATACAGCTCAGATTTTTGCAGATGTTCGAACATATTGGAGCAGTAGCGCTATTTATAGAGTTACAGGTTGGAAGCCAGAAGGACTCCTTGAGGATGGTGTTATCCATCTAATCAACTCTGGTTCTGCAGCACTGGATGGAACAGGTCAGCAAGAGATTGACGGCAAGCCTGCGATAAAACCTTTCTGGGAGATTACCGAGCAAGAAGTTAAAAAGTGCTTAGACGCAACAAGATTTTGTTATGCTAATTTGGGATATTTTAGAGGTGGTGGATTTTCAACAAAGTTTGTAACAAGAGGCGGCATGCCTGTTACAATCTCAAGATTAAATATTGTTAAAGGTTTAGGGCCAGTCCTTCAAATTGCAGAAGGCTGGACAGTAGAACTTCCTGCAAATGTTCATGAAATACTTGACAGAAGAACAGACCCGACATGGCCGACCACATGGTTTGTACCAAAACTAACTGGCAAGGGAGTATTTAAGAGCGTATATTCTGTGATGGAAAACTGGGGAGCAAATCACTGTGCAATAACGTATGGGCATGTGGGTGATTTGTTTATCACATTGGCATCAATGTTAAGAATTCCAGTTTGTATGCATAATGTTGAAGAGGAGAGAATATTCAGACCAAGTGCATGGAGTGCATTTGGCACAGAAGATTTGGAAGGAGCAGATTTTAGAGCATGCAAAAATTTTGGCCCACTTTATAAGAAGTGAGAAGACCCAGAGATATAACTTGGATAACATAATATGTTATTGAAAGCAGGAGTTGAGAAGTATATGAGTCAGTTACTTCTTTTGATGGAAGGAATAGAGAAAAGTTTTCCTGGGGTTCAGGCATTAAAAAATGCGAGATTTGAACTAATGCCAGGTGAAATACATGCATTGGTAGGTGAAAATGGAGCGGGGAAATCAACATTGATGAAAATTTTAACAGGAGTTTATCAGAAAGATGCGGGAAGGATTGTATATAAAGGTAGAGAGGTAGAAATTCCAAATCCAAAAATAGCACAAGAGATGGGAATAAGCATTGTTCATCAAGAGTTAAATCTAATGCCACATCTTACAGTTGCTCAGAATATTTTTATAGGGAGAGAACCTCGTAGAAAAAGTTTTTCTCTTTTTTTGGACGAGGAAGAAATGAATAAAAAAACGAAAGAACTGTTAGACATGTTGCATTTAAAAGTAGATCCAAAAACGAAAGTAGCGAATTTAACTGTTGCAAAGCAACAAATGGTTGAAATTGCAAAGGCATTATCTTTTAATTCTGAAGTGTTGATAATGGATGAACCTACTGCGGCTTTAAGTGAGGGAGAGGTCGAAGAGCTTTTCAATATTTTAAGAAAACTAAAAGCGAATGGAATGGGGATTATTTATATATCACATCGCTTAGAAGAATTAAAACAAATTGCTGATAGAGTAACTGTTATGAGAGATGGCCAGTATATAGGAACTGCTAAAATTGATGAAATCACAATAGATGAAATTATAAGTATGATGGTAGGAAGAGAAATTTACGAAACTTTGAGAGAAAAAGAAGTAAAAGAGAATAGTGAAATTGTTTTAGAGGTAAGTAATTTAAAAAGAGGTAATGAAATAAAAGATGTAAGTTTCAAGTTGAGAAAAGGTGAGATATTAGGTTTTGCGGGATTGGTTGGAGCAGGTCGCACTGAAGTAGCAAGAGCTGTATTTGGGGCTGATCCAGTTGAATCAGGTGAGATTTATGTAAGAGGTAAAAAGGTTCATATAAAAAGTCCGTCTGACGCTATAAAACATGGGATAGCTTATCTGTCGGAGGATAGAAAAAGATATGGGTTAATGTTGGGATTAGACGTAGAAAGTAACATGGTTTTACCTTCTATGAAAGAATTTTTAAACCCCTTAGGTTTTGTGAAAAAGAAAAGAGCTGAAAGGATTTGTAATGAATATGTAAAAAAATTAAGAATTAAGACTCCTTCATTAAATCAAAAAGTCAGAAATTTGTCTGGCGGGAATCAGCAAAAAGTTATTATTGCAAAATGGCTTATGAAAAATTGCGATATTTTGATATTTGATGAACCAACGCGGGGAATTGATGTAGGGGCTAAAAATGAAATATATAAATTGTTGAATGAACTTGTAAATGAAGGAAAATCAATAATTATGATTTCTTCTGAGTTGCCAGAGATTTTACGTATGAGTCACAGAATTATAGTTATGTGTGAAGGAAGAATAACAGCGGAGCTGAGTGGGAAAGAAGCAACAGAGGAATTAATAATGAAATATGCTACGATGTATGAAAACTAATTCTAAATCTTATATAATTTTAAAGTTGGAGGTATAAGAATGGAAACTACTCAAAAATTTCGTGGTTTTAGGAAAGAGGCCTTACGGCAACTTCTTATGTTTGGAAGTTTATTTTTGTTATTTGTATTTTTCTCACTGGCATCTCCCAATTTTTGCACATTTGAAAATATTATATCAATAATTCTTGCAACATGTGTAAATGGAATGTTAGCATTGGGTGTTACTTTTGTAATTATAACAAGTGGAATAGACCTTTCTATTGGAACAGTTATGACACTATCAGCTGTAATGAGTGGAGTTTTCATTACATATTGGCATCTTCCAGTATGGTTAGGAGTATTAGGAGGAATTGGTACAGGAATGCTATGTGGCTTTGTAAATGGAATTGTCATTTCAAAAATGAAACTTCCTCCTTTCATTGCAACACTTGGTATGATGATGATTGCAAAAGGTTTAGCACTTGTTATCTCAGGTGCAACTCCAATTTATTATACTGATGCTCCAAGTTTTTCAGATATTGCTATGGGTTCAATAATTGGAAAGATAATTCCTGGTGCTGATATTCCAAACGCAATTTTAATTTTTATTCTTTTTGCAATAATTGCAAATATTATCCTTACAAAAACCGCAATTGGTAGATATGATTTTGCCATTGGTAGTAATGAAGAAGCCGCAAGACTTTCAGGTTTAAATGTGGACAGGTGGAAAATAATAATTTACATGTTATGTGGATTTTTTGTAGGAATTGGTGGGATATTGATGGCTTCACGATTGAATTCAGCTCAGCCTGCTTTAGGACAAGGTTATGAATTAGACGCAATAGCAGCTGTTGTTATTGGCGGTACCTCTTTGAGTGGTGGAGAAGGATCAATAATTGGAACTGTTATAGGTGCACTTATTATGAGTACACTTACAAATGGTTTGAGAATTCTTTCTGTTCCACAAGAGTGGCAAATTGTTATAAGTGGAATTATTGTAATAGGAGCTGTATATTTAGACATTATTAGAAGAAGACGGACTAAATAGGATTTTATTTACCCTATTTAAGGGTAAATAAAATAAAAAAACAATAGGCGTTTGCAAAATAGGTGGTGATTGAAGGTAAAAGGCACCAATACTAACATGAAATACAATCAAGATACAAAAAGAAAAGAGAAGTGAAAACCAAATATTATCAATACCAACAAAAATAATCAGCAACAAACATATGACAAAAATTAACAACTTCAAAAAAGACAATAATATCCTAAGCCTTCTTAACTCCTTGTTTTAGAAGGTTAAGTAAAAACAAAACCAGAAATTTTTTGTAAGAAATAGATTTAAAAAATAGTAGTATTAAGCGATAAGTTTTTTGAGCTTGTTAAGTTTTTTGATAGTCAATTTAGAGCAATAGAGTTTGATATTGTGAGCGAGAATAAACAAGAGCGAGAAAGTAATGGCAGATAGCAAGAAATCAGAGAAAATAGAAATATGGTCATAAGTAGAGATAGTATCAGAGCCCATGTAGGATTTCAGGTGGTAAATAGTCTGCTCTACAGCGACACGTTTTTTGTAGAGGTCAAAAAACTCTTGTGAATTTCTGTTGATACCTGGGAAAGAGCGAAAGTTATCTGGGTATGTATAGAACATTCTACCCGATTTAGAGGTAGTACAAGGCTGAGGGCAAGAGCAGATGCGTTTGCCATCTTTGTATTGTGACATAGGGCAAGTCCATTTAAGGCGCAAAGAGCGATTTTTACCCTGACATTTGCCTTCGGGTTTAAAAGGTTTGTTGAACTTTTTGCAGATAGGGATACCATCTTCAGAAATAACGATATTGGGGTCTGATGTAGGTGTAGTATTTTTAGAAGCTCTTGTATTTAGTGGAATAACGATTTTGGAGAAGTTAAAGGTATTTTTTAAAGTGGAGTATATGTTGTGGGAATCCAAAGCACTGTCGGCGATGAAAGTGGAGAAATTTTTGGGGATATAAGAGAATAAAGTTTCGAGCGAAGGAATTAAACCTTTAGAGTCGGAGATAGCTTTTGCTTCTTGTGGGTCAGAGGAAGGGGAATCATAGTTAAACAGAGGTACTAAAGCTAAAGGGATACCGAGAGCGTTGGTAATGACTGCAAATTTTAAAGCCCAGCAGAAATGGCCATTTACAAACATAAGACGGATGTTAGAATTAGCGTTAGCAGTTTTAGGCAAAGAAGAATAAACGAGAGAGTAGACTTTTTCAGAGGGAAGTTCAGGGTTAGCTTTTGAGGTATTTTTCAGCAGTAGATGAATGAATTTAGGATTGTTTTCACGAACCTTTGGGACAATACCTGTTGTGTCGAAGATTAAGATTGAAGAATCTTGAGGGCATTGTTGGATGGAAATATTATGTGCATGGATAGAGATATTTTGAAAAAGTTTATGGATTTCACTTGCAAATATTTTTCTAAAGCGAGAGAGAGTAGAGATAGAAGGGACATTGCCATGAAGATTACAAAATGAGCGAAGTTCGAATGAGTTGAGTAAGACAGCACGAAGCTGAGTTAAAGTATTGAGTTTGAGCAATTTTTGGACGAGGAAGCAACAAAGCATAGATTCTAAAGAGAAGTATCTATGCTTACCGAAATATTTGTAGTAGGCATTGTAGAAAGAAGAAGGTATATAATGTGACAAGTCAATGAATTTATTGAACAAGCCCAAGAGGCTTTCAGGCTTGTAGAGAGCCAAAGCCTTTAGGTGGGAGAATAGGTCTATGAAAGAAAGTTGTTTAGGTTTGGTGTTGAACATTTTGGAACCCTCCTCATAGTAGAAAATTTGTTTTATATAATCATATTTTACTACAATTATGAGGAGGGTGACCAGTCTTTTTTGATTCTATGTAAAGCTTGATAACGCTCATCTTGAGCGTTTTTGCAAAAGGCTAATAAAAAAACAAAAAAAGGAGGTTTTTTCTATGAAAAGGTGGTTTAGAATTATTTCATTAATTGTAAGTGTGGTGTTCTTAGTTTCATTAACTTTTATTTATGCTACAAAAAGTACTTTGGCTAAAACTGCAAAAAAGACTACAGGTAAGAAACTTTACATTGCAATGATTTCAAAAGGATTTCAACATCAATTTTGGCAAGCTGTTAAAAGAGGAGCAGAAAAAGCTGCAAAAGATTATAATGTAACAATTACTTTTGAAGGACCTGAGTCGGAATCAATGGTTGACAAGCAGATAGAAATGCTTCAAGCGGCGTTGGCTAAAAAACCAAATGCTCTGTGTATTGCAGCGTTAGATAGCAAAGCTGTAATTCCATATTTAAAGAAAGCAAAATCAATGGGTATTCCAGTTATTGGATTTGACTCAGGCGTTGACAGTGATATTCCGGTTACAACTGTTGCTACTGACAATGTTAAAGCTGCAGCATTTGCTGCCGATAAAATGGCTCAATTGATAGGGTATAAAGGGGAAATAGCACTTGTAGTTCATGACCAAACAAGTAGAACAGGAATTGACAGACGAGATGGATTTGTTAACAGAATAAAAGAAAAATATCCCAAGATAAAGATTGTAGATATTCAATATGGTGGAGGTGACCATCTAAAATCTACAGATCTTGCAAAGGCTATTATTCAAGCTCATCCTAAGCTAAAAGGTATTTTCGGAGCAAATGAAGGTTCAGCAATAGGTGTTTTGAATGCAGTAAAAGAGTTGAAAAAAGTGGGGAAAATAGTGGTTGTAGGATATGATTCAGGTAAACAGCAAATCGATGCAATAAAAGCTGGAATTGAAGCTGGTGCTATTACTCAAAATCCTATTGGAATGGGATACAAGGCTGTTGAGGCTGCTATAAAAGCAATAAAAGGTGAAAAACTACCTAAGAAGATTGATAGCGGATTTTATTGGTATGACAAGAAAAATGTAGATTCACCGCAAATAAAGCCACTGCTCTATCAATAGTGGAAAGTGGGCTCCTCATATCCTTTTATATGAGGGGCCCACTTTGATGGTTGCGGGTTTTAAGCTATTTTCATAGATTTGTTGGGAGGTATTTCCATGAGCATAGTTTGTTTTGGAGAAGCGCTTATTGATTTTTTGAACGTAGAAGGAAATTTGTTTGAAGCCAATATTGGGGGTGGACCTACTAATGTAGCAGGTGCTATTGCAAAGTGGGGTGGAAAAACTTTTCTTATTTCTAAAGTAGGGAACGATATGTTTGGAAGAATGATAAAAAATAAATTAGAAGAAATAGGGGTAGACGTGTCTGGACTAAAGATTACTGATCAATATTTTACTACCCTTGCATTTGTAAAAGTTGACGAAAGAGGAGAAAGATCGTTTAGTTTTTCAAGAAAACATGGTGCAGATGTTTACATAACTCCGGATGAAATTGAAGAGGAAATAATAAAATCTTCAAAGATTCTCCACTTCAGCTCTTTATCTATGACACATAACACTAACAGAAAGACAACATTTCATATTTTGGAAATTGCAAAGAACAATGGATTATTAATTTCCTATGATCCAAATTTTAGAGAGCCGCTATGGGAAAGCAAAAACCTGGCAATAGATACAATCATGCTTCCTATCAAATTAGGTTACGTAGATATATTAAAAGTTTCCTTGGAAGAAGTAAATCTTTATGCTCTCTATCCAGAAGATTTTTACCAGATGATCAAAGATAAAGTAAAACTTCTATTTGTTACAATGGGGGAAAAAGGAACTATTGTGTTTTGCGGTGGCAATAAAGAAAGAGTACCATCTATCGAGGTTACAGCTGTCGATACAACAGGATGTGGAGACTGTTTTATGGCTTTAATCTTGTTCGAAATTTGGAAAATAGGCACGTTAAAAGATATTTCGTTTGGAAAGTTAATAGAAATAACAAGAAAAGCGAATGTTGCAGGAGCTCTTTGTGCAACAAAAAAAGGAGCCTTGCCAGCTGTTCCAGATTATAATGAGATTGAGAGGGTTCTTTCGAAACCTAATACAAATTTTGAAAGGTAAAATCAAAGAAGGAGTAGAAGAGAAATGGAAAAAATCAATTTTAACATCCAAGAAGGTCCTTTTTCACCTACTTGGGAATCATTAAGACAATTCAAATGCCCTCAATGGTTTTTGGATGCAAAGTTTGGAATTTGGGCGCACTGGGGACCTCAGAGTGTTCCAATGTATGGGGATTGGTATGCAAGAAATATCTACAGAGAAGGAGAGCCACAATATTACTATCACTGGCGAAAATATGATCACCCTTCAAAGGTTGGTTACAAAGACATAGTTCAGATGTGGAAAGCCGAAAGGTTTAAGCCGGAGGAACTAATTGATCTGTATATCAAAGCAGGTGCAAGGTATTTTGTTGCTCAGGCTGTTCACCACGATAACTTTGATAACTGGAATTCTCGGTACCATAGGTGGAATGCAGTAAATATGGGCCCGAAGAAAGATATTGTTGGAATGTGGTGCAAAGCCGCAAGGGAAAGAGGACTTCCGTTTGGTGTATCAGAACATCTGGCTGCAAGCTTTTCATGGTTTGCACCAAGTAAAGGGCATGACACAAAAGGATCATATAAAGGTATCCCATATGATGGAAATGATCCGGCCTATGAGGATTTTTATCATCCAAATAGGGACGAGTACGAATTGGAAAAACAGCATGGGAAGATTGTCAATTGGTACTCGCCCAATCCCCAGTGGCATATGAAATGGTTTTTAAGAATCAAAGATTTGATTGACCAATATGAACCAGACTTTTTATATACAGACGGCGGTGTTCCTTTTGGAGAAGTTGGACTCAATATTGTCGCGCATCTTTACAATACAAGTGCAAAGAATCACGGTGGTATAAACCAAGCAGTGCACACTCAAAAAGACACAAACCCAGAAGTCTATAAAATTGGTGTTTTGGACATTGAACGTGGAGCAGCCGAAGATATTCTATCTCATCCATGGCAGACGGATACATGTTTAGGTGGCTGGTTTTATGATGTTAGAGCGGTTTATAAAACCCCGCAACAGGTAATTGAAATGCTTATTGATATTGTCAGCAAAGGTGGAAACCTTCTTTTGAATATTCCGCAAAAACCAGATGGCACGCTGGATGATGAATGTCTTTATATTCTTGATGAGATTGCAAAATGGATGAGAGTAAATGGAGAAGGTATATATGGGACGCGTCCATGGAAAAGATATAGAGAAGGTCCGACAAAAGGGCAAGGTGGAGCTTTTCAGGAGAAAAAACTTGAGTGGACGCCAGAGGATTTTAGATTTACCCAAAAAGATGGAAAAATTTTTGCCTTTCAAATGAAGTATCCAGGGGACCACAAGGCAATCATCAAAAGTTTGGGATTATCAAGTGGTATTTTTGTAAAAAAAGTAAAACTTTTGGGATTTGAAGGTAAGCTTGAATTTGACCAGTTAGAAAACGCTTTGGTCATCAAATTGCCAGAAAAGTGGTATGACACAGGATATCCACATTGTTTTTGCATAGAGTGAAACTTCCTGTTCAGGGCTATTCCGTAAAGAAAGAGGAATAGCCCTGATGATTTTATCTGCTTTTTTAAAACTTTTTTGATCTTAAAATCAAATTCACAATGCTCTTTGTAGTTTCTTTAAGTAGTCGTGGTGCCTCCTTTAGGCATCTGTCGAGTGATGATGCCATATCAACAATAGAGA
Organism: Caldicellulosiruptor hydrothermalis 108; assembly: GCF_000166355.1. Taxonomy (NCBI): domain Bacteria; kingdom Bacillati; phylum Bacillota; order Caldicellulosiruptorales; family Caldicellulosiruptoraceae; genus Caldicellulosiruptor; species Caldicellulosiruptor hydrothermalis. Next base: position 741,376 of record NC_014652.1, read on the forward strand.
AAATTGAGGTTATACCTTCTTTTGTGTACTCTTCAAAAGGACAATCAATTGACCCTGAAATAACAATTACCATTTTGCCAAACTTTGCACCAAGTCTTGCAATTCCAATTGTAGATTTTCCAGATAAGCTTTGCCTGTCAAATCTTCCTTCACCGGTGATGATAATATCTGCCGATTTGACGTGTTCTTCAGCGTTCGAAGCGCTTAGTATATAATCTATTCCCGAGACATACTGAGCGTTCAAAAAAGCCAAAAGTGCAAATCCCAAGCCCCCTGCAGCACCAGCTCCACTTGAGGTTGATAGGTCTTTTCCAAGATACTGTTTGGCGACATTTGCAAAATTTTTTAATCCTTCATCAAGAAGCTTTACAGCATTTTCATCTGCCCCTTTTTGAGGTGCAAACACATACGCTGCACCGTTTTCTCCGTACAATGGATTTGTAACATCGCACAGAACTGTAAATTTTACTTTGCGAACATCTTTCAAAAATTCTGAATCATCTATCTTTTTTATTTTAATCAAGTTTTCTCCGATTGGTTTTAACTCTTCTCCATTTTCATTCAAAAATTTCATTCCAAGCGCGCTCAGCATTCCTGTACCTGCATCATTTGTTGCAGAGCCGCCAATGCCAATGATGATTTCTTTAACTCCTTTTGAAATTGCGTATTTGATGAGTTCACCAACACCATATGTTGTTGTGTAAAGAGGATTTCTTTCTTCATCTTTTAAAAGAAGAAGACCTGAACATTCTGCCATTTCAATGATTGCTTTGTCTTCAAAAAATCCTATCCTGCTTTTGATCTTCCTAAAAAGAGGGTCATTTACCTCAACCTGTTCTATTTTGGCACCAAAAATTTTAGATAGAGCTGTCAGGGTTCCTTCTCCACCGTCGGCAAGCGGAAGCTGAAAAACTTCTGCACCTTTGTCAACCTCAACAATAGCTTCTTTTATTATTTCGGATGCGACTAAAGCGTCAAACGATCCCTTATATTTATCCGGTGCAACCAAATATTTCAATAAGATTTCCCCCTTTCTTATCAATCAAGAGCTTACATTTATATTTTACCAAAATTTTTATCAGATGCTTTGTGTTTTTAGAGTAAAAATCCTTGTCCAAGCAATTGACATTGACAATATAATGTATTAGAATATTTTATGTTTTAAAATGAGGCCCCGAGTATGAGTTGATAATATAGATTTTCAGAAAACAAAATTTCAAAAGGAGTGTAGGGAGAAGCGATGAAGACATACCTTGCAAAACCAAACGAGGTTCCAAAGAAGTGGTATGTTATTGATGCAACAGGAAAGCCGCTTGGAAGGCTTGCAGCTAAAATTGCTGTGATTTTGAGAGGCAAGCACAAACCGCAGTTTACTCCAAATGTTGACACTGGCGACTATGTTATTGTAATCAATGCTGAAAAGGTTGTGTTGACTGGCAAAAAGCTTGACAAGGATGGATACAGATATCATACAAAGTATCCAGGTGGACTCAAGTTCATACCATATCGCAGACTTCTTGAAAAGCATCCAGAGAAGGCAATTGAGATTGCGGTGCGCGGAATGCTTCCTAAAAATAGGCTGAGAGATAGGTTCATGAGAAAGCTCAAAGTTTACAGAGGACCAAATCACCCACATGCAGCACAGAAGCCAGAAGTACTGGAAATATAGTTTTGTAAGGGGAGGATATGAAAGTGGCGCAGGTAAAATACTATGCAACTGGTAGAAGAAAAACTTCTGTTGCAAAGGTTTGGGTTTCACCTGGAAGTGGCAAAATTATTGTGAACGATAAGAACATGGAAGAGTATTTTCCTCTTGAGACATTGAGAATTATTGTAAAGCAGCCATTGACACTTACTGAAACGCTCAACAAATATGATGTGATTGCAAAGGTTAAAGGCGGCGGTCTTTCTGGTCAAGCGGGTGCAGTAAGACATGGAATTGCAAGAGCACTTGTGCTTGCTGACCCAACTTTAAGACCAGTTTTGAAAAAGGCAGGATTTCTTACAAGAGATCCACGTATGGTGGAGAGAAAGAAATACGGTCTCAAGAAAGCAAGAAGAGCACCCCAGTTCTCGAAAAGATAAAAGAATTTTTGCAGCTCCTTTTTCCAAGGAGCTTTTATTTTTGCAATTTAGAAGTTTTTCTCTTTCACCTATTGACAATTTACAAAGAAGAGAATATAATAAAATTGTAATTGCCAATGGGGGCATACCAAAAAAGGTATGTCCCCATTTTGCATTTTAGGCGGATATAGACTTTCAAAATAAAATTTGGGGGTGTTTTGGATGAACTATGCTGATATTGTATGGGTTTTAATTTCAACTGCTTTGGTTATGCTGATGACACCAGCAGTAGGTCTTTTTTATGGTGGTATGGTCAGAAGAAAAAACCTTCTTTCCACAATTACCATGTCAGCACTGACTCTGGGACTTATCAGCATTGAATGGGTTTTGATTGGTTACAGCATGGCTTTTGGACCTGACAAGTTTGGACTGATTGGGAGCTTTGAGTGGGCAGGATTAAAAAATGTTGGATATAAGCCTAACCCTGACTATGCAGCAACAATCCCACACCTTTTGTTCATGGCATTTCAGATGATGTTTGCAGCAATTACTCCTGCACTTATTGTAGGTGCTTATGTTGAGAGAATAAAATTTAGCAGTTATATACTTTTTACATTACTATGGTCAATATTTGTCTACAACCCTGTTGCACATTGGGTGTGGGCAAAAGGTGGATGGCTCAAAAACTTGGGAGCACTTGACTTTGCAGGAGGTACTGTTGTCCACATCACTGCAGGTAGTTCAGCTTTGGCACTGTCGCTTGTGCTAAGAAAAAGAAAGGACTTTGGCAAAGTTCAGATGGAGCCAAATAATATTCCTTTAACACTTGTTGGGGCGTTTTTGCTTTGGTTTGGCTGGTTCGGGTTCAACGGCGGTAGCAGCCTTGCTGCAAACGAGATTGGTGTCAACGCATTTGTTGTAACAAATATTGCTGCTGCATCAGCTGCAGTTTCTTGGATGATTATAAGCTGGCTTTACAAAAAACCAAGCGCAATTGGAATTGCAACAGGTGCAGTGGTTGGGCTTGTTGCAATAACACCTGCATCAGGTTATGTAAACTCTCTTTCAGCAATTGTTATTGGTGCAGTTGCATCTATAATATCGTTCTACTGTATTAGACTTAGAGAAAGATTAGAACTTGATGAGACGTTAGATGTTTGGGCTTGCCACGGAATGGGTGGAACTTGGGGGGCGCTTGCAACAGGCATATTTGCAAGCAAGGCTGTAAATCCAGCAGGAAACGATGGGCTCTTGCTTGGAAACTACAAGCTGTTTTTTGTTCAACTTATCTCGGTGTTAGTTGTTTGGGCATTTTCGTTTATTGTGACCATAATAACTTCAAAAGTGATTGACAGAACAGTTGGCTTGGCTGTGACATATGAAGAGGAGACTGTTGGTCTTGACATATCCCAGCATGGCGAAGAGGCTTATGGCGGAATTTAATTTTGGGGGTGTTTTGAGATGAAGAAAATAGAAGCCATCATAAGAGAGGAAAAGCTCAACGACCTCAAAGAGTGCCTTGAAAGAGAGGGCATATACGGAATGACAGTTATGAGAGTTAAAGGAAGAGGTATACAGCGCGGTATTACCTTGCAGTGGAGAGCCGGAAGCTACACTGTAGACCTTCTTCCAAAAGTGCTTGTGATGATTGTTGTGAGTGATGAGAAGTTTGAAAAGGTGATTGACATTATTTTGGAGTGCTGTTCAACAGGAAATCCAGGGGATGGTAAGATTTTTGTATCAGAGGTAAGTGAGGTTATAAGAATTAGCAGCAAGGAAAGAAACGTGAGGCTGTGAAATTCTCAGGTCTTAAAATCAAAAGGGCTACCTTGCTAAGAGGTTTGAAAATAAGACTTTTGAAGCAGGTAGCCCTTTTATTTTTTCGAAAGTATGCTTTTATAAATCTCAAATTGCATCCTTGCCATATTTTCTGCAGAGAACCTTTCTCTTGCTTTTTTAGAAAGAAGTTGTCCAAACTCTTTGATGAGATCTTTATTTTGCAAAAGAATTTCTATCTTTTGAGCAAGCCCTTTATAATCTCCAACGTCAAATAAAAAACCATTTTTCCCATCTTCAATTAGGTCTGGCACAGAACCTACTTTACTTGATATGCAACACTTTTCAAGTGCTGTTGCTTCTAAGATTGAATATGGGAATGTTTCAGAGTATGAACTGATGACATTTATATCTATGCTATTAAAAAAGTCATATGGATTTTTTATACTGCCAAGTAAAAACACCCTGTCGTTCAAATTGTATTCATTTATCATTTGCTTTAAAAACTCCTTTTGAGGACCACTTCCACCAATTAAAAAAATGACATCAGGATATTTTTTAGCTATTATATTTGCAGCTTTTATAAATACATCCAAACCTTTTACCTTGTATAACCTGCTTAAGTTTCCTATAACTATTTTGGAATCAAATACTTTTCTGTCAAGAAACTTTGATAAGAACTCATCCTTTTGCACATAATGTATCTCTTTTGAAAAATCAAAACCATTATACAAAAGAAAAATCCTATCTTCTCTTATCCCAAGCCCTTTTATCTTGTCAATTAGTGCAGAGCCCACAGAGACAAAATAGTCAAATCTTTTTAAAGCAAGTTTGTTCAGATATGAAAACACCACTCTCTTATAAAAAACATCTTGAAAATCTAAATCAAAATCGCTATGTACTGTTGTGATAAATGGCTTGTTTTTGATTTTTCGTTTTAGAAACATTCCAATGAAATTTGCTCTTGCGCCGTGGCAATGAATTATATCATAACCTTCAGCCTCAACAATATGCGCAATCTTGTCAACCACGCTTAAGTCAAATCGAGAAGATTGCTGAATAACATCTATATCAATTCCAGCATTTTTTACCTCTTCATAAAATTGTCCATACATGAAACATATAATTTTAAGACTGACAACATCTTTTAGCTTTGAACACAGGTTTATTATATGTGTCTTTGCTCCCCCTGTATCACCACCGCTTATAAGGTGCAGAACTTTCATTTTAGAAAAACAGACCTCCTCAACTTAAATACCCTATCGATTAGATTATATCATAACTCTTTATAAATGTGTGAAAATATGATAAAAATATATCGTGTGGATTTGAAATGATTTTGAGGAGAATTTAAAATGAAGATGAAAAGTGTTTATGTATGCCAGGAGTGCGGCTTTAAAACCTCAAAATGGCTTGGAAGATGTCCAAACTGTTCAAGCTGGGATACCTTTGTGCTTGAAAGAATAGACCAAAACAAAAAAGAAACTATCTCTATTTCAAAAGAGAACTCAGCAGTATTAAAACTTTCTAATGTCAGCACAAAAGAAGAAAGATTTTTATCTGGCATAGAAGAGCTGGATACTGTCATTGGTGGCGGATTTGTAAAGGGAGAGCTTGTTTTGCTTGGTGGTGAGCCGGGGATTGGAAAGTCAACCCTGCTGTTGCAGGTTGCAAATATATTAAGTGGAAGAATGAAGGTTTTGTATGTATCAGGCGAGGAAGGAGCAAACCAGCTAAAAGTTCGAGCACAAAGGCTCAATATAGATGGAAACTTTGATGTTGTGTGTGAAACCAATTTTGATTTAGTAAAAAATATTATCTTAGAAACAAAACCAGAGTTTGTTATAATTGATTCTATCCAGACAATGTATATGCCAGAAAACCAGTCAGCACCTGGAAGTGTAACCCAGGTCAGAGATGTGACAATGCAGCTTTTGAAAATTGCAAAGACTTATAAAATCACAGCTGTAATTGTGGGGCATGTGACAAAAGATGGTCTTATTGCAGGACCGAGGGTTTTAGAACACATGGTTGACTGTGTTTTGTATTTTGAAGGAGAGAGGTTTAACACCTATAGGGTAATCAGAGCTTACAAAAATAGATTTGGTCCTACAAACCAGCTTGGGATTTTTGAGATGACAGACGGTGGACTTGTTGAAGTAAAAAATCCTTCAAGCATTTTTTTAGAAAGCAGCTACAATGTTGAGGGTGTTGCTATTTATTCTGCAATAGAAGGAACAAGGTCTATTCTTTTAGAGATACAGGCCCTTACCACACCAACATCTTTTGGTACGCCAAGAAGAACAGTAACTGGAATTGATTATAACAGATGCGTGATGCTCTGTGCTGTGCTTGAAAAGAAGATTGGACTTGCGTTAAATAGTCAAGATATATATGTAAATGTCGCAGGTGGGTTTAAGGTTTCAGAGCCGGCAGCAGACCTTGCCATTGTGTGTGCAATAGCTTCAAGTTATAAAGGAATTCCTATTGGAGATACTGTATTAATAGGTGAAGTGGGTTTGACAGGCGAGATTAGAGCTGTGTCGAATATAGAAAAAAGATTGAATGAAGCAAAAAAGCTGGGGTTTAAAAGAGCTATCGTTCCAAAGAGAAATATGGAAAGAATTCAGACTGATAGCATGCTTGAAGTCTTTGGTATGTCAAATATAGAGGAAGTTTTGAATTTCATTTTTTAGAAGAGAGAGTGGTTATAAAATGCTTTTGGAAGAACTTAAAAAGATGCTACTTAGCGAAGGTGCAAGTGATGTAGGATTTTCTTCCATAAATCAATATTTGCCAGATGATTTGAAGATGTTCAAAACTTGCATAACAGTGGTTATAAAGCTTTCAGATGCCATTATTAACCAAATTGTTGACTCTCCAACATTTACATACTATCACCACTACAAAGCTGTCAATAACCTCATTGACCTTTTGACCTTAAAAGGTGTGCTGTTTTTGGAATCAAAAGGATATTTTGCCATGAGCGTTGCTGCATCACAAAGTGTCCACGGCAAGGACAATGGGTTTTCGGGTGTGCTGTCACACAAAATAGGAGCGGTACTGTCTGGCATGGGTTTTATTGGGAAGAGTAATCTTTTTGTCCATGAAAGATTTGGGCCGCGTGTGCGCCTTGGGACAATTCTCACAACATATGAACCAGAAAATGAAATTAAAAATAATATTATTGAACCAAAATGTGGCGATTGTAATCTTTGTGTTGTGAGCTGTCCTGCACAGGCAATCTATGGAAGAACATGGCATTTAGGTATTGATAGGAACGAGATGATAGACCCCCATGCATGCAGCAGTTATATGAAGGAAAAGTTTAAGTTCATTGGGCGGGGTCAGGTGTGCGGCATATGCATGAGGGTCTGTCCTTATGGAAGTGAAGTCAAAAGATAGGTGTTATCTTCGAAGCTGGTAGGTGTGACAGTTTGTTTTTTCCTTTGTTCCATGGGCAGAAGATCCGCCACCATCTACAGAAACTTCAATTGATGGTGCTGTACATCTTTTGTTATCCCAGTACATGCAGTCGGAAACATTGCATGTGATTCTGTCTGGCATCTTCAATACCTCCATTTTGATTTGAGTTTGCAGCTTTCAAAGTTTATTTTCTGCAACAAAACTTAGGTTTATTCAAAATAATGAATTTGGGTGAGAAAATCAAATGAAAAATATTGTAATATCAGGATATTATGGACAATTGAATACTGGTGATGAGGCCATACTGAGGGTTTTAATAGATAAGCTAAGAGAATATGAAAGAGAAGAGAATGAAGATTTAAATATTGTTGTTCTCTCCTCAAGACCCGAGCTTACAAGTAAGCTTTATAATGTCGACTCTGTAAACAGAAAGAAGATTTGGAGAGTTGTAAAGTCAATAAAAAAGTGTGATATCTTTATTTCTGGTGGTGGAAGCCTGTTTCAAAATGAGACAAGCAATAGGAGTCTTTATTACTACCTATTTCAAATTTTTGTTGCCAAGCTGTTTGGTAAAAAGGTTTTTATTTTTTCTCAAGGAATAGGACCAATTAAAAAGTGGTATAATATTCTAATTTTCAAGCATATAATCAAACTTGCTGATTATATAACAGTGAGAGACTATGACTCTTTTGACCTGTTGCATAGACTAAAGCTTAAAAAGAGAGTGGACTTGTCAGCAGACCCTGCATTTTTACTTAATCCCTGCTGCGAAAAGAGAGTAGAAAAATTATTAGAAAAATATAACATAGACTTCAATAAAAAGACAATAGGGATAGTGGTAAGGAAATGGAAAAAGGAAAAGGATATGGCCGACAAGATTGCTCAAATTGCTGACATTCTTATAGAAAATGAAGGATATAATGTGGTGTTTATTCCATTTCAGGGTAAGTGGGATATAATAAAAATAAATGAAATTATTTCGAAAATGAAGAATAAACCATATATTCTCTCTGAAAATTTTCAGCCTCACGAACTGCTGGGCGTTTTCAGGAATTTTGATTTGATAGTAGGTATGAGACTTCACAGTCTCATTTTTGCAGCAATAATGAATACAAGATTTATTGGGATATCCTATGACCCTAAAATTGATAGTTTTCTTAAGATGTATGGGCTCAAACCGGCAGGATATGTTGACAGTTTTGATATAAACAATGTGCTTATAAATATTCAATACATGTTATCTGAAACAAAAATGTTGAAAAAGATTGAGCAGACCACACAAAATATGGTTCAAAAAGCAGAAAAGTCTTTTGAAATTTTAAAAGAGGCTCTAAATTCTATAAAGAAAAAGAAGAGCATAAACGTCCTGGATGTGAGAGTTGATTGTGTTAACTTTTATAAAGCAAAAGAGAAATGCATTGAGTTTTTGGCTACGTCCTCGCCCCATATTGTTTTTACACCAAATGTGGAAATGATTATGCTCTCACAGAAAGATGAGAAGTTCAAAAAGGTGCTAAACTCAAGCGACCTAAATATTCCTGACGGCATTGGGGTTGTTTGGGCATCAAAGTATTTTGGTGAAAAGCTATTTGAGAGGGTCACAGGTTTTGACATGATGATGTCTCTTATGCCAGAGCTTGAGAAAAAGGGCTGCAGAGTATTCTTGCTTGGTGCAAAACCGGGGATTGCCGAAAAAGCAAAAGAAAATCTTTTAAAACAGTTTAAAAATTTGGAGATTTGCGGGGTTTATCATGGATATTTTAGTGAAGAAGAGAATGACACGGTTGTGGAGATTATAAACTCCTCAAAAGCAGATGTTTTATTTGTTGCAATGGGTATGAAAAAACAGGAAGAATGGATTTACAAAAATAAAAAGAAGCTCAAATGTAAGCTCATTATGGGTGTTGGTGGCAGCCTTGATGTTTTGTCAGGTGAGGTAAAAAGAGCACCTGTGATGTTCCAAAGACTTGGTCTTGAATGGTTTTATAGGTTAATTACCCAGCCCTGGAGGTTCAAAAGGATGCTTGCACTTCCTAAATTTGTACTTGTTGTTTTGAAAACCAGAATATTTGGGGGAAGATAAATGACCAGAAAAATTTTCAGGATAATATATGAATATGCTGCAATAACTTTTGGTTCGCTTTTGGTTGCACTGTCGCTGAATCTTTTTCTTGTTCCAAATAAGATTGCAGCTGGTGGTTTTTCTGGCATTGCAACAGTTGTATATTATGTTTCACATTACAAGCTTCCTGTTGGTATGACCATGCTTGCCCTTAACATCCCTGCCTTTATTCTTGGTGTTAGAACAATTGGCGTGGATTTTGGTGTAAAAAGCGTTTATGGGACGGTCATACTTTCAGTGCTCACGGACATCACCAGATTTGTCCCCTGCATTACATATGACAAGCTTTTGGCGTCAGTATTTGGTGGAGCGCTGATGGGGATTGGTCTTGCAATTGTTCTATTGTTTGGTGCAACAACTGGTGGGACAGAAATGCTCGCTAAAATAATTCACAAGTTCATTTCGTTCATCTCTGTTGGCCAAATTCTTCTGGGACTTGATGTTGCTGTTATTGTGCTTGCATCGATTGTATTTAAAAACTATGAGCTTGGACTTTGGGCAGTTTTGACTCTTTTTGCATGTTCAAAACTAATTGATGCAATACTGGAAGGTGTAAACTTTGCAAAGGCGCTCATAATAATCTCAGATAAATCTGACATAATTGCTGAAAAAATTTTAAAAGAGCTTGACAGAGGTGTAACAGGGCTTCATGGCATTGGGATGTGGACAAAGACAGAGAAAAATGTTCTGCTGTGCGTTGTAAAAAGACATGAGGTAAGCTGTGTCAAAAACCTTGTCAAGAGCATTGACCAAAGAGCCTTTGTGATTTTAACAGATGTTCGTGAGGTTTTAGGTGAGGGTTTTTCTGTTTGAGTAAAAAATGATTTAATGGTATAATATAAAGAAAAAAGAACTAAACCACCAGTTAACTGGTAAAACACAATCCAAAAATTGTATCTTACAAAGGAGGTTTAAAAGCTAAGATGGACAAGGCAAAAGAGCTTGAACTCAAAAAAATAGCAACCGAGATAAGAAAGAGTATAATTATTCAAACTGCTTCGGCAGGGTCTGGTCATCCTGGCGGGTCACTCTCTGGCGTTGAAATTTTGACATATCTTTACTTTGTTGAGATGAATATTGACCATAAAAATCCACAAGACCCAAACAGAGATAGGTTTGTTCTTTCCAAAGGACATGCATCGCCACTTTTGTATGCCGTTTTGGCTGAAAGGGGTTTCATCAGTAAGGATGAGCTAACAGGCTTTAGGCAGATTTATTCAAATCTCCAAGGCCATCCTGACATGAAAAAGGTGCCAGGTGTTGAGATGTCAACAGGGTCGCTTGGGCAAGGTTTATCTGTTGCAAACGGTATGGCATTGGCTGCAAAGCTGGATGGAAAAGACTATAGAGTTTATGTTTTGCTTGGTGATGGTGAGATTCAGGAAGGTCAAATTTGGGAAGCTGCAATGACAGCTGCACATTACAAACTTGACAACCTGACAGCATTTTTAGACCACAATGGGCTTCAGATAGATGGCAAAATCACAGAGGTTATGTCACCTGAGCCTGTTGATGAGAAGTTCAAGGCATTTGGCTGGCATGTGATAAAAATTGACGGACATGATTTTAATCAGATTGAAAAGGCTGTAAACGAGGCAAAGACAATAAAAGGAAAACCCACAATCATAATTGCTGAAACAGTAAAAGGCAAGGGTGTATCATTTATGGAAAATGAAGTAGGCTGGCATGGAACAGCACCAAATAAAGAGCAGGCACAAAAAGCTTTAGAGGAGCTACAAAAGCAGCTTGAGATGTTGGAGGTGCAAGGATAAGATGGCAAAGATAGCAACAAGAGAAGCATATGGTCAGGCATTGGCTGAGTTTGGTGAAGTATACAAGGACATTGTTGTGCTTGATGCTGACCTTTCAAAATCAACAAGGACAGAGATTTTCAAGAAAAAGTTTCCTGACAGGTTTTTCAATATAGGAATTGCAGAACAGGACCTTATGGCAACTGCAGCAGGGCTTGCAACATGTGGTAAGATTCCATTTGCAAGCACATTTGCAGTCTTTGCCGCTGGAAGAGCTTATGACCAGGTGAGAAACTCAATAGGCTATCCACATCTAAATGTTAAGATTGGAGCATCACATGCAGGTGTATCAATTGGCGAGGACGGAGCATCTCATCAGATGCTTGAAGATATAGCTTTGATGAGAGTAATCCCTGGGATGGTGGTACTCTCTCCTTCTGATGCAACATCCACATATGAGTGTGTAAGACTTGCAATTGAGCATGAAGGACCTGTTTATATTCGTTTGGGTAGACTTGGTGTTGAGGATATTTACAAAAAAGGAGAGCTAAAGCTCACTCTTGGCAAAGGCATTGTTCTTCAAAAAGGGACAGATGTTGGAATTTTGGCAACAGGGCTAATGGTTCATGAAGCTATAAAGGCCGCAAAAATGCTGCAGGATGAGGGAATTTCAGTATATCTTGTTGACATGCCGTGCATAAAACCGATTGATGTTGATTTGATTTTAGATGTTGCAAAAGTGGCTGGCTGCATTGTCACAGCAGAAGAGCACAATGTGCTGGGCGGTTTTGGAAGTGCTGTTTCTGAGGTTTTGATTCAAAACTATCCTGTACCGGTAAAAATGGTTGGTGTAAATGATGAGTTTGGAAGGTCGGGTAAGCCTGAAGATGTTCTCAAGTTCTATAAACTTACAGCAGAGGAGATTATAAATAAAGCAAAAGAGGTTATGAAGATGAAAAAATAAAAGATATATGGTGGCCGCCCTCATGAAGAGGGTGGCTTGCATAATTATTATCGTACGCTTCTTTAGAAAAAAAGGCATAATATAGCATTTTAATGTTTGATTAACATAAGTTGAGTCAAATCAACAAGGAAATAAGTCATTTCTGTTTTGTATGTAATGAGGATAGGGAACGTAGAATAAAGAATTCTCTTTTTTAACCTGGGGTTTCATATTGAGAGCCACATAGGAAAGTGGTTATGTATTTTTTAAGCTGGCTTCTTGGCCATGGCGTCTTTATATTGTGTTATGATCTTTTTTATTTTTAAGCATGGAAATTAATTGAGAGATGGTCCTGGGGACAGACAGAAAGTTTAAACTTTCTGATTACCCGTAAAAAAAGATTAATCATTCTATTCAAGGTAAGTATAAACACTTTGGCTGATAGAGGTTAGCTCACTTCAAAAAGCTGATTTCTCCTATCACTCGCAAGGTTATTTACTTACCTTCAAGCGGAATGGAACTTCCTTGCCTAAATTAATTGTGAAATCTTTGATTTAAAACAACATATGAAGAAGAACTTACTACAAATGACAGAAAGGCCTATTGCAGGTATTTGTGTTGCTTGACTTTAAGCGAAATTGCTATTATTTTACTTTCTTATAAAATAGTTGCTCGATTGCAAACAAAACTCTTCAGATTTAAAGAAAGCTACTGACATGCTTAAAAAAGTAGGAAAGAATTTTGCAGCTGCCCATGTAGTTGTTATGGAATCAACAGGGCATTACCCCAAAATCCTCTTTCACTACTTCACTAAAATCGGATTGGAAATGCTTATCTTAAATCCCCTCCAATCTGATTCTATTAAAAATATCTCAATAAGAAAAGTAAAAAATCACAAAATTGATGCTTTTAGAATTGTTATACTTTACAAATTAAATCAATCAAACATAATTATCTTGCCTCTTGAGACTATTGAATCTGGGATTTGTTCAAAAACTGCTTTAGTTGTGTTAGGAAAATATCCTGCACTAGAAGATATTCTCAATGCGGACAGAAATGAATTAATATCTGTGATTCAGCAAAATTCTCATTAAAGCTATCTGTGGGTTTGTGAAAAGTACGAGCTGCTATATAAGAAAGCTCAGGAGTTTAGAGAAATTTCTATTTCCGATTTAGCAAACATAACCATGCTAAAAATTTACATAGATACTATAAGAACCTTGGAGAAAAGCATCCAACGAATAATTGAAGCTATTGAAGAAATAATTAAGGAGAGTTCGCAAACAGGAGAATCTATTCTTTCGACAATAGAACTTTTACAAACAATTCCTGGTGTAGGATTTATCTCAGCAGTGACCATTTTGGCTGAGGTAGGAGACTTCAAGAAGTTTTCAAAACCGAACAAATTAGTTGCATATTTTGGTGTAGACCCCTCGGTAGTTCAAGCAGGGCAATTTGTTGGTACGAAGAACAAAATGTCAAAAAGAGGTTCAGAAATATTGCGAAGAGTATTGTTCTGCGTAGCTTTTGCTAATTATTAGGACTAAGAGAAATAACCAGCCCTGTAATCCTGTGCTATATGAGTATTATCAGAGAAAGTGCCAACAAAAGCCCAAAAGAGTCGCTTTAGGTGCTGTTATGAGGAAGATAGTGTGTATTATCTTTGCTGTAGTGAGAGACAATAAACCTTTTGAATTCAGAACACCTGAAGAACATATTCAAAAGTATTTTAGTAAAGCAGCAGTTGTGAACTGTAAATAAGCAATTGTTTTATTGAAAGTACATTGGTTAACCATAATACTTAGAAGCCTCCATTTATTATGTTAACTGAAGATGGATGGTTTAGCTTTTTTGCGCCTTTTTAGAAAATTAATGAAAAAAATTTATTCAAAATTTTTTTAAAAACCTCTTGACTTTAATTAGCTGGTCTCTCTTCTTTTTATAGCCTTCTGCTCTTCAGTATTTTCGTACATCTTTTCGCTATGGTAAATATCTTTACACCTATTCGAATGAATTGTAAAAAAGACGGCTTTTTTGTTTTTGTGCATTTGTGATAAAATAAAATTATATTAAAGCTTAAGACAGTATTTTGGTGGTGGTGAGATAATGGATGAAAAGATAAAACTCAAAGAAAAAGTCCAACATGGAAGTCCAATGTTCCCAATAAATGTATACGGAAATCTGTTTGTGCCTGAAAATAACCCAGTTTTGCCACACTGGCATGATGAGTTTGAAATAATCTACCTTGAAAAAGGTTTGGCAAGTTTTGCTATAGATGGTCAAGAGTATAGATTATTACCTCATCAGTTCTTGTTTGTAAACTGCGGTTCAATCCATTCTGGAAAGGCTATTGACTCTCCTGAGGCGTATGCAATTGTATTTAACCTAAATATGCTCTATTCAGGAGAGTCAGATATTTGCAAAAGCAAATATTTACAGCTGATTGAAACTAGAAAACTTTTAGTTCCTCATTTTGTTGAAGACATTTCTTTGAGAGATTTGATATTTAACCTCATAAGGATATGGAAAGAAAAAAGATGCGCTTATGAACTTTTTGTAAAATCAAATCTTTTTATGATATTCTATAATCTCTTTGCTAAAGGGTATATTGTCAGTAATAGTTATGATAAAGAATTTAACTGGAGACTTGAAAAGATAAAATCTGCTCTTGATTATATCAGTTCAAATTACGCTGCTCCCTTAAAGATAGAAGACCTCAGTAGAATTACTAACCTCAGTAAGTACTATTTCTGTCGGCTTTTCAAAGAGATTACCCACCTTACTCCAATCGATTATATAAACAAGTTTAGGGTGGAAAAAGCTATAGAGCTTATCAAAAATACCAATCTTAGCATATCAGAAATAGCATTTGAGGTGGGTTTTGACAATGTAAGTTATTTTATTAAGGTTTTCAAGGAGCATGTAGGTGTAACACCTTTACAATATAAAAAGAGAGTGTGAAATCTATATTATCTCTAAAGTTTTTAGAAGTAATTTTTGGTATTTTATGGTAAAGAAGAAATAAAATAATAAACTTTTTTAAATTATTGAATAAAATTTTATTACAATTATTTCACTCAAATCTATAAACATGTCGTAATTCTACCAATTAGTTGTACCACGGATATTTAAGAAAGATACAATAACCGCTAACTGGATTTATGTATTTATCTATCAAGTAAGTAATTTACAGCCGGGACTATTATTAAGTCTTATAATACTCTGAAACAATTTCCCTTCCTTTATGTTGAACTCTAATTCCTAAGACTAAATACTTTGTTCTTTTACACAACAAAACGCACTATTATTTGTTTTAAAATAAATCCATTCGGTGTGCCGCGTTTGTTCTTCTTTTTTTGGGTATCTTAACTTAGTATTCAAAAATGTTAAGTACTTTGTCTATAACTTCATAGATTTAAAAAATACTCGTTTTAATATTTTGTGAAATGGTATAATTTTTATGTAAGCCATTCTTTGTGGTCATTTTTATTATTTAATTTTTTCTTATTTTACTACATCAGATAGGTTTTTTTTTCTATTTCCTGTACAATTATTACCTAAAATAGAAATATCATTTATTCGGTAAGTTACATTACTACAGTGTTATTTTGTCATCTACTTTTTAACTTTATTCAAAAGCAAAATTGTTATAAAAAAATGCAAAATTGTATTAGAAATTTAGCACAGAATGTTGATACAATTTATACTGTATAGAAATAAGAAAAGGTATCAATTATAGTTTTCGGACCAATATGGTATTAAGAAGAGATTAATAAAAATCTAAAATAAAGACAGAATTTTTATAGCCATCTGCAATAATGCGTATTAAATGATATTATATTACATTCATAATATAGCTAAATTCTAAGGTATAATGCCCCCGGGTGGCATTTATATACAATCAGGAAAAAAGGAGGGAGACTATGAGGTTCAAGAAAATATGGAAAGTATGGGTGATACTAGTAGTATTTGGCATTACTCTTCTCTTAGGAAATGCGATGTATCTGACTAAAGCTAGTAATTCGCAACAAATTACTCTGACTGTTCAAACTTACCATTCAACTGACCAAACAACTGGTACTGGATACTATTTATTACAACAGTTTAAACAGTATGAGAAACTGCATCCAAATGTAAAGATAATTCATAATTATGTTCCGTTTGGTGAGTTAGTGAAAAAACTTATTGTTCAAGCAATGAGTAAAAAGATGCCAGATATTGTTTTTGCTGACAACCCAGATGTCCAATATCTAGCAAGAAGTGGTGTGTTTAAAGATATAACAAATATAGTAAAAAAATGGGGTATATGGAATGACTTTACACCAGGTTCTCAGTTAGCTGTAACTTATAAAGGTAAAATATGGGCATTACATCATGATACTAACAATCTTGCATTATGGTACAACAAGGATTACTTCAAACAAGCAGGAATAACTGTTCCTCCCAAGACGTGGGGAGAATTGCTGGAAGTTTGCAAAAAATTAAAAGGAAAACTCCCCAAAAATGTATATCCAATAGGATTTTCTGCAACCAATACGGAAGAAGCAACATGGCAGTTTGAACCATTTTTATGGAGCAATGGTGGAAACTTATTAGCACTGGACAGAAAAGAATCAATAGAGGCACTTAACTTATGGGCTACACTTGTAAAAAATGGCTATGCTCCGAGAGATGTTTTAAATTGGGGGCAAGGAGACCTTACTACTTATTTCAAAAACAAACGTTTGGTAATGATTATACAAGGATGTTGGGAACTAACAGAGAATAATCTAGCTGATTTTAAAAAGCATGGATTAGTATATGGAATAAATTTTGATATAACTTATATTCCAGTGCCACAAAAGGGGAGGAAAGTAGTTGTACCTGCGGGGGGAGAATGTTTTGCATTACCTTCGACCTCTAAATCGCCGAAGGAAGAAGTTGCAGTTGATTTATTGAAATTTTTATATGATTCTAAAAATATGGCTGAATTTTGTAAAAATACAGGGCGGATCCCTACACGGAAATCGGCTATTGATATAATGATAAAAGAAAGACCAGATTTGAAGGTATTTGCTGAACAAGCAAAAAATGCTTTGCCACGACCTGCTGCAGGTGGAGGAGAAAAATATACTCAGATATCAGCAATTACAAGGGAAGCAATTCAAAAGGTTTTATCAGGCAGTTTAGGTGCTCAAAAAGCCTTTAGTGATGCAGCTGAAAAGATAAGAAAACTCTTTACTTCTGAATCAGAGTATAAGCAATGGTTAAAAGAAGCCGATGAAGCTTTAAAGAAAGTAAGCAAATAGTGGTGGAAAGTATTATATAAATCCGTGGAAGGCATGTAAAAGTGCCTTCCACGGCCTGTATTAGAAAGGAGAAGGCTGAATGAGTAGAAGGGAAGATTGTACAAAGTATTTATTTATACTTCCTGCTTTGGTATTTACTGTATGTTTTACTCTTTATCCACTTATTTATAACCTTTTATTAAGCTTCAAAGATGCAACAGCAATGAGTTTAATGGAAGGAAATAGCAAATTTATAGGATTGAAAAATTATATCGATATTATAAAAGATCCAGTATTTACAAGAGTGGTTTTAAATACAATTATATTTACAGTAGGGTCAATATTGTTTCAATTTATTATTGGCTTTTTAATTGCATTGCTTTTTGATAATGACTTTCCAGGAAAAAATTTTATGATTGCTCTTGTAATGTTACCATGGTTTGTTCCTGTGTTGGTAAGCGCAACAGTATTTAAGCTTTTTTTTGCTGATACAGGGTTGTTAAATAACGTGCTTTTATCATTGAGGCTGATTCGACATCCAATACCTTGGATTACAGACGCAAGCAAAGCTATTTATTCTGTAACTATTGCTAATATTTGGTTAGGAATTCCTTTCAACTTTATAATGATATACACAGGATTGAGAGGCATACCAAGAGAAATATACGAAGTGGCCGAATTAGATGGTGCTATTAGTTATAAAAAGGTGTTTTATATAATATTGCCAATTCTCAAGCCCGTTATTATCACTACAATTCTCCTTGGTACAATATTCACTGTAAAAGTATTTGATTTAATTTGGATTATAACAGGGGGAGGACCAGGTAATTCTTCACATCTGTTCAGTACTTTAGCATATAAGCTGGCATTTACTGATTATAATTTTGGTATAGGTACAGCAACAACTGTAATAATGATTTTAATAATTGTAATAGCTGTAAGTATTCTCAATCAGATAAAAGTGGAGGAGTAAAAAATGAGAAAAATGAGGAGAAAACAGCAAGGAGAAAAAAAATGGAAAATTACTCTAGTAGCTTTGATTCCAGTAATTTTGATAGTTTTTCCTATATGGTACATACTAATTGGGAGTATGATGACAACACCACAAATTTTTCATCAACCACCTTATCTCTTTCCACCTCATCCTAAGGAAGCAATTGAAAATTATTCAACAGCAATTAAAGGTATTAGAAATGCTTTTTTAAATAGTATTATTATTACGGGGGGAAGTATGTTAGTAATTTTAATTCTGTCAACCCCTGCTGCATTTGCACTTGCTAAGCTAAAACTGAAATTCAAGAAAGCTTCCTCATTTACCTTACAATTAATACAAATGTTACCGATAACATCTACGATTATACCATTATATCTCTTATTTCAAAAAATCAATCTTTTGAACTCATTTATAGGAGTTATTGTAGCTATTTCTTCTTTTGGTATTCCATTCATAATAATAATGTTAATCCCCTATATGAATTCTTTCCCTACAGCTTTGATGGAAGCTGCTGAAATAGAAGGTGCTTCATTATGGGTAATTTTCACCAAAATCGTAATACCGCTTTCTCGACCAGCATTAACGACCGCTTCATTATTTGCATTTTTACAAGGATGGAATAATTTTGTATTTCCTCTTACTCTTTTGCAAGATGATACGTTATATCCACTTAGCATCCGATTATTTACCTTTGTGGGAGAATTTGGGACTCAATGGAATTACTTGATGGCAGGAAGTATGATATATGCTTTGCCATCAATAATTCTAATTTTGATTGGAAGTAAGTTTTTAGTTACAGGATTAACAGCAGGTGCTTTTAAAGAGTAAAAAAAAAGTATAAGTACTTAATAATTCATAGGCGTTTGCAAAATAGGTGGTGATTGAAGGTAAAAGGCACCAATACTAACATGAAATACAATCAAGATACAAAAAGAAAAGAGAAGTGAAAACCAAATATTATCAATACCAACAAAAATAATCAGCAACAAACATATGACAAAAATTAACAACTTCAAAAAAGACAATAATATCCTAAGCCTTCTTAACTCCTTGTTTTAGAAGGTTAAGTAAAAACAAAACCAGAAATTTTTTGTAAGAAATAGATTTAAAAAATAGTAGTATTAAGCGATAAGTTTTTTGAGCTTGTTAAGTTTTTTGATAGTCAATTTAGAGCAATAGAGTTTGATATTGTGAGCGAGAATAAACAAGAGCGAGAAAGTAATGGCAGATAGCAAGAAATCAGAGAAAATAGAAATATGGTCATAAGTAGAGATAGTATCAGAGCCCATGTAGGATTTCAGGTGGTAAATAGTCTGCTCTACAGCGACACGTTTTTTGTAGAGGTCAAAAAACTCTTGTGAATTTCTGTTGATACCTGGGAAAGAGCGAAAGTTATCTGGGTATGTATAGAACATTCTACCCGATTTAGAGG
Organism: Caldicellulosiruptor hydrothermalis 108; assembly: GCF_000166355.1. NCBI lineage: Bacteria > Bacillati > Bacillota > Caldicellulosiruptorales > Caldicellulosiruptoraceae > Caldicellulosiruptor > Caldicellulosiruptor hydrothermalis. Next base: position 761,151 of record NC_014652.1, read on the forward strand.
TAGTACAAGGCTGAGGGCAAGAGCAGATGCGTTTGCCATCTTTGTATTGTGACATAGGGCAAGTCCATTTAAGGCGCAAAGAGCGATTTTTACCCTGACATTTGCCTTCGGGTTTAAAAGGTTTGTTGAACTTTTTGCAGATAGGGATACCATCTTCAGAAATAACGATATTGGGGTCTGATGTAGGTGTAGTATTTTTAGAAGCTCTTGTATTTAGTGGAATAACGATTTTGGAGAAGTTAAAGGTATTTTTTAAAGTGGAGTATATGTTGTGGGAATCCAAAGCACTGTCGGCGATGAAAGTGGAGAAATTTTTGGGGATATAAGAGAATAAAGTTTCGAGCGAAGGAATTAAACCTTTAGAGTCGGAGATAGCTTTTGCTTCTTGTGGGTCAGAGGAAGGGGAATCATAGTTAAACAGAGGTACTAAAGCTAAAGGGATACCGAGAGCGTTGGTAATGACTGCAAATTTTAAAGCCCAGCAGAAATGGCCATTTACAAACATAAGACGGATGTTAGAATTAGCGTTAGCAGTTTTAGGCAAAGAAGAATAAACGAGAGAGTAGACTTTTTCAGAGGGAAGTTCAGGGTTAGCTTTTGAGGTATTTTTCAGCAGTAGATGAATGAATTTAGGATTGTTTTCACGAACCTTTGGGACAATACCTGTTGTGTCGAAGATTAAGATTGAAGAATCTTGAGGGCATTGTTGGATGGAAATATTATGTGCATGGATAGAGATATTTTGAAAAAGTTTATGGATTTCACTTGCAAATATTTTTCTAAAGCGAGAGAGAGTAGAGATAGAAGGGACATTGCCATGAAGATTACAAAATGAGCGAAGTTCGAATGAGTTGAGTAAGACAGCACGAAGCTGAGTTAAAGTATTGAGTTTGAGCAATTTTTGGACGAGGAAGCAACAAAGCATAGATTCTAAAGAGAAGTATCTATGCTTACCGAAATATTTGTAGTAGGCATTGTAGAAAGAAGAAGGTATATAATGTGACAAGTCAATGAATTTATTGAACAAGCCCAAGAGGCTTTCAGGCTTGTAGAGAGCCGAAGCCTTTAGGTGGGAGAATAGGTCTATGAAAGAAAGTTGTTTAGGTTTGGTGTTGAACATTTTGGAACCCTCCTCATAGTAGAAAATTTGTTTTATATAATCATATTTTACTACAATTATGAGGAGGGTGACCAGTCTTTTTTGATTCTATGTAAAGCTTGATAACGCTCATCTTGAGCGTTTTTGCAAAAGGCTAACTTAATAATTCAGGTAAGGAGGGATTATTGATGAGTATATTAACATTTACTGACAATAAGCTTATTAGAAAGTTTGATGGCGAGACAATTTGGATTGAACCATGGGGTAAAAATGCTTTAAGGATTCGCTGTACAAGGCTGGCAAAGATGCCTGAGGAAAATTGGGCGTTATTACCTGTAAATTCATCTGAAGTTGAGGTTAAAGTAAATGGTAATTCAGGTTTTATTAGAAATGGCAATGTAATTGCTGAGATAAATGAATATGGCTTTATAAAAATTAAAAACAGCAAAGGTGATGTGTTATTAGAAGAATATTGGCAAACTCGGATCGATAAAAATAATAAAATTTCGCTACAGATTCCTGGTAGAGAACTTAAACCAATACCAGGCGGATTATATAAAGCTAAGGTTGTATTCAAAGGCTGCAATGACGAAAAAATGTATGGGTTGGGACAACATCAGGAGCCTTTTTTGAACTTAAAAGGTTGTGAATTTGAGCTGTCTCAAAGGAATTCTCAAGCGACGGTTCCTTTTATTATCTCGAATCGTGGGTATGGTTTTTTATGGAATAATCCGGCGGTAGGGAGAGTGACATTTGCCAAAAACGGAACACAATGGGTAGCAGAAGTTACCAAAACGATAGATTATTGGGTTACAACAGGAGAAAATATTGAGGAAATTATTGAGAACTATACGGAAGTAACTGGACGATATCCACCTATTCCATATTTTGCAACAGGATTTTGGCAATCAAAACTGAGATATCACTCTCAGGATGAGGTTTTAGAAGTTGCTCGTGAGTATAAAAAACGGGGATTACCGCTTTCGGTTATAGTTATTGATTTCTTCCACTGGCCACAGCAAGGTGAATGGAGATTTGATCCAAAATATTGGCCGGATCCTGAGAAAATGGTGAAAGAACTCAAAGATATGGGTATAGAGGTAATGGTCTCAATTTGGCCTACTGTTGATCCAAGAAGTTGCAACTACCAAGAGATGAAGGAAAAAGGATATTTAGTGCAAACAGATCGGGGTATACGGACACAAATGCTGTGTCAAGGTAATGAAGTCTTTGTAGATTTTACAAATCCTGAAGCTGGGGAGTATGTGTGGAACAAAGTAAAAGAAAATTATTTTAAGTATGGTATAAGGATCTTTTGGCTTGATGAAGCTGAACCCGAATATAGTGTTTATGATTTTGATAACTATAGATATTCCTTAGGGCCGTGTCTTGAAGTAGGGAATATTTATCCTTTCTATTATGCGAAGGCTTTTTATGAAGGTCTAAAAAAAGAGGGAATTAATGACGTGTTAAATTTGGTGAGATGTGCATGGGCTGGTAGCCAGCGATATGGAGCGTTGGTATGGTCGGGAGATATCCATTCAAATTTTAAGACTCTCCGGAAGCAAGTTGCAGCTGGATTGAACATGGCTTTATCTGGTATTGCTTTATGGACCACGGATATAGGCGGATTTTTTGGTGGAGATCCTAAAGATCCAAAATTTCAAGAACTGATTGTACGTTGGTTCCAGTATGGAGTTTTTTGTCCAGTATGCAGATTACATGGTTATCGTGAGCCTACAGCTCAGGATGTAGGGAATAATGATACAGGCATGCATGACTTTGACACATGTGGTCCAAATGAAGTTTGGAGTTTTGGGGATAAAGCTTATGAGATAATTAAAGAATTGTTATTCTTAAGAGAAAGGTTACGTCCTTATATTGCTGAACAATTTAAGCTAACTCATGAACGAGGAACTCCGATTATGAGACCATTGTTTTATGATTTTCCACAAGATGATATTACTTGGGAGATAGAGGATGAATATATGTTTGGACCAGACATTTTAGTAGCTCCAGTTTTGTATGAAGGTGCGACGTCTCGAAGAGTGTATTTACCAGCTGGGGTGAAATGGGTAGATGTTAATTATGGCAAAATATATGAAGGTGGACAATGGATTGATAGTTATTATGCTCCATTAGAGGTTGTACCTGTATTTGTAAGAGAAAGTGCTCCAGTATTGGATTGTTTTAGAAGATAAAAGTTTTGTACTTTGTCAAGTGTGGGGGTGGATATTTTCCTGAATGTCCACCCTTAGTTTTTTTAAAGCCTTATAAATAATAAAGTTGAATTTTTAAATCAATTTTAAAATTTGCAAGGACTAATATCATTTTTAGAACAAAGTTGCAGTAGTATAAGCTATATTTGATGAGAGTGTTTTAAAAACAAATATAGTGAAATAAGATCTTTACAGTGTAAAAAGAGATTATAAGCCGAAAGTTCTTTTATACTTTCTCAAAAATACCTAATTTCTTCGTTATGGCAAAGTATTAATACTTTTTTGCAAAATGCTTTGAGAAATAAAGTATTAAATTTTGTATAATCATAATACAAAATATATATTCCGATAAGCTCAAGGAGGCATGACTAATGAAATTTACAGATGGCTTTTGGCGTGTCAAAGAAGGGGTAAGATTATATCATCCAGCCCATGTGTATGATTATGAAATTTCGAAAGATTCAGTTGTTATTTTTGCACCAGCTCACTTCATTACAAACAGAGGGCAAACACTTCAAGGTCCTGTTTTTACCATACGATTCTCTTCACCTTTTAAGGATGTTATAAGAGTGCAGATTTGGCACTACAAGGGTCAAAAAAGCAAAAAGCCTTATTTTGAATTTTACCAAGAAGAAGGATATTGTCCTTGCATAGAAGATTTTTCAGATAATATAGTAATAACAAGTGGAAAGCTCAAAGCTACCATTAATAAAAAAGGCGAGTGGGGAGTAATATATTACTACGAAGATAAATATCTAACAAAAAATGGTTGTAAATATCTTGGTTATGCAATCATGCCTGATAATACTGCTTACATGAGAGAACAGCTTTCTTTGAGTGTTGGTGAGTGTGTGTATGGTTTTGGTGAAAAGTTTACACCATTTGTTAAAAACGGCCAGTCAATTGATATATGGAATGAAGATGGTGGAACCATTTCAGATCAGGCTTACAAGAATATTCCTTTTTATATAACAAACAGGGGTTATGGTGTTTTTGTGAATGATCCTGGCAAAGTGTCATTTGAAGTTGCATCTGAAAATGTTGAAAGAGTTCAGTTTTCTACAAGAGGCGAGTATTTGGAATACTTCATCATTGGCGCAGATGACATGAAGGGTGTTTTAGAAAACTATACAAAACTCACAGGAAGACCCTCTTTACCACCTGCATGGTCTTTTGGACTTTGGCTCACAACCTCTTTTACAACAAGCTATGATGAAAATACAGTCACAAGCTTTATAGATGGAATGATTGAAAGAGATATTCCACTTCATGTGTTTCATTTTGACTGTTTCTGGATGAAGGATATGCACTGGGTTGACTTTGAATGGGACAAGAGAGTTTTCCCAGACCCAAAAAATATGCTTGAAAGATTAAAAGAAAAGGGAGTTAAAATTTGTGTTTGGATAAATCCTTATGTGTCTCAGTTTTCAAAACTTTTTGATGAGGGAAAGGAAAAAGGATATTTTCTAAAAAAACCAAACGGAGATGTCTGGCAGTGTGATGACTGGCAGCCTGGTATGGCTATTGTTGATTTTACAAACCCAGAGGCATGCAAGTGGTATGCAGAAAAGCTCAAATATCTAATTAGAATGGGGGTTGACTGTTTTAAGACAGATTTTGGTGAAAGAATTCCAACAGATGTTGTATACTTTGATGGTTCTGACCCTCAAAAGATGCACAACTATTACACATACCTTTACAACAAGACTGTGTTTGAGACGCTTCAAGAGGCGTTTGGTAAGGGAAATGCAGTAGTTTTTGCAAGGTCAGCAACAGCAGGAAGCCAGAAATTTCCTGTGCACTGGGGCGGAGACTGTTTGGCCTCATATGAGTCCATGGCAGAGACACTCAGGGGTGGTCTTTCACTTTCACTTTGCGGGTTTGGTTTTTGGAGTCATGACATAGGTGGTTTTGAAAGCACAGCAACACCAGACCTTTACAAAAGATGGGTGGCATTTGGACTTTTGTCTTCCCACAGCAGACTTCATGGAAATTCTGCCTATAAAGTTCCATGGCTTTATGATGAAGAGGCGGTTGATGTTCTTAGGTTCTTTACAAAATTGAAATGCAGGCTTATGCCATACATTTTTTCAGCTGCGTGTGAGGCGACAGAAAGAGGAATTCCTGTTTTGAGACCAATGGTTTTAGAGTTTCCGGACGACCCAGCGTGCCTTTATCTTGACAGGCAATATATGCTTGGGGATAGCCTTTTAGTTGCACCAGTCTTTTCAGAAGATGGATATGTTGAGTATTATGTGCCAGAAGGGATTTGGACAAATATCTTGACAGGTGAGAAAATTGAGGGTGGCAAGTGGAGAAAAGAAAAGCACGGCTATTTTAGCCTTCCACTTTTAGCAAAACCAAATACTATAATCCCAATGGGAAGTGTAGACACAAAGCCCGATTATGATTATGCTGATAATGTGGTGTTGAATATTTATCATCTTGATAGTGGGAAAACTGTAAAATCTCAGGTAAGAAATACAGAAGGTAAGGCAGAAGTTGAAATTGAAGTGAGAAGGGACGGAGATGTTATTTATGTGACAAAGATAAGGGATACGAAAAAACCATGGAGTTTGTATTTTGATTCTCTAAAGATAGAAGCTTTGTCAGGAGCAGGTGTGGAGATTGATAAGAAAGGCAGCAGAGTTGTTATGGTTAATGATTGTGCTGTTTTGAAGATTGTAGAGTTTATATAAGACAGCTCAAATATATTTAATTTGAGGAGGTTGCTCTGTAAAGAAATGAGAGAGCAGCCTCTTTAATTTTCCCGAAATATGTAGTATAAAATATAAATATAATCTTGCTGCTGTGAGGGAATTTTGGATGCTACAGGATATATTGAAAATCATATTTGCAATATTAGCAGGTGGGCTTATAGGTATTGAACGTGAAAATGTCCACAGACCAGCAGGTTTTAGAACACATATTTTAGTGTGCGTTGGTTCTACTCTGGTTATGATGACATCAGAGTATATATATAATGTATACTACAAAAGCCATGCAAATATTGACGTTGCAAGGCTCGGTGCTCAGGTCATCTCAGGGATTGGTTTTCTTGGTGCAGGGACAATTATAAAAGACGGTGCTACAGTCAAAGGTTTAACCACTGCTGCAACTCTGTGGGCTGTTGCGTGTATTGGTCTTGCAATTGGAATTGGGTATTACAAAGGAGCTTTTTTAGCAACAGCTGCTGTATATCTTACTTTGATTCTATTAAAAAAGTTTGAAGTAAAATTTGTATCAAAAGGGATTTTAAGGTCAATAATTGTCGAGGGGCACAATCTAAAAAGTTCTATTCAAAAGATAGATTCAATTTTGACTGCACATTCTGCGACAATTAAGGATATTAAATTTATGCATGAAGAGACTGAAAAGGTTTGTTATAAAGCTTTAGTTTTGCCAGATAGCAATATCAACCAGCTTATTACAGATCTATATCTGATTGAGGGTGTGAGCCGCGTAACTTTTGAGTAAAAAAGTACTTTTAAAAAAATTGCAGTGTGGTATAATTATCAATCAGAAAATTAAAAAATATAGAGAAAGGAATGGAGGCAGGGCAGAATAAGGTGACAAAGGAGGACCAGAGCAAAACACCCTTATTTGATGCTGTAAAAAGACACATTGAAAAGAACATAATACCGTTCCATGTTCCAGGGCACAAATATGGAAGAGGTCTTAAAGAGTTTACCGAATTTGTTGGGCAAAACGTCATGCTCATGGACTTAAACGGTATGGAAGATTTGGACAATGCAAACAATCCAATCGGTGTCATCTATGAAGCTGAAAAACTTTTTGCAAGCGCGTTTGGTGCTCAGTATGCATATTTTTTGGTAAATGGCACAACATCCGGTGTTCAGACAATGATAATGTCGGCATGCGAACCTGGAGATGAGATAATACTACCTCGAAACGCACACAAAAGTGCATTTGGCGGGATAATCCTAAGCGGGGCAATTCCTGTTTATGTTCAGCCAGAAGTCAATGAAGAGCTTGGGATTACTATGGGTGTTACAATTGAGAATGTAAAAAAGGCAATATTGAAACATCCTCATGCCAAAGCAGTTTTTGTTATAAACCCCACATACTATGGTGTTGCAAGTGATTTAAAGTCCATAGCAAGGACAGCTCACAAGTTTGGAATGGCTGTTTTGGTAGATGAAGCGCATGGTGCACATATGGGATTTCATAACGATTTTCCGCTCACTGCAATGGAAGTTGGAGCGGACATGAGTGCAGTTTCTACACACAAAACAGGAGGATCGCTCACTCAAAGCTCTGTGCTTCTTTTGCGTGGTCACAGGATTCAGCCAGAGGTGGTCAAGCAGGTTTTGAACCTTACTATGACAACAAGCTCTTCATACATTTTAATGTGTTCTATAGACGTTGCAAGAAAACAGCTTGCAATGTATGGTGAAGAGATGTTAGAAGAGACTTTGAGACTTGCCAGAATGGCAAGAGAGGAGATAAACAAGATTGAAGGACTTTATGCCTTTGGAAAAGAACTAATTGGCACGCCGGGCGTTTATGACTTTGATGAGACAAAACTTGGGATAAATGTCAGAAGGCTTGGCATAACTGGATATGAAGCTGAAAGAATTTTGAGAGATGAATATAACATCCAAGTAGAAATGTCTGACCTTTATAATATATTGGCTATAATCTCTTTAGGAGATACACAGGAGAGTGTTGAAAAGCTAATTGAGGCGCTGCGTGATATGGCAAAGAAACTTGGTGTTAAGGATGTAAAAACTCCAACAATAGTTTTGCACTCGCCACAGGTGATTGTATCGCCAAGAGATGCATTTTACAGCTCAAAAAAAGTTGTTGAGCTTGAAAATGCAGTTGGGGAGATTTCAGGTGAGATGGTTATGGCATATCCACCGGGAATACCACTTATTTTGCCGGGCGAGAGAATTACAAAAGACCTTGTTGATTATATAAAGCTTTTAAAAGAAGAAGACTGCCAGCTTCAGGGGACAGCTGACCCTTATGTCAATACAATAAGGGTACTTGGAACAGCTGATTAATAAAGAGTGCGTTTTTGGATATTTTAAAAACGGATTTGAAAGAGAGTGAGGACAGGTTGCTCAGTCCTTTAGTATATGCTTATATTGGAGATGCAGTATATGAGTTATTTGTGAGAAATAAGGTGATAGCAGAGAATCCCAATTTAACTCCTTATCTTTATTATTTAAAAACCACTATGTATGTAAGGGCTTCAAGTCAAGCAATGGCTATAAAAAAATTGTATGAAGAACTTGATGAAAATGAAAGGAGGATTGTAAAAAGAGGTAGAAATGCAAAAACTAAAACTATTCCCAAGAACGCAAAATTAAGTGATTATAAATATGCTACAGCCCTTGAAGCATTAATTGGTTATCTGTATTTAGAAAATAATAATGAAAGATTGAATTATATTCTTTCGCAAGTATACCAAATAATAACCAAAGAACACAATATTATCAAAAGCAACTAATTTGGGCAAAAATTTCGAAAGGAGTAATGAGTAATGATTACAGGGTTAATAGTCCTACTTTTGATTATTTTATTTTTACCTTTTTTTGTTAAGGCAGTTGAGCACAATTTAGAGTATTTTTTATTTATAATGGGCATTATTGGTGTTATTATCTCTAAGCAGATGAGCTTAGATTTAATTGAGCACATATTTAAAAATCGATTGCTCTATTATATAACTTTTGCTGTTTTGATAGCAGGGATGTTGTTTTTCTTCTTTAGAGATAAAATAAACAGAATGATAGAATTGTTGACTCACAAGATCTCAATCCAGCTTTTTATCTTCATTGTAATTATTATGTTGGGGTTAAGTTCAAGTTTTATTACTGCGATAATTGCGTCACTATTATTAACCGAAATCATGCATCACATGCCACTTGATAGGAATACTAAATTAAAGGTTATTGTATTGGCATGTTTTGCAATTGGATTTGGTGCTGCATTGACACCAGTGGGTGAGCCATTAGCAACAATTACTATTTCAAAACTCAAAGCAGATTTTTTCTATTTAGCAAGAGCTATTGGATTAGAAATTATTATCACAATATTGCTGATGGCATGTTTAGCAGCTTTAGTTGTTAAAAAGGCAAATAAAATAGATAAAGATGAATTTATAGAAAATACAGAGGGAATTAAGGATGTTTTTTTGAGAGCTTTCAAGGTTTTTATATTTGTGTTCGCACTTGAACTTTTAGGAACAGCTTTCAAACCATTGATAGATTTGTACATTATAAAGTTGGATGCTAAAATTCTTTACTGGGTAAACATGATTTCTGCTATCGTTGATAACGCTACCCTGGCAGCTGCAGAAATTTCCAAGGATATGACAAATGAACAAGTCCGAGCTATTATTCTTGGAATGATTGTAAGTGGGGGAATGTTAATACCTGGGAATATACCAAATATAATATCAGCGGGAAAATTCAAAATTAAAAGCAAAGAATGGGCAAAAATTGGAGTTCCGATAGGTTTGATTTTAATGGCTGTCTATTTTGTTTTGGTATTTGTACTTAAGGTGTAAAACTTGATTTTGAAAATTTTAGAAAGGAAGAGGTCATTGATGTACGATATTAACAGGATACACGAGGTTCTTCCTCACAGATATCCTTTTTTACTTGTTGACAAGATTGTAGAAATTGAAGAAGGCAAGAGAGCGAAGGGAATCAAAAATGTAACAATAAACGAACCGTTTTTTCAGGGGCATTTTCCTCAAAATCCTGTAATGCCGGGCGTTTTGATTGTTGAGGCGATGGCTCAGGTTGGAGCGGTTGCAATGCTTTCAAAAGATGAGTTCAAAGGCAAAACTCCGTTTTTTGCAGGTATTGACAAGGTAAGGTTTAAAAAGGTTGTAAAACCTGGAGATGTTCTTGTGATTGAGACAGAGCTAATTTCACTCAAAGGTTCGATTGGCAAGGCAAAAGCATTTGCATATGTTGAGGGTGAAATTGTGTGTGAAGGTGAACTGCTTTTTGCTATAAAATAAAGGTAACCGGCAAAATTTCAAGCTGGTTACCTTTTTCTTTCTGATATTTCCTTCAAAGTGCTGAGCTCATATTGTAAAAAAATCCTTCTATGATATCTCTGAAGTTCTCTTTTCAAGCTGAAGCTTTGCTTTTATTATCCTCACATCTTCTCCGAACAGGTGCAAAAACATAAAATATTCTTGAAGTCTTCCCATTATGAACTGCGAATAAACGGTTACAAGTCCATCAAGGCTGTAGTTTGTGGTTATAACCGTTTTTTTGCCTAACAGATGTCTTTTGTCCAGCAAACTTTGAAAAACGCCATGGCAGAACTCAGCATTTTTTCCCTCATTTCCAAGGTCATCAATGATCAAAAGATCAACCTCTTCAAGACTTTTGTATTCTTCATCACTGACTTCGTCATAGAGCCGAAGCATTTTGGAATATTTGTCTTTTAATATTTCAAAGAAAGAGATACTATCTAAGAATATTACTGTTTTGCCTTTATCAATGATTTCCTTAGCAATACAGTGAGCAAGAAACGTCTTGCCAAGGCCCGTTGGCCCATAAAACAACAGATTTTTTTGATTTGGCTTATCAAAATTTTCCACAAACTTTTTCGCTTCTTCGACTATCTTGAGCATGTTCTTATATGGTGATAGACCTTCTTTTACATCCACTTCTTTGGAGTAGAAATCCAAGTTGAGATTGTCAAAATTATGATGTTTTAAAATATCCTTTAGCTTGCTCTGTTCATACAAAAGTTCAATGAAAAGCTGGGTCCTGCATTTGCAAACCTCAACTTTGTCGTCTGAGACAACAAAACCTGTGTCATGGCATGCCTTACACACATAGTCTGGTTCTAAGTAATCGCTGCTGTAACCCATGTCAATTAAAAGTTTTGTCCTTTTTGAAATAAGTGTATCTAAAATCTTGGAGTATTTAGCTATTTGTTCTTTGTTTTCCATCAATGATGCTTTTGATAACTTCAGCCCAGCTAATTTTATTTTGTCACATATATCGGCAAACTCTTTTGATTTTTCACAAAGTTTCCTAATTTTTCTTTCTTTTGAGAGCTCTGCATTGTAGCGTCTTTGTTTGTATATTCTATCTATCGTCTCTAATATTTCTTTTTTATTCGTCATCATCTGCATTACCTCTCAAGGCTTTTTTGTAAAGTTCTTCTAATGCAGTGTATGTAGATGGGTCTCTTTCTTCACGAAGGCTCTTTTTATTTGATGACTGTTTCTTGGTCTTTTCTTTCTTCTGAGCATTTTCAAGTTCAAACTTTTTGATTGATTCTAAATCTTTTAGCCCCACCTCATACCACTTTTTTATTATACCATTAACATAATTCACTGTGGGATTGTTTACATTTTTCACAAGGCTCAAAGCATACATAATAACATCTTCTGGTATTTTCCAGTCGTTTATCCATACATTCATAATTTCATCTTCCACCTTGGTCGGAGCCCTGTTGTATATTCCAAGGTACTGAAGAACAAGCCTTTTTATTCTGCTTGTATCTTCTTGTGACCTTATATATTCTTCAGCTTTTTCAATGCTGTCAATGTTAAGCTCTTTCCATTTGATTGCCATTTGTTCAAGAAATTTCAGATTTTTATTGTTCTTATTTATTGTAACATAGTTTATTAAAAGGTATATGACCTCAATAGGCAGTTTTAGCCAGTCATAAATCTCAAGCAAAACATCAATATCACTTTTGTTAAATGTCCTGCAGTACTGTTTTTGGGCAAATTCAAGAAGGTTTCTAAACTTTTCATCTGTCTCAAAAAATCTTGATAAATCTTCTGTTGTGTAAACTGGGGGTGCTACAGAATTTTCAACCTTTTCAGATGCAAACATCTCATCCAAAAACTCAATTGAAAAATTGCCATCAACGTCTTTGGAAAGCCTTATTAGGTTTCTCTGTGCCCAAAATTCGAGTGCTTTAACAACATCACTCTCAAGAAGATTTAGTTCCTTTGCAACCCTATCTATTTCAACTGCTTCAATTTTGTTCTGGAAAAGATATTTAAGGTATATGTACACCTTCACAAACTCCCCGTCAGAAAAAGGCATATGATTTTTAATAAAATCAAAGCCTATTAAAACAAAGTTTTGCTGTTTAGGCGTAATAAATAGCTTTCCCATATATAAAATTGCCCCCTTTTTGTGATACAATAATTTTATCACAAAACTTCATTTATTTTTATACCAGCAAAATGCAATTATTGTACATGGAGGAATTAGCTATGAAGTTTAAGATTGTTCTTTTATCCCACACACCGGAGCCTGAAAAGGTTGTTGCAACTGCTGCAAAACTTTGTTATTCTAATGCAACCATTGAGAATATCTTCGAAAGATTAGATGATGAGACAGTTAAAAACTTTCTGAATTTTTTGGTAGAGGTGGGGCATCAGTCACCCTTAGAACATGTAAGCTTTACATTTGGGATAGAAGGAGTTTCAAGAAGCTTTACACACCAGCTTGTCCGTCACAGGATTGCTTCGTATTCACAGCAATCTCAGCGGTATGTCAAGATGGATGGGTTTGATTATGTTGTTCCGCCAAGCATAGAAGAAGATGAAGAGCTTAAAAATATTTTTATAGACACCATGAATCAGATTTCACAAGCTTATGCTATTTTGTCTGAAAAGCTTCAAAAAAAGCACATTGAAAGATTTAAAATGCAAGGAATTTCAGAGAAAGAGGCTTTAAAAAAAGCAGAGAAAATGGCAATAGAGGATGCAAGATATGTTCTTCCAAATGCCTGTGAAACAAAGATTATCATGACAATGAACGCAAGAGAGCTTTTACATTTTTTTAGCGAAAGGTGCTGCAACAGAGCTCAGTGGGAGATAAGGGCTGTTGCTGACAAGATTTTAGAGCTTGTAAAAGAGGTTGCTCCAAACATATTCAAGTTTGCAGGTCCTAAATGCATAGGACTTGGCTATTGCCCGGAAGGAAAGTTCTCTTGTGGAGAGATTGAAAAGGTCAGGGAAAAGTATCTTGGGAGAAAGAGGGAAGAACATGAGGACTATTGAAGGCAAAAATCCTGTGAAAGAAGCGCTCAAAAGCGGAGCTAAGATAACAGAGGTGTATATCTCAAATTCAGCAAAAGATAAAGAGACTGCCCAGATAATAGACCTTTGCAGACAAAGTGGGGTTGTGGTAAAATTTGTTGATAAAAGCAAAATAGATAAAATGGCGCAGACAAAAAATCCACAAGGCGTCATTGCCATTGCACACGAGTTTGAATATTGCGATATAGATGACATCTTATTTGAAGCAAGGCAGAAAAAAGAAGCCCCTTTTTTAGTTTTGCTTGATGGCATAACCGACCCACAGAACTTTGGGTCTATCATAAGGTCTGCACATTTGTGTGGAGCGCATGGAATTGTGATTGAAGCAAGAAATTCATGTCCTGTGACACCAGCTGTTGAAAAGGCTTCTGCAGGTGCTGTTGAGTATATGAAGATTGCAAGGGTTGTAAACTTAAGAAGGACTATTGAGGAGCTGAAAGAGAAGGGCATATGGGTGTTTGCTGCAGATGCAAGTAGTCCAAAACCTGTTTATGAGTGTGATTTTACTATTCCAACATGTATTGTGATAGGTTCTGAAGGAAAAGGTATCTCCAGGCTTGTGAAAGAAGGTGCTGACTTTTTGATAAAAATCCCACAAAAAGGATATGTCAATTCGTTTAATGCGTCTGTTGCGGCCGGTATCATATTTTTTGAGGTTTTGAAACAGAGACTTAAAGAAGGAGAAATCAAAGGTGCACTTGATGGTTGATGGATACAACTTTATAAACGCATGGGAACTATTGAGGAAAATTGCTGAAGATGATATGGACAGTGCACGAAAAAAGTTAATTGACATTTTGGCAGATTTTTCTGGTTACAAAGGATATAAAATTACTATTGTGTTTGATTCACACTTGGTTAAAGGGGCTATGCGTAAAAAAGAAACCTTTAGCAATGTAGAGGTAATATTCACAAAAGAGGGCGAGACAGCTGACAACTACATAGAACAGTATGTTTACAAGAATAGCAAAAACGAAAAGATTGGTGTTGTAACCTCAGACTATTTAGAACAGCTTATGATACTTGGAGATGGCGCTTTGAGAATACCTCCAAGAGAACTTATATACGAGATTGAACATTATAGAAAAGAAATCGAGAAGAAAGAAAAAGAAAAGATGCATAAAAATAGCAAATTAGAAGATGCTTTAGAAGATGATATTATTCGCAAACTGGAGAAGTTCAAAAAAAACCTGGAATGAGCTTGAAAGAAGCTTTAGCAATAATATATAATTATTGTGATAGGTTTTTCTTTGAATTCTTAACAAGGCTTAAAAACTTAAGGAGGCATATTGCCTTGACATTGCAAAAATGGCTTTTGAATTTTAAAGAATGTCCAGATGAGGAATTGGTTAAATATTCAAGAGAAGGTGTAAAAGAAGCTCTTGAGGAGCTTCTTTCCAGGTATCAAAACTTTGTAAAGGCAAAGTGCAGGATGTACTTTTTGATTGGAGCTGATAAGGAGGATATTTATCAAGAGGGTATGATAGGTTTGTTTAAAGCTGTGCGTGATTTTGATGAGACAAAATATCCTTCGTTTAGATTGTTTGCAGAGATGTGCATTACGCGGCAGATGATAACTGCAATCAAAACTGCCAGCAGGCAAAAACATATTCCTCTTAACACCTACATATCACTTAACAAGCCTGTGTACGAAGAAAATGATGAAAGAACGCTAATTGATACGTTAGCAGACACATTCATTTCTGACCCCGAAGAGGTTATGATTACAAAGGAGGAGCTTGAAAACGCTATAAATGTTATTACTGAATGTCTTTCTCCTTTTGAGTTCAAGGTTTTGAGCCTTTACCTTGAAGGAAGGAGTTATCAAGAGATTGCTGATATGATTCACAAGGATGTAAAGTCAATTGACAATGCTCTTCAAAGGGTTAAAAAGAAGATTGAAAAGTACTTGGCTCCAGCTGATAAATGAACAAAGAAGGATGGCCGGCAGTCTATTTATTGCCCGGTCATCTTTTTTGTTTATTGTAAAAATTTCAAACTATATTATAATATATTTGTCCAATCTTTTTTGGAGGAGGGTAAAAAAGATGAAAAAAATCACATTTGGAACAGATGGCTGGAGAGGAGTTATAGCAGACGATTTTACTTTTGAGAATGTAAAAGTTGTTGCTCAGGCGATATCCGAATATGTTTTAGAAAACTACGAAAACCCGACAATAATAGTTGGCTATGACTATAGATTTCACTCAGAAAATTTTGCAAAGGTATGTGCTGAGGTTCTAAGTAGCAATGCAATACACGTTCTTCTTTCAAAACAGCCGATTCCAACACCAGCTTTAGCACATGCTGTTGTTAAAAAAGGTGTAAGCGGAGCAATAATGATAACAGCAAGTCACAACCCATATTACTACAACGGAATAAAGTTTATTCCACACTATGGAGGTCCTGCCAACACACAGATTACAGATAAGATAGTGAAAAACGTGGAAAGAATACAGAAAGAAGGACTTGGCAGTTTAAATCCTGATGAGAAGCTCATTGAGTACTTTGACCACAAGGAAGAGTATATAAATGATGTTTTGAACTTGATAGACAAAAAGGCATTTGAAGGGAAAACTTTAAAAGTTCTTGTAAATCCTATGTATGGCTGTGGAATAGGGTATGTTGATGAAGCGCTCAAGAGGCTTGGATGTGAAGTAAAGGTAATTAATAATTGGCGCGACCCGCTTTTTGGTGGACATTTGCCAGAGCCTAATCTGGAGAATATGAAAGACCTTTTAGAGGTTATAAAGAGCGAAAAGTTTGACTTAGGCCTTGCAACAGATGGGGATGCAGACAGGTTTGGTGTTGTAAATCCGGACGGGGAATATATTTCGGCAAATGAAGTAATCTTTATGCTTGCAGACTATTTGATAAAAACGCGCGGGAAAGCATCGTCAATTGCAAGGACAGTTGCAACAACTTCTATGCTTGACAAAATTGCAGAGAAGCACAATATGCGTTGCATTGAAACACCTGTTGGGTTTAAATATATTGCAGAATGTTTGATGAAAGAAGATAGCTTAATCGGTGGAGAGGAGTCTGGAGGGCTTTCCATAAAAGGGCATGTGCCTGAAAAGGATGGGATTTTGGCTGACCTTTTGGTTGCAGAGACAGTTGCAAAGCTTCAAAAATCTCCAAAAGAGATTTTAAAGAGCATTGAATCTGAGTATGGGAAGCTTTATAATAAAAGAATTGATGTGAGAACAACTTCTCAGAAAAAAGAAGAGGCTTTGGAAAGGATAAAAAATTTTGGCAAAAGTGAAGTGGCAGGGCTTAAATGTACAGAGTACAGAACAAGAGATGGTCTAAAAGTTATACTTGAAGATATGTCGTGGTTTTTAGTAAGACCATCTGGAACGGAAGACCTTATAAGAATTTATGGTGAAAGCCCAGATGAGCAGAAATTAGAGAAAATTTTGCTTGATGTGAGAGGCTATCTTGGATTGTAGAAAATGCAACTTGAAATGTAATAAAATTGTCTGCTTGATGAATATATAAATTTACAAAAAGCATATTTTTGGAGGTAATTCTGATAATGACCAAGTTAAAAGTTGCTGTTTTATTTGGAGGAGTTTCAACAGAACACGAAATATCCATAGTTTCGGCAAAATCAATTATGCAAAATATGGACAAGGAAAAATACGAAATAATTCCAATAGGTATAACAAAAGAAGGAAAATGGCTCTTGTACACAGGCAAAATTGAAGATTTGGATAGCAAGTGGACTCAGTTTTCTATAGAATGTTTTGTCTCTCCTGATAGAACCAAAAAGGCACTTGTAAAAATAAAAGATAACGAGGCTACCTTTATCGACATTGACGTGGTGTTCCCGGTTTTGCATGGACTGAATGGTGAGGATGGGACAGTTCAGGGACTTTTAGAGTTATCTAACATACCGTATGTGGGCTGCGGTGTTCTTTCGTCGGCTATATGCATGGACAAAGCATTTGCTAAAAAGCTTGCGCTTTTAGAAGGAATACCACAGGGGCATTTTTTGGTTGTATACAAAAACGAATATTCAGCTAAAAAAGATTATTTCATAAGAAGAATAGAGAGTGAGTTTTCGTATCCTGTTTTTGTAAAACCTGCAAACTCAGGCTCGTCTGTGGGTATATCAAAAGCGAAAGATAGAGAAGACCTTGCTTTGGCAATACATGAGGCTTTTTTGTATGATACAAAGATTTTGATTGAACAGGCTATAAACGCTCGGGAGATAGAATGTGCAGTTTTGGGAAATGATGATGTATTTGTGTCTGAGCCGGGAGAAATAATTCCGTCAAGAGAGTTTTATTCGTATGAGGCAAAGTATATTGATAATTCATCAGAGCTCATTATTCCGGCAAGACTTCCAAAGGAAGTTATTGAAGAGATAAAAGATTTGGCAGCAAGGATTTACAAGATTTTTGAGTGCTGCGGAATGGCAAGAGTGGACTTTTTTGTTGATAAAGATACGAACAAAGTGTATTTCAACGAGGTAAACACAATACCTGGTTTTACAAGTATTTCGATGTATCCAAAACTTATGGAGTTCAGTGGTATTCCATATTCTCAGCTCATTGATAAACTAATTTCTCTTGCCATTGAGAAAAATAGACAGAAAAAGAGCATAAAATACAGCAAAGAGGGCTGAAATAACTATGGATTTGCGACCGATTGGTATATTTGATTCTGGTTTGGGCGGACTTACTGTCTTCAAAGAGATTGTAAGTCTTATGCCAAATGAAAGCATCGTGTATTTTGGCGACACGGCAAGAATTCCATACGGTTCTAAGTCTAAAGAAACAGTTACAAAGTTTGCGATGCAAAACACAAGGTTTTTGCTATCAAAAAATGTTAAGATAGTGGTTGTGGCATGTAACACTGCCTCTGCGTATGCATATGAAGCTTTGAAAGCAAAATTTGACATTCCCATTGTTGCAGTAATTGAACCTGGAGCTGAAGCAGCAGTAAGAGCTACTAAAAATAAAAAAATAGGAGTTATAGGAACAGAAGGAACAGTGGCAAGTGGGGCTTTTAAAAAAAAGATATTAGAGCTTGATAGTAGCATAAAGGTTTTTTCGAAGCCGTGTCCTCTTTTTGTTCCGCTTGTAGAGGAGGGGTGGACAGATAAAGAGGTAACTTATCTTGTTGCGAAAGAGTACTTAGAAGAGTTCAATGAAAAAGAAATAGATACTCTTGTTCTGGGATGTACACACTATCCTTTTTTACAGGATGTCATAAAAAAGGTATTGCCGGACGTTATGCTAATAAATCCTGCACTTGAGACAGCTAAGCAGGTGTTTGAAGTATTAAAAGAGAATGATATGCTAAACAATTCCAGCGAAGAACCAACATATTATTTTTATGCAAGTGACAATCTCAAAAAATTTGAGTCTGTAGCTTCAATATTTTTAAATGAAAAGATAAAATGTGAAGAGAAAATAGACATAGAGAGGTACTAAAAATAGCCATTTTTTGGGGTGTGGAAATATGAAAAAAGACGTCCTGATTTACGTAAAAGGCACGCAGGAATACCCCGTAAGCAGCTTTGAAAATAGCATAGAATTTTTCACAGAAGGCAAGTTCTATAAAAAAGGAGAAAGTTATTTTGTGACATATAAGGAAAGTGAACTGACCGGGCTTGCAGGTACGACAACAACTTTTAAGATTCAGCCCGACCTTATAACCTTAATCCGCTGGGGTGATGTTACATCAACCTTTATATTTGAGCCTGGCAAAAGACACATCTCCACATATATAACCGACCAGGGAGTTATCATGATTGGAGTTTATACAAAGAAGATGAAAGTTGACTTGGATGATAGTGGTGGAGAAGTTTTAGTAGAGTATGCCATAGATTTAGATTCGCATATGATGTCTGAAAATGACTTTTTACTTAAAATCAAAGAGGCAGGTGTAAAAAATTGAATTTGGTAAAAATTGCAAAACAGCAGATTCAAGATGTAGTTCAAAATGCCATAAAAAGCTGTATTGATAAAGGAATATTTGAGCTTGATAGCATTCCAGATATAATGATTGAAAAGCCGAAAGAGAAGTCTCACGGCGATTTTGCAACGAACATAGCAATGGAGCTTACAAGAAAACTTAAGAAAAATCCAAGAGAGATTGCAAATGGCATTGTTAACGCAATTGATTTATCAAATACTTTCATTGAAAAGGTTGAAGTTGCGGGCCCAGGGTTTATAAATTTCTTTTTCAAAAAAGACTGGCTTTACAAAGTTGTGGATGTGATTTTGTCTGAAGGCGACGACTATGGAAAAGTAAATATTGGAAATGGCAAAAAAGTGATGGTTGAGTTTGTCTCGGCAAATCCGACTGGTCCCATGCACATGGGGAATGCCCGCGGAGGTGCGCTGGGGGACTGCCTTGCAAACCTTTTAAAATGGGCAGGATACAATGTCACAAAGGAGTTTTATGTCAATGATGCTGGAAACCAGATAGAAAAGTTTGGACAGAGCCTTGAGATTAGATACAGACAGCTGAAGGGTGAAAATATAGTTCTTCCTGAAGATTGCTATCATGGTGAGGATATAATCGAAAGGGTAAAAGAATATTTAGATGAGCACGGGGATGATTTGGAGAATTTGTCTTCGGATGAGAGAAGAAAAAAGCTTGTTGACTTTGCACTAAAGAGAAATATTTTGCTTATGAAAGAGCACTTGAGAAAATATGGCATAGAATATGATGTATGGTTTCATGAAAGCAGCCTTTATGAAAGTGGAGAAGTTTTTGAGACAATTGAGGATTTAAAATCAAGAGGATACACGTATGAAAAAGATGGGGCACTGTGGTTTGCAGCATCAAAGATAGATAAGAGCTTAAAAGATGAAGTTTTGATAAGAGCAAATGGGATTCCAACCTATTTTGCAGCTGATATTGCTTATCACAGAAACAAGTTTGAAAAAAGAGGCTTTGACATTGTGATAGACATTTGGGGTGCTGACCATCACGGGCATGTTGCAAGAATGAAAGCTGCAATGAAGGCGCTCGGAATTGACCCGGAAAAGCTCATAGTTATTCTTATGCAGCTTGTAAGGCTGGTAAGAGGCAAGGAAGTTGTCAGAATGTCAAAGAGAACTGGCAAGGCAATAACCCTTATTGACCTGATTGACGAGATAGGTAAAGACGCTGCAAGGTTTATGTTCAATACAAAATCAGCAGATACCCACATTGAGATAGATTTAGACCTTGTGACCCAGCAGACACTTGACAACCCTGTATTTTATGTCCAGTATGCTCATGCAAGAACATGCGGAATCATTAGAGCTCTTTCAGAAGAAGGGATTGTATTAGATAAAAGTAAAATAAAAGTAGAACTTTTGCAGCAAGAGGAAGAGCTTGAACTTTTGAAAAAGCTTTTAGAGCTTCCTGAAGAAATAGAAATGGCGGCAAGGAACTTAGACGTTAGCAGAGTGACAAAGTATCTTTTAGACTTAGCATCTATGTTCCATGCTTTTTATAACGCGTGCAGAGTTAAAAATGAAAATGAAGAACTGATGTTTACAAGGCTTTCTCTTGTTGAGTGTGTAAGAATTGTCATAAATAACATGCTAAGACTGCTTGGAGTTGACGCTCCAGAGAAAATGTAATTGCTTTCGATGTCTCTTGCCCATTTTTTACAAAGGGGTAAGAGACTTTTTTATTTATTTTTCACGAAAATCTGATTAAAATTATTTAATCTATTGTTTGTTTTTTGAAGTGTGTGATATAATTTGAATAGTAAATTAAAAAAGTTGGAATGGGAGTTTTGAATATGGATTTTATTGGATTGCTTATAAGAAACGTATTTTTTTCTTTAATGGAAATTTTTAAAGGAAACACAATAAGAAAGAAACTAAGGATTTTGTCACAAAATAGTAGAGTTTCTCAAGAAAAAATTGAGGATGTTCAAAGGGAAGAGCTCAAAAAGCTGTTGTTGTATTGTATTGAACATGTCCCAGCATATAAAAAGTACGACTATCTCAAAAAAGAAATAGAAGCTTGTCCAGAAAGGGCTTTAAAAGAATTTCCCATCTTGGAGAAAAAAGAGTTTTCAGAAAACAGAGATTTTTACTTGTCAGAAAAAGCAGATCTCTCAAAGTGCATCTTAAATAGAACAGGCGGGTCTACAGGAGAACCTGTAAAGTTTTACATGGATAGAGAAACAGTTGAGTGGTATGAAGCAGCAAGGTATTTGGGACTTTCTTGGTGGGGGATAAACATTGGTGATAGGTGTCTGATGCTTTGGGCTTCAAGAAGTGACATTGGTAGTGTTAAGGATTTAAAAAGTAAGATTAAAGAACGAATTCTGAAAAATAGACTTATTATTTCTTCATGGGATATAAACGAAAAGACTATCAATGAAATTGCAAAAAGAATCAAGAAATTCAAACCTTTGTATATATACGCATATCCTTCTGCAGCATATAAGCTTGCATATCTTTTAAAAGAAAAGGGTATAGATTTGAATTTAAAACTCAAAGGGGTTGTAACTACAGCTGAAAATTTATATGAATATCAAAGAGATTTAATTCAAGAAGTTTTTAAGTGTCCTGTAATAAACGAATATGGTGCAAGGGATGGCGGAATAATAGCGTATCAGTGTCCAAAAAGTAAGCTGCATTTGATGACGTTGACAGGATTTTATGAGTTTGTGGATATCGAGGGTTTAGAGAAGGAAAAGAGAAAGTCAATTTTGGTAACAGATCTTCACAATTATGTAATGCCAAGGCTAAGATACAGACTTGGCGATGTTGTGACTCTTGACGATGAAGGCTGTGACTGCGGTATAGGGTTTCCTACTATTAAAGAAATAGATGGAAGAATCGATGAAATGTTTGTGACAAAAGATGGACAAGTTTATGATAGTCATTTTTTTAATATATTAGCAAGAGAGATGGAAGGAGTCTTGCAGTATCAGCTTATTCAGCATGATTTGGAAAATATGACGCTGAGGATTGTAAAAGGTAAAGGATTTGATGAAAGTGAGGTTGGCAGGTTTGTAGAAAGTATTAAGAGCAAGTTTGGAGATATTTCTATAAAGATTGATTATGTGAATGAAATTGAATGTGGTCCTTCTGGAAAAGTCAGATACATAGTGAGAGAGTACAAGATTCCAGCGAAGAGGGCTTTATTTTCATTTTTGAAGATAGCAGTTTCTGTACTTACAATATTCACTTTTGATTTGTAATTTATTTGGCTTACTATATTTTTCAATAAAAATATTTTGTAGCAAGGGAGGATGGTTTTGAGATGAATCTAAGAAGGCCAAATGCAAATGAAGCAACAGGAACGTTTAACCGCTCAAAAGATGTTGTGCCAATGTCAGGGATTTGTACAAGATGTGTGGATGGGTGTCAAGGGAATTGTGAAATCTTTTTGGCGTCTTTTAGAGGAAGAGAGGTTTTGTATCCAGGACCGTTTGGTGAGGTAACTGCAGGTGCTGACAAGAATTATCCAGTTGATTATTCACATCTAAACATTCAGGGTTATGCTGTTGGAGCAAAAGGACTTCCTGAAGGTGTTGAGCCAAATCCAAATACAGCTATATTCCCAAATGTTGACACAACAACCGAGTATGGTTGGGAAAAGAAGGTTAAAATGAAGGTTCCTATATTCACTGGTGCCCTTGGTTCAACAGAGATCGCACGCAAAAACTGGGAACATTTTGCTGTTGGTGCTGCTATTTCAGGAATTACACTTGTTTGTGGGGAGAATGTGTGTGGAGTCGACCCAGAACTTGAGCTTACTTCAGATGGCAAGGTCAAAAAGTCTCCTGAGATGGACAGGAGAATAAATACATATAAGAGATTCTATGAAGGCTGGGGCGAGATTTTGGTCCAGATGAATGTTGAGGATACTCGCCTTGGGGTTGCAGAGTATGTCATTGAAAAACACGGGCTTGACACAATTGAGCTCAAATGGGGTCAGGGTGCAAAGTGTATAGGCGGTGAGATAAAGGTAAAGAGCTTAGAAAGGGCTTTAGAACTCAAAAAGAGAGGATATGTTGTTTTACCAGACCCAACACAAAAAGACGTTCAGGAAGCGTTCAAGAGAGGTGCTATCAGAGAGTTTGAAAGACATTCCAGACTTGGATTTGTTGAAAAGGAAAGCTTTTTAAAAGAGATCGAAAGACTCAGAAGTCTTGGATTTAAGAGAATAACACTCAAAACTGGAGCATATTCAGCTGTTGAGCTTGCAATGGCACTAAGGTTTGGCGCTGAGGCAAAACTTGATTTGATAACAATTGATGGTGCACCGGGTGGCACAGGCATGAGTCCGTGGCCAATGATGAACGAGTGGGGAATTCCAACATTCTACTTGGAAGCTCTGGCATATCAGTTTGCTGAAAAACTTACAAAGAGAGGCTTTAGGGTTCCTGACCTTGCAATTGCAGGTGGTTTTTCAACTGAGGATGGTGTGTTCAAAGCAATTGCAATGGGTGCACCATATGTAAAAGCTGTTTGTATGGGAAGAGCCTTGATGATACCAGGCATGGTGGGCAAGAATATTGAAAAGTGGTTAAAAGAAGGCAATCTTCCAAAGACAGTATCGAAGTATGGTACAACACCCGAAGAGATCTTTATAACATATGAAGAGCTTCGTGAAAAGTATGGTGATGAGATAAAGAACATTCCTCTTGGCGCAATTGGTATCTATACATTTGTTCAAAAGTTCAAAACAGGTTTGCAGCAGCTCATGGCAGGGTCAAGAAACTTCAGAATTTCTACAATTTCAAGAAAAGACCTCATCGCTCTCACCGAAGATGCGGCTAAAATATCAGGCATTCCATATGTGATGGATGCATACAGAGAAGAGGCAGAAAGAATACTTGAAGAATAAGGCTATTTACCTATTGTTTTGAAGACACAGTATAAAAAGGCTGCGGGGATATAAATAACCCTGCAGCCTTTTATTACATATAATACCAGTAAACACAACAGTAAAAAGTATTTATTTAATTTATAGCCTAAAGAGAAATAAAATAGTCATGTATAACAAAACAAAAAATGAATTTAGAAAAATATTTATTGAGATTGACTTAAATTATATCTTGAATTAATATATTAACTATGAGACAGGAATACAAAGACAGGGGGATAATTTTCTTTATGTTACTGGAAAAATTTAAAAAGTCATTTGTGTTCAAAAGATTTCTAATATCGTATATATCTATACTTCTCATTCCTTTGTTGTTATCATTGATTGTGTTTAACACTTCAGTTGCTGTAGTTCAAAAAAATTCGGTTAATTCAACATTATTTTTGCTAAATCAATTAAAAAATCTTATTGACAGCAGAATAGAAAAGATAGACGAAATAGCAATAAAAATGGCATACGACTCTAAACTTCAATGGATTTCTTCCTTAGATAAACCTACAGAGGGTTCTCCTGATATGTATTGGTTTTGGGAATATTATAACAATTTTTGTAAGATTGTTTCCAATTTGAAAGACGAATTAGATATATCATTATTAGTTGCACTGAGACACAATGACACTATTTACTACAATTCTGTTCTTTATTTTGGAATGAATGATTTTTATAACAATAATTTTAAATATGAGAAAATGTCATTTAAAGAATGGTACACTTACCTTTTCAGCAAATTTCATTACAAAGATTTTTTGCCTAAAGCAAGTGTTGTAGTGGACGGAGTTAAAAAAGAAGTTATAACATATGTCTATTCGTTTCCTTTTTGGAAAAAACGCAGTCCCGACGGAGTTATTGCAATATTTATTGACGAGAGCAAAATTCAAAATTTGCTGAGAGAAATAGTAGAAAATTTAAAGGGTAGTGCTTATATAATTTCGGCAGAAGGCAAGGTCATCTCAACCTATTCAACAAAGTCGACAATATTGAGCAATATTCAGTCTATAAACTTTAAGAAAGCAGAGGGATCTATAGTTATACTAACAAATGGAAGCAAAGTAATAAGAACGTATGTAAAATCGCAATTAAACAATTGGATATATGTTGCCGAGTTTCCTATTGAAGTTGTTATGAAAGAGGTTTATTTTTTAAGAAAGGTTACAATTATAGTGCTGCTTGCTGCATTATTTGTAGGTTTTCTGTTTTCAATAATCTTTGCTTATAGGAATGAAAAGCCTATATCTGAAATTTTGGGGATTTTAAAAAGGACAAGACCAGTTTTGAACAAAGACGAAAAAGAGTTTGATTTCATCAAAAAGGAGATTTCAAATTTATTGCAAAGTGAAATAGAACTTTCTAAAAGGCTTGAGAACCAGCAGTTTATATTGACAGAAATTTTCTTTGAAAGACTTTTATATGGCCACTACGATGACAAAAGTAAAATTGAAAAGCTTATGAAGTATTTGAATTTTAACATAGATTCAAAAAGATTTGCAGTGGCAATTATAAGAATATTGAAAGAATATCAAAAGGCTACCAAAAGTATACTCAATGAGCTTAATTTGTACAGGATTTCTATTGAAGAAATTTTGAAGAGAAATTTTTACGGTCCCATTTACGTACATACTATATCAGAAAACGAAGTCTCAATATTGGTGGGTTTTTATATAGAAAATGATGAAGAAGTAAAAAAACAAACAAAAGATTTATTTGAAACCGTTCAAAGGGAGGTAACTGCAAAGTATTCTATAACCCCGTTGATAGTGTTAGGACGTATATGCAGCAGTTTATTTGATGTTCAGTATGCATTTTTAGATGCTAAAGAATTAATAGAAAATATTTCTCTGAAGTATGAAGAGTTAGAAAACAATATAATCTGTGCTGATGAGTGGCAAAAATCGGATGTAATATACTATCCGTTAGAAATAGAAGAAAAAATTATTTCACTTACTCTTGCAGGGCGTGTCGGTGACTTGAAATCTATACTTGATATGCTTTTTGAGAAAAACTTTAGAGAAAATAATCTCAGTAAAAATCTGAAGATTATTTTTCTAAATGAGCTTTTGGCTACATTCATTAAAGTACTCAACAGGTGTGATAGTTCGATTGCTTCAACCTTAGAAGTAAAACAACTATTTGTTTCAAAAGAAAAACAAGACTTAGAGGTGGTTTTTGAAGAGATTGTCCAAAAGTTTCTTGAAGTTTCTAAAATAATGGACCAGAATAAAAAGAGCCACAATGAAAAGTTGTTAGAAAAGATATTAGATTTTATACATTCAAATTTGTATAACTCTCAGATGAGTATATCTTTTGTTGCTTCACAATTTGACCTTTCGAACTCTTATTTTTCATTCTTTTTCAAAGAACAGACAGGTATGAAGTTTAGCGATTACATTGAAAAACTGCGAATTGAAAAGGCGTGTGAACTTTTAAGAGAGGGTAAGTATAACATTGATGAGGTTGCAAAAATGGTAGGATATACTAATGCCCATACATTCAGAAGAGCTTTCAAAAAGGTAATAGGAATCTTGCCAAGTGAGTTTTGTGAAAGACTAAGAGAAGTTTAAACTAAAAAGAGTTTATTGAGAAGCTACCCCCTGTTATAGCAGGGGGTTTGTTTTTTCTATAAAAGTGTACCTTGATTTTAAAAAGTGAATGTGCGTTAGCCTAAGAAATTGTTGCCCTTTCTAAATAGTTGAAAGTTGATAAAACATACGTCTTGCTGTAACTTAAAAATCAGAAAAAATAAACGAAAAAAGAGGAGGCTAAATTCGATGTTCGACAAAAAGAAATTAAAAGTATGGAGATTTTTTAGTATTTTTGTAGTGTTTGCTCTTGTGATTGGTTTGTTAGCGATAAATCCTAAAGTGAGTTTGGCAGCTACAAAACCTACTATTACCTATTTTGTTCAGATGGATGCAAAAGTTGCAGTTTCGTATGATAACTTTAGCAAGATTGCAGCATATCAACTTCTTATGAAAAAGCTAAATGTGAATATTCAATTTATCCATCCTCCAATGGGAGGTACTGCTGCCCAAGACCAGCTGAATTTAATGATTGCATCCAAAAAACTTCCTGATATCATTTACTGGAATTGGGTAGACAGTTACCCAGGTGGACCTGTAAAGGCTTTACAAGACAAGGTGATTATAAGGCTCAACGAATATGTGGACAAATATGCTCCAAATTTTAAATCATATTTGTCAAAACATCCTGATGTGAAAAAGATGATAGTGACTGACGATGGCGATTTGTATTGTTTTCCTTATTTAAGAGAAGACCCTGAAATTCAAGGTACCTTCTATGGCCCTATTGTGAGAAAGGATTGGCTAAGCAAATTAAAAATCAGTCCACCCGAAACTGTCGATGAATGGTACAAAATGTTAAAAGCTTTTAAAGTTAACGACCTCAATGGGAATGGTAAAAATGATGAAAGGCCGTTTTCTATTAGTTTAGGTGGTGCAACAAGTCCAAGACGAGCCTTTGATTATTGTAGCTTTTTAGTAGGTGCGTGGGGTATCAAAACTGATTTCTTTGTTGAGAACAATAAAATTCAATATGGTCCTTTAAAACCTCAATACACAGATTTTATAAAGACACTTCAAAAGTGGTGGAAGGAAGGATTGATTGACCCAGATGTACTTACTATGAACAGAGATATAATCAGAGCAAATATTCAGAATGATTTAATAGGTTCGTTTTTGGGATTAATAGGTGGAGACTTAGCTTTCTTTGTAAACTTAAAGAAAGATTTAATGGGAGTTAAGTATCCTGTTCTTAAGAAAGGGCAAAAACCAGAGTTTAGCCATCGTGAACCTCAGTTTGCAAAAAGTGGTGCTGCCATTACCACATCTTGTAAAAATATTCCACTTGCAATGAAGGTTCTTGACTGGGGATGGAGTAAAGAAGGATTCATGGCACTCAATTTTGGTGTGTTGGGGAAAAGCTATGTTATAAAAGATGGACGCCCGGTTTACACTGATGAGGTTATGAACAACCCGCAGCTTGATAGACCTTCTGCACTTGCAAGATATGCATGTGCTTCATTTGGTGGCCCATTTATTCAGGCAAAAGAAAATGCTCTTCAGATAGGCTTAGGGCTCCCACAACAAAAAGAAGCAAGTGAGAACTGGAGATATGCATCTAACAAAAAACTTTTGCCTATTCTTTCATTTACATCGGATGAAGCAAAGAAATTGGCAGATATTATGAATGTTATTAACACTTATTATGATGAGATGTTTGTAAGACTTATGACAGGCAAACTCAACGATGTTGAACAGCTGAGAAAAGGATTGAAAAAAATGAGGATAGACGAGGCAATAAAGATATATCAGCAAGCTTATAACCGTTACATTAGCAGAAAGTAATTTGGATGGGGCTGTCTTCGAAACTTAATAAGAAGACAGTCCCTTATGAAAAAGTTCTTTATAGAGTGTAATCGAAATATTTCAAAAAGTGAGAGGTGAATATAGTGGAAGTTACAATGTCTAAAAATGAAACTTTTCAGAATGGCTTTAAAAGGTTTTGGAAATCGATGAAGAAAACTAAGTATCTTCATCTATTAGCTTTACCAGGTGTTCTTTATTACATAATTTTTCATTATATTCCTATGTATGGAGTAATCATTGCATTTAAAGACTATAATTTTAGAAAAGGTATTTTGGGTAGTGAATGGGTAGGGTTTAAACACTTTATAAGATTTTTTGAAAATCCGTTCTTTTGGAGACTAATAAGAAATACAATTCTTATTAATGTTTATCAAATAATATTTGTATTTCCTCTGCCAATATTATTTGCTCTTTTTCTAAATGAACTTCGCGACGGCTTTTATAAGAGATTTGTCCAAACAGTTAGTTATTTACCTCACTTTATTTCTCTTCCTGCAATAATCGGTATGATGGTAATGTTTTTATCACCAACAGATGGTGTTGTGAATATGATACTTCAGAAAATGGGGTTGCCAACAATATATTTTATGGCTGACCCTAAATGGTTTAGACCATTGTATATAATAAGCGACATATGGCAGCACTTGGGCTGGGGAGCAATAATTTATATAGCAGCGCTTAGCAATGTAAATCCAGAACTTTATGAAGGTGCTGTAATAGATGGAGCAACAAGGGTACAGATGATGAGGTATATCTCAATACCATCGATAATGCCTACCATTGTTATAATGCTTCTTTTAAGAATTGGGCACATCATGTCGCTGGGTGCGGAGAAGGTTTTGCTCATGCAAAGTCCTCTTAACTATGAAACCTCAGATGTTATAAGTACATATGTCTACAGAAGGGGACTTGTATATGGTGAGTATAGCTATACAACTGCAATAGGACTTTTTAACTCACTGATAAATCTCACAATACTCATTATAGCAAACAGGATTACAAAGAGAGTTACAGAAACAGGACTCTTTTAGTGGAGGCGAAATTCTATGGTGAAAGATAATTCGCTATCAACCAGAATTTTAACACTAATTGTTCATACTACTATGATATTTGTGTTAATCGTGACTTTATATCCTGTGCTAAATGTGTTTGCTTCATCTTTAAGCAGTGCAGATGCGAACAATAGAGGAATAATTACAATTTTTCCAATTGGTTTTACGTTGGATTCATACAAGATGATATTTACAGCGGGGGCAGTGCCTCGAGCATTTAAAAACTCAGTTGTTTATACTGTTGTAGGAACATTGATAAATCTTATTTTGACAACTTCATTTGCTTATCCGCTATCAAGAAAAAATTTGCCGCTAAAGTCCTTTTATACTTGGCTTGTTATCATAACTATGTATTTTTCAGGAGGATTAATTCCCCTTTTTATATTAGTAAAAAATTTAGGATTATATGACACGATGTGGGCGTTGATATTGCCTGGAGCAATTCATACAACAAACCTTATTATAATGCGAACATTTTTCCAAAATATTCCTCATGAATTAGAAGAATCTGCTTATCTTGATGGAGCAAATGAATTTGTTATATTTACAAGAATAGTTTTGCCTCTTTCAAAAGCGGCACTTGCGACTGTAGGTCTTTATTATGCTGTTGGACATTGGAATTCATGGTTTAATGCTATGATATTTTTAAGTGACCAGAAAAAATTTCCTCTGCAGCTTGTTTTGAGAGACATTATAATGCTTGCTCAGACTCTTCAACAAGCTGCTGAAGCGGGCGATTTGAGTGCAAGGCAAGAGTTGGGTTTAATCAATGCAAAGGGGGTGAAATATGCAACACTCTTTGTTTCAATGGTTCCAATGTTGGCTGTTTACCCATTTGTACAAAAGTATTTTGTCAAAGGTGTTATGATAGGTTCGTTAAAAGATTAAAAAATATGCAAAGAGGGAGGATGAGAAGATGAAAAGCAAAAAAATATTTGCAATTTTACTGACAATTACTTTTCTGTTTTCTGTTGTAACTTTAGGTTTCTCGTTTGGAAAAGCAGCTACCTCAAAAAAGTTGATTACAATTACTACTCATACAACCTCGAGCCAACCACCTGCAGTTACAGATTTATATAAAAAGAAATTAAGAGAAAAATTTGGGATTAATTTAAAAACAATTTATATTCCTCAAAGTGACTTTGTTACAAAAATGTCCTTACTTTTTGCAAGCAATATGGCACCTGATTGGATTAGGACATTAAGACCTGAGTATAACTTAAATGAATGGATTGCGGCAGGATATTTGATTGGTTTTACCCAGGATGAGATAAAAAAGAAATGGCCAAACTACTTAAAAATATGGACAAAAGAAGAATGGGATTACCTTTATAAGATAGTACGTTATAGTGATGGTAAGGTATATTCTTTCCATGGAAGGCGTATAGCACCAGTAGACATGGCTTTCTTATACAGAAAAGAGATATTCGATAGATATAATTTAAAATTCCCAACCACAGTTGATGAGTTTTATAAAACATGTGTATTTTTAAGACAAAAAACAGGGAAAGTCGTTTATTTGCATGCAAATCCAGTAGCAGGACAGTTAAGTCTGTGGGCATTTACAGGGATTTTTCTGATGTATGGTTTGCCTGAACTTGCACCGCGACAGATTTCTTATGTAGACCCACTTACCAAGAAGTTTGTGCCTTTTGCATTTAATCAAAACAACTATCGCCAAGCTCTAATTTTAATAAACAAACTTTATAAAGCAGGCTGTATTTGGAAAGAATATGCAACAGCAACTCGTGACCAGTTAGACAAGTTCAGAACCCAAGGTCAAGGAATAATTATGTGGGCATATCCTGCAAATATAGGAACTTACAACAATCTGTATAGGAATACAGATAAGGATACAAACTGGGTATGGTCTAAGGATATACCAACAGCATATCCTGGGAAGGCATACTTCTTCAAGAGAAATCCTTTGCACTTTGCAGATGGTAATGGGTTTAATTCAAGCATAAGCAAAGAAAAATTAGATAGACTTCTCCAGTATTTGAACTGGGCACTGAGTGAAGAAGGCCAGATATTCCATACTTACGGTGAATATGGTGTTACTTATAAAAAAGAAGGAAACAAATACGTATATATGGACCATATTCAAACTCCAACCAATCCATCAGGTAAATATAGCTTGCAAGACTATGGATTTCCATTTGCTGCACCAAACGGGTTTATGAAAGCATACCCTCAAGCTGTAGAAACATATACTCCTATTTATGCAGAACTTGCAAAAACATTTATAAACAGGCCAAAGTATTACTACATCAGGGAAGAACCTATGATGTATACAAAAGAAGAAATGGCAGAAAGAGCTGAGTTAGAATCAAATATTATGGCAGTTGTGGATGAATATTGCATGAAATTTGTAACAGGTCAGTTAGATCCAAGTAATAACAAAGATTGGCAACAATATCTGAATGTTTTAAACAAGGTTGGGCTACAACGCTTGATAACAATTAGGATAAATGCATATAATAGAGCTAAGAAGTAAGAGATACAAAAACAAATAAAGGGGCTGTTTGAAATACAGCCCCTTATTTTCTCATTTTCAGAGGTATTAAAAATGGCAGGGGCGGAGGGACTCGAACCCCCAGCCAACGGTTTTGGAGAGCTTTCCGCTTTATTTCAATACGTATTTTATTATTCTTTGTGGTTTTATGACATTAGGATTATCAAGCCTTTTATGACATTTCTCATTCTATTATGTTTTATTTTGTATCGCATCATATGTTAGCAAAATGTTTGCAAACTCTTAATAAAAGAACTTATCAAGTTTTTTAATAGCTTCCTTTTGGATATTAGGCAAAACATGAGAATACGTATCTAAAGTAATATTAATTGTTGAATGCCCTAAACGTTCGCTTACTATCTTAGGATGTACTCCCTGTTGCAATAACAGCGTCGCATGGGTATGTCTCAAATCATGAAAACGAATAGGTGGAAAATTATATTTTTTGATAAGCTTAGGAAACTTCTTGGCTACATACATCGGATCAAGTGGTCTTCCATCATCCCAAGCACAAACAAAATTTTCATCTTTGTAATTTTCTTGTAATAAAGCTTTTTTCTCTTTTTGTCTTTCTTTGTGTTCTTTTAGTGCTTTAATTGTAGAATCCATTAATGCTATTGTTCTTATAGATTTTTGTGATTTTGGTTCTTTTAAAATAAGTTTGCCATTTATTTTTTGCAAAGTAGCTTTAACAACTATATATCCGTCTTCTAAATTTACGTCATCCCACTTCAGAGCACAAATTTCTCCTTCTCTCATACCTGTATGCAATGCAAGTAAAACGGGGATATAAAGAATATCATCCTTAATAGCTTCTAAAAATTTATTAGCTGTTTCTATATCCCAAATTTTCATTTCTATGCGTTCTGGCCGTGGTGGTGTAATTGCATCTAAGACATTATAGTTTACAAGCTGCCATTGGACAGCATGTTTAATAGCAAGATGAAAAACTCTGTGAATCTTTAAAATAGTGCTTTTGCTTAGTTTGCCTTCTTCAAGCAATGTAGTGTAAAACTGCTGTACATGTAATGGTTTTAGCTTTTGAACTTCAATTTTACCCAAGTATGTCGTAATATGTTTGACAAGTTCGATATATCTTTTATATGTTTTTGGAGCAGTATTTGTCTTTGCATAGTTTTCAAGCCAATAACTAAGATATTCTTGCAATGTCATTTCGTTCTTTTCTACAAATTGCCCTTTTTCTATTTGTGAAATCACTTCAGCTAAATACTTCTCAGCTTCTTTCTTAGTTTTAAATCCACTTACCCATTTTTGTCGACGCTTGCCGTTTTCGTCTCTGCCGACATCAAAAACCACGCTGTAGCTATTTCCTCGTTTTCTGATGTGACCTCGCATAGTATCAGCTCCTCGTATTTTTTGAAATATTTTATTTTTAATCCTTGATTATGATATAATCAATGAAGAAATGAGATAATAAAATAAATAAGCAGGCTTAAAACCTGCATATTAGAATAGCGCCACTGATATCCGAAACCTTCGCCTAGTTGCGAAGCACATCCTCACAAGAGGATAGGGCTCAGGGCGCTATTTTATTTATCAAAGGTATATTCTTTTTGTTTACAGACATTTTTCAGTTACATATGTTCCATCTTTAATATGAAATTCTTTATTGTTCTTAAGACAATAATTTATGATTTTTTCAGACATTTCATTATAAAATTTTTGATATTCTTTATATTCATGTACTTTTCTATTATAGTTTAACCGTCCAAAAATTATTTTATCGACAAAAGAGATTTTATTTAGTATATCGTCAATGTGTTGATTAATAATATTAGGTGTAGGATATGGTTCTATACTTACCCAAGTTTTGAACCCTTTTTCATGTAAATGTTTCAGATTATTAATTCTTTCTAAATACGGTGCAGAATATGGTTCATATTCTTTTCTGAAATTTTCGTTAAGAGAAATTAATGAAATACCGTAAATATTAATATTTTTAGTATAAGCAAGTTCTTTGGGCAAAATTCCTTTTGTTAAGGCAGTACAAGAAATTCCATATTCATTGAGTAAATTTATGATTTCAATACTTTTTTGAGATATTTCTTCATATCCATACATAAAAGGATCTGTAGTAAAGCACAAATGAACTGACTTTATTTTGTTCTTGTATTTCGGAATTTCTTTTTTAAGTAGCTCTATTGAGTTTTTAACAAGTTTAGGCTGACGCCACTCCTGCATATCTTTAACTTTGCCAAAACGTTTTGCAAGCATAAATGCATAGCATGGATATAAGCAACCATGAGCACAACCCTGCACATGATTTATAGTATAATCTGCATATTCAACTCCGCTTTTGTATAGTAATGATTTCCTTTCAATATATTCCATCTGTTTCCCCTCACAAGAAATGAACTTTCTTTAATTATAACAGAAAAAACAGAAACATTCAAACGAACGTTCTTTAAAGTTTAAAGTTTACAAGAAATAGATGATAACATGTTCTGCTAAAGTGTTTTTTCTTCTTTTTTCTTTAGGTGGATCACATATTATTTTCCCTTCTTCTTCCAATTTTAAGAGAACCTCTCTGTAGTTTCTTAAGATAAATGGCTTGTTTTTGCTATGTTCAACAAAAAGCTCTCTAAGAGAAATACTTCTTCCTTTGTATAACTGAAGTAATTCTGTTTTTAATTCTTCTAAGGGCTGATTGTACATATATAAAAAAGATAATTGTTTGTCTGCATTAGGAATAAATTCAAACGACGGAACACCTTGAGTAGAAGTAGAACTATGATTTGCCATTATTTCTTTCATTATGTTAAACGCTGTGAAATTTTTGGTTAGAAAGACAAGGTAATGACTGGTGTCATTTTTATCTTCTTTTCTAAATCTGAATGGAAGAATATATTCTATACCTAATTCCATCATACTTTCACTAAACTCATTCATAATAAATTTTTCTTTTTCAAAACCTTTATAGTTGTCTATGTTTTCTAGTATTTTTGAATATCTGTTTTCGCCAAATAAACGTTTCATATGTTCTTCAACTAAAGGATTTTTAATTCCTGATCTTATACGATTATAATTGAAAAAAAGTATAATATCGCATCCCCAATTTTTAATAAATGTGTAGATTAAATCTCTTGTAATGCCTCTATATCCGCAAGGATCTATGAAAACCAAACTCGGTATTAATGAGAAATTAAATAATTCACTGGTTTCGAAATTTAACTCTAAATTCAAGAAAATTGGCTTATGTTTAAGCAAATTAATATTTTCCAACTTATTTATTTCTTGTTCTAAATTTTCTATGTATTCTTTCTCCTTATCATTAAAAATGATTACAAATTTATTTCTATAATCTTCGTTCTTCAATATCTTTTCCATAATATAAATAGGAGTTGATATAGTGCCATCATTATATTTTCCTGGACCACTAAATAAATCTATATAACCTAACCTGTCACTTCTAGCATTTCTATTCATTATTTTTGCCCATGCATCAAAATATTTTGAAACAAGTGTTATTTTTACAATTGATTGAGGTTTTACTTCTTCAAAGAACATTCTAATCCTCCTTTTTTAGAGTTTTTATACATCTTATCACACTTTTTTACCCTGCTGGGTAATTTAGAAGTAGGGGACCACTTAATTATTTTCTAATTTTTTACGGACTGTTTCTAACCGTTCTAAAAGCTTTGACGATGAGGCACCAGGTCCAATTTTTTGTTTAGAAAAGCGTTCTAATATTTCTACTTCTTTTATTAGATTTTTTTGCCGTCTATAAATTATAGCTAATTGTTCGTAATACCATGGAGCAACACCCAAATTTTCCTTTTTGCTTTCACTTTCAACAGCTTCAACTAAAGCTATTAACAATTTTTCAGCTTTATCATATTCACCAGCGCTTTTTAATTGTTTTACTAAATCAACATACTCTGTATAATGTTTGCCTTGATAATAACCGGGTTTTTCTTTTGAGGATCTTGAAGGAAAATCTAATGTATCTAAAGCCATGGACTGAAGTTCTTCGTTATTAATTTCTTTCTCTAATGGAGGCCAAGATACTTGATAAGATTGTTGAAGCTCAGGGGTGATTTCAATAATAGGCCCTTTACTAATTCTCTTATCTAACCAAATATGTACACCAAGAGTGGGAATTGTACGACTTCCGCCTCGTATTAGTCCTGCTACTTGAAATGAAGTTATATTCAGTACATCCATAGTGGGTGCCAATTTAGAAGCAATTTCTTTTGCAATATAACCTACATGTACACCTTCAATTTCAGCCCTAATGGCATTCCGGTCATATTTATTGTCTGGTTCTCTAACTAATGTTATTTCCTTAGGGACAAGATAGCCTTTTTTACATGGTTTGCCGACTAATGTTTGTAAGTTATTTTGACGATAAGATTCTCCTCTCACTAAATTTAACGGAGCTTCCCACAAAAACCATTCTTTATTTTCGATCCAATTTGGTGAAACATTAGGTTCAGCTATTTCTATTTTATAATTTGTTTTCTGTTCTATTTTAGTTTTTAAATTTGATTCTACTTCGGGATTATTTCTGAAATTTTGCACTATTAGAGATAAAATATTTTTTAGTATACCCATATCATATATCACCATCCAATACTTGTTTTTATAATAGTTTCAGGAATCCTCAACAGATTAGCCAGCGCAAAGTAGTCAAACTTACTGACATGTTTAAGAAGTGATAATGCGAACAAGTTAGCTTCGATTTCAAGCCTGTTTGTAGAAAATAAAGTAAAGCTTTGTAACCATACTGTATTTTCCTTTGGATGTAATACAGCATGTCCAAGCTCATGAGAGCATGCCAGTAGTTGCATTTGTTCATCAATGTCACAGTTGAGAAAAATAAACTTATTGCGCTTTATGTGTTTATAAAACCCATAGACATTGCCAAGAGGGATTTTGAGTACAATTATATTATTTTCCCTTGCAATGTCGTATGGGCTACACCGACCGCATTTGTTTATTAGCTTGCCAACAATTCTCTCAATCTCATCAGCTTTATATCGCAAAACAAACACCTCAGCTTTTGCGATACTTCCTTGGTGTGTATTTCTGTTTATTTTTAATCTTTGCAATCTCCAAGCCAAGCTTTAGTGCATTTTTAATATGTTCTTTTGTCTCCTCATCAAGCGGTTCTCCGTTAAAAAATGCAAGTCCTTCGCTATGCTCCAAGTCGTTCAGGAGCTTCTCAAGCTCTTTTGCGATGTCTTTCTTATCCTTCTCTGTCAAGGTCGGTTGCCATGGGCGAGAAGGTTCAGGTGCTTGAGTACCATTTAGTATGTGGCCAGCTGCCTTCATTAAATCTTCATAAGTAACACCATTTTTAGCTTTTGACGCAATTTTTTTTATTGTTTCTGGATTAGGCGGTGTGTCTAATAAGCATCTTAACAATCTTGATATATGAGCAGAACTTACTCCACATTCTTTAGCATATTCGTTTATAGACCTATCACCTTTTGCTAACTCTAATAATCTTGCGAACTCTTTCTTATCAAACATTTGATTGCACCTCATTAAATATTCTACCCTATTTTGTTGACTGTAGGCAATAAAAATTTTAAAAAATTTTTTAAAAATCTATTGACTTTATGTAATGGTGTAGTTATAATATTAACTGTAATCAACATTAACTGCATGTAACACTAAAGGAGGTGAAGAAAATGGAACTAAACAAAGAGAACTTTAAAAAGTTTTTTATCGAACATTTTGAAGGCAATTACAATAAAACAGCAAGAGCTTTAAATGTAAGTCCAGCACAAGTTTATAGAATAATCAAAGGAAATAGCAAAGCAGGAGCAAAATTTCTTGGCAAACTCATAGCTTATTGCAAAGCAAATAATATTGATTATGATAAGTTAATTTTTTTGCCTATTCTGTTGACTGCATGTAACACAACCCCACCGCACGAAGGGAGGGAGGCGGGATGATAAAAAACAAATTAAGCGATGTATGGGATGATGTAAGCTATTTTCTTTATAACGTTTGGTGGTATATCAAAGAGTTTTGGCTTATTTTCCTTTGCATGCTTTTAGATGTTGTCCTTATTATCTTTAGCATAGAAGTAATGATTGAATCTTTAAGGAGTAAATGAGGGACGAAATATAAATTTAGGTTTAAAAGTTTTTCTTGAAGTTTTAACAATTAAAGTTGCTTTGATGTTTTCAGGTGGGGTACTGCTATAAGGTCCAAAGAATAAATAACCTTCAATTGCACAATAAGGTTCTATAGTAAAGATTGGTTTGAGTAAATTTGAGATTGATTTTGAAGAAGTCCCGCCTGTAGGAACGTAACCAAGGCAATAAGATGAACTATTCAAATAAGTAGGTTTGCAACCCTTAATATGCAGGCTTATTTCTAATATAGTTATTGGTTTATCAGAATTATTAGTTATTCTAACCCATTTGTAAAAAGTGAATTTAGTTTTGTCTTCGACTGGATAACCATAGGCGTCATATTTATCCGAAAGCCAATACCCAATAAAGACTTTAGCAAGATCATCATCAGATGAAAAAAAGAAATTTAATCTTGGGCGTTCCTGAAAAAACCTATAAAAA
This sequence comes from Caldicellulosiruptor hydrothermalis 108, assembly GCF_000166355.1. Taxonomy (NCBI): domain Bacteria; kingdom Bacillati; phylum Bacillota; order Caldicellulosiruptorales; family Caldicellulosiruptoraceae; genus Caldicellulosiruptor; species Caldicellulosiruptor hydrothermalis. The sequence goes on from NC_014652.1 coordinate 799,898, forward strand.
TGCAGAACTAAACCAGCAACACCAGTAACAGAACCAATGACACTTAATATAAAGTTGTGGTCAAACATTTACTTGCTCTCCTTTTGTTCAGCTTTCAAAGAACGAGCAACAGTCAGCAAAGTTTTGAGTTTATCATTTTCAAGGTTTTTAGCGATACTTATAAGTTCCTCAATTTCAGGGGGAAGGTTATCATTAAAAAATTCGCTCAAAGTAATGCCAATAGCTGAACAGATAACTTCAAGATTTTCTAAAGAACACTTTTTAATACCTTTTTCAATGTTAGAAATAAAGCTGATAGATAAACCAGTATCCAAAGATATTTCCTTCAAAGTTTTGTTATATAGTTTGCGAAAATAGCGAATACGACTTCCAACGTCCATACAATCACCTTATTTCTTAGAGTTGCCAATAATTAACCTCAAGGTTAATTTACCAAAATCAAATTTAAATCACAAGAAAAATAATTTTACCGATAAGTTAAAAATATTATTGACAAATTTAACTTATAGGTATAAAATATAATCAGGTGGTGAAGAAAACATGAAAGACATAATAATACAGCTCAAAAATATCAGGAAGCAAAAGAAAATAACACTTCAAGACTTATCATTGAAAACTGGCATAAGTGTAAAGCAGCTTAGCAAGATTGAAAATCAGAAAGCTATACCAAGCACGGCGACATTGCAAAAGATAGCAGCAGCTCTGGATGTCAAGTTTCTCATAGTTGATGATACAACCCTCCACGAAGGGCGTGAGGCGGGATGATGGGGAGCGAGGTTGCAAAAAGATGTGCAAGGGGGTGAGAAAATGAACAACGCAAGCATTGAAAACATACCAACTGACATTGCTTTAATGTCTGAACAAATAAATCTCTTAGCTGAGTGGAACAAAAGTCATATTGATATTGATCCTGAACAGGTAAGAAAAAACATTGAAACTATGTTATCAATATTGAGATACATTAAAGATTCTTAACATTTATTGAACCTTTTAGTGAGTTTTTGTTCTCTATTTCACGCAAAGCCTCAAAAAAGACTTGATACATCTTTGCAATATGTTGAGCTGCTTCTTCAGCTTTTGTAATAGGGATTGATGGCTCAAGTTTATTAATCACAGCTAAAGTTAGCTCTTTTGCAATTGAGTATTTATCCAAAGAGAATCTCTCCTTTCTTATTAATTCCTCGCTCCCCAAAGTTTATTTTAAGGAGGTGAGAAAGATGACAACCAAACCACAAACTCAAAATGAAATAGTTAACCAGATAATCGAAGTTTTTAGAAATAATCAGTTAACATTTGAAGAAGCTTATGAGGTCATTGAAGAGTTAAAAAAAGCTCTGGAATATTTGAAAAACAAGGCAAAGATTTAGTCTAAAGATTTTTCGTAAAAGATTCTATAGGGATCAGGTTTTTTAGGTAAAGGATTAGCCTTATCCCAATGCAAATAAAAATTCCAACCTTTATCATATTCATTTCCTTTATCAAGAAGTTCAATAGCTTCATTGATTAATTTCGCAGCGTCTTTGATATTTTGAAAAGCTTTATTATCCATAGGTTGGCCACAATTAGGACATGATAACGAATCTTTATGAGGTAAGTTTTTAAGTTCAACATTAAATGACTGGTCACAAACAAAACAGTTAAACCTTATATAAGTTTTGAATATGTCAGGATCAAGATTATTTGACATTATAAACTACCCTCTTTCTTCTTCAATATTGTTAACAAAATTATATCAAAGAAAGGAGGTGCAAGGGAATGCAGAGTTTACACAATAACATTTACAAAACAGCCAGAAAAAATGCAGGATTGACTCAAATGCAAGCAGCAGAACTTCTCAATGTTAGTGTCAGATCATTAGCTGATTATGAGACAGGCAAAACAATTCCGCCTGATGATGTGGTCATAGCAATGATAGAAGTCTACAAAGCACAATGGTTAGCATACAGCCATCTACAAAAGTCGACGCTTATAGGTAAAAGATATTTGCCTGAAATAGACCTCTCAGATTTGCCAAAAGCAGTTTTGCGACTAAAGAAAGAGATAGCTGATTTAGAAAAGCTGGACTCTGAAATAATTAACATCGCATGTGATGGGAAAATAGACAAGCATGAAAAAATGGCATGGGGAAGGATAGTGAAAGAAATTCGAGAAGCAATTTCAGCGGCTTATTCGGTTATTTTCTCAAAGGAAGGAGCGTGATGATAATGGAAAACAAGAAAGCTTACACAGTGCAAGAGGCAGCAAAGCTACTCAGTTTGGGGAAGACAACTATATATGAGCTAATTTGGCAAAACAAACTTAAGCACATCAAAATTGGTCGCAAGATTATTATTCCAGAGACAGCTATTCAAGAATTCATTGTAGCAAATACAAAAACAAATAAAGAGTGGAAGGAGGAAGAATGGAATGTGAGCATAAAAAAATAAGCCCGTAGGCTCTCCAAAACATACCAATTACATTATATCAAAGTAGGAGGGGAAAAGCAATGTGGACGATAGAAAATCTTAGAGTTTTAGACAATCTCGAAGCTAAAAAAGTTGTTATTAATGAGTTGCTAAAAAAGTTCGAATATCTTCGAAAATTAGAGAAGTTATGTGAAGCTGATGTCTTTTGCTTGGTTTCGGATAGAGATGCCAGAATTGATATTTTTGATAAGGAATACGTTGAAAAAGTAAAAGCTATGTTGGCAGAGTTACAGGAAAAAGTAAGACAGGAAATCATAGACCTTGAAAGACAGTACTTAGAACTTTGCAAATAGAGCACATCGGGGCTGCGGCGCAAGGCTGCAGCGAACCCAGCTGCGGCGGGCGGGGCGGCTGGGGGAATAAAGTAAAAGGGGGCAAAAAATAGTGAATAACAAAGTTGTTTTAATGTTTAATGGATTTCTCTACAGAGGGAAAACAGCAGTAGACAAAAAAGAGGTTATCAGAAATGCAACAGATAAAGATTACGAAGAAATAAGAATGTATTTATCAGAAGATTTCATTGAATCTGCATATAGAATGTTACAGATGATAAGAAAAGCTGTTGCTGAAGAAATGATAGAGTTATGAATGAAGAGAAAGGAAGGGATGCTGTAATGAAAAAGGTTGCAAGGAAAGTATGTGGCTTGTGTGAAGAATCGTTAGTATACAACAGCTATGCTGACGTTTATTTGTGTCCAAGCTGCTTAAATATTTATCGAAACAAAGAAAGTGAGAAAAAGCGAAAAAAGAAAGAGTTTATACGATGTATAGCATCTTTTCTATGCGGAGCTCTAACTTGGCACATCTTACTACTCAGCTTTGACACATTGTTACATCGCAACGGCACACTCGGCGGCGAGGTGCTAGTGCTACCACTCTTGATATGCGTGTTCTATTTGGGATTGATGTTTAGAAGCGATGTAGAAAAGATGAAAGGAGAGCTGAAAGATGAAGCTCTATGAGCTTGCTGAACAGTTTAAACAATTACAAGAAATGCTTGAAGACGAAGGAGTAGACATTGATGCTGTAAAAAATACTCTTGAATTGGTTGAATTTGATTTTACTGAGAAGATAGAGAGCATTGCAAAGCTGATTAGAAGTCTTGAATATGAGATAGAAGTGTATAAAAACGAAGAACAGAGAATAGCTAACAAACGCAAGAGTAAAGAAAAAAAGAGAGATTGGCTTAAACAATATGTGCAAGAACAAATGGAAAAAGTAGGACTGGAGAAAGTTAAAACACCGCTATTTACCGTTTCGATTCAAACCAATCCACCAAGTGTTGAAATTGTAGATGAGACGCTTATTCCAGAAACATATTTCAGAATTGAAAAGATACCTCTAAAAAAGGAAATCTTAGAAGCTCTTAAGCAAGGGCAGGAAGTACCAGGCGTAATGATTAAAACTACAAAGTCTATAAGAATAAGGTAAGGAGGAGGATTAAAAGATGGCAAATACAAACAAGATACCTGAAAGCGCTTATATGAAAAGCCATTCTGAGCAAACTTTTGAGAATCTTTCATTACAGAAGAAAGAAGAAGTTAGTTTTTTGGTTCCTAAAGTAGCTCCAAAGATTGCAGAAGCAATTAAGAGAGAGTTAAAAGGCATTAATTTGAAATTCAAGAGAATTCGCATGCCTACTGGTGGCTCGACAGTATTTGAAATACCAACTTCAGATCCTAATAACCCCATAGTAGCAAAAGAACTGATTGGAGTTATTCTCTACCACCATCCAATGAACATTTATTGGAAAGATAAAAACTCAAACAATCCTGTTCCTGACTGTTATTCGATTGATGGAGAGAAAGGTATTGGAGAGCCGGGAGGTAAGTGTTCTACATGTCCTTATAATCAGTTTGTTAAAGGCAAAGCTAAACCATGTAAGAACATCCGCAGACTTTACATCATCATTGATAAGCCTTTTCCATACGAGTTCAATGTACCGCCTACATCTATCAACAATTTCATTGAGTACATTCAGGATGTAGCAAGCCAAGGTTACTTCAGCTATGAAATCATTACAAAAGTGGGATTAAGAAAAGTCACAAACAAAGAAGGTATAACGTATGCACAAGCAGTTTTCTCAATGGTAAAAGAATTAGATGAACAAAGCAAAGAAGAAATGGCAAAGTTAGCACAGAGCATTGAACAATTAGCTCAGAGAGTAGCTATTATAGATAACAACGAAGACAGCGAAGAAATTGAAATAAAAGATGATAAAGATACGACCAATGTCAACATTGATATAGAAGGCTTTGAAGAAGCTCCAACGCAAAACGATGACGACTTACCCTTTTAATACTTGCCAGCGGAGAGGCAGCGTCGCCTCTCCAAGACATGGTAGGCATGGTGTAAGAGTAGCACGGCAGATTGTGGCTCTGCTGGTGTGGGTGCAAGTCCCACTGCCTACCCCAGAAATAACAAAAGAGGTGATTGAAATGAAAAATTATCCATGGGATTATAGAAATTTATTTGATTATAAAACTAGAAATTATTCATTTGAAATCACCGACTTTTTAGCAAACGAATTGGACAAACTGAAAGACCCTGTGAAAGATTTTCTTACTGTAGTTATTGAAGGGAAAATTAGTGAGCTTATCTATGGTTATTTAAATAAATGCGAATCGCCTATAGAACAACTTTTAGTGATTGCTCTGGATTATTTTATAGGCAATGACCCAGATGTTTTTATGATTGTTCAAAACGAAATAAAACTGCAACATGCAACTTATAGAGTGGATATATGTGTTTATATTGGTGATTGGATGGAAAATATAGCGGAGTGCAAGAAACTTGTAATTGAATGTGACGGTCATGATTTTCACGAAAAAACTAAGGAACAAGCTATGAGAGACAAAAAGCGCGATAGAGATTTAATTGAAGCTGGATACCAAGTAATTCATTTCACAGGTAGTGAAATATTTGCAGATCCATTCAAATGTGCGAGAGAAATTAGAGACTTGATAAATAAAATGAGGTGAAATAACAATGCCAAACAGAATTTTGAAAGAGAGTATTGTAACAAGCGATACGATTAATGAGCTTACACCGGAGGAAGAGGTTTTCTTCTATAGACTATTAGTTGTTTGCGATGATTATGGTCGTATGGATGCGAGACCAAGTATATTAAGGGCAAAGTGCTTTCCTTTAAAAATTGATAGTGTTAAAGAAGAGGATATTAAAGCATGGATTAATAAATTAGTCAAAGTTGGACTTATAAAGCTCTACATAGGCAGTGATAACAAGCAATATTTACAAGTAGTGACATGGGACAAACACCAGCAAGTTAGAGCAAAGAAAAGTAAATATCCTGAACCTGTTAGCTTTTTACCAGCAGATGGATTAAAAGAGCAAGCAAATGATGTAAAATTGCAATCAATTGATACACAAGTGCAGTTAGACAAAGAGGACATGATATCAAATGATATCAATTGCTATCAAATGAATGCATATGTCCCCGAGAATCCGAATCCGAATCCTAATCCGAATCCTAATCCGAATACGAATCCGAATCCAAATTCGAATATAGAGATATATAGTCAACAGGACGAGCCTGTTGACTCCCGCCCGCAAACACCAACACCTTATAAACAAATAGTTGACCTGTATAACTCAATTTGCATTAGTATGCCTAAGGTTGAGCAGCTTACTGACAAGAGGAAAAAACACATTCGTGTGTTATGGACTAATCTTGGCAGGGATATTTCTAAAATTCAGGAGTTGTTCGAGAGGGCCGAGGCCAGTGACTTTCTATCTGGCAGATCTGGTAAATGGACAGGGTGTAATTTTGACTGGTTGATAATTTACAACAATGCTGTGAAGGTGCTTGAGGGGGCTTATGACAACAAAGACAGTAAACCTAAGAGCTTTGATATGCTTGAACGGTTATATAGAGAAGCTGTTGCAGAACAAGGCAGTGGACCTTGAGCATAGTCTGTCTGGCAAAAATTGAAAAGGTTAAGTTTAGAAAGGAGTGATAAAAGATGACAAAAGCTGAATGTATAAAATTTTTAGCAATCGTAAACATGGCTTATCCAAACTGGCAAGTAAATGAGTTAACGGTTGGATTGTGGGCTGAAATGCTTGAAGATATAGACTTTAAAATTGCTCAAATAGCATTAAAGAAACACATTGCAGAGAATCCATATCCACCGACTATTGCAGATATAAGAAAAGCCGTAGCTGAAATCACAACTCCAAAAGAAAACAAGCTTACTGCAGCGGAAGCATGGGGTGAAGTAATGGCTGCAGTAAGGCAGTTTGGCTATTACAGAGAAGCTGAAGCTTTGGCAAGTATGAGTGAGCGAACAAGGCGAGTTGTTAAATACATTGGCTGGCAGAACATATGCACATGTGAGGAAATAGATGTTTTGCGTGGACAATTTAGAGCAATGTACGAACAGTTAGAAGAAAGGGAGAAGAAGGAAGCAATATTGCCACCAAGCGTACATGATGCTATCAAGGCTTTAGCTGAAGCAAAGGAGATTGACAGAGGTTTTAAGATGATTGAAGGGGGAAAAAGATAATGCACTATAACTTTCCAGAAATCAAGGAAAAGCCAGCTTCTTTAATACAACAGCTTAACAAAATCGTCGAGGAAGCGGCAGAAGTTATTAAAGCAAGAGATGACATTGAACGTTTATATGAGGTGCTTGATTTAATGCATGCGTGTGAGACATATGTACGCATAATGGAAGCAAAAGGCGTTGTTATAGACAAGTTTGTAAAGCTCATAATCAAGAAGAACAAGGAGCGTGGTTACTATGACATGGCTTGACGCACTACTAATGATAATTGCAGCAAATTGGATTTATGAGGAGTGATGAAGATGAAATATTACTGCGAATTCTGCATTTACAAGAAAAGCTTCAGCAACATTGAATACTGCGAGCTTGAAAGTGAGCATAGGTTACAATGCAATGTCCATCAGATTATTGAAAAGTTGATTGATAAGCTTAAAAAAGAGGCAAAAGAAGAAGGGAAGGCAACATGAAGTACAGATATGCTCTTAGCAGCACTGGTGGTTCATCACATAAATATGGCAATTGTGAAGTTTGCGGGAAACATGCTACAGAGATATTTGTGCAGACAGAATATAAGCGGTATGAGTTTGAACATAACGGCTGGAAATACGAAGGCTGGCGGCTTGTGGATATGGTTTTTGGGCATGAAGAGTGTCTAAAGAAAATAAGGAAAGGGGGTATGGAAGATGTACAAAGTAGTAATCCCGGGTAGGCCGATTCCTAAGGGCAGACCACGATTTAACAGAAGAACGGGAGCAGTATATAATCCAGAGCGAACAAGGCAATATGAGCAATTAGTCGGCTGGTGTGCAAAGCAAATATTTAAAAAACCACTTAAAAATGAATTAGCAGTTTACATAGATGTGTATGTCAAAAACAATGTGTTTCCTGACATAGATAACATTGCTAAATCTATTCTTGACGGAATGCAAGGCGTAGTTTATGAGAACGATAGGCAAATATACTTTCTCTCTGTGCAAAGATTGAGAGGCAAAGATGAATATGTTGAGGTAAGAATCGAGCCTAAGGAGGCTGGCTAAATTGAGCATGTTAGATAGCAACATCTACAGAGCAATAGAAAAAATTTTATATCACTACTTTGATATAAAACATGAAATAAAAGCAAAAGAAGAAGAAATCATGAATTGTCAAAAGTATGGATTTAAAATTGACTTGGGCAATGCAGGATATTATTCGGATCCTACCGCCACCATGGCAATTAAATTATGCAGCAAGGAATTAGAAATAATGCGTAAATGGATACAAGTGATTGATGCAGCAAAGGAAAAGTTTAAAGGAACAGGGAAAGGACGCTTACTTGAAATGCGATATTTTGAAGAATTAGCTACAGATTATATATGTCAAAAGCTTTTTATTGAGAGAAGGACATTTTACCATTGGCGTGATGATATTGTTGTATACATAGCAAGCTTGGCAGTAAAGTACGAGTTATATGATCCAGAGAAAGAAAGAATCAAAATTCCTGCTTTCTTGAACACAAAATCTTTAAAAAAGTGCGGCACAAATAAAGCTATTAAATCGTGATATAATTAAAATAGCTTTAAAGCTCATTGCTACACTGCACGCTGACGCAGTGCAGCAGCAAAACCGAATACAAAGCTCCTTGCAACAAAGCAAGGGGCTTTTTTGTTGTTATGAAACATAGCTTCGAGTTAAGCGTGTCAAGCGTGACATTGACAACTTTAACGTTGACAACGTTGACAATAAAAACGAAAGGAGGAGCCCGGATGCAGGCGGGATATTCAGCTCGGTGCAAAGTATGTAACTCGCCGCACCGGGCTGAAATTGAAAAATGGATAAAAGAAGAGGGTATAAGCATAAGAGAGGTAACTAGACGATTAGCAGAGAAAGGTGAAAAAATCAGCCATGAGGCTATTCGTCGACATATAGCAGAACACTTTAATGTTAAAGATAGTGTTAAGGAACAATACAAAAAAAGCCAAGAACAGTTTGAGAAATTAGTCGAAAAACAACTCAGCGACATAGAAATTTTGGATAGCATAATACAAAGCAACTTTGAACTACATCGGGCTACTGGTGCATGGTTAAAAGAACTGGTGAATCAACGTAGCAAGGTTTCATTGTCGCTGGTCCAGCTTCATGAAAAGACAGCCAGTGAAATAAGACAGGCTATGAAGACAAAGCAAGAACTTCTTGGAAATGACCCGCTTAGTAATGTTGCAGATGTTTTGAGTGTATTATGGAGTGAAGATGATGACGCTAACAGCGAAAGCGAGGGAGATTCTTAGAAATGTTCTTCTAAAAAGCAAGAAAGATAAAGTATATTTTGCTAAAGCTTTCTTTGGTTTAGAGTTAGGGGAAAAACAACAACAAGCTTTGTTACTAGGTGGCAAAGTACAAATCAAAGTAGCAGGACGACGATTTGGGAAGAGTACTGTAACCTTGATAGATGTTGTTCATGAATGTGCCACTAAAACAAAACAAGTATGGTATATTACAGCACCTTCAATCGACCAAGCTAAGATATATTTTCAAGAATTTGAACAAAGAGCTGCTAATAATAGTTTGCTTGATGCTCTGGTAAAAGACTTTAAATGGAGTCCATTTCCTGAGATAACTTTGATAAACGGCTCAAAAATATTGGGTCGTTCAACTTCGCGTAATGGTGTCTATCTGCGTGGCAAAGGTGCAGATGGTGTTGCTATTACTGAAGCTGCTTTTATCAAAGACAAAGTGTATCATGATGTCATTAGAGCAATGGTTCTTGATAGAAACGGAGTATTAAGGCTTGAGACAACACCAAATGGTATGAACTATGTATATAAGCTTTTTCAGGAGGGACTGAACGACAGCACAGGTTATTATAAAAGCTTTCATGCCACAGTCTATGATAATGAGCGACTTGACAGGGAAGAGTTAGAAAGAATCAGAAGAGAAATTCCAGAGCTTGCTTGGCGTATAGAATACCTTGCTGAATTTGTAGAAGATGATTCGTTTATATTCCCATGGAATTTACTGTGCGAGGTATTTGACGATTATGAACTCAAAAAAGAACCACAAAATGGACACAGATATAGCATCGGTGTTGACTTAGCAAAATATCAAGACTATACAGTAATCATTGTGCTTGATATTACAAGAGAGCCTTATCAGATAGTGGAATATCACCGATATCAAGGCAGACTCTACACAGATGTTGTGGCACATGTTAATGAGCTACAGGCGAAATACAATGCAAGAGTTTACCTTGATGCGACAGGTGTTGGAGATCCAATAGCGGAACAGGTTCGCAATTGCGAGCCTTTTGTTTTTTCTGAGAAAAGTAGAAATAAACTTATATCGAATCTTGTTGTGTTGATACAACAGAAAAAATTACTGTTACCAGCTTCTTGGACAGTATTAAGAGATGAGCTCAGATACTTCAAAAATGTAAAACGAGGAACAAAGATTAAAGCTGAAGCTTCTGAAGGGTATCACGATGACACTGTAATGGCATTGGCTTTAGCATGTTGGAGCTTAAGAGAGTACAGAGAAGCAAGTCCTGAAGCAATATCACTTTTAAGGGGACTGAGGATATATGGTTAAGAAAAAAACTAGCTGGTTGAAAAGAGCAATAGGCGAAATATCAAAGTTAAGGCAAAACATAGGTTTGTTTGGAACACTGATTTGGAACAGATGGAATGCACCATATGTATTGAATAGCAGCAGAGTGGATTATACATTAGCAAGGCAACTTTATCACAACACACATGATGATTATAAACTTGGTGCAGGGTTTGCAAAGCCGATAATAAACACTTTGGCCGGTTTTATGGGAGTGCCTCACTTCCATTGCGAGGATGAAGAAGCTCAAGCTGTTTTAGATGAATATAGCAGTCGCTGGGTAAGCAGAATGCAAAGAACACATCAGTTAACACTGCGCGATGGAGATTGCTTTGTAATGCTTGCCAATTTACCAGTGAATGACCCTTTGTATCCTGATGAAGATGTGAGAATTGAGTATATTATCATTCCACCTGAACAGATTGCAGACATAGAGATAGACCCAATTGCAAGAAAGCCTGTAGCTTATACAATACAGGCAAAGAATAGATGGGATAATGGACTGCGAGAATACCTTGTTACTCAGCGTGTAGCTGCTGACAAGATAACTACTATAGCTGAAGGCGATGCACCACCAAACTTAAAGAATGAAGAAGTACCAAATCCATGGGGGTTTATACCGATTGTGCATTTCAAAAATGAGCCTGAGGAAACAGAGTTATTTGGTACAAGTGAATTAGAAGCTATAGAGCCATACATGAAAGCTTATCACGATGTTATGTTTCATGCTATGCAGGGTTCAAAGATGCACTCGACACCAAGACTAAAGTTGAAACTTAAAGATGTTCAAGGATTTTTGCAAAACAACTTCCCAGAGGCAATAGTAGCGATACAGAGAGGAGAGCCTGCGAAAATTGACCTGCGCGGGCACGAACTTTTGATTTTTACAGATGAGGAAGATGCTGAATTTATAGAAGCACGCTCGACAATTGGTGATGCTGAAGCGCTGCTCAAACTGTTGTTTTATTGCATTGTAGATGTATCCGAAGTACCGGAATTTGCCTTCGGAGTTCATACTCCAAGCAGTCATGCAAGCGTCAAAGAACAAATGCCTCTTCTTATTAGAAGAGTCGCAAGAAAACGTGAAATGGTCACTGAATCCTGGCAGCTACTTGCTCGAATGCTTCTTGTAATGTATAGCAAAGCAACAGGGAAAAAGTTTAAAAGTTATGATGTGTTGGTTACATGGGACGCTGTAATGGATAGAGATGAAAAAGAATATGCTGAAACGGTTAAAACAATTGTTGATGCTCTCAATACTGCACTGCAAGGAGGCTTTATCAGCATTGATGCAGCAGTTAATTTGCTAAGAGATTACATTGAAACTATGCATGAATACGAAACAGATGATCCAGAACTACCGGGCGAGCGTGAAAGAATTATAAAGACATGGTTACTACGTCAAAGGCTTGAAGAAGGACAGGCTGAAGAAGTCAATTGAGGTGTCATAAATGAGCTATATTGAAGAGATAAGAAAATCGGCTGGAGAATATGCTAAATGGGCATTAGAAACAAGAAAAGAGTATTTGAATTTGAGACTGCGTGCAAATACAGAAATAAAGAAAATTTATCAAAATGCCATAAAGCAAATAGAAAGAGAAATAAAGCTTTTAGCATACAAAAGTGGTTCGGCATATTTGAAGAAACAACATTTAGAGGCTTTGAAAGAAAGTTTGGAAATAGAAGCTACAAAACTTTCGGACAAACTTGGCAATGTGATAAAAGGTTATATTGAAAATGCAGTTGAAGCTGGTGCGGCCTATAGCCAAAATATTTTGATTGATTTAGTTAAAAAGGCTGATGCAGGCATAAATACAGCAATTATTAAGAAAGCTTTTAGTAACATCAACAGGCAAGCGATTGAGGCTTGTTTTGCAAGGACAAGAAAAGGGTTGCGGCTGTCAGATAGAATATGGCGTCAAGGACAAAATTTCAGAGATACAATAAGCGAAATAATACAAACTTCAGTTGCAATAGGACAAGATGCTGTCAAAACAGCAAGAATGCTTGAGGACTATGTGAACCAAGGCGCTGAAACATTGGCCAAAAATTATCCAAAAATGATGGAAAGAATGAAAGGACGAATACCAAAAGATATCAAATATGAAGCATTAAGGCTTGCAAGGACAGAAATATCAGCAGCTTTTGGAGAAGGAACGATAGCTGCTGCGACGTTCAGTCCAAGTTACAAAGGCATGAAATGGGTATTGTCAAAAAGTCATCCATTGGTTGATATTTGCGACAGTTTAGCAAATCATGAAGAAGGGCTTGGACGTGGAGTGTATTCACCAGGCAATGAGCCTCCTTATCCTGCTCATCCAAACTGCTTGTGTGCGTTATTGCCTGTACATGAGGAACCAGAAAAGTTTGTTGAGAGACTCAAAAAATGGGTTAACAATCCTGAAAGTGATTCTGAACTTGAAGAGTGGTATAATAAAATATATAAGGAAGCAGCAAAATTTACCGAAAAACCAAAGTACTCTAACAAAGAGCAAGCAAGAGATTTTCTTTTGAAAGAATTAGGTTTTCGGGAAGTATCATTTGCTGGTTTAGATGACGATGTGTCAGCAATGGTAACTCAAAATATTGAAAAGATCTTTGAGGAAAAAACTTATTTAAAAGGATTTATAAATAGACTTACTACAAAAGGAAAAGAAATGAAAAGCGCTTATGCTCAATCAATGATAAGTTTTGGAGAATTCCACTATGACACAGAGTTGTCCATTTCAAGAGAAAACATGAAAAGTATTGAGAAAGTACAAGAAAAATATCAACATGATTTGCTCTACAATTTTCACCCTGACGGGACAGATGAAAATGCGATTATTCTGCATGAATTAGGGCATTTTATAGAGTACAAGTTAGCATTATTGACGTCCAATACGCTGAAAGAAGCATATGAGAAAATACGAAAACACGAAGTGGCAGAGCTGATTATGAACTATACTCTTGATAAATGTGGTATAGAGCCAAACGACAAGGAAACCATAAAAAAGGAATTGTCAGGTTATGCTTGCTACTCAGCTGCTGAGTTCATGGCAGAAGCGTTCGCTGAAGCAATGAATTCACAAAAGCCAAGAAAAGTAGCAAAAGTATTTTTGGAAGTGTTAAAGGAATTTGAGAAAGAGGTGTTTAAACCATGATACCTTATTTACCTGAGGATTTGGCTCCGTATTTGACTATAACACGGGAAGGTTTTACATTAAAAGAAAATGCTCCGAAGGAAGTTGTTAGAAAATTTAAAAAATGGGTTGAAGAACTTGAAGAAAAGGAAAAAGAGATGGTAAAGATTAGAGGTGGCAATGATGACTCAACAAAATCTTAATAATTCCAACCAAACAGAGATAACGATTAAACAAAACCCACCGATAAAGAGGATTGAAACGCATCCAATCCATCAGAAGCTTATTATAAGAGATATGAAAACTGGTCGTTTTGCTGAGAAGAGGTGAAACTAAATCAAAGCTGTTATGAATAGCAACAAAGCACCGAAGCGACAAGCCAAGGTGTTTTTATTTTGCCATTTTACTTTGATTTGAAAGGGGGTGTTAGGGAAAATGATAGAGGAGTTTAAAATAACTGACTCAGTAAGTAACAGAGCTTGGGGTGACGTTGACAAAAGCAGAATTTGGCAACTGCTTAAAGAAGGCTTACAGGAAGGTGTGAAAGGTGTCAAAGCAGCGATTAGAGAAATGTATGCGGTTGTCAAAGCAGAGATAGACGAAGAGTTAACTCAAGCAGATTGTTGGGGCCCTCATCATGAAATAACTCAAGATGGTGAATTGGTTTTGAACAAAGCAGGACTAATAGCAGCAGCTGCTGCTTTGGCTGGTGCAAGAGCTGAACCTAACTTAACACCAGAACAAAAAAGAAAAGCAGCACGACATTTGATGAGGCATTATAAGCAATTAGAAGAAGAACCACCTGAGTCTTTGAAAGAAATTCTTTCATCTGCTGCTTCAGGAGAAATGACATCATTGCAAGCCATAGTGACAGGAGAAATTAATATCAACGATATTCCTGTTGCTCCTTGGGCTAATCTTGAAGCACTAAAAGCTGATGACCCCGAACCAATGGAAGTAGTAGTAGAGATACCAGCTGGCAAATCAAAGCGTGGTTGGAATTACACACCACAAGCTTTGCAAAGAATTGTCGGCGAGGTAATGTCGAAAGGTCTGCCAGGGTTCCTTGGTCATCAGAAGCCCGAAGACGTCGAAACGCAATTTCCTGAGCCTGTTACACACTGGGTAGGTGCTAAGTGGGACCCGGTTCAAAACAAAGCTTATTTCCGGGGTGTTATCGACAAGGCAGCAACGAACTTAAAACGCTGGATTAAAGCTAATGTCGTGAGACAGGTTAGCATCTTTGGTATTCCGAAGCTTCAACAAAGGCCGACAGGGGAAGTTGACGTTGTTGACTACAAACCACTTAGCATTGACTGGACACCTTTGAATAGAGCTGGTATGCCAACAAGAATAGTTGCTGTCGGTGAAATGTATTCTGATGTAATAGATGATGTGATTGAAAGGAGTGAAGAGAAGTTGGACCTCAAAGAAGCTTTTGTTCTCATTAAAAGCAAATTAGCAAGCAAGGAATTAACAGCATCTCAAGTTGTCGGTGAGATTGGACTTGATATTAAGGAATTTGATGAAGTTGCAGAAGCTTTAAGAGTTTATGAGAAGATAAAAAATACATTTAGTGTAAGTGGTGAAATGAATGTTGAAAAACTCATTGACGAAGCAGCCAAAGTATTAGCAGAAAAGAAAAAAACTGAAAAAGAAAAAATGTTTGAAGAAGTGATAAAAGAAAAAGTTGCTGGTGAGATGGCACAAGCTTTGATAAAAAAGATGGTAAAGCTTGACGAACTTGAGACAAAAGAACAAATTGCTGGCGAGATTGATAAGCTTTTGCATGATGAGGAAGTTAGGAATGTGCTCAACAAGATATACACAGACCGACCTGTTATTGTTGGTATGCGACAGCCTGTAACAAACTTAAAAGTCAAAAAACAATCAATTTAGGAGGTGTTTTAAATGGCTTATGTAGGACAGCCAATACCAACAACTGTTTACAATGTTAATGCTGGCAAGGTTAGCGATGGAAAAAGTGTAAGGGTTACAGTGCCTGAGAATACAACGATAGAGGCAGGCAAGTTTTATATGCTCGATGGCTTTTTAGGCTGTGCAATGCAGAGTGTTACAACCGGAGCAGGACAAACTGCAGAAGTGGTTTTAAGTATTGAACAAGCAGAGTATGAAACAGACCAAATTGATACAACTCAAAACTTTGCAAAAGGGACAAAGATTTATTGGGACAACATTAATAAGCGATTTACTGAAACAGAAACAGGTAATAGACTTGCTGGCATTGTTACACAAAGCAAAGATGCTAATAATGTAATTTGCTTCATATTAGCACCACAAGTATAAAACAAAGTATAAAACATGATGGAGGTGTTTTAAGTGAGCTACACAGTATATAGCCAGGAGACATTAAAAGAAAGAAAGAGAAACGGCACCTATATAGAAAAGGTGCCTTTTGTTTTGGACGGGAAGATTTTCGAGGTTGAAAAGAAGATTGTGAATGGGGAAATGGAAACATTAGAGCTCACACGTCCTGTTGGTGAGATACTTAGTTCAGGGTCGGTTGAACAGTTTCAGGATTTACTTAAAAAAGTCGTGCTTGATGTTGAATTAGGTCGTGAACAGGTACAGCTTTTGTATCAGCCAATTTATGAGAAAATTCAAGATTCTAACTTCCCGCGAGTAATTGATGCAAAGTGGGCATTGTATGGCACAGTTATTTTCACGGAGCATTTAGAAGGTGAAGAGGTCAAGTTTGGTAGGCTCCAAGCTGAGCAGGGGCCAACAGCAAGAATAGTAACATACACTGCGGGTTTTGAATACACAAAAGAGCTCAAAGATTTCAACGAAGTATTTGCTATTGAAATTTTAAACAGGGCAATTGGTGAAGCTTATAATGCATTGCTGAATCATATACACCTGTATCCAATTATAAGCTTCAGTTATCCTGCTGCGTACAAGACAGCGTATCAGGGTGCAGCTGGAGACCCTGCTTGGTTAGGAGTTTATAAAACTATTACAAAAGGGCTTTCTGACGCTGCAAAGGCAAAAAGACCTGCAACAGTGCTCTTAGCATCGTCAGCAGACCAAACAAACATTGAAATGGCACTCAAAGGCGGACATCAAGTAGAAGGAACTGTTTATCCAGCTATTAGTGGAATTCAAACAGTAATCTATTACGATGGTTGGGAAACAACAGTTGGCAAGAAGACATACAGCTATCCTGGCGTAACTCCTGGCAAAGCATACTTGATAAGACCGAAGCGAGGATTTAAGGAACTTGTTAAACAAGATCTGAGAATCGAGGCAACAAGCGGAGATTTATCAAGACTCGTTGAGAGTCAGATTGTAGCTTATGCATACAGAGGCGTTTATGCAGCAGTGGAGGAAAATGTACAAGAGCTAACATTGAGCGCGTAAGCCAAGGCGGTGAATTAAATGACACCAACTCCTGAGTTGATACAAGAATTGCGGGAGTTGCTCGATGAGGTAATACCACAAGGTGGCACTGAGAGCGACACTCGCTTTTCAAATGAACAGCTTGAAAGATTGATTTACAGAGCTAACAACATATATGCAGCAGCTGCCGAGGGTTGGACAAGGAAAGCTGCTATGTTGCAAAGGGAATTGGGACAGATAGAAAGCTACAGTGTTGGCCAGGAAAGATACGACATGAGAAAGTTGCAAGATGCTCTCAATTACGCACTCAAGATGGCAGAGGTTTATAGTAACATGTCCAAGAGCTCTATGGGGAGCATTGTACTTAGAATTCAGCCGCCGG
This sequence comes from Caldicellulosiruptor hydrothermalis 108, assembly GCF_000166355.1. Classification (NCBI taxonomy): domain Bacteria; kingdom Bacillati; phylum Bacillota; order Caldicellulosiruptorales; family Caldicellulosiruptoraceae; genus Caldicellulosiruptor; species Caldicellulosiruptor hydrothermalis. The sequence goes on from NC_014652.1 coordinate 817,335, forward strand.
AGGTGTTATGAGATGGATTTAGTTAGCCTTCGGCGGCAACATATCCTTTGGACAATACAGCAAAACCCAACGACAATAACTATTCAGCGAACCGAGAAGGTCGATATGGTTGGTTATTTTGAAGAAGTGAAAAGCACAAGAGGTCCTTATACTGTTCGGATATTTCAAAAAGGCTATGCGTTCCCTAAAGAAGTGTCTACATTAGCGGGTACCAAACAAACAGATGGCGGCTGGGGGCTCATCACAGATTGGAACACTGATATAAAAGCAACTTCAAATTGTTCGGATGAGTTTGACGTGCCAAATTTAGGGCATTTTAGGGTTGTAGCAGTGTATCCACAGATAGTACAGGGACAAATAGTCGGCTATCAGGCTGATTTAGAGAAGGTGGATTAAATGGCACTGGGTGATAAGACAAGAGAGAAAATTGAACGTAAGAAAGCTGGGCTTTATGCATTGCTTCTTGATTGGGCTGGTAATCTTGAAGCATATGCAAAAGAGAACGCACCATGGACAGATAGAACAGGAAACGCAAGACAAGGATTACATGGTGGTGTGGATATAAACGGCAAAGATAGCTATACATTATATCTTTCGCATGGTGTTGAGTATGGCATATGGCTTGAACTTGCACATGATGGCAATTATGCAATTGTAGGTCCAACAATTGATGCTCACTTGCAAAGAATAAAAGAGACAATCAAAGAATATTGGAGAGATTAAAAATGCGCAGAGCAATAAGAGAATTATTGATTGCGTCTATTCCTGAAATACAAGGACGTGTTTATGAACCACATGCAGCAGGAGTCAATACACAGAAACCTTACATCGTTTTGCGTGAAGGTATACAAAATCCTGAAGATGAATGGTCAAAGTTTTCAACAATCATTGAAGTATGGCCTTACGTTAAAAGAACAACTTTTCAAGAGGTAGATGCTCTTTGCAATGCAATTATCAACGCTTTGCACAGAGCACGTTTTAGTCAGGATGGAGAACAATTCTTGGCTGATTACATTGGCACAGTTGGCCCTGACTTTGTTGATGAGGATTGGGATGCAATAACAAGGGGACTAAAATTCAGGGTGTTTTCGCTTGGTTGGTTCAATGGACTTACTTTTGAGCCTGACCCAGTAGCAACATTGCAAGCTTGGACTAAAAACACTTTTCCCGAAGTGCACGTTGATCCAGCAACGTGGGCACCTGCTGATGCAACGCCAGGTATTTATTGGAGGCTCAGCAAGGTAAATTTAGAATCAATTACGCAAGCAATAAGCTGGTTTGAAGCTCAGATAGCAGGACATATCATAGCTCCAAGCACGCAAGTTAGACTTATATGGCTAAGAAAGATAGTTGAGGCTCTAGCAAATCAGCGTAAGCTCATAATGTCTGATGGCGGTTTGATAGAGTTTCTGAAAATTAGAGCTGATAGTGAAGCAGACCCAATGCGAAAAGGGCAAATTGAACTGATTGCAAGGTTTGGAGTTTTAAGAACTAAAGAAACAAGTAGTATTTTGAATAAGGCAACAATTGTCAAGGTGGAGGTGAAGTAAGTTGCCTAAAGAGAAAGAGACTATTAATGATGCTTTGGTACAACAAGAGCAAGCTTTGTATAACAAAGACGAGCTAATCTCAGCTGCACATATTTTTTGCGTAAAGCCAGAAGTGGTTGTTGGAGCGCTGAAGCTTATTAACAAAGATATGCTGACGAAATCAGAAGCAGAGAAAGCAATTAAAACATTCCTCGAAAGGAAGGTGTGAATTAGATGGCTGGTATAGTTTTTCAGACAGGTGAACAAAAAATAAGACCTGGTGTGTATGTTAGAGTAACTAATATTGGGCAACCTCAAGAAGCAATCATTCCTCAAGGAATAGTTGCAGCATTGTTTAGGTCTTCTTGGGGACCTTTAGGGCAAGTTACTTATCTTGAGAGCATTGATGCTGTTACAACTAACTTTGGCAACGCTGGAACAATTGACGTTGCGATTGAAGCTTTCAAAGGCGGTTGTTCAAGAGTCGTTGCTTATAGATTGGGCACAGGAGGAGCAAAAGCAAGCTTGGTGCTCAAGGATGGAACAAGCATTGATGTAGTAAAAATCGAAGCAAAATATGAAGGTGTTAGGGGAAATAACTTTAGAATCACTGTTCGTGACTCACTGACAGACACAACAAAGAAAGAACTGTTGCTTTACGAAGGTACAACATTATTGCAAAGCATTTCCTTTGCAAAAGGCACAGATGGTGTTGGTGAACCACAAGCTTTAGTTGAAGCAATATCTTCAAGCAATTCATCATACATCACAGCAACAAAGCTTGCTGATGGCAACAAACTCTTAACAAATGTAACACAGCAAGCACTAACAGGGGGTCAGGACCCAACTGTTGATGGACAGAGCTACAGTGTTGCATTGAGTGCTATTGAAGCAATTGATTGGAATGTGCTTGCTATAGATAGCGAAGACCCTACTATACACTCAACAGTACAAGCATACATTGACAGGGTTAGGAACGAAGGAAAAAGAGTATTGGTTGTTTTAGGTGAACCAACAAATGTGCCATTAGCAACAAGATTAGCAAATGCAAGAGCTTTTAATGACCCAGCAGTTGTGTATGTTGCAAATGGCTTCAAAGGCAATGATGGTATCATCAGAGAAGGATACAAAGCTGCAGCAAGAGTAGCAGGCATGGTTGCATCTGCTGATATTACTGAATCTTTGACTCATGCAGTTGTAAGAGGTGCAACAGAAATCGTTGGAGCTTTGACTAATGCAGAGATTGAGCAAGCTATTCAATCAGGCGCGCTTGTATTTACTTTGTCTGCTGCTAAACAAGTTCAAATTGAATATGGCATCAATACTTTTGTAACTGTGACTGCGGATATGGATGCTGGGTGGAAGAAGATAAGAAGAGTCAGAACAAGGGATAATCTCATTGACAGAATTACAGCTACATGGGAGCCACTCGTTGGTAAAATCAACAACAGTCCTGATGGCAGGGCAACTTTGATTGCTGCAGCACAAGGTGTTATAAACAAAATGATTACAGAAGGAGCACTTCTGGACGGAACGATATACGAAGACCCGAACAACCCGCCCAGTGGCGATTCAGCTTGGTTTATTGTTCAGGTTGATGACCTTGACAGTGCTGAGAAACTTTACATTACTTTTGGTTTCAGGTTTGCTCCTGAATCATAATGTGGAGGTGCTAAATAATGGCTAAAGAAGGAAGAATAGTTTTGAGAGATTGTGTTCCAGATGGAAGTATTGATGTAGCGAGGGTTAAGACTGGAGAAATAATTACTCGTTCTTGGACGTTTAGGGTTAATCAGGTTCCAGATCTGCAAAGTGTATTGGATGCGGGAACATTTGATCCGCGAAACATATTACGAGGGCACCAAGGTGAACTTTATGACGGAGATGGCAATTTCTTAGCAGAAGTTAACGAATGGACATTACAGTTTAATTTTAAAAATCAAGAGTATCAAGCAGCAGGGAGCAAGTGGGAATGGGCTATACCAGTTGCTCAATCTGCTACATTGACTTTCGTTGAAACTGTAATAAGAGATGCAACTTTACTTCAAAAAGTTATGAATGGATTGAAAAAGGGACAACCAGATGCTGTATTGAACTTTATGGGTGTATTGAAGCCTAACAATATGTAGTGAGAGGTGTTAGTAATGGCTGAGATTGAAAGAGAAGAACTTTTAGCAAATGAAGAAACAATGTTGCAAGACATCAGCGGTGTTTTAGAAGCAATGCAGACAATAGAAACATATGAAACATTCACTGTAGTTAGAAACGGGAAAAAATTGTTTAGCTTTAGAGTCAGAGGTTTAGGCGAAGATGAGGTTGAAGATTGTCGCAAAAAGGCAACAAAAATGGTCAAAGACAGGCGAGTGGGTGGCTTAGCATTGCCCCAGGAATTTGACTCGGCTAAGTTTAGCTCATTGCTTATCTACACAGCGACACATCCTGAAGATAAAGCAAAACTTTGGGACAACAAAACATTGTGGGAAAAAGCAGGAGAAGATATTCTTTCTGGTTATCAGTTGATTGATAAAGTGCTCAAACGAGGAGAAAAAGACGCAGTTATTGAACTAATAGAAAAACTTAGCGGTTATGAGGAGACGTTGATTGATACAATAAAAAACTCATAAGAGCAGGAGGGAAAGCCACCCTCCTGCATCATTTATTCCAGCGCTTTGGTATAACACCTGATGAGTTTTACTCAAAGCCTTATAAAGTTCAAGCTTTTATTTTAGCTTCGATGGAAATTCAACTTGAGGAAGAAGAAAAAGAACGGCAAAAAATAGAGAGGCGTTGAGCATGGAAAGTGAAGTTTATCGAATAGAAATACCTATCATTGTAGACGATGAAAGCGAGAAACCTATTGAAGAAGCAAGCAGGAGAATAAGCAGATTTGAAAAAAGCGCTGAAAAGACAAACAAGATGATTAGGCAGTATTTTCAGCAGATAGCTAAGATGAAAATTGAGCCTTACATGAAAATAAGGGACAATCTCACATCATCGGTGATAAAAGCCGATAGATTGCTGAAAAAGCTTGATTTAGAAAAGGCTTCCCCAATCATCACTGCACAAGATAGAGTAAGTGCAGTAATTGCACGTATCAATGCAATGATTGACGCAATGAGTAAAGGCAAGATAGATGTTATAGCTGAAATGAAAGGGCCACTTGCCGATGAAGTTGTCAAAGCTAAAGCTGCCTTAAGTGAGCTGAATAACATCAAAACAGGACCTATTGCTGAGCTAAGAGGAGAATTATTTAGTCAGTTGACTAAAGCCATGTCTGAGTTAAAAAACGTTGACAAGTTAATTGTAGAACCAAAGGCAACGTTGAAGGATGAGATCAGTTTAAAACTACGCGAAATCAGAAAACAGCTACCACTGCTGACCCAAAAAGCATGGACTGTTACACTAAAAGCAAAAGATGAAGTTACAGGAGTATTTAAAAAAGTTACTAATGCTTTGAGGAGCCCACTTGCAATGGTAGGACTTGGTGTTGGCGTAGGTTCAGCAGTGTATGACTCATTCAAAAAAGCAATAGACTTTGAAGCTCAGATGTCTTCCGTCAAAGCGCTTACAGGAATTAGCAATCAGGAATTAACAAAAATGCAAATGCTGGCTATTAAGATGGGGGCAAAGACAAAATATTCAGCACTTGAAGCAGCACAAGGTATAGAAGAGCTACTTAAAGCAGGTTTGTCGGTAAAACAAGTTATGAGCGGAGGACTTGAAGCGGCACTGAATTTAGCTGCTGCAGGCGACTTGGAATTAGCAGATGCTGCTGAAATTATGTCTACTGCAATGAATGCTTTTAGGGGAGATGCAATTTCAGCAGCACAAGCAGCAAATATCTTGGCAGGAACAGCTAATGCATCGGCAACATCGGTGCAGGAGTTACGATATTCACTGGCTATGGTATCGGCTGTTGCTTCTAACATTGGTATGAGCTTTAGAGATGTTAACGCTGCACTTGGTATCTTTGCAAATAATGGATTAAAAGGGTCTGACGCGGGTACTTCTTTAAAAACTATGCTGATGAATTTGATACCGCAGACAAAACAACAAGTTGAGATGTTCAAAAGACTTGGGTTGATAACTAAGAATGGGACAAGTGCTTTCTTTGATGCACATGGCAGGTTAAAGTCACTTGAAGAAATTGCAGGGTTGCTAAGAAGTAGGCTAAAAGGTCTGACTGAGGCACAGCGCATGGCTGCACTTGAAATTATGTTCGGTTCAGATGCAATCAGAGCTGCTAACATTCTCTATCGTGAAGGCGCAGAAGGTGTCAGAAAATTCATAAATGAAATGAGCAAAGTAACAGCTCTTGATGTTGCAAAAGAAAAAATGAACAATGCAGCAGGTGCCATAGAGCAGTTCAGAGGCGCTATTGAAACGCTTCAAATTTCAGCTCTTATGCCTACAATGCCACTGATTCGCAAATTTGCACTTTGGGCTGCTGATATGGCTGAAAGGTATACTCCAAGAGTTACAAAAGAGATTGAAAAGATGACAAAGGGTATAGAAGATTATTGGAACAGTTTGAAACGTAACGAAAGATTTAGAAAGTTGGATTTTCAAGGAAAGATAAATTTTGTCATAGAAGACCTGAGTGCTAAGTTTGGTAAATGGTTCGATAAAAAAGCTGCACCGCTTGTTACAAAGTATGGAGATTTATTGGGCAGGGGAATGATTGATGGACTACTAAAGGGTACAACGGCAGCAATTACATCCAGTCCTTTGCTTAACTTCTTACTTGCTGGTTATATAGCATCAAAAGTGCCTGGCCCACTATCTGTTAAGGTTACTGTTGCAATAGGAGTTGTATTCCTTGGGCAGGCAGGCAAGGTAATAAATTGGTTGATGGAGAATAGTCCTATAAATCCTGAAAACAAAAGAATAATTGAAGAAAACAAAAAAGTGCAAGAAACAGCAAAGCAATGGAAAAAAGAAGCAGAAAAAGGAAAAGTACCATTGCCTAATACTGCCATTACAAAACCAAAAAAGAGTATCACACAGAGAATATTAGAACCATTTAGAAATATTCAGAGATGGATTAGAGGATACTCTACGGGTGGTATTTTAACGCGTCCCCACATCGGTATGGTAGCTGAGAATGGTCCAGAAGCTATTATTCCTTTGTCAGCCGATAAAAGAAATAGAGCTTTGGCTTTATGGACAGAGACAGGCAGAATATTAGGAGTTCAGCATTATACTGAGGACAGCCTTTTAGGCAGAATTCCTGTATTGTCTGCGCCAAATTCTGTTGTAATAAATGCACCTGTCTACTTAAACTTTGATTTGCAAGGATTGATAGGAAGTGTAGTTTTTGAAAATAAAAATGAAATTGAAAAGAATATCGATGCGTTGTGCGATAAAATAGGTGAGGCTTTAAAAGATGTATTTAACAATATCCCAAAAAAGAAATGAATTTAAAAATTGTAGAAGGAATTTTGCTTAACAGTGTAGAATTGTATTTTTAAAACACAAAATGACAGGTGTTTAAAGATGCGCATAGCTATTTTCGTATTAGGTTTGTTAGGGTCTTTATTGGGATTACTAGTTAATCTAGCTTATGTTTCAGATTATTCCTTATCATGGATTGGAATAATTGCATATGTGTGCTCTATTATTGCAACATCACTCGCATTACAAAAGCCAAAAGATGCATACTGGTTTATGATAGTATTTGGTATAGTAGGCCTATTATTTTCGCCTTTTGGAGAAGTAAGCATTGTAGCAAGTGCGTTAGTTATAATCGGCGGAATTATAGGCAAGATTATTACAAGAAAAGAACGGACAGATGAATTGCAGATTAGTTTATTTTCAGTTTTCAAGAGCTGGTGGGATGCTGGTAGAAAGGATTACAAATGTGAGTACAGAGAAGAGAGATTAAAAGAAGAAACTATCGACAGGGATAAAACAGAAGAATAAAGATTTACAATCTTAAAGGAGAGGGCTTCCTCTCCTTATTGTTTGAGTGAGGTTAAGCAAAGGAGAGGATCAAGGTGGATTTATTTCCTGAAACATTAAAAATTATTCTTTTATTATTTCCTGGGTTGGTTGCTTTGTTTGCTACAGAAAACATGATTGGTCAGGATACCCGTAAAAGAGATTCTATAGACAGACTATTTATAGCATTCTCATATACTATTCCTGCATTTGCAATTACCATAGGGCTATTTAAGTTAGTTGCATTAATTCCACCTATTGGCAAAATAATTGAAAAATATTATCAAAATAATAGATTGTTTAATTGGTATTCTGGGGATACAAAATTAGAGAATTTTTTGGTTTTTCTTGTGATTTATATTTTTCTGGGCTTTTTATCAGGAATATTAGTTAGTTATTTTGTGGTTGCTCAATTAAATGAAAAAAGTATTTCAAGGAGAATATCTAATAAAATAAGGCGAATATTGAACAAACCAGACATTGGTGGTGGAATATCTCCTTGGGACAAACTATTTTGTAATCGAGAAAGTCAAGTAATTGAAGTTATTAGGCCTGATGGAGAACGAATAAAAGGACTGCTTAAAGATTTCACATTTGCAGGTGATGAAGTTAGAGAAATAGTATTAGAAGGAATTAAAGAGGTAAGTGAAGGAAATGATTATCTACAAAACGTGAAATATGTTTATTATCATTTTAACAGTGGGACAATAATCAAAGTTTTTGACATTAAAGAATGGCAAGAAGCTCTAGAAAAAGAAGGCAAGAACGTCTAATTCTTGCCTTCTTTTTTATTGGTGTCAGTATTCTGCTTTTTGGGTGGTAATTTAACTTTGCTAGCTAAATCTAATAAATATGAATTGTCTTTTGTACCATAACCATGTTTGAATATTTCACCAACAGGTTTTGATTTATTGGGAGTGATATTTTGTTTAGCTTGTTCTTGATGCTTGTAATTCTTGTTATCAGACATAGTTCAACCTCCTTTCTCTTCTTTTTGTTAATTTTAAATTTCAACATAAAAGTTTCAAATTCCTTTGTCGAACAATGTCGAAAAGAGGCGATGGATAATGGACTTTTACTTAACGGCTCCTGACGGGAGCCGTCTTCATTTTCCGATAAATCCTGAAAGAATTACAGTAGAAGCAGGGAACAAAACACAAACATACTCAATTGTCAATCTCGGTGACATAGTGATTCCACGAGGAATTGTCCCTGCGCGATTCAGCTTCGAGGGTTTTTTCCCTGGAGAGCTAAGAAAAAATGCTTCATATGTGAAAGATTGGCGACATCCCAAGGAGCTTATAAATTTGCTTGAGAGGTGGAAAAACAACAATACAAAATTGAGACTGTTAGTAACTGAAACGACAATCAATCACGATGTATATTTCGACGGTGAAGGGAGTCTGCAATATGAATTCAAAGGTGGTCATGGTGATTGCTACTATTCGCTAAAGTTGATTGAGGCAAGGAATTTAGTAGTTATGGCAGAGAATGAGTTAAAAACAAAAGTTTCTGCAAGTAGTAAAGGCAAAACTACAACAAAAAGGCCAACTCCACCGCCACCTAAAATTTACACGGTTAAGCCCGGCGACAGCCTGTGGGCAATAGCGAAGAAGACTTTAGGAGATGGCTCTAAATGGAAGACAATATATGAGCTTAACAAAAAGGTTATTGGCCCTGACCCAAACAAGATAAGGCCTGGCATGCAGCTTCGCATATCATAGAGGTGTTTTAATATGATTGACATTAGCAAAATTAAATATGAAGTATTCTTAGTAACGCCGCAAGGTGAGAGGATTTCACTCTCACCTTTTTTATTGGATTTGAGCTGGGAAGAGAATGAAGGTGAACTTGCAACAAGGGCAGAAGCAGAGTTTAGAAACGTGAAATTACAAAACAAATGGCTCCATCAATGGTTGGCATTAAACAGTAAGGTGTTTATCTACTCGGATTGGGGCAGTGGTCTACAAGAGGTTTTCAGAGGCAGTATATTTGTATGGCGATTTAGAGATGATAGCCAAGCAACAGTAGGTATAACTGCTTATGATGATTTGATATATCTCGCAAAGAGCAAGGATGATAGATTCTACAAAGCTGGTATGACAGCTAAGGGGATTATTCAGGATATAGCAAGGGCATGGAATATTCCACTTGGCACAGTCCAAGGGCCAAACGTCAAGTTGGCAAAGCAAATTTTTCGGGGCGATACATTGGCAGATATGATTTTTTCTGTGTTAGAGCAAGCAAAAAAACTTGGTGCTGGTAAATGGATTGTAAGAAGTAAACAAGGCAAGGTTGATGTAATTAAGGTCGGTTCAAATAATACTGTTTACTGTTTTACTCAAGATACAAACATCAGCAGTATAGAAGATCAGCAAGACATAGAAGATTTAGTAACAAGAGTGAAGATAATTGGTGCAGAAGATAAGGAAGGGAGAGCACCTGTTGTTGCTAAGCTTGATGGCAAAACTCAGTTTGGAATACTGCAAGAGATTGTATACCAAAGGCAATATGATAACCTATCAGCAGCAAAAACTGCAGCACAAGAAATTCTAAAAGAGCGTGGTCAACCACGAAGGCAAAGAAGAGTAGCAGCCCCTGATATTCCTTTTTTGCGTAAGGGTGATAAAGTAAAAATCGTTGCAGGAACTTTGAACGGCTACTATATTATCTCAAGCATAGCACATGATGCTACTAACCGTACGATGACAGTGGAGGTGGAGGATGTTGGCTAACAGTGGGGCAAGCAAATTGGCACAGGTGTTGATAGAGAGAATAGCAACACAAACTCAAAAAGCTGATGTCCTAGAGCTTGGCACAATTCAGTCTGATATGAGCTTGAAGCTTGATAGATTTTCGGTTCCAATACCACAAGGTGAATATTTAGTTGCAGAGTGGCTTGTGAAGTTAGAAATACCATTCTTTGAAGCAAAGGCTACTCAAACAGGACTTAAAGATAGTACCGGCGGTGATGTAACTGGCGAAGCTAATTTTAGTTTTCAGCCTGCAAACATAGATAAGGTAAAGTTGAATTTCAAGGCTGATTTGAAAGCAGGTGATAGGGTTTTGGTTGCATGGGTAAATGATAACACCGACCCGGTTGTTATTTGTAAGGTGGTGAGTAGCTGATGCCAGAGCTTTATCCAGTTTTTGATATGCCAGAGTTAATAGAGCAGACAGAATCCATAAAGCAATATGGTAAGAGTTGGTTATTTGATTTTGAGAAAGGAGATTTTTTTACTGACAGCTCAGGGCGAATACTTGAAGCTGATGAGCATCAAGCATGGGTGCAGTGGTGTATAAAAACAGTTCTGACAGAACGCTTTGCATATTTGATATATAGCACTGATTATGGAGTTGAAATTGAGCAAGCACTAAAACAATCTGATCGCAGAACAGTGGAGACAGAGTTAGAAAGAGTTATTACAGAGGCTTTACTTATAGATGAGAGAACAGAAGTTGTAAAAGATTTTGCTTTTGAATGGCAAGGTGATTCTCTCAAAGTTAGCTTTACCGTTGTATCTGTATTTGGAACATCGGAGAGAATTGAGGTGACGTATAGTGGCTGAATTACCTGAGTTTTTAAATGAAACCTATGAGTCGATTTTAGAACGAATGCTTTCAAAGATTCCTGATAATATTGATAAAAGTGAAGGTAGTTTTATCTATGATGCATTAGCACCAGTCGCTGCAGAAATAGCACAATGGATTATTGTTCTAAAATCCTTGCTTGATAAGGTGTTTGTGCAAACAACGTATGGAGAATATTTAGACATGAAAGCACAGGAATTTGGTTTAGAAAGGAAACCAGCAGCAAAAGCAACTGGTAAGGTAACATTTTATGGGCAAGCAGGAACTATAATACCTCAAGGAACAAAGGTTGCCACGGAAAGTACAGGAGAGGCTGAAGGTATTGTGTTTATAACCTTAAACGAAGCTGTTATTGGACAGGATGGTACAGTAACTGTTGATATAGAGGCAGAAACAGCAGGTACACAAGGAAACGTAGTTGCAGGTGCAATAAAACTCTTATTAGACCCAGTTGATGGGGTTACTGCAGTTACAAATACTCAAGCGACGACAGGGGGAACAGACGCAGAAGACGATGAAAGTCTGCGACAAAGGATATTAGCAAAAGCAAGGAATCCTGTGACGTCTGGTAATGTTAATCATTACAAGCAATGGGCATTAGAAGTTGCAGGCGTCGGTGATGTAAAGGTGTTTCAGCTCTGGAGTGGACCGGGCACGGTTAAGGTGGTAATCATCGACTCTAATAAACAACCTGCCAGCGCTGACCTTGACAATGCAGTTTATCAGCACATAGAGGAAAACAGACCGATTGGTGCACAGGTTACTGTTGTATCAGCGCAGCCTTTAACCATAAACGTTTCAGCGACAATTGTTAGGGATACAAACTACACGCTTGAGCAAGTAATAACGAATGTTAGAAGCAAGATAACAGAGTATCTAAAGAGCATAGCGTTTAAACAGTCTTACGTTAGCTATGCACAAATAGGAAGCTTGATATTAGACAGTGAAGGCGTATTGGACTATAGCAATCTTACCATTAATGGCGGGACAGCAAACATCGTAATAGGGGACGAGCAGGTTGCGGTATTGGGCGAGGTGATGCTAAGTGAGTGATGTGACAAAGTATGTGCCAGAGTTCTTGTTACAAAGCAAGATTTTTCAAACAGTTTACAATATTGAAAACGATGAGCTGACAAGTGTTGAGAATGCTATAAACGATATTTTAAATCAATGTTTTATTGACACAGCGACTTGGGGGCTAAAATATTGGGAGCAACTGCTCAATATACCAGTTGACGAAAATAAACCTGCTGATTATAGACGCAGTGTAATAAAGTCCAAAATCAGAGGAGCAGGAACAATAACGGTTAGCCTTATAAAAACAGTTGCAGAAGCATATTCAAACGGTGAGGTTGAAGTTACTGAAAATGTTGCTCCATATACATTTGAAGTTAAGTTTGTTGGCACAAGAGGTATTCCGCCTAATCTTGATGATTTGAAAAATATTATCAATGAGATTAAACCTGCGCATTTAGCTGTAACCTACACATTTACTTATCTTATCTGGGATGAGCTTGACAGCAAAAATTTAACGTGGGACCAGTTTGACGCTTTAGGTTTAACTTGGGATGAATTGGAGGTGCTTAAATAATGCCCGAGTTAACACCACGGCTTGGAATCAAAAAACCTTTGGGTAATGAAACAGTTACAAGAGCAAGTTTCAACGAAAACTGGGATATAATTGACCAAAACGCAGCAAAGCAAGCTGACCTTGACGCTCACATCACCGCTCCAGCACCGCACAGCGGACATGCACCGTTGCAGCACACCCACGCAGGCAGCGACATAACAAGCGCGGTTGCGAGTGCTACAAATGCAGATACTGTCGACGGGAAGCATGCGAGCGATTTTGCTGCTGCTTCGCATACGCATGTTATAGCGGATATAACCAATTTACCATCAATTAGTTCTTCACCAATAGCGAATACAATTGCTCTAAGAGATAGTGCAGGTAAAATATCTCAATTTATTCCTATGTTTATTTTTTGGAATAACACAACAATAAGTATTCCAAATGCAACCGAAACAAAATTATCTTTTAATACTGTCATAATAGATACTGACAACATTTATAATGCTGCTGATACAACAAAATTCGTTATAAAAACAGCAGGCAAATATATATTTATGGCAACAGTCGAATTTGCAATGAATTCCACAGGTTTCAGACAAATTGCAATAAAGAAAAATGGGATAAATATAGTTGTTCATAGGCATCCAGCAACAACATCTGAACTAACAATAATCTCTTGTTGTTCACCTGTTATTTCTTGCTCTGTTAATGATTATATTGAAGTTTATGTTTACCAAAACTCGGGTGGTGCACTATCCATAAATGTTCCACCATATGCTCCAATATTTTCAGGATTAAGGGTAGGTGATTAAAAATGATATTACATTTTAACAAACCTAACAATCTTGACCAACTTCATGATGAGCTTCTTAAAAATAACATAATACCTGAAAGAGTAGAAGGAAAAGAAAATGATATATGGATAACAATATCTGATGATACTTCAGAAAATGTTATAACACTCATTAATCAAATTGTAGAAAGTCATATACCACAACCTAAACCCAAAGAATTTACACTTGAGCAACGCATAGCCGATTTAGAGCAGGCAATAGCTCTAATTGTAGGTGGTGGTTTAGGTGCTTGAGGCGATTAAAAATATATTTGTGAGAGTAATACAACGTCGCATGGCAGAGGAAGGCAAAACGGCAGAAGAGATTTTGAACGATTATCCAAAGCTAACAGATGAAGAGAAGACTGAAATCCTTTCAGCACTCCAGCGCTGAGCTGGGGTGCTGATTTGTTGAGGTGTGGTAGCAATGAAACTATGCATAGATTGCTACTGGTGCAGGGGAAACACAGCGACGACGTATCGCTGCGACCTGCACCGTTTGCTTTGCTTTGAGGCGTCGCAGCAGGCTTGCGGCGAGTGGCGGGCTGCTGAAACTGAACAGAAAGGGGATAGAGAAAATGAACAGCGAGCAGGTGATACAAGAAATCCTTGAACGCTTAACAAGGATAGAAACAAAGCTTGATGACTATAATAAAGTACGAGAAAAGATTGATAACGCTAATTCGCAGCTACAAATACACGAAGAGAAGATTAAGCATGTAGAAGGGAGAGTATCGAACATCGAAGCAAACAATAAATGGCTCTGGCGGACAGTCGTCGGAGCCATTATTACTTTGTTGATGAGTATAATTGCTACGTTTATAAAAAAATAATGAAAGGAGATGCTGAAAGTGAAAATCTGTATAGACCCCGGCCATGGCGGTTCTGACCCGGGAGCTGTGGCAAATGGGCTTAAAGAGAAAGATTTGACTCTACAGATTAGCTTAGAAGTTGCAAAATTGCTAAAAGCTGCAGGACATCAAGTCATACTCACAAGGGACAAGGATATTTATGTTCCTTTGAATATCAAACGAACTCCAGCTTGCGATATATCAGTATCAATTCATATCAATGCAGGTAGCGGGCAAGGTGTTGAAGTTTGGCATGCTCTTTACAATAAGCCTCAACAATCAAAAATGTTAGCAAGTTATGTTCTGCAGTTTATACTGAAATCTGTGCCAGCGCTTAAGAACAGAGGTTTAAAAAACAAAAAGAGTATTCATGGAAACTGGGATTATTACTTCATGCTGAGATGTGCAAAGGGTATTCCGATTCTTGTTGAATGTGGTTTTATTGACTCAAGCGATGCTAAAATACTAAAAACAAGATGGAAAGACATTGCAAAAGGTATAGCAAATGGTATTTTAGAATTTATTAAAGCAGGGGGCGTTAAGCAATGAGAGAAGCAGTAATGCAGGCTTTTGTTTATATATTGCAAGCTCTGATAGTTATTGTTGGTGGTTACATTATAGCGTATCTGAAAGCAAAAGTAGGGCAACAAAAACTAAACATTGTTCTCAAAGTAGCTGAACAAGTTGTTAAAGCAACAGAGCAGATTTATGCAAACGTCAAAGGCGCTGGAAATAACAAAAAAGAACTTGCTGTTAAGTTCTTAATGGACAGGTTCAAGTTAACCGAGAAAGAGGCTGAAATGTTTGTTGAAGCAGCGGTAAGAGAGCTTAAAGTTTTAGAGCTTGAAGCTACTAAGGATATAAAACAGCAATGAGCGGGGCGTCGTGCCCCGCTTTTTGCATTTTTATTCTATGAAAGCGGTTACAATACAAAACAACGTTCTCTATTGAGCTGATAGCTTACTATGAGATAAGCTAAAATTGCAAAGACAAAAGGCTTTTGCCACTTGTTCTTTTTCTCTTCCCACCAGTAGGGAGCGTGGCGCAATGCCACGCTTTTGCATTGTTGTTGGACAAACAAAAAAGGCTGAGTCGCCGCTCAGCTTGGTTTGTTATATATCATATTATATTGTATGTTAGCAAAATGTTTGCAAAATATATGTGTTAGCAAATTTTAAATTCTTAAAACACTTGATTTGTCTGGCAGGGGCGGAGGGACTCGAACCCCCAGCCAACGGTTTTGGAGACCGCTACTCTACCAATTGAGCTACGCCCCTACACTTACTTTATTATAATGGAAAAGATATAGAATTGTCAACATCTTTTTAGGATACACTTTTGAAAAGTTAAAGAAAAAAACAGAAATACTGGAGATAAATAAAAGTTAAAGATAATAATAGTTTGGTTTTAAGTGAGATTTGTGATATAATTTATTTGAAATTTACAATTATTATAGGAGGGAGTAATGTTGAATACCACATCAGAACAACAAAAACAAATCAATATAGCATACATTGGTGGGGGGTCACGTGGCTGGGCATGGAGATTGATGACTGATTTAGCTTTAGAGAAGGACCTGGGTGGTACTGTGAGACTTTACGACATTGACTTTGAAGCTGCTAAGACCAACGAAGTAATAGGCAATAAACTATCAAGCAAACCTGAAGTAGTAGGGAAGTGGCAATATGTTGCTGTAAAGAGTTTGGATGAAGCTTTATATGGTGCAGATTTTGTTATCATTTCAATTTTGCCTGGGACTTTTGAAGAGATGTATTCAGATGTCCATGCACCTGAGAAATATGGTATATACCAGTCTGTAGGTGACACAACAGGACCAGGTGGTCTTATCAGAGGACTTAGGACTGTTCCTATGTATGTTGAATTTGCAGAAGCTATAAAGAGAAATTGTCCAGATGCTTGGGTTATCAATTACACAAATCCAATGGCTATATGCTTAAAAGCCCTATATGAGGTATTTCCTAAAATAAAAGCTTTTGGCTGCTGTCATGAAGTTTTTGGTACACAGAAGCTTTTGACAGAGGTTGTAAAAGAATTTTTAGGAGAAGAAAGAGAAATCTCAAGAAGAGAAATCAAGGTGAATGTTCTTGGTATAAATCATTTTACGTGGTTTGACAAAGCATCATACAAAACTCATGATTTATTCCCTCTTTACAAAGAATTCGTGAACAAATACTATGAAGAAGGTTTTGAAAAAACAAAAGGATTGTGGGAAAAAGATTATTTTGCTTCTGCAAATAGAGTAAAGTTTGACTTATTTAAACGCTTTGGACTTATCGCTGCAGCAGGTGATAGACACTTGGCTGAATTTGTTCCTTACATTTATCTTACAGACAAAGAGACAGTTTATAAATGGAAATTCAACTTGACACCTGTTGAATGGAGAATTAAGCACAGAGAAGAGTTGATTAAACTTAGCAAAGAATACGCATCTGACCAAAAAGAAGTTCCATTGAATCCTTCTGGAGAAGAAGGAGTCATGCAGATGAAAGCTATTTTAGGTTTGGATACGTTGGTGACAAACGTGAATTTGCCAAATATGGGTCAAATACCAAACCTTCCGATAGGTGCTATAGTTGAGACAAATGCAGTATTCACACATGATGACGTCAGACCAGTTTATGCAGGAAAGCTGCCTTCAGATTTGGCAAGCATAATGACAAGGCATATCAGCAATCAAGAACTTATAGTTAAAGCGGCTTTAGAAAAGGATTTGAACCTTGCAAAAAGAGCATTCTTGAATGACCCTGCAGTTGAAAGACTACCGCAGAGCAAAGCTGAGCAGCTTTTTGAGGAGATGATAAGTAACACTAAAAAGTATTTGGCATATTTAGGCTTGTAAGGATTACAACAATTTCAAAAATAACCATCAGGGGCTTGTTAGCTGTCTAATAACGAGCCCCTTTTTCTGGGATAAAATTTTGTACAAGCCAAAGATGTGTTCCTTGCCGTCTATCATTTTCTGCAGCTTCAGAAATAGTCAGAACCTTGATACTTCCATATTGTTCGTTCTCGATAAAACTTGTTTCATTTGTCAAATTCAACAAAATATGCTTAGCTTGCTTGATATCGCCAGTTTGTAACGTGTTCAAAAGTAATTTACTTTTCTTTATTGTTTCCCTTAAGATTGATTTTTGTTTTACAAGTTTTGTGTAATACATTACATTAGCTGTTGTGGGTACATTAAGCATGATATTAGTTAAATACTCCTGTCCACCAACAATTTCTAAAAAATTTCTCTTTTTTAGTTCTTCTGTAACTGTGATAATATCCCACAGGATTTTTGCTTTTGTAAAGGCTTATAATTGTTTCAAAAATTATACCAAGATTAGCATTATAAAAATCTTCTTTGCTTAAAACTTTTTCAACTTCCTGTATCACATCTTGGTTAATTATCATCGAACCGACAACTGCTTCTTCTGCTTCTAAGGAATACAAGTTTGAATTTGGCATATTAAATATTTCTTCCATTTTAAATCACTCCTTAGTATAGCAACCAACAAACAGCTACTATCAAGCCATTCTGCCGATGACCGCACAGAATAGCGATTAGAGAGAAGAAAGGGGATAGCCAACATGGTAAGTACCTGTTATTTATTTTGGCAAGCTTGTTCATTGACCCAGCGGATAAAAGCCTCTTTGGGTATAAGGATTCATCGCTGCCCAGCTAAGATTTTGGGAAAGTCTTTGCGGTGTACCAAAGTGAGCATAACATTATAGGAAATTCCCAGTATTTGAGCAGCTTCTTTAATGCTTATGGTGAGTTTCTCAATCTTTTCTTTTTGTGGTTGGGGATTGTAGATTTCCATCAGAATTGCCTCCTTTATGTTTCAATAATAATCAAAATAATGTTTCATTCTTCATCAATATTAATTATAATGTTTCATATAATTTTTGTCAATAAAAATGTTTCATTTTTATTTGTTCAATGTTATAATGTATTAAAAAGAAACATTATGGAGGTGATTAACTTGATGGAAGAAAATATTTTTGCTGTGCGTTTAAAAGAGTTGCGTGAAGAAGCAAATTTAACTCAAAACGAATTAGCAGAAAAGCTTGGTATAGGAAGAGCTACTTTAAGTAATTATGAACTTGGCGTGAGAAAGCCAGATATTGATACTTTGCAAAAAATAGCTATGTATTTTGATGTTTCAAGCGATTATCTTCTTGGAATTTCCTCAATAAAGAAAAGAGATTTTTTAAATTCATTGGGAAAAATTACAAAAGAGGAAAACATTAAAGAACTGAAAGACTTTTTTAAGAATAAGGAAAACGTAAAAGCTTATTTTGAATATATAGTTTCATTGTTTGAACCTTTATTAAAAGTAATTTCTATTTATGAAGACGAAAAAATTTTAGTTGATAAATATGATGAAATAAAGAAAAACTTTTTAGAGCTTTTTATGCCAATTTTGGATATGTTAGAGGCTTTATTAATAATTTCTTATAAAAAGAGTTATCCTTTTATACTAAACACAAATGTATTTGATGATGCGCTTTCGTTTTTAAAAGATAAAAAATCAAAATTTTTCATTTTTGATATACCAACATTGATTAACGAAACACACGAAATAGTAAAGATGTTTGTAGAACAGTTGAGTGGTAAGTCAAAAGCAATTTCAGATAATAGTTATGCACTATACAATTTTTTCTATGAAAATATTACAGATTTACAAGAAAAACTACTAATGACTGTAGGAGTACTTTGGCAAATTTCCCAAAATGAAGATTTAAAATCTATTAAAGAGGGTGAATCTGATGGAAGCCAGAATACCTAAAATATACACCTATGCAGACTATCTTCAGCTACCGCAAGACGTAACGGTAGAGCTCATTGATGGCATTATTTATGATATGAGCCCTGCACCATCAAGAATACATCAAGAGATAATATTTGAATTAACATTAGTTATTGGAAACTATATTAAGCAAAACAATAAACCATGTAAAATATACACGGCTCCTTTTGATGTTATCTTAGTAGCCTTTTGCAAAAACGCTCAAGATGAGCGTTATCAAGCTTTACATAGAATCAAAAAAGACTGGTCACCCTCCTCATAATTGTAGTAAAATATGATTATATAAAACAAATTTTCTACTATGAGGAGGGTTCCAAAATGTTCAACACCAAACCTAAACAACTTTCTTTCATAGACCTATTCTCCCACCTAAAGGCTTTGGCTCTCTACAAGCCTGAAAGCCTCTTGGGCTTGTTCAATAAATTCATTGACTTGTCACATTATATACCTTCTTCTTTCTACAATGCCTACTACAAATATTTCGGTAAGCATAGATACTTCTCTTTAGAATCTATGCTTTGTTGCTTCCTCGTCCAAAAATTGCTCAAACTCAATACTTTAACTCAGCTTCGTGCTGTCTTACTCAACTCATTCGAACTTCGCTCATTTTGTAATCTTCATGGCAATGTCCCTTCTATCTCTACTCTCTCTCGCTTTAGAAAAATATTTGCAAGTGAAATCCATAAACTTTTTCAAAATATCTCTATCCATGCACATAATATTTCCATCCAACAATGCCCTCAAGATTCTTCAATCTTAATCTTCGACACAACAGGTATTGTCCCAAAGGTTCGTGAAAACAATCCTAAATTCATTCATCTACTGCTGAAAAATACCTCAAAAGCTAACCCTGAACTTCCCTCTGAAAAAGTCTACTCTCTCGTTTATTCTTCTTTGCCTAAAACTGCTAACGCTAATTCTAACATCCGTCTTATGTTTGTAAATGGCCATTTCTGCTGGGCTTTAAAATTTGCAGTCATTACCAACGCTCTCGGTATCCCTTTAGCTTTAGTACCTCTGTTTAACTATGATTCCCCTTCCTCTGACCCACAAGAAGCAAAAGCTATCTCCGACTCTAAAGGTTTAATTCCTTCGCTCGAAACTTTATTCTCTTATATCCCCAAAAATTTCTCCACTTTCATCGCCGACAGTGCTTTGGATTCCCACAACATATACTCCACTTTAAAAAATACCTTTAACTTCTCCAAAATCGTTATTCCACTAAATACAAGAGCTTCTAAAAATACTACACCTACATCAGACCCCAATATCGTTATTTCTGAAGATGGTATCCCTATCTGCAAAAAGTTCAACAAACCTTTTAAACCCGAAGGCAAATGTCAGGGTAAAAATCGCTCTTTGCGCCTTAAATGGACTTGCCCTATGTCACAATACAAAGATGGCAAACGCATCTGCTCTTGCCCTCAGCCTTGTACTACCTCTAAATCGGGTAGAATGTTCTATACATACCCAGATAACTTTCGCTCTTTCCCAGGTATCAACAGAAATTCACAAGAGTTTTTTGACCTCTACAAAAAACGTGTCGCTGTAGAGCAGACTATTTACCACCTGAAATCCTACATGGGCTCTGATACTATCTCTACTTATGACCATATTTCTATTTTCTCTGATTTCTTGCTATCTGCCATTACTTTCTCGCTCTTGTTTATTCTCGCTCACAATATCAAACTCTATTGCTCTAAATTGACTATCAAAAAACTTAACAAGCTCAAAAAACTTATCGCTTAATACTACTATTTTTTAAATCTATTTCTTACAAAAAATTTCTGGTTTTGTTTTTACTTAACCTTCTAAAACAAGGAGTTAAGAAGGCTTAGGATATTATTGTCTTTTTTGAAGTTGTTAATTTTTGTCATATGTTTGTTGCTGATTATTTTTGTTGGTATTGATAATATTTGGTTTTCACTTCTCTTTTCTTTTTGTATCTTGATTGTATTTCATGTTAGTATTGGTGCCTTTTACCTTCAATCACCACCTATTTTGCAAACGCCTAATGTTATCTTAGTAGAGGAAGAGCAAGATGAAAGACAAGCAACAAACGTTGTACAGCCTGATATCTCAATTATCTGCGACAAGAAAAAACTCACTGAAAGAGGCTGTGTTGGAGCTCCTGAGATGATAATTGAGGTTGTATCAGAATATAATCCCTCTCACGATTATGTGAGAAAGCTAAACCTGTATAATCAATTTAAAGTCAAGGAATATTGGATTGTGAACCCTAATAACCAAACAATACTTATATACAGGCTCAAAGACAATGAAGATTACCTGCCACCAGAAGCTTACACTTTCAATGACAAGGTCAAGGTTGGTATTTTTGAAGACCTTATAATAGACTTTGCTTAAATCAAAGAGGTGTTATAAAATGCCTGCAAAGACCAAAAAGAGAGGAAATAATGAAGGCAGCATATACAGAAGAAAAGATGGTCTCTGGTGTGGTCAAATCACCATAGGAAGAGATGAAAACGGCAGACAAAAGAAGCAGTATTTCTATGGCAAGACAAGACAGGAAGTTGCCGACAAGATAGCCAAAGCATTGAACGACTTAGCAAATGGAATATATGTTGACCCTGCAAGAATGCTGTTAAAAGACTGGCTTAACACTTGGCTTTGGGAATATAAAAAACAGACATTGCGACCTTCAACTTTCCAAGACTATGAAAGCCTTATCAATAATCATATTATACCATCTATTGGACATTATAAACTTAAAGATTTAAGGCCTGAACATTTGCAAGCGTTGTATAACTCTAAATATGAGAGCGGACTTTCATTATCTACTATAAAACACATTTATGTTATCTTACACTCATCTTTAGACCAAGCTCTAAAAAATGGACATAATGACATTTCAACAACTCTCAATATCTATTCTCATGTTATGCCAGAAATAAAGAAAGCTGCTGCGATGAAATTGAACAGTTTATTTGAGAATATAAACATAAAGGGTAACCACTCCTAAAGCATTGGAGTAGCTACCCTAAATTTTTACAGTTTCTCGGGTAGCTGTAGGGTAGCTGTAAAAAATGAATTTGTAATATTATTCCAAATCCCAAAACTCTTAAAAACAACTGGCGCGCCCAGGAGGACTCGAACCCCCAACCCTCAGATCCGTAGTCTGATGCTCTATCCAATTGAGCTATGGGCGCGCATCTGCTTTTCAATTGTTAAATAAAAAATAAAGCCCTTTTTTACAGGGCCTTATTTGCTTTTTAACTGGTGCCGAGAGCGAGACTCGAACTCGCACGGGCATAACGCCCACTACCCCCTCAAAGTAGCGTGTCTGCCAATTCCACCATCTCGGCACCTCATTGACTTTGCAATATATATTATAAAGAGCTCTTTTGAGTTTGTCAATAACATTTTTCAAATTTGCTCTGTACTTTACTCAGCCGCTTTGCAGAGCTGGGATTTATCTTTAACTTCCACAACAACCTCTTGAACCTGAACAGTAGCTGCAGCTGCTGTTTTTTGCACCACTTCCTGCAGATAGCCCAATGTTTATTTTTGAATAATCTCTTGTGACGTCACTTGACGCACATTTTGGACAACTGATTTTAAGACCGTTCGAGATTTCTGAAATGGACGCTCTTATTTCAAAAACTTCTTGGCAGCTGTTGCAAACGAATGTGTAAAACATCTCTTTGGTCACCTTCATCCGAAATTTTTACTATCTAATATAGTATAGTGCAAAAGGACTTTAAAATCAATAGGGCTAAAAACTGGATGCATCCTAATTTTCCTGCAGAATAGATGGCGGTGTGTACACTCTTGTTGAAAGTTCTTTGTCCAAAAACAGAAGTCCGCTTGGGTCTTCTTTTATGAATTTCAGCTTCCTCAAAATCTTGTCCATTGTTTCTTCTTCCTCAGCTTGTTCGTTTATAAACCATTGCAAAAAGTTGTGGGTAGTAAGGTCTTTTTCCTCTAAAGCTGCCTTTGCAATCTCATGGATGGATGAGGTTATAAACCGTTCATGTGAAAGTGCAAGTTCAAAAACTTCTGTAGGTGAAGAATAATCTATTTTTGGCTGTTTTAACTCTTTTAAAATTACTCTTCCACCTATTTTGTTTATATAGTCAAATATCAATCTTGCATGATCAAGCTCTTCTTTTGTCTGGACCATAAAAAAGTTAGCAAAACCATCTAAATTTTGTGAAGCAAAATACGCTTCCATTGCTGTATAAAAGTATGCTGAGAATAGTTCTCTGTTTAACTGTTCATTTAACATCTCAAGGATTTTTTCACTTCTCATTTGGACTGCACCTCTCATATTTTAAATTTTGATTTTCAATCATATTAATACCCTTTCAAATATAAAAAATAACACTCAAGTTGTTGAATAAATAATTATACCATTAATGTTATTATATAGAACTATAAATTATTCCACGTGTATTTAAAAGAAAATTTACAGTTTTCAATTTTTTGAATATAGACCTCTATCAAATAAGTAATCATTATCCAGTCCACATGCCTCTTATATGTTCTAAAACCTCTTAACCTTATTTGTTCTAAATTGTATTCTCCTTTTAACTTCCCAAATAATCTTTCAATTTTTGTCCTTTGCTTATATAACCTTTGTCCTTCCTCACTTCTTAAAAATTCCATATTTTTTACCCTCAAAATATTTTTTACATTACTAAAATCCTTACTATTTCTCTTATTTACCGCCGCTACAAACTTTATCTCAAGTCTATCTGCCACCTCAAACCACTTCGCACAATCATAACCTGCATCCGCTAATATTACTTCAGGTCCAAATATCTTAGCTTCATACAAAAGTTCTACTACTTTACTGTCATGGATATTTGCACGTGTCAACCACCATACTATAGGTATAACCTCATCTTCAACTGTTGCCAACACATGTAATTTATACCCATTGTAAAAACCTAAACTAACACATACTCCTACTTCTGCCTCTTTGTCACCCCTCGAGCTTCTCAAAGGTGTGGAATCTATAGCACAAACTTTTGTCTGCGGAACTATTTCTCTCACTAAAATTCTTGCTATCCCTTCTATATACCCTTCTTCAATTACCTTTGCCCATTTCGAAAAATATGAATGATCAGGGCTCTTCTCTATCCCTATAGCCTTTTTAAATTCTTCATCTTCATTTATCTTGTATTCTAATTCCCTGAAGCTGTTTATCTTGTTTTTGACTTTGTAAACAAAACAAGCTATTATATGGCTTAGCTTAAATTTCTTCGGTCTTCCTCTCCTGCTGCTCTTTATCTTTAATCCCAGGGCTTTTATTACTTTCTCAATTGTCATAAGTATCTTTAAAAATTTTTGTTTTTGTGTTTTAATAAAATTAGACATTGCCATCCTCCTTTGTTAGGTGTTTTTAGTCTTCTCTTATCGTAATTTTACCTCAAGGAGGATGGCTTTTTATATATCTATTTATTGTCTTTTCTGTTAATCCCTTTTATTCAACAAGCTAAAAAATATAAAAAATAACACTATATTTTTTGCTAAGTTGTGGTATAATTAATTATGAAAAGATGGCATCGACAAGATTGTCGAGCCATACTTTTAAGATTCTTAATATTTGAAAGTTTAAAATCAAAAAAATTAAAAAGCTGCCCTGATTTTTAAAGAACAGGGACTGCATATGAATTTGAAGACAAAATTTTTTCAAGCAAAGAAAAGGCAGACTCTGTTCTGCCTTTTTTAGTTTTTATATGGAGGTATATTGAAGTGAAAATAGGCTTTTATGGGGCTTCAAGAGCCGGCATTTCTCTTGCGCTTTATTTCAAGGAGTATGGGCTTGAGATTACAGGGTTTTATAACAGAACATATGAAAAAGCCACAAAAGCTTCTTCCATGACAAAAACGCAGGTATTTGAAAATCCTGAAGATCTTGTAGAGGCTTCTGATGTGATTTTTATAGCTATTTCTGATACATTTATAGAAGAAGTTTCCAACAATCTTTATTCGCTGCATTTGTCACAAAAAGTGATTGGACACTTATCAGGTGCACTTGCATCTGATGCTATTAAAACCGAATGCAGAGGAAAATTTTCTCTTCATCCTATTCAGACACTGAGAGGGCAGCCTGAAGATGTCCAGCTCTTAAAAAAAGCGGTGTTTTCTTTAGAAGGCGATGATGAAGGTAAAAAGATTGCTAAGATAATTTTGCAGAAAATAGGGAATAAATATATAGAGCTCAAAAAAGAGGACAAAGTAGTTTATCATCTTGCAGCAACAGTTGCTTCAAATTACCTTATAGCTCTTTTGAACTTTTCGTATTTGCTTTATAAAAAAATTGGACTTGAAGATGAGGTCATTTTTTCTATAATAAAGCCTCTTTCTTTTGCATCACTTGAAAATTTTTTAAAGGATAGACTTAACTGTTTGACAGGACCTGCCGCAAGAGGCGATGTTTTGACACTTCAAAAACACTACAATGCTTTGCCAGATGAAAAGAAAACTACTTTTTTAGAACTTTTAAAGCTTGCGGCAGATCTGATATTTGAGAAGGGCGATGAAGATGTCTACGAAAAACTTCAACAATTTATAAATTATGTAAGGTGGTGAAAAAATGAACAAGGTGACAACCAAGACGCTTTTTGAAAAAAAGCAAAAGGGCGAAAAGATCACCATGCTTACTGCTTACGACTACACATTCGCAAAGATATTTGACAGCTGCTCTGTAGATATCCTGCTTGTTGGCGATTCGCTTGGTATGGTGATCCTTGGCTATGACTCTACAATTCCGGTCACAATGGATGATATGGAGCACCATGTCAGAGCTGTTAGCAGAGGAGCAAAGTATTCTATGGTGGTTGCTGACATGCCGTTTTTGTCATACCACACCACAACAGAAGATGCCGTGAAAAATGCAGGAAGGTTAATTCGTGCAGGTGCTTATGCAGTCAAGATGGAAGGCTGCGACGATGTATATGATAAGATAGAAGCTGTCATAAAAGCTCAGATACCTGTAATGGGACATTTGGGACTGACACCTCAGTCTGTCAACATCTTTGGTGGCTATGACCTTCGCGCAAAGGAGGAAGCTGAAGCAAAAAAACTTGTGGAAGATGCTAAAAAGCTTGAGAAAGCTGGGGTATTTGCAATTGTGCTTGAAAAGGTGCCAGCTCATGTTGCAAAACAGGTTCAAGAGAGCGTTAAAGTGCCTGTAATTGGGATAGGGGCAGGACCATACTGTGATGGTCAGGTGCTTGTGTGCTATGATATGCTTGGCATGTATGAAGATTTCAAGCCAAAGTTTGTAAAAAGATATGCTGAAGTGGGGAATATAATCAAAGATGCTGTGACAAGATACATTGAAGAGGTCAAAAAAGGAGAATTTCCAGGAAAGGAGCACAGCTACTGATGGTTGTTATGGAAAAGATTCAGGAAATGAAAGAGATTGTAAAAAAGCTCAAAAAAGAAGGTAAATCAATAGGTTTTGTTCCAACAATGGGGTATCTGCACGAAGGACATTTGAGCTTGGTAAGGTTTTCTAAACAGCAAAACGATATTACCATTATGAGCATATTTGTAAACCCTATTCAATTTGGACCCAATGAGGATTATGACAGATACCCACGCGACTTTGAAAGAGATAAGAGCCTTGCTGAAAAAGAAGGTGTTGACTATATATTTTATCCGTCGGTAGAAGAGATGTATCCTAAAGATTTTAAAACAGTTGTGTCAGTGAAAAAAATAACAGAGATAATGTGCGGCAAATCAAGGCCGGGTCATTTTGACGGTGTTGCAACAGTCGTATTAAAGCTGTTTAACATTGTAAACCCGGACAGAGCTTACTTTGGGCAAAAGGATGCCCAGCAGCTTGCTGTCATAAAGCAGATGGTAAAAGACCTAAATCTTGACGTTGAGATAGTTCCATGTCCGATTGTGCGTGAACAAGATGGTCTTGCAATGAGCTCAAGAAATGTATATCTTTCTGAAGAGGAAAGAAAATCTGCAACCGTTTTGTACAGGGCTTTGAATTTGGCAAAAGAGATGATTGAAAAAGGCGAAAAGGATGTATCAAGCATAAAAAGGGCTATGGAAGAGATGATTTTAAAAGAGAAGCACACAAAGATTGACTACATTGAGTTTGTAAACAATGACACGTTTGAGATAATCTCAAAGATTGAAGGAAAGGTTTTGATAGCTCTTGCCGTCTTTGTTGGAAAGGCAAGACTTATAGACAACATTGTGGTGGAGGCGAAATGTAAAGATGCTGATTGAAGTTTTAAAGTCTAAGATTCACAGAGCAACCGTTACAGAGGCAAATCTAAACTATGTTGGTAGTATTACAATTGATGAGGACTTGATGAAAGCAGCCGGAATATTTGAAAATGAAAAGGTGCAGGTTGTGAATATAAACAACGGCGAAAGGTTCGAAACTTATGTGATAAAAGGTGAAAAAGGCAGTGGAACAATTTGCCTAAACGGTGCAGCAGCTCGCCTTGTGCAGGTGGGCGATAAGATAATCATAATGGCATACTGTCTTCTTACCATGGAAGAGTATTATAATCACAAGCCAAAGATTGTGTTTGTGGATGATGAAAACAGGATTGTAAGGCTTTCGGATAAAGAAGAGCAATCTGAATGTATTTGTTAATTAATTTTGAGTTGCAAAGGTGGGGAGAAACAAATTTTCAATCCCCGCCTTTAATTTTTAATAAAATTTTTGTCTTTTGCATAAACTATATCTATTGAAGTGCTAAGATTTAAATTGTAAAGATGAAAAGAAAAAATCCACTCAAGGTTATACTCTCAATTTTTGTTATTCTAATACCTTTAATATCCATCTCAGGTATATCAAACCGCAACAAGAATCCATATCTTATATATGTCTCAATTGATGACAGTAGGTTATATGTCTTTAAAGAAGGAATTTTATACAAGTCATATCCAATTTCACCTGGGAAACCTTCAACTCCTACTCCAGTTGGCACATTTAAGATAATATCAAAAGACTACTGGGGTGAAGGATTTGGAGGAAGGTGGATGGGGCTAAATGTCCGCTATGGCAAATATGGAATTCATGGAACAATATATGAGAGTTATATAGGAGCTCATGTGAGCAAAGGCTGTGTCAGAATGCTGAACAAGGATGTGAAGGAGCTCTTTTCATATATTCCTATTGGAACTACAGTAATAATTTCCCAAGGTGAATATGGAGAGTTTAGAAACGGTTTTAGAACAATTTACCCGGGTGATACTGGTGAGGATGTTATGGCAGTTCAAAGAAGGCTCAAAGAACTCGGATTTTATTCAGGGAGCATTGATGGCAAGTATGGAGCAGCACTTGAATATGCAGTAAATTTATACCAGAAGAAAAATAAGCTTCCTGTGACCAACAAAATTACACCTTATTTGCTAAGGAAAATGGGTTTTTATTTATTTGAATAAAAGCGGCTTAAAAATAAAAAAATAATCTGTGTAGCTTTTAAAACACCAAGATGTAAAACTTCAAAAAAAGGAGGTTTGAAGAAAGTGGCTAACATTACCTCAAAAGAGCTCATGTTTTTAGAAGACAATATCAAGATGATGCAAAATTCTATCAACTTTATTGCAGGCGTATCTGACCAGATTACAGACGTATCACTTAAAAATCTGTGCCAGCAGTGTGTAAACCACTACAAAAGTGACATAAACATCCTGTCAAGATTTATTGAAAATCCAAACATTCAATAACCTAAAAAGGAGTGATAGCCATGAAGACACTTTCAGACAGAGATATTGCTTTTTCGCTTTTGAACTCTTTAAAGCTTCAGGCAACAGCTTTGACAAACTTAGTTTTAGAGAGCACAAACAATGCTCTCAGAAGAGAAGCTATGTCAGTTTTAAACAGGGTATTTGACCATCAAAAACAGATTTTTGATTTCCTCTCGCAAAAGGGCTGGTACCCTGTTGAGATGGCAAAGCAAGAGGATATTACAAAGGCACAGAGGGATGTTCAAACAATTCAGAACAATATCCAAATGGTTTCGATGTAAAAACCTTTATTTAAAGGGCAGACCTACAGTTTTAAAAGGCTGCCCTTTTTTTGATTATTAAAAACTTTTTTTCATGACAATCCATTTGCCTTGAGGGTCTCGCGACATTCCAATTTGATAAAATCCAAATTTTTTGTATAGCTTTATCGCAGGCAGATTGTCTGGTCGCACCTCTAATTTTACTTCTTTTACTCCTTTTGATTTTAAAAATTCAAGTCCTGCCTCAACAAGTTTTGTTCCAATACTTTTTCCTCTGTAGCTTTTTAGCGTTCCAATAGAAAGAATTTGTGCAGAGATTTCACTTGCATATCTTGTTTGAAATCTGAAAAAGTCAAGCTTGTTAGAAAGTATTTTCCATATAGGTCTTATGCCAAAACCGTACAGGCCCAAAAGCCATTTGATGGTCCACTTTAAAAACGAAAAGGTCAAGATTGCGGCAATCCATACCTTTTTGATGTCTCTGACAACACATATATACCCTGCAATCTTTTTATTTTCTTCATCTTCATAGATCAAGAAACCATGAGGTTCTGCAATGAGCACCACTTTGAACATGTCTTCTATGGCAGAGTTTTTGATTTTGTTCTCAAAGTAGAATTCAATGCTGTCAGAAAAAGCTTCTCTGAAAATTTGTGCGATTTGAGGTAGGTCAGAAAACTTTGCACATCTTATCATACGACTCACCTTGCTGAAAAATAATAAATCTTTTAAAAATGCTTTGCTGACGTTATTATTTAAATTATACCCATTTTTGAAGAAGAAAGAAAGCAAAATTAAGAGTTTTGTAGGGGATGCTTTCCAAAATATTACAGCAAAAAATTTTTTAAAAAGGATATTGACAAAAAATCTTTTATAAGTATAATAAATAATGTCGACGGCGGGAAACAGAAGACGCCGAAGACAAAAAAGAATGAGAGGTTCCTCGGTAGCTCAGCGGTGGAGCATCCGGCTGTTAACCGGAGGGTCGTAGGTTCGAATCCTACCCGGGGAGCCAATTTTATTAAGGGCCTTTAGCTCAGCTGGTAGAGCGGCCGGCTCATAACCGGTTGGTCTGGGGTTCGAATCCCTAAGGGCCCACCAATTTCAAAAATAAAAGCAAGTCTTCAAAAAGACTTGCTTTTTTGTTTTATTCTTGGTCTTTTTCAGGCTCTTCATGATTTCGCGCTAAGTTTTCAAAAAGCAGTCTGTATACCGTCTCAGCATTTTTACTCCAATTTTTACAAATCCTTTTTGCAATCTCAACGTGCGGCACATTTACTTTTATTTCAAACAAGATACTATTTCCTTCACGAAGAGAGCATATAACTATGTACTCGGTAGGGCTGAGTATTTTGTAATCAGAATATATCTCTGTGTTAAGTTTAATCTTTCTATAATTCTTCTTTATGTATTCTTCTACTTCCTCAACTGTAGTTTTTGGAAGCAAATCCAAAAGAATGTTTAAAACATCTCTGCCGGTTTGTGATATCTCAATATATGTTCTAATCTCGTCATCATATTTGTGGATTAGCTTTTGAGCCTCGAGTTCTTTGAGATACTGCTGGTATTCAAAAAAGTTCATGTACTTTGTTGAGAGGACAAACTCGTCAAGCTGCTGGATAGGAATGGGGATGTTTATCTTACTCAAAAAAAGTAAAAGTATAAGCTTGTTTTGGGCAAGGGTATGTATTTCGTTGAATTCATCAGACATCTTTTTCCACTCCTTTTTTACTTTTAAAGCCGCCATATCGTGTTTGTAAATATGGCGGCTTGTATATTTTGTCCTTTTTAAAAACTGGCATCTTACCTTAAGTTAAATTCTCCCAGTGTTTTCATTCTCTCAATTTCTTTGATTATGATATCATACAAGTTCAAATCTAAAGTATTGCAGATTGAAGCTAAATAAAATAATGTGCTTCCAATCTCTTTTTCAATCAAATCTCTGCAATTTTCACAAAGCTGTCCTTCAACATGTGTTTTGAGGTACTTTTTTGCTTCTTTCAAGCTCACATCTATAGGAATTTCCTGTTTTTTAGCATTTATTCTTATGCATCCACAGTTTGTGACCGATTTTATTATGCTTCTATTGACCCGAGCTGCTGACTCAGAAAACTTTGTGAGGCTGTCAAGTATACTTTTGTTTCGTATCAAAAGTTCATCAACGACATATTGGAAATCGTCTATAAAGATATCCTTCAACATCTTTCACTCCTAAAAAACAACTTTAGTTTAATTATAAATTTCTTCAAAATCAAATGTCAATAGAATTTTACAGATGGCTTTTCATAACAAAAACAAAGTAGTAAAATATTAAAAACGGCATTTTTGCGAAGGAGGAAATACCATTTAATGAAGATTAGCTTTTCAACAGTAGGATGTCCCAACTTTACCTGGGATGAAATATTAGCTGCTGCCAAAGATTTTGGATATGACGGTATTGAACTGAGAGGACTTGGAGATGAACTTGAATTATATAGAGCAGAACCTTTTACTCCTGAAAACTTGCCATCGACAAAAAAGAGATTAAAAGAACTGAATTTAGAGATTTCATGTTTGGCAACCTCATGTTATATATTCGATAAATCTTACCAGGAAAATACCTTAAAGTCTGCAAAAGCGCACATAGAACTTGCAAAGGAGCTTTCTTGCAAATACATAAGGGTTTTGGGAGATAGATGGATAACACCTGGGGAGGATGTTGATGAAGGATTTGTAAAAGAGATGCTTTGCAAGCTGTGCGACATGGCAAAGGAGTATGATGTTGACATTTTAATTGAGACAAATGGCGTTTGGGCAGAGTCAAAAAGACTTGCTGATTTGCTTGAAAAGGTGCCATATCAAAATGTTGGTGTTGTGTGGGACATTCACCATCCTTATAGGTTTTTTAATGAAGATGTTGAGAAAACCGTTAGCAACTTGAAAGATTTTATAAAGCATGTTCACGTGAAAGACTCAAAAGTTGAAAATGGCAAGCTTGTGTTTAAGATGATAGGCGAGGGTGATGTGCCTATTGAAAAGGCAATAAGTCTTCTTTTGCGACAAGGCTATAGCAATTATCTTTCTTTTGAATGGGTAAAAAGATGGTTTTCTGACCTTGAAGAGCCAGGAATTGTGTTTTTGGAGTTTATCAATAGAATCAAAAAGATGATAAAATAAAAAAGAAGAGGGGACTGGTAAATTACAACTTTGACCAGCCCCTTTTGCTTATTTTATTTGCCATTGTTCAAAAGGTGAAGTTTGAACTTGTCATGTATAGCTCTGACTGCTTTTTCAGCATCCTTTTCGTCAATCAACACTGATATCTTTATCTCAGATGTTGAAATCATCTCGATGTTGATACCTGCATCATAGAGTGCTTCAAACATCATTGCAGCAACACCTGGATTGTTGACCATTCCAGCACCTACAATAGATACCTTTGCAACATTGTCAGCATATGTTATATCCTTTGCGCCAATTACGTGCAGATTCTTTGTCAAAACATCAAGTGTCTGCTTTAAGTTGCTCTTTGACACTGTAAACGATATATCCTTTGTCTTTTCTCTTCCAATTGACTGCAGAATTATGTCAACGTTTATATTTTCTTTTGCCAAAAGTGAAAATATCTGAAATGCCTTGCCCGGAACATTTTCAACTCCAATCACCGCAACCCTTGCAATGTCCTTGTCACACGCAACGCCGGATACTAAAAGCTTTTCCACCGAATTTACCTCCTTTACAATTGTTCCTTCATTGTCGTTGAAAGATGACCTAACAACAAGAGGAATATTGTATTTTTTTGCAAGCTCAACAGACCTGTTATGAAGTACCTTTGCACCAAGTGTGGCAAGTTCTAACATCTCATCATAAGAAATTTCTTTGAGTTTTGATGCGTTTGGAACAATTCTTGGGTCTGCTGTATAAACACCGTCAACATCTGTATATATTTCGCATTTATCAGCTTTCAAAGCGGCAGCCAAAGCTACAGCTGTTGTATCAGAACCTCCACGCCCCAGCGTGGTTATATCATCATACTTATTTATTCCCTGAAAACCTGCAACAACAACTATGTTCCTCTTATCAAGCTCTCTTTGGAGCCTTTCTGTGTCAATTTCAATGATTCTTGCATTTGAATAGTGGCTGTCTGTCTTTATTCCTGCCTGCCACCCGGTCAGCGAAATGACAGGATACCCAAGCTTTTCAATTGCCATTGCCATAAGTGCAATTGAAATCTGTTCACCTGTGGAAAGGAGCATATCCATCTCTCTTTTTGAAGGATTTTCGTTTATCTCTTTTGCCTTTTCAATAAGCTCGTCTGTTGTATCGCCTTGAGCTGAGACAACAACCACAACCTTGTTTCCTTTCTCATACTCGCTAATTGCCCGCCTTGCTGCTCGAAATATTCTTTCTTTGTCTGCAACAGATGTTCCACCATACTTTTGGACAACTATTCCCAAGATATTTCCCTCCCTTGTGAAATCAATGGTCTAAAATGAAATTTAATAAGACCATTTTGATACTATTATATTACACTTTTGAGTAGTTTGCTTTATCTTTTTAAACTTGTGCTCTGAACAGAAAAAACTGTTGCACCGCTATTGTCAGCTTCCAAAATCATAAAGTCCCAGTTAGCCGCAAGCTCCATGCTGGCAAGTGCATTTTTGACGTTCTGTTCAAAGATTTCATAATTCTCATCAACAAGAGCAATTATAGAAGGCCCTGCCCCGGACAAAAACGCTCCTTTTGCGCCAGCTTCTAAAGACAGGTTAACAATTTTATCAAAGTCAGGAATGAGCTTTTTTCTGTACGGCTGGTGAAGCCTATCCTGTGTTGCAGCCGGTAAAAGCTCATAGTTTCCTGTTGTGATTGCACTTGCAAAAAGCGTTGCTCTGCCAATGTTAAACACGGCATCTTTGAACTCAATGTATTTTGGCAGAATATTTCTTGCATATTCTGTTGATAGCTGAAAATCAGGAATAAACACTGCAAACTTGAGTCTTGCTGGCACAACAAACTTGATATAGTTTACCTTTTTATCTTCCAGTACTGCAAACACAAGTCCACCAATCATTGCTGGTGTTGAGTTGTCCGGATGCCCCTCCATCTTTGCAGCCAAATAAATCATCTCTTCTTCAGAAAGTTTTCCGCCGCACAGTAAATTTGCAGCATAAATTCCACCTGAGATACAAGCAGCAGAAGAACCAAGCCCACGCGTGAGAGGAATTTCGTTTATAAGGTTTATCCTAAGCCCTCTGGGATACCAACCAACTTCATCAAACACTGTCTTCATAGCTCTGAACACAAGGTTGTTTTCATCCTTTGCAATTGATGGGTCATCCGGTGATGAAGTAATTATAAGTCCTTTTTCAATCTCTTCAACTTCAATGATGTTGTAAAGCTTAAGAGCAA
This sequence comes from Caldicellulosiruptor hydrothermalis 108, assembly GCF_000166355.1. Taxonomy (NCBI): domain Bacteria; kingdom Bacillati; phylum Bacillota; order Caldicellulosiruptorales; family Caldicellulosiruptoraceae; genus Caldicellulosiruptor; species Caldicellulosiruptor hydrothermalis. The sequence continues at coordinate 851,815 of NC_014652.1, forward strand.
CACCCATACAGTCAAATCCGGCACCAAGGTTTGCCGACGATGCCGGAACCTTTACAGAAATCATTTTTTCAACTTACCTCCAGACATTTTGCTTATATATTTTCATCATATCTAACAATAGACAAGATCTTTTCCACAACAGGAATCTTTTCAAGCTGAGAAATCTTTTCTTTGAACTCACTTTCTTTCATCTCATGGGTCACAAACGCAAATTCGCTTGAGCCTATCGGTTTGTGTGTATTTACTATCATGCAGTCATTGAAGATGAGAGATACAGCGTCTTTTGCTTTTGAGTAGTCTTTGTATTTCACTCTTACAAAGAACCTGCAGGATGTATTTCCAATGTCAACAACTTCAATATCACCAGATATTGCCCATGTGTAGACATAAGACTTGTCAATATGTTTTACAATGTCTATGATGTCGCCAACAACAGCACTCGCTGTTGGAAGCTTTCCAGCACCTTGGCCATAGAACATTACATCACCAATTGCATCGCCTTTTACTAAAATTGCATTGAACACATCATCCACATTTGCAAACGGGCTTTTGTAAGATATCATAAGGGGCGAAACTCTTGCAACTACTTTTTTGTCGTCAATCTTTTTGCTCATTGCAATGAGCTTTATTGTGCAGCCAAGCTCTTCAGCATACTCCATGTCCTCTTTTGTTATCTTGGATATCCCTTCTGTATAAATGCTTTCATAGTTTACATAATGAGAGTATGCAATAGATGAGAGAATTGCAATCTTTCTACATGCGTCATGACCCTCTATATCATTGCTTGGGTTTCTTTCTGCGTATCCTTTTTCCTGAGCTTCTTTTAGAGCATCTTCAAACGAAAGTGAATACTTTTTCATCTGAGTGAGAATATAGTTTGTTGTACCATTTAAAATTCCTGCAATCTCTGTAATTTGATTTCCTGCCAAGCAGTTTTGAAGAGGTCTTATAATGGGTATTCCGCCACCAACACTTGCTTCAAAAAAGTAGTTTATATTGTTTTCCTTTGCAATCTTTAAAAGTTCAGGACCGTGCCTTGCAACAAGTTCCTTGTTGGATGTTACAACGTGTTTCCCGTTTAAAAGAAGCTTTTTTGTATAAGTGTATGCAGGTTCAAGCCCGCCTATTGTCTCAACAACAATTGAAACTTCGGGGTCGTTCAATATAATATCAAAATCTTTTATTATCAAATCTTTTGCGGGATGGTCAGGAAAATCGCGAATGTCAAGAATGTATTTTACCGATATTTCTTCCCCTGCTCTTTTTGCAATTGATGATGCATTTTTTGTCAAAACTTCCCATACACCTGAACCAACAACGCCAAATCCCATTATTGCAACCTTTGCCACTTTAGCTTCCCTCCTTTTTCAAAACCTTTTTAATACTCTTCTCTTCCCAAAATCTCAATTTTTTTAACACCATCAACCTTTTCAATCTCAAGGATCAAATCTTTAACAGACTTTGTCATCCCTGATGTTCTGATAGAAATTGAGACAGTTGCAATCCCGCCAAGAGGAATGTTTTGATTGATTGTAAGAATGTTTGCATTTGTCTCAGAAATAATGTTTAGTATCTTCGACAAAATTCCAGGGATGTCTTTTAAAACAAGAGCAAGAGTTATAATCTTGCCACGGGAACTTTCAAAAAAGGGGAATATACAGTCTTTGTATTTGTAAAAAGCACTTCTTGAAATACCCACCATCTTTACAGCTTCGTTTACAGCTTTCACTTCACCCTTTTCTAATAGCTCTTTTGCCTTGACAACTTTCAAAAAGACTTCTGGCAGAACACTTTCTTCAACTATATAGTACGTGGCGTCTTTCTTTAGCATAGCTACTGTTCACCTATAAAAGACAAATGTTTTTATGGAATGGATTTTAGCATATGTTTTTAAAAAATTCAAGTATAAAAATAAAATTTGTATTGCATATTAAGTGGTAGAAAGGAGAATTTGGCTGAGATGATAAAACTTTCGGATATCATAACAAAATACAGTATACTGATGTTTCTTCTGAGTGGCATTTTGATATTTTTACTTGACGTAAAGGAACTAAAATCTAAAAACTTGCAAAGAGAAATGAGACTTGCAAAGATAACTGGAATTTTGCTTGTGTGTATTGGGGTTTTCATGTATATTATAAAACTTTTTATATGAAAGTGGTGAAGAACCATGGGTTTTATTGAAATAATAAAACGCAGGAGAGAAAGGAAAAGAAGTTATCAGCAGAAAGAGACAAAAACATTTGTTGAAGCCCAGGATAAAATCTTTCCATCTATTGATGAGAACATCAAGTACGTAAAAGAACTGCTTGTTGACAACGATGACATTGTAATTAGAGAATTTTTTGCGGGCAATGTAAAATGTGCAACCATCTTTGTCGACGGGCTTGTAAACAGAGAAATAATTGACAGGGATGTAATAAAACATCTTATGGTAGAGATACAGCTTTTTAAAGAGGAGATTTCTCAAAAAGATGCGTATAACAAAATTCTAAATACTCTTCTTGCAACATCTGATATAAAAGAGGTTACAAGCTTTAAAGATGCTATTTTAGATCTTCTCTGTGGAGAGACACTTCTTTTTGTTGATGGGTCTGACAGGATAATAAGAGTTTCTACAAGAAGCTTTCCCAACAGAGGTATTCAACAGCCAGTCTCAGAGAATGCTGTAAGAGGTCCGCGCGACAGTTTCAATGAAGTTGTGAGGTTTTCAACAGCACTTATTCGAAGAAGGGTAAGGGACACAAGGCTTAGGATAAAGAACATAAAATTAGGCAGGCGTTCCCAGACAGATATATATCTTGTGTATATCGACGACATTGTGGACAGAGATGTTTTAAATGAGGTAAAACAGAGACTTTCCAAAATAGACATTGATGCTGTCATAGAAGCTGGAATGATAGAACAGCTAATTGAAGATGATATCTTTTGTCTATTTCCAACCATCCAGCACACAGAGAGGGTTGATACAGCAGTTGCCGCAATCTATGAAGGAAGAGTTGTGATTCTCTGTGACAATACAAACACAGCTTTGATTGTTCCGGCAACTCTTATGACACTCATCCAACACGCAGAGGACTATTATGAAAGATGGCACATTGCAACGGTGATAAGAATCCTGAGGGTAATTGCAGCATTAATTGCTATGACGCTTCAGGGATTTTATATCTCTATATCATCATTTACACCCAGCATGATCCCGCCTGACTTAGGGCTTTTTATCGCAGCAACAAGAGAAGGTGTGCCAATTCCAGTGTTTGTTGAAGCACTGTTTTTGGAGTTTATGCTTGAGCTTTTAAGAGAGGCTGGTTTGAGACTTCCAGGTCCAATCGGTCAGACAATTGGGATTGTTGGTGGTCTTATAATCGGACAAGCTGCTGTTCAGGCGGGAATAATCTCACCTATAATGGTCATACTTGTTGCAACAACCGCAATTGCTTCATTTGCCATCCCTGCTTACAACTTTTCTATATCAATGAGGCTTTTAAAATTTATCTATATTATTGTCTGTGCAGCTTTGGGGCTTTATGGGTTTATTTTGCTAAGTCTTATTATTCTTAGCAATCTTGTAAAACTCAAAAGTTTTGGCGTGCCAATTTTATCACCTTTTGTTTCATTTGAGATAATGGACTACAAAGATACTGTTGTAAGGCTTCCGACAAGGTACCTGTGGGCACGACCAATATTTGCATCAACTTACCAGAAAATAAGAATGATGTATGAAAGAAACACTCTTCCAAGTTCGGCAGGTGAGAGCAAGTGATAATAAACGACAATGATAAAATCTCAAGTTTTCAGTGTTTTGTGTTGTTTGTTTCTGTAATGATAGGAATAGGAATAATGTTCATGCCTGCATCTGTTGCAAAAACTGCTGAGCAAAACGGGTGGCTTGCGGTGCTGCTTGGTGGGATACTATCTTTTGCAGTATTTCTTTTAATATTTAAAATTATAATGTCAAATCCAGATATCACTTTCATTGAACTTTTGAATGATGCGTTTGGCAAGATTTTAGGTATTTTCTTTTCGCTTATATATGTCCTATACTTTATCATCTTTTCGGCATTTGAAACAAGGCTGATAGCAGAGACTGCAAAGGAGTTTTTGTTCAACCTCACACCAAATGAAGTTTTGATAATTACATTTCTTCTCACATGTGCGTATATCTCCAGATATGGAATTGAGGTTATAGCAAGGATATGTGAGATATTGATGCCAGGAATTGTTGTAATTATTGTAGTTTTAAGTTTTTTTGTGTATCAGCGGCTTGATTTTTCAAACCTTCTTCCCATTTTGAACATTCCTTTTTTAAAACTGATTCAGGGGATTGGGACAACAATATTTAGTTTTCTGGGATTCGAGGCATTCCTGTTTTTCATGCCTTATATAAGAAGAAAAGACAAGCTCATCAAAAGTGCTTTTTTCGGGTTTTTGGTCACAGTTTTGCTCTATGAAGTGATAATAATATTTGCAACAGCTGATTTTGGGGCAAAAGAGATGCAGACAATGATCTGGCCAACCTTGAACCTTTTTAGGGATGTGACAGTTTTGGAGGTTGTCATTGAAAGACCAGAGAGCATAATTGTTGCCCTGTGGATGATAACAACCTATACAACAGAGATTATTTTCTTGATGACAACAGGCTTGATTTTGGCGAGGATTTTCAACACCAAGGAGCACAACTTCTTTGTATTTTCACAGCTTCCTTTCATTTACATTCTTTCTTTGATTCCTCAAAATATATCTGAGATACAGAAGTTTATGGACTATTTTAGCTACTTTTTTGCAACCTTTGTTGTTTTATTTTTGCCGCTTGTCACCTACACTGTCCTTTCTATTAAAAAGAAGGTGAAAAAGACATGAAGCAAAAAAGAGGAGCAGTTTTAGCAATTTTAATGGTTTTCCTTGCGTTTTTCATGTCAGGTTGCTGGGACAGGGTTGAGATAGAAGACAGAGGCTATATTCTTGCCCTTGGTGTTGACAAGTATGACCCGAGCGATTTGAACAAGTATGAAAGCAGTGAGTATATTGATCTTGACAGAAAAACTCAGAAATTTTCTCCTGAACAGAAAAAGCCTGATATCAAGACAGACCAGAAAGGGATTGACCCACAGACAAAAAGAAAGGTAAAACCACCTCTTCCAAGCAGCAAAAATGAATACAAGTTTGCAGTGACAGTGCTTTTCCCAAACCTCAGAACCATAGGGAAGGATTCAAAGCCGGACGAGCAGATGAGATTTTTGTTTGTAAGACCCACAAACAACGTGGTTGGTGTCAGAAACTACCTTGAAAGAGAGATAAATAAAAGGCTGTATTATGGGTATTTAAAGGTTGTTGTGCTGGGCAGAGATTTAGTAGAAGAGCCAGGTTATGTAAGAGAGGTTTTGGATGCTCTCAACAGAGAAAGTGATATTCCTCAAAACACATTTTTGCTTGTGTCAGAGACAACAGCGAGAGATATTCTAAACACCATGCCTCTTGTTCAACCTGTGACTGGCATCCACCTTTTTGAGATATCAAAAAATGCATCAATTTATGGAAGAGTAATTGATACACCTTTGAGCCAAGTTGTAAATAGTTTTATAGATTCAAACTGCGCAGTTATATCGAGGGTGGAACCTGGAGTTGAAACCTTGAAAGTAGCTGGTGCTGCTGTGTTTAAGAATTTCAGGTTTGTTGGCTGGCTGGATGAAAGGCAACTTCAAATCTATAAGCTTCTCATGGGCAAGGCAAAACACACATTTATTGACGATTTGAAATACAAGTCCACGTATGTTCCATTTATTACTACAGAGATTCAGAGCAAAAAGAAAATAAAAAGCGAAAAAGGAAGATTAAAAATTGTTTACAATCTTAGGATAGAAGGCGAGGTTATTGAGTTTGTGTTCAAAAGCGGGTACAAAGTTTTGGATGACCCTATGAGAAAGTATATTCAAAATGAGCTAAATAAAATTATAAAGAAAAGAGCAGATGATCTTATTTATCTTTTGAAGTACAGGTACAACGCTGATGTTTTGGGAGTTGGGGATTTTATTTCAAAAAAAAGGTCAAAAGATTGGGAGAAGCTCAAGAAAAACTGGGATGATGAGTTCAAGAAAATAGATATAGAGGTTGTACCAGATGTAAAGCTAAGACGAAGCGGGACAATTTACTGAAAAGGTTTTGAGTATTTTTATGTATAAATCTTGTTTTCTGAGTGAATGCTAAAAATAGAAATAACTTTTGTTTGAGAGGAAAAAGAGGGATGGTACAGAAAATTCGATTTTCAAGGGCATACATTTTAGCAGCAGTTTTATCACTTTTGAGTTTTGTTTTGATTTATGAGTTTTTAAATTTCAAGCAGATAGATGCTCTGCAAAAAGAATTGTCTGCCTCAGTTGTAAGGCTTCATGTCATAGCAAATAGTAATTCAAAAGAGGACCAAGAGCTAAAACTTTATGTTAGAAACAAACTTATGGAGTTTCTATCGCAAAACATAGATTATTCAAAAGGAAAGTTGCACGTTTTAAAAGAGATTGCTGACAAAAAATCCCAAATAGAATGTTATCTCAATCAAGCTTTAAAAGAAAAAAGAAAATCCTATGAGGTGAAGGTGGTTATTCAAAGGGATTTGTTTCCAAACAGGGTATACAGCGGGTTTCTTTTTCCCTCAGGTATATATGACTGTGTTAAAATTTTCATAGGCGATGGTAAAGGGAGAAACTGGTGGTGTGTTATATTTCCGCCACTTTGCATAGTGGATGAGGCAAAGCTTGAACTTCCAACTGAGGCAAAGAAAGAGCTCAAAAGTTCACTTTCCAAAAAAGAGTATTTGATTGCAACAAGTTATGGCAGCATAGACAAGATGCCTGTAAAGTTGAGACTCAAGATATATGAGATTTTGAAAACAAAATTTTATAAAGAGGCATGGTTTAAACGTATTTTCAGGAGTATATGAAATTACATTCTTTTTGGGAAAACACAAGTAAGCTCTTTTAGCAGCTCCTGTGGTTAGCCTGCTAAAAGGGCTTTTTATTTTTTTGGCACTTAAAGTATTTAAAAATTATAGTCTTTTTTGATATACTTAATAACGTAATAATCAAAAATCTTAAAGTAATAGGAGGAAGATTTAATGAACCTGAAAGAGAAATTCAGACATGTTTTGAACTTTCCCAAAGAGGGTATAGATTTTATTGATATAACAACAGTTTTGCAGGACAAGGACGCGTTCAAATACGCTATAGACTCTCTGGTAGATTTGGTTAAAGACCTTGACTTTGAACTTATTGTTGGACCTGAATCAAGAGGGTTTATATTTGGTGCGCCTGTTGCGTATGTGCTGAACAAAGGTCTTGTTCTTGTCAGAAAGAAAGGTAAGCTTCCTTACAAGACAGTCTCTGTTGAATACGAGCTTGAATACGGAAAAGATGTGCTTGAGATGCACATTGATGCTATAAAACCTGGTCAGAAGGTTGTGATAATAGACGACCTTTTGGCAACAGGGGGTACAACACTTTCAAACATAAAGCTTGTTGAGAAACTTGGTGGTGAGGTTGTGGGTATTGCATACCTTGTTGAACTCACATACCTCAACGGAAGAGAGAATTTAAAAGGATACGATGTCAGGTCTGTTGTACAGTTTGAATCTTCTTTGATATAAAACAAGTGGACCTGAAAAAGAGGGGGTCCATCGAGGTGAAATAAGGCTTGAGCGACAAATTAAATGAGCTGATAGAAAGAGTAAAAAAATACGCGTCAGAAGAGGATATAAATCTTATCAAAAAAGCATTTGATTTTGCGCAAAAGTATCATGATGGGCAGGCGAGAAACTCTGGCGAGCCATATATAGTGCATCCTCTCGAGGTTGCACTGATTTTGGCAGATTTAGAGCTTGACATTGCATCAATTGTTGCTGGACTATTGCATGATGTTGTGGAGGATACTTCTGCGTCTTTAGAAGATGTAGAGAGGGAGTTTGGAAAAGAGATAGCCGATCTTGTGGATGGTGTCACAAAACTTGGCAAGCTTGAATTTACCAGTAAGCTTGAAAGACAGGCAGAAAACTACCGCAAGATGCTTATTGCAATGGCAAAGGATATAAGGGTCATTTTGATAAAACTTGCAGACAGGCTCCACAATATGCGAACCCTCAAGTACCTTCCTCCTGAAAAACAGAGACAAAAAGCTCAGGAAACAATTGACATATATGCTCCGCTTGCCCACAGACTTGGAATTTCAAAGATAAAGTGGGAGCTTGAAGATTTGTCCCTGCGCTATCTTGACCCTGAAGGCTATTATGATCTTGTTGAAAAGATTGCAAAAAAGAGGGTAGAAAGGGAAGAGTATATAAAGAAAATTATTTCGCTTATCTCAGAAAAACTCAAAGAGGCAAACATTGAGGTTGGCCAGATAGACGGAAGACCAAAGCATTTTTACAGCATCTACCGTAAGATGAAGCAGCAGGGCAAAACATTAGAAGAAATCTATGACCTGTTTGCCATAAGAATAATTGTAAATTCAGTAAAAGACTGTTATGGTGTGCTTGGAATTATCCACACACTGTTCAAGCCTATGCCGGGCAGGTTTAAAGACTATATTGCAATGCCAAAACCGAACATGTACCAGTCGCTTCACACAACTGTGATAGGACCTGAAGGTGAGCCATTTGAGGTGCAGATAAGAACATTTGACATGCACAGGACAGCCGAGTATGGTATTGCTGCGCACTGGAAGTACAAAGAGGGAAGGATAAAATCAACTGATGAGGATGAGAAGTTTGCATGGCTGAGAGAGCTTTTGGAGTGGCAGAAAGAGCTGAAAGACGCAAAAGAGTTTATGGAGTCTTTGAAGATAAACCTGTTTTCTGACGAGGTGTTTGTATTTACTCCAAAAGGAGATGTGATAAGCCTGCCACAGGGTTCAACGCCGATAGACTTTGCATATGCAATTCACAGTGAGATAGGCAACAAGATGGCAGGTGCTAAGGTAAACGGCAAGCTTGTCCCCATTGATTATGAGCTCAAAAATGGTGATATTGTCGAGATTATTACATCGCCGAACGTCCATGGTCCAAGCCAGGACTGGCTCAAGATTGTCAAGAGTCCTCAAGCAAAGAGCAAGATAAACGCATGGTTTAAAAAAGAGAGAAAAGAAGAGAATATTCAAAAAGGCAAAGACATATTGGAAAAGGAGCTCAAAAAACTAAATCTACCTTTACAATTTGCTCTAAAAGAGGATGTGCTGCAGACAGTTTCGCAAAGATATGGCTACAGAACACCGGAAGACATGTTTGCTGCACTTGGGTATGGTGGTATTACACCAACTAAGGTGGCTCTGAGGATAAAAGAGGAGATAAAGAAATACATCAAAGAAGATGAGCAAAAAGAACTTCAGATTGAAAAACCAAAGCCTGCGAAGGCTTCTTCAAATAACGGAATACTTGTAAAAGGTGTTGAAAATGTTCTTGTGAGGTTTGCAAAATGTTGCAACCCGGTACCTGGCGATGAAGTGATAGGATACATCACGAGGGGAAGAGGCGTTTCAATCCACAGGCGTGACTGTCCAAATGTTGAGCAGTATTTAAAAGAGCCAGAGAGGATTGTTGAGGCTGAATGGAATGTGACAAAAGATGCAAAGTTTGACGCTACAATCAACGTTCTTGCAAACGACAGGACAGGAATACTGATGGACATAACAAACTTGCTTGGTGAGAACAAGATTTCAGTGAAGGCTATACAGGGAAGGACCACACGAGACAGGATTGCCAATATCAATCTTACTGTAGAAATAAGCTCAACGGAGCAGCTTGAGAAGATTATAAGAAAGCTGAGAAAGATTGACAGTGTATTTGACGTTCAGCGTGTAAAAGGAGGCTAAAAGACTTTGAGGGCTGTTGTTCAAAGGGTGAAAGAGGCTTTTGTTGTTGTTGACGGCAAAGAGGTTGGAAGAATCCAAAAAGGTCTTTGCGTGCTTGTTGGGGTTGCACAGGATGATACAGAAGAGGATGCTGATTATCTTTGTGAAAAGGTTGTAAACCTTAGAATATTTGAAGATGAAAATTCAAAGTTCAATCTTTCTCTTTTGGATGTAGGTGGCGAGGTTTTGGTTGTCTCAAACTTTACAGTTATGGGCGATGCAAGAAAAGGAAGAAGACCGAACTTCATGTTTGCCGCAGAAAAAGAAAAGGCAGAGAAGCTGTATAGCTACTTTGTTGAAAGGCTTAAACAAAAGGTTAGAAAGGTTGAATGCGGAGTTTTTCAGGCGCACATGGAGGTAAACATTGTAAATGACGGGCCTGTGACAGTTTTGCTTGACAGCAAGAAGGTTTTCTGAACAGGTTTTTTGAAAAAGTAGAGGGGGTAAAGAGTTTGATGTTTTTTAAATGCATTGAAGTTGGGGATGTTGTGACAAACTGCTATGTTTTTGGCAAAAAAGAGGTTGTCATAATTGACCCGGGAGATGATGCAACAAAGATTGAGAGTGTTATTGTGGAAAATGGTCTTGTGCCAAGAGCCATACTTTTGACGCACGGACATTTTGACCATTTTATGGGTTGCAGCTATCTAAAACAGAGGTTCAAACTGCCGGTTTATGCGCACAAGGCCGAAAAAGAGATCTTGTCAAATCCAGCATATAACCTGTCGTATCTGATTGGTTCAGAAATAAAGATAACCTGTGATGGATATTTTGAAGATGGAGATGTATTCGAATTTGCTGATTTTTCGTTAAAGGTTTTATACACACCCGGGCACACACCTGGTTCGAGCTGTTTTTTGTATGATAACATTTTGTTTTCGGGCGACACGCTGTTCAAAGACTCTTTTGGCAGGTGTGACCTTCCGTTTGGGAATGAAGATAAGTTGTTTGAGTCGATAAAAGAAAAGCTTTTGGTTCTTCCCAAAACGACAAAAGTGTATCCAGGGCACGGTGTGCCAACTACTATTGGTGATGAGCTTAAAAACTTTTAATAAATACATTGCTGACTTATAGCACAAAATAATGCTATAAGTTTTTTATTTTATTTAGACTAAATATATCTTTGCAAAAGGGGTAGAGCACAGTTTGAGAATAACATATTTTTCAAACAGCCAAAAGTTTTTGTATGATTTTCAACACATAATAAGAGCATTCTATCCAGGTGTGCAGGTAAAGTTTGGTCATGGTGGAGACATTCATTTTGAGGCGTATTTTGAAGAAATGAAAGTGTTTTTAAAACTCCAAACGCAGGATAAAACCATTCAAAAAGATTTTATGCTTGTGTGTGATGAACACGAGTCAAAAAGGATATTTGGTAGGAACCTTTATGACCTTTTAAAACAAGAAACAAAAAGAGAGCTTCCCTGGGGGATTTTAACAGGAATAAGACCCACAAAGATTGTGTACCCTTTGCTTGAGCAGGGGCTAAACGACGAGCAAATTTATAACTTCCTGCAAAAAGAATATTATATCTCTGATAAGAAATCAAAACTTCTTTTAAAGATTGCAAAGAATGAAATGAACATTTTAAGTAAACTTGAGCCTTCTTCGGCTTGTTTGTACATAGGTATTCCAATATGCCCTACCAGGTGTCTTTACTGTTCTTTTTCCTGCCACGAGATGACAAGGCAGGTAAAAAGTTTAATAGGAATGTATACAGATAGCCTCATTTGTGAATTTGAAAAGACATATCAAAAGATAGAGGAAAACAAAAACAGAATTGTTGCAGTCTATTTTGGCGGTGGAAGTCCTGCAGTGTTGGGCATAGAGAATATAAAAAAGATTTTCACAAATCTATTTGAGAATCTTGAAAAAGACTATATTCGAGAGATCACATTTGAGGCAGGAAGACCCGATACAATTGACGAAAAACTTTTGCAATATCTAGCAGAGATTAACCAAGATTTGAATGTCAGGCTTTGTATAAACCCTCAAACTTCGAACGACAACACTTTGAAGATAATAGGTAGAAACCACACGTTTGAGGACATAAAAAGGGCATTTGCGCAAGCTTACGAATATGGATTTAAAAATATAAACAGTGATGTGATATTAGGGCTTCCTGGTGAGGGTGAGAATGATTATAAAAAGACAATTGAGGATGTTTTAAAGCTTTTTCCTGCTTCAATTACCATTCACACACTTTCCATAAAAAGGGCAAGCCTTTTGAGATTCAAATGGAATGAATATGAGTTTATGGATGAGGAGACTGTAAATAGCCTTCTTGATTGGACACAATATATCTTGGAGGAGCACGGCTACATTCCATACTACATGTACAGGCAGAAAAATATGATAGGAAACTTTGAAAATGTTGGATACTGCAAAAGAGGGTTTGAAGGGCTTTACAATGTGATGATAATGCAGGAAAAGCACAATATCTATGCATGTGGTGCAAAAGCTGTATCAAAGTTTGTGTATGAAGGCGACAGGATTGAAAGGGTTTTTAATCCTGCTGACATAAAGCTCTACATTTCAAGGATACTGAATGTTGATGTTTGAAAAGGGGTGGGGCTTTTTGCTTTCCCAACAGCTTTTAAAAAGCTGCAGCATATGTCCGCGGGAGTGCAGGGTAAATCGGATTGAGGGCGAGACTGGTTTTTGCAAAATTGCAGGTGGTATAAAGGTGTCAAAAGCCTTTTTGCATTTCTGGGAAGAACCATGTATCTCGGGCAAAAACGGGTCTGGCACAGTATTTTTTTCTGGGTGCAATATGGGATGCGTGTTTTGCCAAAATTATGAAATAAGCCAGATGAGGTTTGGAGTGTTCATAGATGTAAATAAACTTGCTACTATCTTTTTGAACCTTCAGTCAAAAGGTGCTCACAATATAAACCTTGTGACGCCAACCATTTATGTTCCATATATAATTGAGGCAATTGACATTGCAAGGGGAAAGGGTCTTAGAATTCCCATTGTGTACAACACATCTTCGTATGAAAAACCAGAGACCATAGAGCTCTTGAGAGGATATGTGGATATATTTTTGCCAGACCTTAAATATTTTGATGATGAAATTGCCAAAAAATATTCCAATGCTCCGCGGTATTTTGAATTTGCATCAAAGTCAATATTAAAAATGTTTGAACTTGTTGGAGATGTTGTAACAGAAAATGGTATAATGAAAAAAGGTGTTATAATTCGCCATTTGGTACTTCCAATGCACACAAATGATTCTATAAAGGTTTTGAGCTGGATAAGAGACAATTTAAAAGGCAAAGTTATGCTGAGTCTTATGAGCCAGTATTATCCTATGTACAGATCAAAGGAATTCAAAGAAATTTCAAGAAGAATTACAACAAGAGAATATCAAAAGGTTGTAAACTTTGTGCTGGAAAATGGTCTTGACTATGGGTACATTCAGGACAAAGAAGCGGCAACAGACAAATACACCCCCGATTTTGACTTAGAAGGCATATGAAAATTACAAGAGAGGATGGGCTTCTAAATGATAAAGACACTCATTGTATTTGGAACAAGACCTGAGGCAATAAAGATGGCACCGCTTGTGAAGGAACTACAGAAAGATTCTCACTTTGATGTTAAAGTATGTGTCACAGCACAGCACAGACAGATGCTTGACCAGGTACTTGAGATTTTTGATATAAAGCCTGATTATGACCTTGACATAATGAAATACAACCAAAGCTTATTTTCTATAACTTCTGATGTGCTTTTGAGATTTGAAAAGGTTTTGGAGAAAGAAAGACCAGACATTGTGCTTGTCCATGGCGACACAACAACCACATTTGCAGCAGCACTCGCAAGTTTTTATTTTAAAACAAAGATTGGACACGTTGAGGCGGGTTTAAGAACATACAACAAATATTCACCTTTTCCAGAAGAGATGAACAGAAAGCTCACGGCAGCGCTGTGTGACCTTCATTTTGCGCCCACAAAAAGGGCGAAGTTAAATTTGATGGCAGAAGGTGTAAAAGAAGAAACCATCTTTGTGACAGGTAACACTGTGATTGATACACTTAAATTTACTGTGAAAGAAGATTATGTGTTTAAGGAAGATAGTCTAAACAATATAGATTTTTCAAAGAGGATAATTCTTCTCACTGCTCATAGGAGAGAAAATTTTGGAAAACCGCTTGAGAATATTTTTGAGGCTGTCCTGAAGATTGCAAATGAGTTTGACGATGTAGTTTTTGTATACCCTGTACATCTAAATCCAAATGTCAAGGATGTTGCGTACAGGATTTTAAAAGACCATCTAAGGATAAAACTGATAAACCCAATTGACGTTGATGATATGCACAACCTCATTGCAAGAAGCTATTTGGTTTTAACAGACTCTGGTGGGCTTCAGGAAGAAGCACCGTCTTTGGGGAAACCTGTTGTTGTTCTGCGCGACACAACAGAAAGACCAGAAGCTGTTTTAGCAAAGACAGTTATGGTTGCAGGGACACAGAAAGAAAGGATAGCCCAGATTGTTACAAAACTTTTAACAGATGAGGAAGAGTATCTTCAGATGGCAAGGGCTGTGAACCCTTACGGCGATGGAGAGGCTTCAAGGAGAATAAAAGAGGCGCTTTTATATCATTTTGGGGAAAGCAGCAAAGAGCCTGATGAGTTTCGTGGGAGCGACTTGTACGTGTGAAAATGTGCTTTAAAAATGTCATTCTGTTGCCGATTATATCTTTGAAAAGCCCAAATTTTAAGTGCATTTTAAGGTGGGATAAAAAATGTTTAAAAACATAAAAAGAATGGCTTCTATTGTAATTTTGATTTCATTTTTATTTTCCAATTTTAACCTTCAATTATTTTCACAAACCCTTTCAACCTCTTTGAATATAACCGTGCAAAGAGATAATAGTGGAGTTTATAAAATAACAAGAAATTCTATTTCTATAATATGGAATACCATTGAAGATGCAGTACAATATGAAGTCTACGCAGCGTCTTCAAATTCCCAGGTAGATTTTCAAACGGTAACCCAGAATACATACTGCGATATAACAGGGCTCAAAAGCGCGACAGTGTATAAAATAACTATAAATGCTATAGGCAATGATAACCAAATTATAACCTCACAATCAATTTATGTTATAACAGAGTTTAAGCTTTATGCTCAGCCAGAACCAGACCCGGAAAAAGAAGAGGATGTTCCACTTGGCTCTGGTGGAGAACATCCAAGACTTTTAATAACCTTTAACAAAATCAATGTATCGGATGATTTTCAACCAGACATTGGTTTTAGGGGTTACAACGTTTTTGTAGGAAAAAGCCAAACAGCATCAGATGCTAATCAGTATTATGTTGATAGTAGTACAAATGAGATTTACAAGTATCAAAAGGAAAACAATATTACAATTCCTATAAAGCTTTATAAAGACGGTGTTCAGCAGTTTGCGCAGGAAATCAACCAAACAGTAAGTATGACAGTGTATGACAAGTATGATGGAATTGACACATTTGAACTTGTGCCAGGTACGATGTATTACATCCTTATGAACCCGAAAATGGATAGTACAAAAGTGATTTACAAGCCTCTTACAAACATTGCATGTCCAACGCTTATACAGGTCAGTGCTGCAAAGATAGGTGAGATAGAAAAAGATGGAAAGACTTTGGCTTTAGTGAGAGTGCAATGGCGTGGTGTTGACCCTGGAAACTACAAACAGGATGAGATAAAGTATCGGGCATATTATGCGACAAGCGCGAATGAGCTTCCGAGGGACAATCTTCCACCACAAAACATATTTGCAACAACCTCATATAACCAGAACGAAGCATACATTCCCGGTCTTTCTATGACGACAAAGTACTATTACATAAGAGTAGAAGCCGTTTTTGCAGATGGCACCAGAATTCCTTCTGCGCTTATAAAGGTTTCTGTGACAGAGCTTGGTGATATCCCACCAACACCTAAAAACTGCAGAGCTGAAACTATTTCGCAGACAGAAATAGAGGTTTCGTTCGACAAACCCGTTTCAGACGACTCAAGTTATGTATATCAGATTTGGATTTCAACAGAATATAAAGATGTCCTTGACTCAAGTGGAAATCCTACTGTGTACAAGCTTGTTTACAGTACTTCTTCGTATAATCCAAACACAGATGGTCTTTTGCCAAGTGATTTAATTTTAGATGGCACAAGGTATAGATATAAAATATCAAATCTTCTACCGAACACTGTTTATTATTTCAAGATTAGAGTAATAAACACTGCTAACCAGAAAAAATCTGACTTTTCGCTTGTATTTGTTGGGACAACAAAACCTGTTGCCGTTTTAAACGTGCCGCCTGTGGATGACAATTTTGTAAGACAGATTGTGACTTCTGAGACAGGTATAAGGATTTATGTGTATCAGGACGACCTGCTCTCAAAAGTTAATCAGGCTGTAGTGGATTATGTGTCGCAATCAGCTTACTTTTCTGGAAACTTGACAGTTTCTGAAAAGGTATACTATCAGGTATATGTTTGTGAGTCATCTTGGGATGAAAAGAATGTAAAGATTTACTTTGAGCTGCCATCTGAAAGTATATCTAATTATATTGATATATCAAATCTTAAAAACAATACTCCTTACTATATAAGATTTAAAGTAAGAGTTTATCTTGACAAAGACTATCTTTCAGAATTTAGCAAGGCATATGTTGCTTTGACAAAACCTCAACAGGTGCCACCTACTATTTCACAGCCAGAGATACCTAAAAATTTCATGATTGCACCTGAGGATGATGCAGTAACACAGACCTCTGTGAAGCTCAGATGGGATACAAAACCGGGTCAGTCATATGTCATTTTGCAAACTTCAAGAGCGTTAGAGAGCAATAACCTCAGCATAGATGAGGTCAAGGATTACTTTGTCAAAATGCTCAGGCAAAAGGTTGAAATCTACAGGCAGGTATCTGATTCAACTTTTGTAGTCGAGCAGGTTGTGTATGACGTATATTCGCAAAATTCTCCTGTTGGTGCAAAGATATATATTGATGTCACAACTCCGGTGACATTTAAAAACCTTGCTCCGAACACACTATACTATTTTTCTATAAAAGCTATAGAAAATGGCAAAGAGTCGCTTTGGGGAAGCATTGCCGTGACAACATCATCAATTGAAAAGCCTGAAAATTTGATGGTAATATCAAGAGATTCGAGTGGTCATGGACTTACAATTCAATGGAACGGCAATCCAAATTATGGTTATCAGATTTTTGTAAGACAAGAAAATAGCACTGTGTACAGTTTGGTATATTCTGGTTCAATTTCGCCAGCTTCTATAGTGTCATCAAAAATTGCTGTATATAAATATTACATTGGGAATTTAAGTTCGAATACCTTGTACTACATCAGAGTAAGAAGCATTCATATTCCGACTGGGAAGGTTTCAATTTTTGCAGAGGTTTTAGCGCGAACAGTTTTTAACCAGAGCGACTTTGAAAATCAGCAGCAAAAGCTCAAAGAAGAAGAACAAAACAGAATAAGGGATATACAAAATCAGAAACAGGTTGCTATTGTACTTGAAAATAGCTCTGATAAGTATTATCTTTACATCAATGACCAGAACGCTTTGGATGAGATACAGCGTACAAATTCGAACGAGTTTGTCATAGACTTTACAAAAGCTCTTTACTCTTCTGCTAAAGGGCAGGTTTTGTTCTCATACAAGGTAGCAGATGCACTTGAGAAGTTACAGAAGAGTTTTGTTTTGAAATACAAAAGTAGTATGTTAAAACTTCCACCGGGTGCTTTGAATGTTTCTGAGGTTGAGAATATTTCAAAAAGATATGGAATTGACAAAGGATTGGTGATGATATTAATAGAACTTTCCTCAGCTTCTGTTTTGCCACCTTCATATGGTTATGATATTGACTCTGATGTGATAACATTGAAGGTAACTGCCAGGTATTATCTAAATGATGAACTGGTTGTATCAAGCTTTGCAAAACCTGTGAATATTACATTGAAGCTTGCAAGCTTGGCTGGTCAGGCAAGCCAAACAAGGGCTGTATATGACTTTTCGAGCAGCAGCTTTGTAACCAGTTTTTCAATTGACAGTCTTTCAAACAGTATAACCTTTAGTGTTGAAAAGCCTGGCACATTTGGAGTGCTTAAAACTCAGACTGTGTCAAGTTACACTCTTAGCAAGTACAAAGATGATATTGTGTATATAGCTCAAAAATACAACTTAAATGAACTTTACAGTGACTTTAATAAAAGTCTTTCTCAGGATTATGCATCTAAACTTATAACAAGAGTGTTTGGTATTGATACTGAAAAGGTCAGAAGCGGAAATCTGACAAGGCAAGAAGCAATATATATCTTGGCAATGGTGTATGAACAGAAGACATCATCTTCGATTGACAATGTTCTTATTACAAAGTCAACAAGCTTTGCTCCCGATGGAAGGTACAAAATGTTTATCCTTAGCATGATGTCACTCGGGATTGTAGATAGCGATTTGGACCCTTATGAGACAATAAAGCTTGATGAGTTTGTTCACTATATAGTTAATCTTGAAAAGATTTTAAAATATTAAAAAATGGGTGAGTGACAAGATGAAATCCATCG
This sequence comes from Caldicellulosiruptor hydrothermalis 108, assembly GCF_000166355.1. Lineage (NCBI taxonomy): Bacteria > Bacillati > Bacillota > Caldicellulosiruptorales > Caldicellulosiruptoraceae > Caldicellulosiruptor > Caldicellulosiruptor hydrothermalis. Next base: position 870,287 of record NC_014652.1, read on the forward strand.
CAAGTAAAATAGTTTCGATTTTCCTTTTAATATCTTTTTTGATTGCTTTGGTTCCCCAAAATCTAATAGCACAGCCTGCAATTGTTCTTCCTGCACCTCAGAGTTTGAATATAACACTTGAAAATAATCTTCCGCGGATGGAAGTAGCTCAAGATGGGACTATAACCCTTTATTTTTCGTGGCAGTACAGCTATTCTGACTTTGACTACTTCGAGCTATATCTTGGTGATGACCCTACAAGATTTCCTTATGGATATACCATATACAAAAACGACCCAAACCTTACAGTTTCAAACGGGAGCTATACCTATAAGGTTCAAAGTCTGCCAAACGGACAAAAGATTCCAAGCGGCACAATTTTTTATGCCAAGGTAAGAAGCGTGAGAGTTTTGCAGGAGCAAACAGGAAGTGTTGTTTATTACTCTTCATATTCAAACACTATTGTGTTTTTAACACCTATCTTTGTTGAATGTTATACAAATGCTGAAGATGCTATTGATATAGTGTGGGACGATGTTTACTATTCTGGCAAGAGAATAGATTATGACATATATGTGTCAAAGGACATAAGCTTTACAACTCCAACGAAGTATCAGATTGATGGTGACAGGATAACTTTACTTCAGAGCCAAAAACCAGGTGGAAGAGTTGAAATTCTGCCGGGCAGAAAACTCAAATACACAGCAGCTGGACTTTCACCAAGCAGTCTTTACTATGTAAAAGTTTTGCCGAGAAATTTGCCGCAAGAGGTAATCTGGCGTGACCCGCAAACATACACACCACCAAATATTAAGGTAATTGGTGAGGCGGCAACATACATTCAGGCAGAGGCTCAGAGAATTGCTGACAATGTTGTGTGGCTCAGGTGGGCAAAAGTGTCAATTGCTGAAAACGAGTATGAGATTTACAAAGGTAGCAAAGATCAGATACCCACTTTAATTGGTACAGTTTCGGCGAACGAGTTTTTTGCTGTTGTAAGCATAACAGACGATGTGTTTTTCAGAATACAGGTTGATGTTTTTGATAGTTTCGGAAGAAAAGTTTCTATCAGATCAAAAGACCTTTATGTTCATCCATATACACTACCTTTTGCACCACCTGCGGCAGAAAATTTAACAGCTTTTCCTAAGTCTCAAGATACAATCTCTTTGCGATTCAAAATACCAACAGACAAAGAGGTTGTGTACGATTTTTATTACAAAAAATATTCGGATAACAATGCTGATTTTATTTCTTTTGTATCCAATTATCAGATGAAAAGTTCTGATGAGGAAAAGGACGAGAACAATCTTCCAACAGGATATTACAGGTTTGACATCACAGGTCTTGAAAAAAATACTGTTTATGTTTTGAAGGTTGTTGTGAAAAAAAAGTTTTACGATTATGAACAGGGGACATACATTTACAAAGAATCAACCCCTGCTTTGACAATATCGTATACCTTATCTGGGGACATAACGCCACCAACCACTCCGACACTTTTGTCTGTTGTTTATACAACTTACGATTCTGTAGTTTTGTCATGGCAGCCTATAACTATTGCAGGTGTCCAGCCACCGACGGTGGACAGAAGCATCTTCTATGAGGTCAACTTTGCAGTGTACCAGGATGGAATGGATATAACTAATCCAGAAAATCTTGACACAGCAAGTTTTCAAAAAATAATACTTTCTGACTATCAGATAGATCAATCAGGCAAGGTAGTTTTCAGAGTAAGTAATCTCCTGCCAAATACAAGGTATGTATTTTTTGTTAGATCAATGAGAAAGATTGACAGTAGTATTTATTATTCATTACCATCTAATGTTGTAATGGCAACAACGCTAATAAAGTATGAAGTGCCGCTGCCTTCTTCAGTTCCAGTTGTTGAAAACTTGAGCGTTGTGACAACAACGTATAACTCTGCCCTGCTTTCATGGAGCTACATAGAGAATGTGTATTTTGAAATTCAGGTATCAGAAGACATTAAAAACGCAAATGCATGGCAGGTTGCATCTGACAGTTTTAAGCCGCCTATAAAAGAGGTTGATTATACCACCGGCCTTTGTTATTTCACAGTCCAGAATCTAAAACCTGATACGCTCTACTATTTTAGGGTTAGGGCATATATCATCAAAGACAATCAGAAAGTGTATTCAGAGTTTAGCAGTCCTGTTTTTGGCAGGACACAAAAGGTTCCTCCACCGAAAACTCCAGTAGCTTTTGGTATAAAAGACTATGGGAAAGACTACGCCATTTTTGTTTGGGAGATGGCCGAGACAGGGAGAAGATATGTCATAGAGATAGCTGACAATATTTCATTTTCAAACTCCCAGAAGTACACGACCGACACAGATGCAACTGAATATAAAGTAACGGGCTTGAAACCCAACACAAGGTACTGGGCAAGACTTTTTGCTATAGCTTCTGATGGTCAGCTATCCCAGTCGACAGAAATTATCTCTTTTGTTACCAAAAAGGATGTAAGCGAGTATACAGGTGTGTTTGATTCTGTCCAGGACACAACTCTGCCATTTATAACAGTAGAAGACCCTGCAACTGGCAAGATGATAATAGAGATTACCTATAGATATGTCAATGAGTCTTTGGACTCAAAGCCTGTTTCAATTGACTTTACAAAGAGAACAAACCAATCTATTTACCAATTTGTGATAAAAATGAGATACGATGTTTTAAAAGCACTTGTTAAGCTCAATAAAGATTGTATTGTCACTTTAGATGGAGCATCTTCGCAGTTTAGTTTCACTGCCATCGACAGTAGCGACATAAATAAACTGACAGTGTCTGGTGTATCACCATCAAGTATCTATAGTGAACTAACATTTATAAAAGCATCTGACAAATATAATGTGAAAGATGCTGTCTCTGAAGTGTATGATATCAGATACACAGCTTCAAGCTTGACAAAGCAGGTAGGAATATCATATTTTCCAATGCCAATTAAAATTTCACTTGTAAACAGGGAACCATGGTCAGTCGCAATACCATATGTTTTTGATTTGACCTCTCTTTCTTGGAAAGAGCCAGATGGTGTTGAGTTTGCAAGTGACAACAAAAGTGTGACTTTTAATTTGCAAACGCCTCAGGCAACTGTAATTGTAAGAAAAAGCTTTTACAAGGACATAATTTCAAGTAGCTACGCAACAAAGCTTTACAATCTTTTTAAGACTATTCCCAGCGATGATACAAGCGATACAATAGGGATAAAAAGCGCTGTGTCAAAACAGGAGCTTGCCTCTTTTTTGGTATATTTTGCAGAGAAGAAAAGACTCTACAGGTTTGAGATAATTGACGATTATGTTAAAAAAGCGTACAAATCAGGGCTAATTGAAAATACCCAGGACAATTCTATTCTCACAAAAGAAGCCGCTGTAGATATGATGGTAAAGTTTTATGAGATTTACACTGGCAATGAAATCTCAGCAGACAATGTTGCATGGACAAAACTTTCTGCCGACGACAAATACATTTTATCATTGAAAAAAGCGTACAAGATGGGCTGGCTTTTTGACTATGTTACGTTCAATCCTAAAGAAACAGCAACAAGAGAATATGTTTTAGCCTTTTTCTATCACGTTGTTACAAGCATGCAATAAAAATGTTGTGGACAAGAAGGTGATAAAACAAGATGAAAGGTTTTCAAAAAACTCTTATTTGTTTGATATTGGCAGTAGTTTTATTATGGCAACCAAAGGTGTTTGCAGCAGATGTGTTTTGCAAGGTTGAATACTACTTTAATGGTACGAATAATATGCGAATTGTACTATATTCAAAGACAAATAAGAGCTACTATGTAAAGGGATTTACAAGAGATTCAGACAGACAACTGACAGTTTATTTTTCTGACAAAAAAACTTTTTCGTCTGAGTCAAATTCAGTTTTGATTCCACAGAGCATGTTTATCCTGCCAGTTAGAGTAATTCTTATGCCTTCAGATGGTTCTTTGCTGTTTAGTGATATTAGAAATTCGCCGTACAAAGACCACATTCTTTTTCTTGCAAGCATGGGAAAGATTGATGGGTATAAAGATGGCACTTTCAAGCCAAAAAACAATGTAACCCGTCAGGAGTTTGTAAAGCTTTTTGTAAATGTATTTGATATAAAAATAGAAAAGAACATCAAAAAGTATTCTTTTTCAGACATTCAAAACTGCTGGGCAAAATCTGAGATAGAAACCCTTTATAAGATGGGAATTATCACAGGGATAAAAGATAAACAAAATAGATTAGTTTTCAAGCCGAACGATGGGGTCACTTATGAGCAGGCATTTGCAATTTTGGCAAGGTATCTTAAACTTAAGTCTACCTCAAAAAATAATTATAAGTCATGGGCAAACCAGTATATAAATGCTTTTGTGGACAATCGACTGATAAGTCCAAACGAGGTAAAAGGTTTAAAGTTAAATAGTTTTGCAACAAGAGAGTGGATTGCATATATTTTGAGCAAGGCTGTATTTAAATAGAAACAGTAATTTTGCTTAATTTTGATATTGATAAAATTCAAAATGGGTGTATAATTATTAAGGTATGTTTATAAATTAAATCAACGAAAGGGGATATATAAATGTATAAGAAGGCCATAGCGTTGGTTTTACTAATAGCACTTTTTATTCCGTTTTTAAGCGGATGCTCATCAAATGAGAAAAACATGACAACCTTAGAGAAGATAAAGAAGACTAAAGAGTTTGTGGTTGGCATGGACAACACGTTCCCACCAATGGAGTTTACTGATGATAACAACAACACAGTGGGGTTTGACGTGGATTTAGCAAATGAGATAGCTAAAAAGCTTGGTGCGAAGCTAAAGATTGTTGCGGTTGACTGGAGCGGAATCCAGAGCGCTTTAAAGTCTAAAAAGTTTGATGCTATTATTTCATGCTTTAGTATCACAGATGAGAGAAAGAAAGCTTTCAATTTAGCAGGACCATATCTTTACATCCGTCAGGTTATTGCTGTGAAAAAGGGTGATAACTCAATCAAAAGTTTTGAAGATTTAAAAGGGATAAAGATAGGCGTTCAAGCAAACACAACAGGTGACAGTGCTGTTCAAAAGATGAAGTTTATAAACTATGAAAAAGATGTCACACGATATGAAAGGATAACTGATGCTTTCAACGACCTTGACATTGGAAGAATAAAAGCAGTTGTGATAGACAGTGTTGTTGCTTACTACTATAAAAAACAAAATCCTGAAAAGTTTGATATAGCACCTGCTCAGCTCGAAAGAGAGCCTGTGGGAATAGCTCTAAGAAAAGAGGACAAGGACCTGTACAATGAAATTCAAAAGATTTTAGACCAGTTAGAGAAGGACGGAACTATTGCAAAAATATCTGAAAAATGGTTTGGTGAAGACATTACAAAGTAAAATAGAGGTGGCATGAGTTGACAGACAATGTCATAATAAAATACTTTCCTGTTCTTTTGAAAGCAAGCGTTGTTACAATTGAACTTACTGCGATTGCAGTTACAATCGGGCTTGTGTTTGGACTTGTTGCAGCTCTTTTTAGAATTTCGAAAATAAAAGTTTTGAATTATATTGGCAGCTTTTATGTATGGCTTTTTAGAGGAACACCACTGCTTTTGCAAATATTCTTTATTTACTATGGTCTTCCCAAAATTGTGCCTGCTCTGACACTGCCAGCATTTTTGGCAGGTGCAATTGCTCTTATAATTAACTCAGGTGCATACACTGCAGAGATAATAAGGGCAGCAATTCTGTCAATTGACAAAGGGCAGTACGAAGCAGCAAAGGCTCTTGGAATGACATACCTTCAGACCATGAGATATGTAATTGTTCCTCAAACGTACAAGAGATTGATACCACCAATTGGCAATGAGTTTATTGCGCTTTTGAAAGACTCTTCACTGGTATCAACAATAGGAATGGTTGAGCTTATGCGCGCTGCACAATTAAAAGCGTCTGCAACAGGAAGGGATGCAGAGATTTATATAGCTGCACTTGTGATATATTTGGCTCTTACCACAGTTTTTTCTACAATATTCAATTGGCTTGAAAAGAGGCTGGGAAAGTATGAGCAACAGTAATGGTAAGAACAATAGAAAAATAATAATTGCAAAAAACATTGTTAAATATTTCGGGCACAATCTTGTGCTGGACAAGGTGTCCTTAGAGGTAAACAGAGGAGAAGTTGTGGTTATAATAGGTCCGTCTGGATCTGGCAAAAGCACTTTCTTGCGCTGCCTTAACCATTTAGAGAGAATCAATTCAGGGTATATTGAAATTGACGGATTTGTTATTGAAGACAAAGGGTTTCACGAAAAGCATAAAAAACATAGCTCAAAAGAGATAGCAAGATTTTGTTCACAAATAGGTATGGTATTTCAAAGGTTTAATCTTTTTCCTCACATGACTGCACTTGAGAATGTGATAGTTGGACCTGTTGTTGTGAATAAAATGAAAAAAGAAGAGGCAGTGGAGCTTGGAATGGAGCTTCTTGAGAAGGTAGGGCTCAAAGACAAGGCAAATTCATACCCTGCACAGCTTTCTGGTGGACAGCAGCAAAGAGTTGCAATTGCCAGAGCTTTGGCTATGAAACCTAAAGTGATGCTGTTTGATGAGCCGACATCTGCGCTTGACCCTGAACTTGTGGGTGAGGTTTTGAACGTCATGAAAGAGCTCGCAGAGGAAGGTATGACAATGCTTGTTGTGACTCATGAGATGGGATTTGCGAGAGAGGTTGCAGACAGGGTTGTGTTTATGGACAAGGGGAAGATTGTGGAGGAAGGGCTGCCTGAAGAGATTTTCACAAATCCAAAGCAAGAGAGGACAAGACAGTTTTTGCAAAAGATACTATGATTGTGGTAAGATTAAAAAGTGTATATTTGAGAGCAAGCATAAGAGGGCTGTCTTTTGGGTTTTAATGGCAGCCCTTTTTAGCTGCCAGAAAAGATTTTTATACAGAAAGGAAGAAAAAACTTGAGTGGGAAACGAAAGATTTTAGCAGATGCCGTTTTGCTTTTTGTTACAATGGTATGGGGAAGTTCGTTTGTACTCATGAAAAACACAGTTTTAGATATGAACCCAGTGGCATTTTTGGCTGTCAGATTTACTCTTGCCTGGCTGATAGTTTTAGTAATATTCTGGAAAAATCTAAGAGGGTTGAAATTAAGGGAAGTTCTTTATGGTAGTATCATTGGATTTTTTCTATTTAGTGGGATGCTATTGCAGGTTATAGGACTAAAATATACATATGCATCAAAATCAGCTTTTATAACTGGGCTGACTGTCATCTTGGTTCCTGTATTTGTAGCTCTGATTGAGAGAAAGATACCCAAAATTAATGTTACTGCCGGTGTAGTGTTGGCTTTTGCTGGGCTTTGGCTTTTAAGTGGTGCAAAACTTTCAAATTTTAATTTTGGTGATTTTCTTACCCTTCTTGCTGACCTTGGGTTTGTGTTTCAAATTATCTTTATTGACATATTCACGGCAAAAGATAATATAAATACAATAAACATTGCAATTTTTCAGCTGATGAGCGCAGCATTTTTATATGTGATGGTTTCAATGATCTTTGGTATTAATATCATGAATGTTAAAATAAATCTTACAGCCATTATTACTATTTTGATAACAGGTATTTTAGGGACAGCATTGGCATTTACTGCTCAAGTTTTTGTCCAGAAATACACAACACCCACTCATACAGCACTCATTTTTTCTGCTGAGCCTGTTTTTGGTGCAATTTTTTCTGCCATAATACCGTCTGGGCCAAACAACACAACTGAGATTTTACCTTTGATTTCTTATGTGGGATGTGGTTTAATTTTAATTGGGATGATTGTAGCTGAGCTGAATTTTGATAAAAATCTTGATATGGAGTGAAGCTTTAAAGATGGAGATTGTATTTCTTGGCGGAGCCAAAGAAGTTGGCGCATCGTGCGTTTTAATAAAGGCTTGCAACAAAAATATACTTATTGACTCTGGTATAAGAATGAAAGAAGACAAACTCCCAAACTTGCAGCTTCTTCGCGAGCTTGGCGGTGTTGATGTTTGTCTTATTTCGCATGCTCACCTTGACCATATAGGAAGCCTTCCTCTTATTGCAAGAGAATATCCTCAAATTTTCTTTTATGCAAATCAGCCAACCAAGGATTTAATAAAAGTGCTTTTGTATGATAGCTTGAGAATAATGGAGATTGCAGAAGATGAAATACCCATCTATGCCGAGAAAAATGTAGAAGATTTGCTTGATAGAACCCTTACCTATGGATTTAACTACACATTTGAACCCATTGAAGGGATTAAGGTGACATTTTTCTCGGCAGGCCATATCCTTGGTGCTTCCATGATATTTATTCAGACTCAAGAAGGTAGCATACTTTACACAGGCGACTTTTCGGCAGACAAACAGCTGACTGTCGATAAAGCCTCAGTTCCAAAAATTAGGCCTGATATTGTCATATGCGAGTCAACCTACGGTGACAGGCTTCACACAAACAGAAGTTTTGAAGAGGAGAGGCTTTTTAACACAGTAGCAGAGGTTATATCTCAAGGTGGCAAGGTTTTAATTCCTGCCTTTGCAATTGGAAGAGCTCAGGAGATTATTCTTATCCTCAGAAACTATATGAAAAAAAGAAAGGTCAGTTTCAATGTGTTTATTGATGGAATGGTAAGAGAAGTTATAAGAGTTTATAGGAACAATCCAACTTATTTGTCTTCACGGTATTACAAGAGAGTGTTAAAAGGAGAAGAAATATTTTTAGCAGATAATATAAATGTTGTATCTGATAAAAAACAGAGAGAAGAAATAATTTCTTCTTCAGACCCATGTGTCATAATCTCAAGCTCTGGTATGCTCACAGGCGGACCTTCTGTCTTTTATGCAGAAAAGATTGTACAAAGTCAAAATGCGCTGATTGCAATAACAGGGTATCAGGACGAAGAAGCGCCCGGAAGAAAACTTTTAGAGCTTGCAGAACTGCCTGAAAACGAAAGAAAGATTGATCTAAATGGCAAAGAATATGAAGTAAAGTGCAGGGTTGAAAAGTATGGGCTTTCGGCACATAGCGACAGAGATAGAATACTTGGATTTTTGGCAACGCTCAGACCAAGGACGGTCATTTTTGCACATGGCAGTGAAGATGCAATTTCGCAAATTTCGGATATGGCAGTAAAGGAGCTTGAATCAAATATAATTGTTCCACAAAATGGTGAGATAAATTCAATTTCAATTGAAAAGCCAAGAAAGCAGTTATCATTTTTTAATGTCAAAAAACTAAACAATCAAGAACTTTTAAATGAAGAGAACTTGAAACTTTTGTGGCAGTACCTTGTAGAGAATAAACAAGAGTCAAATCACATAACTGCTGAACATGCCATTTTGATTTGGAATGGGAAAGAATTTTTAGAAAAAGATGAAGTAAACAGGGTATTTGAACTTTTAAAAGAGTCGGTTTATTTTGAACAAAACCCCAGAAAACCTTACCTGTTTAGGATTTTATCAGCCCAAGAGGTTGAAGAAAGGTTAAAGCCAAAGCCTATGGAGCAGAACAGAATGCGAGAGCTTGCATTTGAAATGTTTGCAGAATTTGGACTATACAAGGTTGGTATGGACATTGAAAACAAGGTGGTTATATTTTATTTTCATTTCCCGCAGGTTGCAAAAAAGCTTGAAGAAAAAATAAAGGAATTTGAAAAATTGACACTCTGGAAAGTTGACATAAATCCCAATATTAATCTGACGTATGCTTCAGAATATGTTAAAAATCTTCTCAAAGATTATAACGTTAAGGTTTTGAAATTTTCATATAATCCTGTAATAAATGCTATTGTTATAAGAATAAAAGAAGATTTTGAGAAAATGAAAAGCATATCTGAAAAATTTTTAGAGGAAACTGGGATAAGTCTAATATTTGATGTGGAGGGTAAAAATCAAGAAGAAAAGGTAGATTTGCAAAAGCCCAGGATGGAGCAGAACAAAGCACTTCTTTTGATTGACCTCTATTTTGAAAGTGAGAAGGATAAAGTCTACAAAAAAAGCATCAAAGAAGGTGGAAAATATATAGAACTTTCGTTTGTGACACCTTTTGTGGGTGAGAGGTATAAAGACAAGATTGAGGAACTCTCAGAGAAAACCGGATGGGATATAAAAGTGTCTCAGTCAATAAATCAGGTTGAGATGATAAACATATTAAAAGAGATATTGTCAAAATATAAAGTAGAGATTCAAAAAAATCCCAGTATTTATCCTTCAACAAGAGAGGTAAAGATAAAACTAAGTGAAGGGGTACAGGAAGAAATTTTGAAAAAAATATCAGATGAATTTTTTGAAAGGACGGGATTCTATTTAAATTTTAAGTGATAAAAAATAAGCAACAAAAAATAAGACTGTTAGTTTTTATTCTAATTTAAAGTTAATACCCTCTGTTTAGCGTGACCAAAAAGCCAATTCCTGCTTACTGCGGGAATTGGCAACAATTTTAAAAATTTACTTTTTGACTCTTTTTCAATTTTTCAATAAAAATTTTTTATACCATTTTTTCTTAATAACCATAAAGTTTCTTTTTTAAAAACAGAGCAACGTTTACCAAAAGAAGCATAACGGGAACCTCAATCAGAGGACCAATAACTGTTGCAAAGGCCTCACCTGAACCCAATCCAAAGGTTGCAACAGCAACTGCAATTGCAAGTTCAAAGTCGTTGCTTGCTGCTGTCAGACCAACAGTTGCACTCTCAGGATAAGGATATTTTCTTTTATATGATGTAAAGAATGTTATCAAAAACATTATAACAAAATACAACGAAAGTGGTATTGCAATCCTCAACACATGAAGTGGCAAAGTGACAATGTATTTTCCTTTTAACGAGAACATCACAATGACTGTGAAAAGCAGTGCTACCAAGGTTATTGGACTTATCTTGGGCACAAAATTCTTTTCGTACCATTCTCTGCCTTTTTTCCTGACAAGTAAAATCCTTGTCAATACCCCCGCTATAAAAGGAATGCCAAGGTAAATAAACACCGAAATTGCTATTTCTTTCATTGAAATATGCAGAGCAATTGCAGATGTGCTTATTCCAAAAAGTGGAGGAAGTATCTTTATAAACACATATGCAAGTACTGAATAAGTGAGAACCTGCCAGATTGCGTTGAGAGCAACGAGCCCCGCAACAAAATCTCTATCACCATCTGCAAGGTCATTCCACACAAGAACCATCGCAATGCATCGAGCCAAACCTACCAATATTACTCCTATCATATAATGCGGATAATCTCTCAAAAGCAAGATGGCAAGCAAAAACATGACAACAGGTCCTATAAACCAGTTGTATAAAATTGCAATTCCAAAAGGTTTTTTACCTGCTTTTGTCTTTCCTATCTCTTCATATCTTACTTTTGCAAGAGGAGGATACATCATCAGAATTAACCCAATAGCAATTGGAATTGATGTTGTTCCAATGCTAAGCCTATTTAGCACATTTGCAAAGTTTGGGAAAAAGTACCCTATCAGAACACCTACAATCATAGCAAGCAAAATCCAAACTGTCAAAAATCTGTCTAAAAACGACAAGCCTTTTTTCTGCTCCATTTTTATTTTTCCTCCCCATAATATTCTTTTTTAATTCTTTCAAGAAGCTCTAAAACCTTTTTTTCTATTTCATCTCTTACTTTTCTAAATTCTTCAATGGGTTTTCCTGCTGGGTCAGGTAGCCCCCAATCCTCTTTGACCTTGCATGGGATAAACGGGCACTCAACACCACATCCCATTGTGATTAAAAAGTCTACCTCTTTTGGAATGTCAAATATTGTCTTTGGGAAATGTGAAGATATATCAATTCCAGCCTCTTTCATGACTTCAATGGCAAGCGGGTTTACCTCTTTTGCGATATCTGTTCCTGCACTGTATACTTCAATCAAATCTTTTCCATAGTGTTTGGCAAAACCTTCTGCCATCTGGCTTCGACATGAATTGCCAACACATACAAAAGCAACTCTTGGTTTCATTTTAAATATCACTCCTTTGCACTTTTGTTAAAACATGCTCACACTCTTCACCTTTTTCTTTCAACTCTTTTAACCGAATTAAATCATCTTTAAAAATCTCTTGTTGAGAAAACTTTTCCTTTAGAAATTCAATTAACTTTTCATTTTCTTGTAAGAACCTGTCGTTCATACTGTAATATATCCACTGCGATTTTTTTGAAGCTGATAAAATACCAGCCACTTTCAATTTGTTTAGATGTCTTGAAGTGTTGGACTGTGTTGTGCCAAGTATTCTTTCTATGTCACAAACACAAAGACTTTGCTGTAAAAGCAGATTGATTATTCGCAGTCTGCATTCATCACCAAGAATTTTTAAGATTTCAGCTAAGTTCATAATTACCCCTTCATTCTATGATTATATTCAACTACACTCATATATAATACAAGATTGACACTTTTTTGTCAATAGAGTTAAAATAAAAATATTAATGGCGTTATTTACGATGTGAACCCTGCACCTTCAAGAGTGCACCAAGAAATTGTTATAGAGCTTGCAACAATGATAAAAAATTTTCTCAAATTCTTATAATAATCAGTTCAAACAACCAATGAAGAAAATAATTCTGGAAGCTATTGCAGAGTAAACGAGCTTGTAGAATACAATAAGGTTCCCTAATTTTATGTTCTGGAGGTTTAAAAAGGGTACAGATGACGTGAATTATGCAGAACCCATGAAAACTTTTGTAAGTTGGTTGTATGTTTGGGGGTTGTGCAAAGGTTTTATAAAAAATTGGTTATTTTTATGGCTGAACTTTTTGTTGGTGAACCCTATTTTCTTGTTATATAGTTATTCATTATTCAGCATTCAATGAACAATGTACCTACTCATTGAGATTTTAACTTCATGGATTATAATAAACTCAGAACAATTTGGTAGAGAGATGTTTTAGGTGATACAGGCAACGTCAAAGATTACTGGAAGAGTCAGGTATAACTGCCAGCTTAGATATGGAAAATTATTGGTGGGGAGATAGGAAACACCGTACTTTTTCACGATGCAGGACGATGGCAAAGTTGTAATTGAAGTAATAAGAAGAGAAAACTATCAGAGCTTGGCGGGTCTTTGAAGTCATCAGTTGCGTTCACGTATTTGGAACATGAAGCAAATAGTACAAAAGAGATCTGGGAAAAAAGAGTGAAAGGGCCACAATAATGGAAAAAGTTTGGGTTGATACAAATGTTATTTTGAGATATCTTTTGCAAGACCACCAGGAGTTTTTTCAGAAGTCTCAAAAGATTATGCTTGAGGCGGAGCAAGGGAAGTTAAAACTGCTTGTTGCACCAATTACAATTGCGAAGGTTGTATGGACTCTTGAATCGTTTTATAAGGTACCAAGGAAGGAGATAGCTGATATTCTAAGTGCTTTCATATGTTCTGATGGTATTGAAGCAGAAGAAGGTGATGTTGTTCTTTTTGCACTTAAAAGCTACAAAGAGAGCAATGTTGATTTCATTGATGCATATCTTTCTCATCACATGGCAAAGTTGAGGAACAACAAAATATTCACTTTTGATAAGAAACATTTTTCAAGACTTGATATGGAAATTTTGAATACAGATTAGGAATAGTGAAAATAGTATCCATAGAACCAACCTCAGCACCCTTAAATAAAATTGCTGATTTCTTTTTAGTAAACATATATTATCTGCTATGCAGGACTGATATGCGCTCTTCTGAAAAGTAAGACACAAAAAACTGTCAACTGCAAACTCCATCAGATGCAAACAAAGAAACTGCCTCTGACGATATAAAAGAGTTGTTGCTGCTGGTTCAAAATCTTCAGGAGGAAGATTTGAAGCTATTAAAGCAAATAGCAAGAAGGCTAAGTAGGTAGACAGGAATTTTAGGCGCAGAACACGATTAACGAATTGTTAAAACTTTTATTTGGCAAGCAAAGAATTTATAGAAAATGTGAGAAGATTAGTGTATAATCTTGAGTAATGGTATTAGTTTTAGGAGGAATTATTTTGCTTGAACAGGAGTTAGCTAATTACTTGATTCAAACCAAAAAAGCAATCCTTGAAAAACAAATTGTTTTTCCTATGGTAGATAGTTCGTTAACTTTAAACGTAGTTTGTTTAGATAATATTTCGGAAAGACTATTAATAGATATTAATAGAAAGGGTACGTTTAAACTAACACGTTGTACATACAACGAAAGATATCAGACAGTTATAACCTTAGTAAGATTGGATATTGATACAAAACCTCACAGGAACCCAGATGGAACAGTTATTGGACCTAACCACATACATATATACAAAGAAGGATATGGAGATAAGTGGGCTTATCCATTAGAGGACTTTAAGTGTTTCAAAAATCCTAAAGACCTAATACAAACATTTGTAGATTTTTGTAGATTTTGCAATATCGTAGAAATTCCTACCGTTCAGGCGGTGATGACATAGATGAGTGAAGTGTTAGAAGCAAAATTTTTTATCGATTCTTATTTAAAATGGTTAAAAGAGAATACTGATATAAAAAAATTAGAGAATAATGTTTTTGAACTGACTACTCCCTTTCTTGACAGACACAACGACTATATCCAAATTTATGTGATAAAAGAAGGTGACAAACTGACCTTGACCGACGGTGGATATACGCTAAATGATTTAGCCATGTCAGGAATGGAAATGAACACAGAAAGAAGGAAACAAATTCTAAAAACTATTTTAAATGGCTTTGGTATTAGTCTAGAAAAGGAAGCGTTGGTAGTTAAGTGCGATTTAAAGACTTTTCCTTTGTACAAGCATAACTTAATACAGGCAATATTAGCAATCAATGATATGTTCATGTTGTCGCGCCAGAATGTAATGTCGATATTTTTAGAAGATGTAGAGAATTTTCTAAAAGCAAATGATATTAGGTATGTCCCAGGTTTTAGCTTAATTGGAAAAAGTGGTTTTAATTATAGATTTGATTTTGTTATACCATATTCTAAAAATGCTCCGGAGAGGTTTATAAAAGCTGTAAATAATCCTACCAAAGATATTACAAAGTCAATAATATTTGCATGGAATGATACAAAGGTAACACGAACTGGTGAAACAAAATTGTATACAATCTTAAACGATGAAGACAACGATGTTTCATCAGATATAATAAGAGCTTTTTTAGAGTATGAGATAACACCTATAAAATGGACAGAAAGAAAGAAGTATATAGATGAGTTAGCAGCATAACTTAGTGTAAAATATTTATAGGATTTGAGATAGAAAAATAGCTCCCTCCTCTTGGTAGAAAAGAAAGAATGATATAAAATAATGTGGTGAAAATACAAAAAACTAAAAGGAAAACGGACCAAATGAGGGAGCAAAATAATTGATAATATTATAGCAAAGATAGAGAAACTTTCAAATATGTTTGGAGAAGGCATAGTGGAGATAGCAAGTTATAAGAAAGATATAGCGAAGTATTCAATGGAATTGAAGAGACGAGACTATAAATAATTTTGTGTAAAGTATAAGGACCTCCTTCTTGGTAAGAATCAGAATATAAACAAAAATATCCAAGAGGGAGGTTTTTGTTATGGAAAATGTTTTAACAAAAGAACAATTGCTTGAGTTCATAAGGAAAAATAACATCCAGAGTGTAAGTGACATTTATGAAAGCTTGAAGGATCTATTCAAAGACTTACTCCAAAGTTTTTTAGAAGCAGAGATTGAAGAAAGTTTAGGCTATGAAAAATATGATGTCAAAAATAAAAAAACAACAAATTCACGAAATGGTTATAGTCAAAAAACTGTCAAAACTAAGTTTGGTGAAATGGAACTTGATATTCCAAGAGATAGAGAAGGTGAATTTGAACCCAAGAAAATTCCTAAGTACAAAAGAGATATTTCAGAGATTGAAGACAAAATCATAGCCCTGTATTCAAGAGGAATGACAACACGAGACATTCATGAGCAAATTAAAGATATTTATGGTATTGAAGTATCTAGCGAAATGGTTAGCAAAATTACAGAGAAAATTATCCCTGAGATAAGAGAATGGCAAAATAGACCATTGGAAAAGATGTATCCGTTTATTTTCATGGACGCGATCCATTACAAGATAAAAGATGAGGGTAAAATTGTGAATAAAGCTGCCTATGTTGTTTTAGGTATTAACATTGAAGGATATAAGGATGTTTTAGGAATATGGATTGGAGAAAGTGAAAGCTCTAAATTCTGGTTGGGTGTTTTAAATGACTTGAAAACAAGACCAGCTAATTAAAGTCAAGAGTTTTTTAAAAAATTTTTGATAACATTTTATGGTAGAAAATTCTTTTAAAAGGGTATAAGAAAGTAAGCCATCCATTAGAAGTTGACATAACATATGGAGGCTGAGCACATATTATGGTTAACTAATGTTTCATTAATAAAACAACTATTTATACGCAATAAACAGCAGTGTTATTAAAGCATCTTCGAATATGTTCCTCAGGAGTTCTAAGTTCAAAAGGTTTTTTATCACGCATAACAGCAAAGATGATACAAATAATTTTTCTCATAACAGCGCCTAATGCAACTTTTTTAGGCTTTTGTTGGCATTTTTTCTGATAGTATTCGAATAGCACAGGATTACAAGGCTTAGAATCTCTTTTGGTTCTGATATTAGCAAGAGCAATTGTAAATAAGATTCTTCGCAAGATTTTAGAGCCACGTTTAGACATTTTGTTTTTTGTGCCGACAAATTGCCCGGATTGATTTACGGAAGGATCAATGCCAAAGAAGGCAACAAGTTTATTGGGTTTTGAAAATTTTTCGAAATCACCTATTTCAGCAAGGATAGTTGCAGCGGATAGAAAACCTATGCCGGGGATAGATTGAAGAAGGTTAATATTTTCGGATATAGAAGGCTGAGTCTGTGAAGACTGCTGAACAAGTTGATTTATGGATTCAAAAATTTTGTCGATGTTTTGCTGTAAAGTTAAGACCATGTTAATATAGACTTTAAGCATAGTAACATTTGCCAAGTTGGAGATAGAAAAAGACTTAAATTCTTTAGCTTTTGCAATGAGTAGTTCGTATTTTTCTTTAGCCCATTGGTAGCTTTTTTTAGAAGTTTGCTGAATGATGGAAATAAGTTTTTCGGTGTCAGCGCCCAAGATATCGTTTGGAGTGGGGTAGTTTTCAAGTATAGCCAAAGATGTTTTAGAGCAAATGTCAGGGAAGACCTCTTTGAAATTGAGCATAATTTGGTCGACGACAGAAGTAAGTCTATATTTGTAAGAGGTTAACTCATCGCTGAGGTTGTAATACTGACGGCATAGGTTTTTCAAGCAGTCAAGGATTTCAGATGAAGGTTGTGCTGTAGTAGAGTTAGTAAGTCTGAAAGTTAAGGCAATCCACAGGGCATCAATTTTATCATTTTTTACTTTTCTAACTCCCGCATTTTTGATAGAATTAGATTGGATGGGGTTGATAATTGCAACATCCCAGCCATTAGAAGTAAAGAAGCGGGAGAGGATTTTGTGGTAATGCCCTGTGGCTTCCATGACGATGGTAGGGCGAGCCGCGAAATCCTCTTCAACTTTTTTAAGGATTTCGATAGCCCTATCAAAGTCAGAGGGATTGTTGTGATGGATAGTCAAGCGAGCGATTATTTCATTTGTAGGAGAGATAACCACCATTTCGCTGAAATATTTAGAGACATCAATCCCGGCAATAGGTTTTAAGTTCATGGCGTAAGACCTCCTCGTAAGTAGTTTTAAAATTGAA
The DNA here is from genome assembly GCF_000166355.1 of Caldicellulosiruptor hydrothermalis 108. Taxonomy (NCBI): domain Bacteria; kingdom Bacillati; phylum Bacillota; order Caldicellulosiruptorales; family Caldicellulosiruptoraceae; genus Caldicellulosiruptor; species Caldicellulosiruptor hydrothermalis. The sequence continues at coordinate 887,994 of NC_014652.1, forward strand.
TTAGGGCATGAGTTTTCCATTCCGAGCGAAGGTAAGTATACAACCTTGCAAGTGATACGAGGAACCAGCTTTAATTAGGTTTTAAGCTGGCCTCAACCAGCCAAATAGTTTAGACTTACCTGGAATGGAATAATAGTCTCGTTTGCGGGTAAGCGGGATTTAAAAATCCGCACCCAGGGGGGTAAGGACATTAAATTCCATGCCCAGATAGAAAGAATTATATCAAAGTTAGCAAGGCTGGCAAGAGGCCAGCGTTAAAGATAGTGTTTTAAAAAGTGGCTAAAGATTAGAAGCCACAAGCAGCGAGAAGTGATTTTGCGCTGCTTTCCTCTCAAAGAGGATGGATTAGAAATGTTATTTTAGTCGATGCGTCTTAAAATCTTATGTTAACCGAAACTTTGGTTGTTATTTTATTGGAATTTTTTTGATGTGTCTTACGAAAATAATTATACAAGGGGAGTGGAAGAGGTATTACTATTTTGTGTTGATGGGTTGACAGGTTTAAAGGAAGCAATAGAAGCAGTGTTCCCAAAAAGCGATATTCAAAGGTGTATTATTCATCAGCCAAGTCAATTCGTTCAAGTATGTTTCATACAAGCATATAAAAGAATTTTCAAAGGATTTTAAAAAAGTGTATCAGGCAACTAATGAAGAAGAAGCGTTGGACAATTTTTGTCAGGTAAAAGAGAAATGGGGGAAACAGTATCCTTATGCGTTTAGGAGCTGGGAAAACAACTGGAAGCTACTAACATCGTTTTTTAAGTTTCCCCCGGCAGAATAAGGAAGATAATTTATACAACAAACATCATAGAAGGAGTTCATAGACAATTTAGAAAAGTGACAAAGACAAAATCAGTATTTCCAAACGATACAGCGTTAGAGAAAATGCTTTATCTTGCAACAAAAAATGTTGTAAGAAAGTGGACACAGAGGTACAGAAATTGGGATATAATATTAAATCAGCTTTTGATAATGTATCCAGAACGTTTAAGTGGATATATAAATTAATAACAAACCTCAGTTCGCTTTTAGATTGCTTCCATGGAAGCAATCTAAAACAAATTAGAACCAGAAAAATCAGAGCAATATATCCCAGTATTAAATTTTGTCCAGCTTTTAAAAAATTTATGCATAAAAATTTTTAAAATGGTAATACTAAAAAATAGAAGGTAGACAAGATTATCCTGAATGATTTCTTACCAAGAGGGATGGTTCAATTTAAATACACAAAATTATTTACAGACCCGAAGAGCTTGTCAAGAATATTGTGTTTCCATTTCATAACGCATATAGTAGAGCTGCAATATATTGTAACTACATTTTTTAAGAGTAGGTACTCCATTTTCCCCTTGACCCGATGTAAGTTTTCTTTTTGTGAATAGATGTTTGTTTCTAAAACTTCTACAGTCTGAAAATAAGCCCCTAAGTTATTTTTATTTTTTCAATTATACTGTTAACACTTTCTACTGCATTGGTAGTATAGATATGCTTTCTTAAATCTTCAGGATACTTCATATGTGCAAGATAAAATTCGGCTTTTTCGCAAATAGCCTTTATGAATCTGGGGTATTTTGAGGAATATTGATTACAAAGATCTTTAAACTTTAAAACTGCTTCATCGAAATCAGAAGAGGAAGTTCTTAATTTATCAAGTTCTTTTTTGAAAACAGAAGCATCATCTCAAGTTTATTGTTTTCTAACGTTGCGTTGAAGGTGAACAAAACATAGTTGATGGTCGGCAAGGGGATAAGCGAGTCTAACAGCATCGATTATGCCTGGGAAATCATCGCTTACGACTATTAAGACTTTTTTAAGACCTCTTGTAATTAAGTCGTCAAAGACTCTCATCCAATCGGCTTTGTTTTCTTTGCCGAAAAAGGTATAAACTCCAAAGATGTCTTTTTTTACCTTCCAAATCGATGCCAAGCACGACATTGCAAGTAGCTTGTTTAACTTTTGAGTTATCTTTAATTTCGCTTTTGAATAACCGTCAATGATAAGAGCAAAAGCACAACCATCGAAGTTCTCTTTGTTTGAAAAGTTGAAACTCGTTTTTAAGTTCGCTTTTGATTTTTTCGATTTCGTCTTCAGGATAAGGCAGATTCATGCTTTTAAGAGTTTGGACAAGAGAACGCTCAAGAGTAACCATTGGCGACTAAAGACATGAGCAGGTAAGTAGGTAAACTATCAACTCTTTTATAGCGGTCAGGGAGGATAGAAGGTCGAAAGGTTCTAAGTGTGTGTACGAGGAACAGAAATTTCAAGACTTCCAACAGGTATTGCAAGTTTTCTCTCATAGAAGCCATTGCCTTTGTCGTTTTCGTTTAGCAAGGTAAACAGTTCTTTCTGATAACATAAAGCAATCGAGCAAGTTTTACTTTTAGCTGTTTTAGAGCTGGGCGAGTAGGGTCGTTCTTGGAACAATACATATTCAGCACTTGTTCGATAGCCATATTTTTAGCGGTTTCAAAAATTTCATTTTTCCCCATAATCGTAAACCCCCTTTGGTGGTTATTTCAATACCAATTATACAGTGGACACAATTTTATTTTAAGTCCCGACAAGGATGTTTCAAGGATGTAGTACAGAAGGGTATGTAAGCCATGTATTAGATGATAGGATGAGTTCAAGACCAAGAGGATGGAGCAAAGAAGGAGTAGAGGTAATGAATAAAGTTATTGAGTTTGAAGTATAATGGTGTAAACTTAGGAGAGGCATATTTAAATGAGATTTGTCGGAAAGCAGAAAAGAGAAACGAAAGTGAAAAAGCGGTAAAAGAGATTATGAGAAAAAGTATTAAGAGGGTAAAGAAACAGGTTGAGAAGACAAAGAATAATATACCAATTCTGGAAAGAGGAAAAGTTGGTTTGTTGTTTAGAGTATTGAAAGGCCTAAGTACTGGAGATTTCTTAAATGCACTCGTATTTAAAAAAAATTTACTTACAAACTCTTGACACTATCCGGCCTTTATACATACTTGCGATGTTGGTTCGATATGATGTAAAATATAATACAAAATAATGTTTTCTTAGAAGGTGAAATTTTCTTATGGAAAATTTGAAGATAAATAAAAACGAAGTATATTATTATTTTGGGAGATTAAATATTATTTGCTGGTATCAGGGAGAAAAAAAGAACGAATTTTTGCTAAATAGTTTAAAAAGCAATGTAAAAATTAGTTTTCGTGATTATAAATGGGGTTTTTTTAATGTAGAAAAATTCCGGTATGAGGAAACTGATTACATATATGGCTTGTTGGTAAAATATAGAAGTACATATGAAGAAGAAATAGTAGATGAAGAAAACAACGTTTTATTGAATACACTAATAACTGATAAAGCAGTAGCGAAAAGCAATTTTATATTAGATTTAGATAGTAAAATAATTGCTTATCATCCTGTTGGAAAAGATATAACTCCAAGTGCTTTTAGTCGATTTTTTTGTAAACTTATAAAAGAAGCAAATGATAATATGTTTGTTGATATTGATTTACAATCGATCAGTGACGAAGTAGAAATATTTACTGCGATAAAAAACTTCGAAAAAATAGAATTTATAGAAATAAAATTACACCCATCAAATCCAAGTAATAGACATATATAGAAAAGATTGGATGAAAAACTTCGTGAAATGGAAGTAGAATCCTATGTTGGAATATACAAAAGTAAAAAAGGAATAAAAATAAAAGAAAATGATGAAGTGTTTAGTGGAATTGTTATGGCAATAGATGGTTATGGTGAGGCGAAAATTAAGGGGACCATTAAAAATGAAGAAAAAACAGCAAGTACAAAAGAAAATCCCATAAAAAGTTTAGCTCCTAAAGAGGACAAGATAGAAATTATTAAAAGTTTGAAGTCGACATTTGACCAAATCAAAGGTAGGTTTAAGAGAAATGAAGATTAAAAACATATTTTTTTCATGGGATTTTATTATATCTGTTTTAGTTGCAATTATTATGTTTTTCATATTTCCTTGGCGAATAAACGGACTATTTGCAAAAGATATCTTTGCAGGTGCATTAACTGTTTTATCAGTTGTGTTCTCAATATATTTGGCAGCATTGGCGATAATTATTAGTTCCAGTGATAATGAATTTATAGAATTTTTAGAAAAAGAAAAAATGTATTCGAGTATTATTGATACGTTTAAAGTTACTTTAGTTGTGACTTTTTTCTCACTGGTTTTGACATCAATATTATATGGAATAACAGCATACTTTTCTATTCAATCTTCTTCAGGTTATTATATAAACAAGTTAGTATTGATTATATTTATTTTCTTCTTTTTCTATTCCTTGTTATCTGTATTTGTATCAGCTTTAGACTCTGTAACCTATTTTAAAATGAGAACCCGTTTTATTAGAATAAAGTTTAGAAAAAAATTAAAAATAAAATTAAGACCGTTAAAAAAATTTAAGATACATTAGCTCATATTTGATGGATAAAAACGAAAAATTGTTTTTGACTGCCTATATAAAAAGGCTGAGCCGACGACGACTCAGCCTGATTTGTTTTATAGAATTGCTTATAACTCTATATCTTATCAAGATGTATGTTAGCAAAATGTTTGCAAAATCACGATATTCAGAATCCTTAACAGCCTTTCAAATTAGATTTTTCCTGGCACGCCCGGGGGGAGTCGAACCCCCGACCACAGGATTCGAAGTCCTACGCTCTATCCTCTGAGCTACGGGCGCATGTGTTTTATAACACCAATTTAAATTATAAAATCAAATCAATGAATTTGCAACCTTTTTAAATATCTTAAAATATTGATATTAATCTTAATTTGCAAAACACCAAAATCATTCAATCCAAAGAAAAGTTGTAGTATAATAAGATCAAGTTCAACATTAATGCAATTAACAAGGCATAAAAAAATGATATCTGAGGGGATAATGATGTTAGAAATTTTTGAGAAATACTTTGGAAAACACAACAGCTTGTCTGAAAGCACCAAGTGGGGAGAAGAAGTTTCAAATCAGAAAACTTTTGATGAGCAAAGAGAAATTGTAGATAAATTGGCGTCGCTTCTTTACCTGAATTTAAGCCTAATATTCAGGGAAGATAAAAAATTAGAGATTGACCATGGTGAATTTAAAGAAGAGATTATTGTTGGGAAGGTAAATGATGTCTACTCAGAAGCTGTATTTTTAAAACCAAGAAATTTGAATCCGCCTTACCCTGTGGTGGTCATTTTGCATGACCATGGTGGATTTTACTACTATGGTAAAGAAAGAATATACAGGCAAGACAATACCCAGACTTTTGTCAATGAATACCAGAAAAAATTTTACTCATCATTGCCGTGGGCATTAGAGTTTGTAAAAAACGGGTTTGCTGTATTTTCTCCCGATGCATTTTATTTTGGAAAAAGAAGGCTTTCTGCTGAATTAGTTGGTCTTTTAGCAGATGACAACTCAATAGATGAGCTTTTGAATTATGAAGAAGGTTCGTATGAGTACATACGGATTTTCAATAAAATATCCTCACAGCTTGAACCTATGATGTTTAAGAATATCAATCTTTATGGTACAAACTGGCCAAGTATTTTGTTAAACGAAGATTTGGCATGGCTTAACTACCTCTTGCAAAGAGAGGATATAGACAAAAACAAAATTGTTTGCATGGGATTTTCCTTAGGGGGCTTTAGGACACTTTTTTTAAGTAGCCTCAGAAATGAAATAAAATGTAGCATCATCATTGCCTTTATGTCAGAGTTTAGAAAAATGCTTGGCAAAACTGCAAGACATACTTTTATGGTTCATATTCCGGGTTTTACAAGGGTTCTTGACCTGCCTGATGTTGCAGCTTTGATTGCTCCAAGAAAACTTTTTATTATGCAGTGTGAGTATGATAGTCTCTTTCCAAAAGATGCAATGCAGTCTTCTGTAGAAAGAATAAAAAGTTACTTTGTAAATTTTGATTGTGGTAACCAATTTGAATACAAATTTTATCCAAATGGGCATGAATTTAATTTAAATATGCAAAAAGATGCTTTGGAGTTTATGTCAAGGAATTTATAAAATCTTCAAATGAGAGGAGGTAATTAATTTGAAACATCTGGGGAAAAAGGTTTGGGTGATACCAGATGGTTACATTCCATCAGAAGGTTCAATGTCAATTCCTGGCCACGAATGTTTGTGTATAGTAAACACAGGGGATAGCGACGCAAAAGTAAAGCTTACTGTGTTTTTTGAAGACAGAGAGCCAATTGAAAGTGACTATTTTGTTGTGAAAGCCCGAAGAACAATTCATGCATGGTTAAATAAGCCAGAGCTGATAGGAGGTCTAATTATACCAAAAGAAGTTCCATATTCTCTTGTTGTTGAGAGTGACAAAGAGATTGTTGTTCAAATGTCACGTCTTGACACAAGACTTGGCAATATGGCGCTTTTGAGCGTTATTGGTTTTCCGATTGAGTAAGGGTAAGTAGACATTATATTTTAAAAGGAGGCTTTTATAATGGGCAAAATCAAGTTGAAAAAATTTTTGCACGGGGGAGACTACAATCCTGACCAGTGGCCAGAGGATGTGTGGGAAAAGGACATTGAATATATGAAATACTATAATGTAAATGCAGTTTCTATGCCAATATTTTCGTGGGCCCAGCTTCAGCCAAATGAAGATGAATTTACATTTGAATGGCTTGATAAAATAATTGATAAGCTCTATTCAGATGGTATTCATGTCATCTTGGCAACACCTACAGCTTCTCAGCCAGCATGGCTCTCTAAAAAGTATCCTGACGTGTTGCCTGTTGATATTCATGGAAGAAAGAGAAAACACGGGGCAAGGCAGAACTACTGTCCAAACAGTCCAAACTTCAAAAATGCAGCAAGAAGAATTGTTGAAGAGATGGCAAAAAGGTATAAAGACCATCCTGCAGTTATAATGTGGCATATCAGTAACGAATATGGTCCTTACTGCTACTGTGAAAACTGTGCTAAGGCCTTTAGACAGTGGCTAAAAGAAAGATATAAAACATTAGATGAGCTTAACAAGAGGTGGAACACAGCTTTCTGGGGACATACATTTTATGATTGGGATGAGATAGAAGTTCCATCGTATCTGAACGAAGAGTATGAATATATGCCTGGAAGGCAGAAAAGCTCATTCCAGGGACTTTCGCTTGATTACAAGAGGTTTATGTCAGACAGCCTTCTAAATCTTTACAAAATGGAAGTTGAGATTATCAAAAAATACATGCCAGATATCCCTGTTACAACAAACCTGATGGGACCGTTTAAGCCTCTTGACTATCACAAATGGGCAAAACATATGGACATTGTATCTTGGGACAATTACCCTTCAATAAAAGATACTCCAAGTTCTATTGCTTTCAAACATGACCTCATGAGAGGACTCAAGAGAGACCAATCGTGGATTTTGATGGAACAGACACCAAGCCAGACAAACTGGCAGTGGTACAACTCTGCAAAAAGACCTGGTATGATAAGGCTTTTGAGCTTTCATGCAATTGCACACGGAGCTGATTCTGTGCTGTATTTCCAGTGGAGACAGTCGGTTGCTTCGTGCGAAAAGTTTCACTCTGCGATGGTTCCGCATGTTGGACACCTTGAGACGAGAGTGAGCAAGGAGCTTAAAAAGATTGGCGACGAACTTTTGCGCTTAGATGAGATTTTGGAGTCAACAACTAAGAGCGAGGTTGCACTTTTATTTGACTGGGAAAACTGGTGGGCGCTTGAAGAGAGTATGGGATTTAGAAATGATATATCTTACCTTGAACATATAGATGCGTACTATAGAGCGCTATATAAGCTAAAAACAAATGTGGATGTTGTTGACCCGAAAGAAGATTTAACAAGGTACAAGCTTGTTGTTGCACCACTTTTGTATCTTCTTGACGAAGAGAGTGCAAAGAACATAGAAAACTATGTAAAAAACGGTGGAATATTTATTACAACATATCTATCAGGTCTTGTGGATGAAAATGACAGAGTAATTCTTGGCGGCTATCCAGGCTGGTTTAGGGAGCTTTGTGGTATATGGGTTGAGGAGATTGATGCGCTTTTCCCTGATATGAAAAATGCAATTATACTTGAAAAACCTATTGGTGAGCTTGATGGCAAATACGATTGTGATTTTATCTGTGACGTTATTCACCTTGAAGGTGCAAGGGCGCTTGCTTACTATGAACAGGATTATTACAGCGGAATGCCAGCAGTTGTTGAAAATGATTATGGAAATGGAAAGGTAATTTATATTGGAACAAGACCAGAGCAAAGGTTTATAGAATGCCTTGTTAAGTACTACGCTGAAAAGGCTGGTGTACAACCAATATTACCTGTGCCAGAAGGTGTTGAAATAACAAAAAGAGAAAAGAATGGGAATGAATACGTGTTTCTTTTGAATTTCAATGGTTATGATGTAATTATTGAGCTTAAAGATGAGTATTACGAGTTGATAACACAGAAGGTTTTGGGCGGAAAAGCTACTCTTGCATCCAAAGAGGTTATGATACTAAGAAGATTAAAAGGTTAAAAACTGCAGATGTCCCCTGATAACTACAGTAGAGGTGGCAGCATTGATGTTGCCTAAGTATTAATGTGTTGGTTCCACAAAGAATAATAAGAGACCCTTTCCTCTTTATAGCTGTGGGAGAAGGGTCTCTTAAATTTTTCTCTTGAAATAGAATATATATTCGGTTATTATATAGGTATAATAACTGCCCATAACTTTAAAAAGAAGTGATTTTAATGGATGTACTTGAAAAGCTTGAAGTACTCGGTGCTGCTGCAAAATATGATGTTTCGTGCGCGTCAAGCGGAAGCAAAAGGGAAAAACATTTTGGAATTGGCTCAACATTTTCTGCAGGTATTTGCCACAGCTGGACAGATGATGGACGTTGTATATCACTTCTCAAGATTCTTTTTACCAATGAATGTATTTTTGACTGTGCTTACTGCATAAATAGAAAGAGCAATGATATAAAACGGGCGACATTTACGCCTCAAGAGGTTGCTGAGCTGACCATAAACTTTTATAAGAGAAACTATATAGAAGGACTTTTTTTGAGCTCTGCCATTAAAAATTCACCTGACTGGACAATGGAGATGCTATATAAAACAATCTGGCTTTTGAGATATAAATACCAGTTCAATGGATATATACACGTTAAAGCTATTCCCTATGCATCACTTGATTTAATAAGAAAAACTGGATTTTTGGCTGACAGAATGAGCGTCAATATTGAACTTCCATCTGAAAAGAGCTTAAGGCTTTTGTGTCCCAATAAAACAAAAGAGAGTATATTAAAGCCTATGGAGTTTATAACAAAAGTAGCTGAAGAAGAGAAAAATTTTGTATCAGCTGGTCAGAGCACTCAGATGATCATTGGTGCAACAGATGACAGTGATTATAAAATAATCAACTTAAGCCAGCACCTTTACAAGAAGTTTAAGCTCAAAAGGGTATACTATTCCGCATACACGCCTGTAAATCATGACCCAAGAATATTAAAAGTTGAAAGTCCCCCACTTTTGCGTGAACACAGACTTTATCAGGCAGACTGGCTGATTAGAGTTTACAACTTTTCTGCTGATGAGCTTTTTAATGGCAAAGATGAAAATCTTGACCTTGAGGTTGACCCAAAAGTGATGTGGGCGCTGAGAAATCTTGACAAATTCCCAATTGAGATAAATAAAGCAAGTTATGAAGAACTGATAAGAGTGCCTGGTATTGGGATAAAAAGTGCAAGAAGGATAATAAAAAACAGGGTATTTCATTCTCTGGATTTTGAGGATTTAAAAAAGATGGGTGTTGTTCTAAAAAGAGCAAAATATTTTATAACTTGCAACGGCAAGACATTTGAAAGGTTTTTGATTGACTTAGAACCTGAGAAAATAAAGCAAAAACTAACAGATAAAAATTCTTTGCAAAGACCTCAGCAGCTTTCGTTTTTTGATAGGGAAGTATTTACATCTGTGATAACAGGGGAGATTTAAAAGGTGTACAAAATATTTTTGTATGACGGAACATTCGAAGGTTTTATGTGTGCGGCATTTCACATAATTTCTGAAGGTATAGATAAAGATAGGGCTATAATTGTTTCAAAAAATGAGTACCAACCGATGTTCATAGATAGTGTAAGAGAGGTTCAAAATGATTTCAAAACGTTTTTGGAAATGAGGAAGGGCATAATTGAAAAAGCTGATAGCAGTGTTTTCAAAAAGATTTACTATGCATTTTTATCAGATACTAAGGACAAAGAGGGTTATATTTTGAGATATCTATTTTTTGTATTCGAACATGGCAAAAAGATAAAGTATCTTTACAGTGATGATATAGTAAATGCAGTTGAAAAGATGGCAAAAAACGTTAGCAGGGAAATAGGAAAGTACATGGGGCTTATGAGGTTTTGTGAGACAGATAAAGGTTTTCTTTATGCCAAGTTTGAACCCAAAAACGACATCATAAAACCAATTGCATATTTTTTTAAAAATAGACTGAATGAATTTTACTGGGCCATCCATGATGTGAAGCGAAACAAAGTTGCTATTTACGATAGAAAAAAAGTCCAGTTTTTAACTTGTGACAACCTAAAATTGAAAGTGACTCATCAAGATGAGATGTTTCAGATGCTGTGGAAGAATTATTTTAAAGCAGTGGCAATTGAAGAGAGGAAGAATCTAAAACTTCAGCAGCAGAACATGCCCAAAAGATACTGGAAGTATCTTTTAGAAAAAAATTAGGTGTACATCCTTCTTTTCGGATGCACACCTTTTTGTTTTGAGCATAAGTTTAAAATTTTATTTCTTCTTTCCTTTGTGAGGCTGCTGAGGAATCTTTTTTATTTCTATTTCTATTTTAGAGTTACCTTTGCCAGGGATTGTGATTTTCTTTTCTGGTGTTGGCTGAATATACTTTTTAGGCATATTGAGAGAGTTTTTAACGATGTTTTCAATTTTGGAAAGAACATCTGTGTAAAGATTTTTTATCTCAGAAATAATGTTGACTTTTGCTTGATATAATCTTACCACTTCATTCAATATGCTTACCATTTTGTTGTAGTCGCCAGTTTTAATTGTTTGGTGATATTCATAGAGTTTGACTTTTATCTGCTTATCGATGGTATTTATCTGGTATACCTTTTGGCTTACTGTTGGTTGTATCTGGTCGACAAACTGTTTTATTTGATATACAGCCTGGTCAACTGCCTGTTGCTGCTGATTTTTATATGTCTCTTCATACACTTTTAGTTCATTAAGTTTTTGATTTAGTTGATTGTTGAGCTCTGCTACCTTGGAAGATGAGAAGTTCTTTTTGTTGAGTTCCTTTTGAAGTTGGGATATTGTCTTGTTCACCTCATTAATTATCTGCTTCATTTCCTGTGTAAAGAAATTCTTATCATATCTTTTTGCAGCTTGGATGTAAGCATTTATCTTTGCCCTAAGATGATTTACCTCAGCATTAATCTTGTTAAACTTTGTTCTTAGTTGATTTATTTGCAAAATGAGATTATTAATGGCCTTTTTCTGCTCTTTTGTAAGTTTCTGTGGTTCTTGGATATTCACATTGTCATTTGAAATAGGTGGAATCAATTCGGTGGTTGAATTTGTGCTATAAGTTGAAGAATATGTTGTGGTTGTGGTTGTCGAATTTTGAGTATTGTAGGTCTGAGAATAAGTAGTATCTTGTGTAGTTTGATAAGTTTGTGCCTGGGTTGTGCTATAGGCTGAGCTTGTCACAGTCTGAGAAGATGAAGTAGCTGATGCATCTTGGTCAGCATATACCGGCACTAATAAGAGAAAAGTAAAGATGAATACTAAAATTAAGCTTATCAGTTTTCTTTTCATTTTTTATACTTGCCTCCTTGTAAATTTTTTCTTCTGCTTTTATAATACCTCATTTATTTAGATTTTTCGTTTCTCAATTATTAAAAAAGTGTGTAAATTTTTAATAGACAAATTCTCTTATTTGGTGTAATATTTCAAAGGGGATTTTAATTTTGCAAAAAGCAAAAGGGTGAAGGATATGAACACAGTTTATGATGTCATTATTGTAGGGGCAGGACCATGTGGGATATTTACGGCATATGAGCTTGTGAAAATTTCTTCTGCAGCAAAAGTTGTGATATTCGAGAAAGGAAGAGACATCGAGTCGAGAGAGTGTCCAAAGAGAGTTACAAATGTTTGTAGCGGCTGCAAACCTTGTAATATAACAACTGGATTTTCGGGTGCAGGTGCGTTTTCTGATGGGAAGTTGTCACTATCACCAAATGTTGGCGGCAGAATTCAAGAATTTGTCGGGCAAAACAAGGCAATAGAGCTCATAAAGTACGTAGATAGCATATACCTTGAAAATGGGGCAGACACTAAGGTATATGGTACAAATAGTCAGGTGATTGAGGAGATAAAGAGGAAGGCAACTGTTGCAAACCTCATGCTTGTTGAAAGTCCAATAAGACATCTTGGCACCGAAGAGGCAAAAAAAATATACAAAAGACTCCAGGATTTTCTCCTTAGCAATAACATTGAGATAAAATTCAGAACACCTGTAAAAGACTTGATTGTGGAAGACGGAAAAGTGGCAGGGGTTGTTGCTGAGGATGGCAGTATATACCATGCAAAAAATGTTGTGATATGTGTTGGGCGTGAAGGTGCAAGCTGGCTTTCGAAAATAATAGAAAAGTATAATATCCCGTGTGAGAATAACAGGGTTGACATAGGTGTGAGGGTAGAGACGCCAAATCATATATGGAAGGGGATAACAGAGCATCTTTATGAGAGCAAGTTCATATACTATACAAAAACATTTGATGACAAGGTAAGAACATTTTGCATGAACCCGGGTGGGTATGTTGCTGTTGAACACTATGACAACTTGGCAGTAGTTAACGGTCACAGCTACAAAAATATAAAGAGCGACAACACAAACTTTGCTCTGCTTGTATCAAAACACTTTACAGACCCCTTCAAAGATAGTATAAAGTATGGCAAGTACATTGCAGAACTTGCAAACATGCTCTCAGGAGGCAAAGTACTTGTTCAAAGGTATGGTGATTTTATAAGAGGTAGAAGGTCAAACGAGGAGAGGATAAAAAGAAACTCTGTTGTACCGACACTTACAGATGCTGTTGCCGGTGATTTGAGCTTAGTTTTGCCATACAGGATTATGCTTGATATAAAAGAGATGATTGAAGCTTTGGACTATGTAGTGCAGGGAGTTGCATCGTTTGACACGCTGCTTTACGGTGTTGAGGTTAAATTTTATTCAAACGAGGTAAAAGTCAAGAACAATTTTGAGTGTTTGACAATTCAAAACCTTTATTTTGGTGGCGATGGAGCAGGAATTACAAGAGGACTTATGCAGGCGAGTGTAAATGGAGTTTTGATTGCCCGCGAGATTGCAAGTAAATTATAAGTTCATTCGTTTAAGCTTTTGAGGTGGTCTTAAAAGAGCAAAAAGGCCACCTTTTTGTTTTGTTAAGTTTAAGATATAATAAATAGGGAAAGGAAGTGCTGCTCAAAATGATTGATCTTCATGTTCACACAACATTTTCAGATGGAACGCTTACTCCTCAAGAGGTTGTAAAGCTTGCTAAAGAAAAAGGGCTTTTTGCTATTGCCATAACTGACCATGATACAACAGATGGTGTAATACATGCCATCGATGAGGGAAACAGGCTTGGGCTTAAAGTGGTGAGCGGTGTTGAGATAAGCGCTGATTTTGAGATAGAAATGCATATTTTAGGGCTTTTTGTAGATATTAACAATGAATTCTTGCAGCAAAGGCTAAAGATGCTTGAAAGGTTCAGGAAAGAAAGAAACCCTAAGATAATTGAAAAGCTTAGGCAAATGGGGTACAGCATTTCGATGGATGAAGTAGAAAAGTTATCTTCGGGAGAGATGATAGGAAGACCTCATATTGCCCAGGTGCTTGTCAAGAAAGGATATTTTTCGAGCACAAAAGAGGTGTTTGAAAAACTTTTAGGTTTTGGAAAACCTGCTTATGTAAAAAAGGATAAGTTAAAACCTCAAGAGGCTATTGAGGCAATAAAAAAGGCAGGCGGGCTTGCTATTTTGGCACATCCTCACAAGTATTTATATCTGGAAGAGGGAAGCGAAAACGTATTTTTGGAACTAAAAGAATATGGGCTTGACGGGCTTGAGGTTTTCCACTCAGACCACAGCCAAAAAGAGACAAATATGCTACTTGAGATTGCTAAAAAACTTGACCTTGCTATCAGCGGCGGAAGCGACTTTCACGGGGAAAACAAACCAGAGATTTGTATAGGAGTTGGAAAGGGAAATTTAAAGATAGATGATGAAATTTTCTACTTGTTAGAAAGCAGGGTACTAAAACGATGACAAGAAAGGCGTTATTTGTTGCCGGTTTTATGATGATAGGAATTGTTCTGGGCAGAAATATAAAAGAAATTGAGGCACTTGTATTTTGCCTTTTGCTAATTTTAGGAGCGCTGTGTGCTGCCTACTATTTTTTTCCTCAGTACTTTAAAAAGGAAAAGTTTTTGTTTATTTTATGTTTTCTTTTTCTTACGCTTCAGCTTTTCAGGACACACTACATTTTCTATGTCCACGAACCACAAAAAAATCTGGATGGGAAACATGTTTCTATTGTTGGTAGTGTGTGCTCATTTCCCGAGATAAGTGAAAAAAAGACTTCCTTTTATCTGAAAACAAAGCTAAATGCAAAGGCTATTACTCTTAGGGTTACAACAGAGTCTAAAAAAAGTATTTTTTATGGAGATAATGTGAAAGTTTCTGGAAAACTAAAAATTCCAAAAGGAAAGACAAATAGATTCGGATTTGACTACAGGGAATATTTGAAAGGCAAAGGTGCTATTTATACACTTTACTCAAAAGAGGTAGAGGTTATCTCTCAAGGCAAAAATGTTCTCAGCCTCCTCAATAGATTTTCTGCAATGCTAAATAATCTTATAGATAGGTCTTTTAAAAATGATATATCTTCACTTTTGAAAGGTTTAATTCTTGGCAACAAATCCACAATTCCAGATGATATGTACAAAGACTTTCAGCGAAGCGGGCTTGCTCATCTTCTTGCGGTCTCTGGTGGAAATGTAGGAGTGCTATGCGCTTTTGTTGAGATTTTGTTCAGAAGAATATTAAAGGTTTATGGTAAGGGAGTAAACTTTTTAATAATAGGTGTCATAATTGTTTTTGCTATCGTCACAGGTATGTCGGCATCGGTTGTTAGAGCCTCAATTATGGCGGCAATCTTCTATGCTGGAAGGATTATTTACAGAAATCCTGACATGCTCAATAGCCTAGCTGTATCAAGCGTTTTGATGCTTTTGGTAAATCCGCTTTTTCTTTTTGACATTGGGTTTCAGCTGTCTTTTTTGAGTGTTCTTTCAATAATTCTGTTTTGTAAAGGGATATATGAGTATTTTGCGAAGTTAAAGATACCAAGAGGTGTATCTTCACTTATTGCAGTTTCAATTTCTGCTCAAATTTTAATATTGCCATTGATGGCTTATTATTTTTCTGAGGTCTCAGTTATTTCATTCTTGACAAACATAGTTGCTGTACCAGTTGCAGGTGCTGTTGTACCAAGTGGGCTGTTGTATTTTATATTTTTGGTCTTCAATATAGATATATTACCATTTAAATGGTTTTTAGAAGTCTGTGTGAACGTACTAATGTACCTTTCAAGATTATCTCATGTTGGGTTTTCGCATGTGAAAGTCATTTTATGGGATGAGAAGCTAATATTTTGTTACTATCTTGTCGTGGCATCTTTGATTTTTAGAAAATTTATAAACAGGCAACTAAAATATGTGATATATTTGAGTATTTGTGGACTGCTTGTGGCATTTATCTTACAGACACTTATAAATTACAACAGGCTCATCATAAACGTAATAGATGTAGGACAGGGAGACAGTAGCCTTATTACATACAAGGGATTTTCAATGATGATTGATACAGGACCTGAGTATGAAGATTTCAGCAGCTTGAAAAGAGTAGTTCTTCCGTATATACTCAAAAGAGGGGTATCAAAACTTGACGTTTTGGTCTTGACACACAAGCACAGCGACCACATTGGAGACTTTGAATATCTGCTTGATGAGATGAAAGTCGACAGGATTGTAACATCAAAAGAGGTCTATTTTGAAAATGCTCAAAAGTTCAAAGGGCAAAAGGTTGTGTTAGTAGATAGCTTGAAAGTTTATCGCTACAAGGATTTAAAAGCCTATTTTATCCCACCGGTAAAAGAAGATGAAAATAGTTCTGTTGTTGTGAAGCTGACCTTTGGCAATTTTTCTATGCTTTTTACTGGTGATGCCTCATATGAGTCTGAGATAGAATACATGAAAAGGTTTAATTTACATGCGACCATTTTAAAAGTGGGGCACCATGGAAGCAGCACAGCAACATCTGAAGAGTTTTTGGAAAATGTAAAGCCAAGACTTGCAGTAATTTCAGTAGGGAAAGACAACATCTTTGGGCATCCTTCGAATGAGGTCTTACAAAGACTCAAAGAAAGGAATATTAAGGTTTATAGAACAGATTTAAATGGAACCATAGAGATAGTGGTTGACAAAAATAAAGTGATGATAAACCCGTATATTGTGAGGTGAAGTAGTTAACATGGCTGAAAAATCAAAAGAGATTATAAAAGAATTAAATTCGCAGCTCTTGAAAAAGGATTTCAAGAAGATTTACCTTTTTTATGGACAAGAAATATTTTTGATTGATGAATATACACGACGGTTTAGCCATGCCATAGTAGGTGGGAATTTGAACAATATAGTAAAGTTTGACGGTGAGACTGCAAATTATAACGATATAATAAACGAAATGTTTTCAATATCTTTTGATTTAGAGCCAAGAGTGCTAATTTTCAAAAACTTTTTCAAGTACGCATCTACAAACTCCAACTTAAATCTTTCTGCTATCATAGATAATATCAAAAATTTCAGAAGTGACAGTACTTATATAATCTTCAAAGAATATGAAGCAAAAGAAAACAAGTTGTTTTCTGCCCTCAAACAAATAGCATTTTCTGCAGAGCTTGTGCAGCCTTCTATGCCCGATTTGGTAAAATGGGTTCAAAATGTAATGTCTAAAGAAGGGAAAACAATCTCTGAAAATATGGCACAGGAGATTATTCTTCATTACAACAAAGACATGATGCTTATTTACAACTATTTACAAGTTCTCATTTCGTATCTTGGTAAAAGAAGCAAGGTTACGCATGATGATATATTAAAGACCTTGACCGACAACCCACAAGACCATATATTCCAGATGCTTGATGCTTTTGCCACAAAGGACACAGAAGGTGGTTATAAGTATCTGAGAGAGCTATATCAGCTCAGGACAAGTGTCAGCAAGATTTTGGCTTTGATTTTGCGTCATTTTAAGATACTTGGAATGTTAAAAGAGATGCAGGAGACAAATAAGAAACAGATTGCAAAACAGCTTGGTATTCTTGAGTTCTTTGTTGACAAGTACAAAAAACAAGCAGAAAGCTTTACCCTTGACAAGATAAAATCTATAATCCAAAAAACCATAGAATATGAGTACATGATAAAAAAAGGGCAAATTGATGATGAGACAGCGCTTGAAATGCTTTTGTACCAGATTGTAAAATAAAATACAAAAAGGCTATC
This sequence comes from Caldicellulosiruptor hydrothermalis 108, assembly GCF_000166355.1. Taxonomy (NCBI): domain Bacteria; kingdom Bacillati; phylum Bacillota; order Caldicellulosiruptorales; family Caldicellulosiruptoraceae; genus Caldicellulosiruptor; species Caldicellulosiruptor hydrothermalis. The sequence continues at coordinate 905,616 of NC_014652.1, forward strand.
CATTGAAAAGAGACTGGACAGCCCTTTTTTATTATTGAGCTTTTGATTCTGGCTGTGGTGAAGACAGAGCAGCGTACTTGTTGATTAGTTTCATAAGTCTTGATTTCTTTCTTGAAGCATTGTTCTTGTGTATAACACCTTTTGCAGCTGTCTGGTCAATGAGCTTTGCAGCTTTTGAGTAAAGTTCTTTTGCCTTTTCGATGTCACCGCTAAGCAATGCTTTTTTGACCTCTTTTATAGCCTTTTTCATTTTAAATTTTTGAATCTTATTTTCGATAGTTCTTCGTCTTATAACCTTTATCTTCTTTTTAGCAGACTTTGTGTTTGCCAAAACTTTTCACCTCCACTCAAAATTTAAGACTAATTGCTATTTTATCACGACAAAAGCAAAATTGCAACAGCTCAAAGTAGCAAAGAAAATAAAGCAAAAGGCAAGGTTTTTGCCTTGCCTATAGGTTTAAAGACTCTATCACACTTTTTATTACCTGAGCAGAGTTTTTAAGCTTTTCTTTTTCCTCATCTGTCAGAGGAATATCAAATACTTTTACAACTCCGCTTTTGTTGACAATTGCAGGAAGGGAAATTGCAACGTCTTTTACACCATATACGTCATCAACTATTGATGAGACAGGCAGTATAGAATTTTCATCTCTGATTATAGCTTCAACAATTCTTCTAACAGCCAATGCAATGGCGTAATATGTTGCTCCTTTTCTTTCAATTATTTCGTATGCAGCGTTTTTTACTTTGTTGAATATTTCCTCTTTTACTTCAGGTGAGCAGTTTTTCCCGCACAAAAGACACTCTTGCATAAAATTCACGCCACCTATGTTTGTAAGCGACCATGCAGCAATCTCACTATCTCCATGTTCGCCCAAGATATATGCATGGACATTTCTCACGTCGACCTGGCAGTGCTGTGCCAAGAGGTATCTGAATCGCGATGAGTCTAAGACTGTTCCAGATCCTATAATCTGATTTTTTGGCAGACCTGAAACTTTATACATTACGTAAGTGAGAACATCAACAGGATTGGTGACCATTAAAAGTATTGCATCCTGCGTGTATTTGATAATATTTTCCACTATCGACTTTGTAATCTGCGCATTTTTATGAGTAAGGTCAAGCCTTGTTTCACCAGGCTTTTGGTTGGCACCAGCAGTGATTATTATTATATCAGCATCTTTGCAATCCTCATAATCACCTGCCCATATCTTGACGGGTTTTACAAAGGATATTCCGTGATTTAAATCCATCGCTTCACCTTCAGCTTTTGCATAATTAGCGTCAATCAGAACAAGTTCTGTTGCAAGCCCGGCATCTACAAGAGCAAAAGCAGTTGATGCGCCCACAAATCCTGTTCCAATTATTACAATTTTACCCGGTTTTCTCATAAAATTTTTCCTCCCAAGCCCATTTGTTTTCTATCATAATTTTACCCTCAAAAGGATAGTTCAAAACACACAAAAATTTTTATGCCGTTTAAGAGTATAAATATTAATGAACCAAAAAGTACTAAAATGAAAACTTTAAGATATTAACCTTCATTTTGAGCAATGCACCAGCCAGAAATTTGAGAAAAACTTTAATAAGTATAAATAAATACATGCATACAATTCAAACGATTGACAAAAAATTGATATTTTCAGAAAATTAAACGCACATATATGTATTGATTATGCAAGCATATAGTGCTATAATTATCAACGAGAATTTTTGAAATAAATAATTTTATAAATATTCAAACAATTGCATAAATGTGCACTAGATGTCTAATAAATTAATTACCAAAGGAGAGATTACACGTGGCAAGATACATACTCAAAAGGATATTGTGGTCCATTGTATCATTATTCGTAATAATTACTGTTACGTTTTTTCTCATGCGAATGATACCTGGTGGTCCGTTCACGGGTGAAAAGACTTTGCCTGAGCAGATTTTACAAAACCTGAACGAAAAATATGGACTCAACAAACCACTTGCAGTCCAGTATGTTAAGTATTTAAATAGCCTTTTGCACGGCGATTTGGGAATTTCAATGAGAAATCAGGGCAGAACTGTCAATGAAATTATCGCAGAGACATTTCCTGTTTCTGCAAAGGTAGGTATTTTAGCTATAATCCTAAGCCTTTTGATAGGGATACCTCTTGGTATTTGGTCAGCTGTGCATCAAGGAAAGTGGCAAGACAATTTGTCGATGGTGATAGCTACAATTTTCATTACAATACCAGGATTTGTGCTTGCGGTAATCTTAATGTATATCTTTGGCGTAAAGCTTCAGCTTGTTCCTATTATGGGGCTGGATGAACCAAGAAGTTATATTCTTCCAGTTGTAACGCTGGCAGCTTATCCAATATCCTTTATTGCAAGGCTTATTCGAAGCAGTATGCTTGAAAGTTTATCACAGGACTATATAAGGACTGCACGAGCGAAAGGACTTTCAGATTTTATAGTCATATACAAACATGCTCTGAAAAACTCTTTGATTCCTGTTGTAACATACTTAGGTCCTTTAATTGCAGGAATACTCACTGGTAGTTTTGTTGTTGAAAAGATTTTCTCAATCCCAGGAATGGGAAGGTTCTATGTTGATAGTATATCAAACAGGGACTATTCACTTGTGATGGGAACCACAATATTTTATGCAGCATTTTTGATATTTATGAACCTAATTGTTGACATTATCTACGTATTTATAGACCCGCGTATAAAACTTGAGGACTGATTTTAAGGGGGAAAAGAAGATAATGGAGAGCGTATCAAAAGAACTTTTTGTGCCAGTTCCAAAAGAGGAGAGGCAGCAAGAGACAATTGTCAGGCCCAGCATGAGCTACTGGCAGGATGCATGGAGGAGACTTAAGGCTAATAAAGTAGCAATGGCATCAATGTGGACAATAGTGTTTTTTGTATTGCTTGCCATAATTGGTCCGATTGTTATGCCATACAGATATGATCAGCAAATTAGAGGGCATGAAGCACTACCGCCATCACTTACTCACTTATTTGGAACCGATGAGCTTGGTAGAGATTTGTTTGTAAGATGCTTGTATGGTATGAGAATCTCTCTTTCCATAGGAATTGTTGCAACAATTATAAATATCGTGATTGGTGTTTTATATGGGGGCATCTCAGGATATATAGGTGGCAAAGTTGACAATTTTATGATGAGAATAGTTGATATTCTCTACAGCATACCTTTGATGATATACGTTATTCTGCTTTCAGTATCCTTAAAACCTGCTTTGGAAGATCTTTTTGATAAGTATTCATTTTTGAGCGGACTTCAGACAGTGGGTGCACCACTTGTTTGTATATACATTGCACTGGGATTGACATACTGGATTTCGATGGCGAGGATTGTACGTGGCGAGATATTGAGCTTAAAACAGCAAGAGTATGTCACAGCGGCAAAGACAATTGGTGCAAGTGGTTGGAGGATTTTGCTCAGGCACCTGATTCCAAACAGCATGGGGTCAATTATAGTCACTGCTACACTGCAGATTCCAAGCGCTATTTTTACTGAGTCTTTCTTGAGCTTTATTGGCCTTGGTGTTGACGCACCTGTTCCATCGCTTGGTTCTTTAGCATCAGACGGTGTTAATGGTTTTATATCATACCCTTATAGGCTATTTTTTCCGTCGCTTTTGTTGTGTTTGATAATACTTGCTTTCAACTTGTTTGGTGATGGGCTCAGAGATGCACTTGACCCACGAATGAGAAAGTAACTTTTTTCAAACATAATTTTTCCAGAATTTGAGGTGAAAAGAATTGGCTGAAAAATTGTTAGAAGTAAAGAACCTGAAAACATCATTTTTTACACATGTTGGAGAAGTAAAGGCAGTAAACGATGTTTCGTTTGATGTATATGAGGGACAGACTGTGGGTATTGTAGGTGAATCTGGAAGCGGTAAAAGTGTGACCTCAATGTCCATCATGAGACTTATTGTACCGCCTGGAAAAATAGTTGACGGTCAGATTATATTTGAAGGTAAGGATATACTGAAGCTTTCTGAGAAAGAAATGAGAGATATTAGAGGAAACAAAATCAGTATGATATTTCAAGATCCGATGACCTCTTTAAACCCTGTTTTTACAATCGGAAATCAATTGATTGAGGCCATAAAGATTCATAATAAAGTTTCAAAAGCTCAAGCTAAAAAAAGAGCAGTTGAGATGCTAAAGTTAGTTGGTATTCCAAGCCCTGAGCGAAGACTTTCGCAGTACCCTCACGAGTTTTCGGGTGGTATGCGTCAGAGAGTTATGATAGCTATGGCTCTTTCGTGCAACCCCAAGCTTTTAATTGCAGATGAGCCAACAACTGCACTTGACGTTACCATCCAGGCTCAGATATTAGACCTTTTGAAAAAACTTCAACAGCAGCTTAAGATGTCAATTATACTTATTACTCATGACCTTGGTGTTGTGGCAGACATATGTCAAAAGGTAATTGTAATGTATGGTGGAATTATTGTAGAGGAAGGAACTGTTGATGATATATTTTACAACCCAAAGCATCCGTATACATGGGGCTTTTGAGGTCTGTGCCAAAGATGCATTTAGGTCTTAAAAAAAGGCTTGTGCCAATAGAAGGCCAGCCACCAGATCTTCTAAAGCCGCCAAAAGGATGTCCGTTTGCGCCAAGGTGCGAATATGCAATGAGAGTATGCTTGGAAGCAAGACCACCACTTTTCGAAGTTGGGGACGGGCACAGGTCAAGGTGCTGGCTGAATCACCAGTATGCTCCACAGGAGTTATTGGAAAAGGTAAAAGCTGCAAACGAATAAGTAAGTAGTAAACAGAGGCAGGTGGAGAAGTTGAATGAGGTTTTGATTGAAGTAAAAAATCTAAAAAAGTATTTTCCAGTAAAGATGGGGCTGGGGAAAAAAGCATATATAAAAGCGGTAGATGATGTGAGCTTTTTCATAAAAAAGGGAGAAACATTGGGACTTGTTGGTGAAAGCGGCTGTGGAAAATCTACAACGGGAAGAACTATCATAAGGCTTTATGAGCCAACAAGCGGGCAGATTATATTCAAAGGAGAAGATATAACAAAAAAAGACATGCTTCCTTATAGAAAATCCATGCAGATGATTTTCCAGGACCCGTATGCCTCACTCAATCCCAGGATGACAGTTGGTGATATTATAGGTGAGCCGCTTGAGATACACAACATTGCAAAGGGCAATGAAAAAAAAGAAAGAGTTCAAGAACTCTTAAGACTTGTGGGACTCAGCAGCGAGCATGCAAACAGGTACCCGCACGAGTTTTCTGGTGGTCAGAGACAGCGAATTGGTATTGCAAGGGCTTTGGCAGTTGAGCCTGAATTTATCATCTGCGATGAGCCAATTTCAGCGCTTGATGTGTCAATCCAGGCTCAGATTGTGAATATGCTGGAAGATTTGCAGCAGCAGCTTGGACTTACCTACCTTTTTATTGCTCATGACCTGTCAATGGTAAAGCATATAAGCAGCAGGGTAGGTGTAATGTATTTAGGAAAGCTTGTGGAACTTGCAGAAAGTAACGAGCTTTACAGTAATCCTTTGCATCCGTACACACAGGCACTGCTTTCTGCAATACCAATACCTGACCCGAAAATCTCTAAAGAAAGGACAAGGATTATATTGGAGGGAGATGTTCCAAGCCCTCTCAATCCGCCAACCGGTTGCAGGTTTAGAACAAGATGCAAGTATGCGTTTGACAGGTGCAAAGAGGAAGAGCCAGTACTTAAGGATGTAGGTTCTGGTCATTACGTAGCCTGCCATTTGATGGACAGAAAATAAGGCAGGCTGCGTGAAGATAAAAAAATAAAAATTTTGATGTGAGGAGGAGAGTGTTTATGAAGAAACGTATTATTGCTGCCTTTATTTTGGTCGTGTTCCTTGTGACAGGTTTATTTTTAAGCTCAAATTACAAGGGAGCAGTAGCTGCTTCATCAAAACAGGTTTTCACGTACATCAATGGTGCTGAACCAAGATACCTTGACCCAGCACTCAACACTGCTGCTGATGCTGCAAACATTATAATCAATGTTTTTGAAGGTTTGACAAGAGTAAATGTAAAAGGCGAAACTGTTCCTGGCATGGCTGAAAAATGGACAGTTTCTAAGGACGGGCTTACTTACACATTCTATATAAGAAAGAATGCAAAGTGGTCGGACGGAAAACCTGTTACAGCATACGATTTTGAGTATGCTTGGAAGAGAGCTTTGGATCCAAAAACAGCGTCTGAGTATGCATACCAGCTTTACTACATCAAAAATGGTCAGAAATTCAATGAAGGTAAAGCAAAAGCATCTGATGTTGGTGTCAAAGCTTTGAATGCTACAACTTTACAGGTTACATTGGAAGCACCTACACCATACTTCTTAGAGCTTACAAACTTCCCAACATACTTCCCAGTAAGAAAAGATATAGTAGAAAAGTATGGTGACAAATGGGCAACTGATCCAAAGACATATATTGGTAATGGTCCATTTATCATGACAAAATGGGTACACAACTCATATATTGAGTTTAAGAAGAATCCAAAATATTGGGATGAAAAATCAATAACACTTGAAAAGATTGTTTACAAGCTTTCGGAAGATGACAAAGCAAACCTTCTTGCTTATGAAGCTGGTCAGGTTGACGGTGCAGAGTCTGTGCCAACTGACGAGATTCCAAGATTAATCAAAGAAAAGAAAATGAAGATATGGCCACTTCTTGGCACATACTACTATGATGTAAACTGCAAGGTAAAACCATTTAATGACAAGAGAGTAAGACAAGCTCTTTCGCTTGCAATTGACAGAACATACATTGTAGAAAATATTGGTAAGCTTGGGCAAAAGCCGGCAACAGGCTTTGTGCCATACGGTATAAAAGGTATTTCTAAAGATTTCAGAGACGAATCAGGGCACTTTTTACCAGTAAAAGCTGATTTAGCAAAAGCAAAGAAACTTTTAGCAGAAGCTGGATATCCGAACGGAAAAGGCTTCCCAGAAATAGAGATTATATATAACACAAGTGAAGGACATAAGAAAATTGCAGAAGCTATTCAAAACATGTGGCAGCAACTTGGTATAAAGGTAAAACTTTCTAACATGGACTGGAAGGTTCTGCTAGAAAGAAGACATAAAAAGGATTACATGGTTGCAAGAGATGGCTGGCTTGGTGACTATGTTGATCCAATGACATTCTTGGACTTGTTCACATCATACAGCGATAATAACAATACAAACTGGAGCAACAAGAAGTATGATGAGCTTATCGATAAAGCAAAGAGAACAAGTGACAGAAAGCTTAGAATGCAGTATATGATGCAGGCAGAGAAGATTTTGATGCAAGACTATGCAATTATTCCAATTTACTTCTATGTAAAAGGTCATGTACTCAGAGACTATGTAAAGAACTATTACATTTCTCCGCTTGGATTTAACTACTTCATGTATGCTAAGATTGTAAAGTAAACTAAAGCGAAGTAAAATAATAAGGGAAGGGCAAAGAAAGAATTTTTTGCTCTTCCCTTTTTTGCTTTAGAATCGAAAAAATCTTACTTTTGGGCAGGTGAGATGGGCAATGGAATTTGCTTTAAAATTTAGGAAAGTTATGCTAATACTTACTCTTGCAAGTTTCTTGATGCTTATTGTGACAGGGTGTTCAAGCAGTCAAGACGATATAAACAAAAAGGTTAGGATTGTGCTTGTTGGCAATTTCATTGGTGATGAAAACGCTCAAAAGCTGATTTCAGAGCTTGAGAAAAAATCAGGTGATCAAGTTTACATTGACCAGATACTTTACACAGGCGACACTCCTAAAACCGAGCAGGAGTTTGCGTTTATGCAAAAACTTATGGTGATGCTTGCTGCGGGCGAGGGAGATATTTATATCCTTGATAAAAAACTATTTACAAACTATGCCCAAAATGGAGCGTTTTATTCTCTAAAGTCTTTTGTGAGCAAAAACAAACTGGATAAATTTGTAGACGATACATGTTATGTTAAAGAGAAAGATAAATCAACAAAAGATTTATATGGTCTTAAAGCAGAAGATGTCTCATTGCTCAAAAAATACGGGTTTGAAACCAAGAATAAGTATATAGCCATTTATGTCAGAAGCAACAAATTCTCACGTGCACAAAAAGTCCTGTTAGCTCTTTTAAATAGCAAGTAAATACCCTGCCAGAAGAAATATACCGTAAAAGATGCTGTTTTCTGATGCATTAAAATATGGTGAATGCAAAGGATTTTCTCCTTTGCCTTTTTCTTTTATGCCGAGCCTGAAATAAACCGAAGGAACTTTTTGACAGTAAAATGCAAAGTCTTCTGCTGTAAAGCTTGGGATAGCCTTTTTTACATTCTCAGGGCCAAGGAGGCTTTTTGCTACATCAAGAAACTCTTCAGTAGCTTGATGGCTATTTATCAAAGGTGGATATTGAAAATAATAATTTATATTCACATGGCAATCATATTTTTGAGCAGAAAGTTTTGCAAGTTTTTTTATGTTTTTATAGATAAATTCTTGCATACTGCTATCAAACGTTCTTACAGTTCCTTTTATTTTACACGTTTCAGAGATGACGTTAAATGTTTCTCCACTGTTTATCGAAGAAAAAGAGATGTGAAAAGAAGATAACTTATTGGAAAATGCGTTGAAAAAGTTATTACTACTTTGGATAAAATCAGTGGCAGGATAAATTGGATTTTTGGTTGCTTCTGGCATTGCAGCATGACCGCCTTTTCCAATAAACTCAATCTCAAAATCATCCACGCTTGCCATGATAGCTCCACTTGAAACCTCAATTGTTCCAACATCAACACCTGGCCAGACGTGAAATCCCAAAAGCTTTGTCACTTTTGGATTTTCAAGTCCGCCTTCTTGGATTACTCTTTTTGCGCCTCCCGGCCCTTCCTCAGCAGGCTGAAATATAAACTTCACACATCCTTCAAAGCCCATGTCAACAAGGACCTTTGCTGTCCCCAGTACCACTGCCATATGAAAGTCGTGACCACAGCAGTGTCTTGGTTGACCTTCTACCAAAATAGCGTCCATGTCGCTTCTTATGCCAATACACTCATCAGACCTATTTATAATTCCAATCACGCCTGTTTTTGCTATTGGAAAGTTTTCAATGCCCCACTCTGAAAGTCTTTCTGTTATATATTTTTGTGTCTTAAACTCTTCGTACGAAAGTTCGGCAAGTCTATTTAAATCTCTTCTGATGCTAATGAAAAGCTCCATATTTTTTCTGATAGTATCTTTAAGTTTTTCAGCACAAAATTCCACTTTTCATACCTCCTCTTTTTGGTAAGCTGAATTCAAAACCTTTTGAATTTTCTGCATGGCTATTTGAAGCTCATCTTCTCTGCAATCTAAAAAACTTATTCTGAAAAAGTTTGTAGAAGCAGGTTTGTGATAAAAACATGTATGGGGCTGCACTAAAACCCTTTGTGTTTTGAGTTTGTTATAAATAGTAGCAGATGATATCGTTGGTGGAAGGTAGAAAGAAACAAATATTCCCTGAACATCTTGAGTAAACAGCCTGTCATCTATTTGCAGGTCTTTTGCCAATCTTAAAAATAGTTTTTGTCTTTGGTTTATGTATGCTTTCAAGTTTTCTATGTGTTTATCAAAGAAGTTTTTCAAAAAATAATAAAAAGATACCTGTATCAAAAGTGATGTTGAGATATCTGCCATTGACTTGTAGTAAGCAACCTCTTCTGCAAGATGCCTTGGTGCCACAACAAATCCAATTCTCAGTGCAGGCATTGTAACAGTTGAAAAACTCTTTATGTAAAATACTCTGTCGTATTTGTCATATGCTTTGATTGGTAAAATTCCTTCATCCACACCTATATCACTTAAAAAATCATCTTCAATGATATAAAAGTCATATTTTTGTGAAATCTCACACAGATATTCCTTGTACTCTTTGCTGTATGAAACCCCGGTTGGATTTTGCGAAAAAGGAATAATGTATATGGCCTTTGGTGAAAACTTTTTAATGTAATCTTCTATATTTTGCATCTGGTCAATGTCAATACTAACAATGTTCAGGTGCATATTGCTAAATATATGGTATGCACCAAGGTACGATGGATTTTCCAAAAATATTGGATCGCCAGGCTTTAAAAAACTTTTTGTTGTAATCTCAATTCCCTGCTGAGCACCTGATACAACTGTGAGCTCTTGAGGGCTTGTAACAATCCCAAGCTTTTTAAGATATGTCTCTACCAAGTACTCCTTTAGAGGATTTTTAAAATGTTCGATATAATCGAAAATCTGCGGTGAATACTCTTCAATTGCACAGTTTAAAGAATTTTTGAACCATTCGATAGGATATAGGTTATATGGAAGCTTTGATGAAGCCAAATTGATGTAACCTTGAGCATCTATAAGGTTTTCTTCCTCAAAAATGATTTTATCTTGATACTCACTGTACACAACATAATATCCGCTTCCAGGAGTTGCTTTGATATAGCCTTCATTTTCAAGCTTGCTCAGCGCCTTTGTCACAGTAGAAAGATTGACATTTAACATCTTGCAAAGATTTCTCACAGACGGAAGCCTCTGCATATAACTAATCTCACCTGACAAGATCTTTTGCTTTATATCTTCATAAAGCTGAAGGTAAAGAGGCTTTTTTGAATTCTTGTCAATCTGTATCGATACACTCATCATTCATCCCGTCTTTACACACAGTTTATTTTAATTATAATAAAGTGGACAAAAGACTTCAACAAATTATATCGATACGGAGGTGCTAAATTATGAGCGAGATTGTAAATGAAAGATATGAGCTCAACAAAAACCTTGCACAGATGTTAAAAGGCGGTGTCATCATGGATGTGACATCTCCAAAAGAGGCTGAAATTGCAGAAAAAGCAGGTGCTGTTGCTGTTATGGCTCTTCAAAAAGTTCCGGCAGACCTGCGCAAAGAAGGCAAGGTTGCGAGGATGGCTGACCCGAAAATAATATTGGAAATTAAAAGTGCTGTTTCAATACCTGTTATGGCAAAGGTAAGAATCGGACATTTTGTTGAAGCTCAAATTTTAGAAGCACTTGGCATAGACTATATTGATGAGAGCGAGGTCTTGACGCCTGCTGATGAGGAGCATCACATTGATAAGTGGAAGTTCAAAGCTGCGTTCGTGTGTGGCGCAAGAGATTTGGGTGAGGCTTTGAGAAGAATTCAAGAAGGTGCTTCCATGATAAGAACAAAAGGTGAGGCTGGGACAGGAAATGTTGTTGAGGCGGTAAGACACCTTCGCAGAATAAACAAGCAAATTAGCTATGCTGCATCGCTGAATGAAGATGAGCTTTATGCATATGCAAAGGAACTTGGAGTGTCCTATGAACTTTTGAAAAAAACAGCCGAGCTCAAACGTCTTCCTGTTGTCAACTTTGCGGCGGGCGGAATTGCAACACCAGCTGATGCAGCTTTAATGATGCAGCTTGGAGCAGATGGTGTGTTTGTTGGTTCTGGTATTTTCAAGAGCAAAAATCCTGAGAAAAGAGCAAGGGCAATTGTGATGGCAACCACATATTACAATGACCCCAAAATACTGGCAGAAATATCATATGACCTTGGAGAAGAGATGGAAGGTATAGATTTGAGAAATCTTTCTGAGCATGAACTTTTGCAGTTTAGGGGGAATTAAAAATTGAAGACAATAGGAGTTCTGGCGTTTCAAGGCGGAGTTATAGAACATGTGAAAAAGATAGAAGAGCTTGGGGCAAAGCCTCAGCTTGTCAAGAAAAAAGAGGACTTAAAAAGCCTTGACGGCTTAATTTTGCCTGGGGGAGAAAGCACTACAATTGGAAAATTTTTGATTGAAACAGGCTTAAAAGATCAGATTTTAAGCTTGATATATGAAGGTATGTCAGTTTGGGGAACATGTGCCGGTGCAATTTTGCTTTCTAAAAATATCAAAAACCAGGGAAGTGGTGTTCTTCCCGTTCTTAACATAGTGATAGAAAGAAATGCCTATGGAAGCCAGCTTGACAGTTTCAAAAAAGAAGTTTTTGTCCCAAGATTCAACATAGCCACAGAGTGCATTTTTATAAGAGCGCCGAGGATTGTTGAGGTAGCAGAAGGTGTTGAGGTTTTAGCAGAGCTTGAAACTCCAATTGCAGTTTTGCAAAAAAATATCTTAGCTACAACATTTCATCCAGAACTTACATCTCAAAATTATTGGCATTCTTTCTTTGTGGAGAATGTGGTAAAATAAATTCTAAAGGTTTTCTTTTTCTTTCTCTTTTTTTCCCTTAACACTTTCTCCTGGTTCAAAAAACAGGCAAAAATCAGTACAGTATTTTGAGGGTGGACAAACGTGGGTTTTTAAGCAGTATCCATCTTTTTGATATTTGCAGGGATACCAGCAGCTTATAAAACTCATGTTTAGTCCCTCCTTTCATTTATATTTTTTGCTGTTTTTCAAGAAAAAATAATGCAATATTTAACTCAGAAGGGGAAAATAGTTTATGATATTTAATATTGGAATTGATATTGTTGAAGTGGACAGATTCAAAGATATGAAAAGATTTGATGAATTTTTAAAAAGGGTGTTTACTTCCTGTGAGCTTGAATATATAAAACAGAGAAGATATAATCCTGAGACAATAGCAGGGTATTTTGCTGCAAAAGAAGCAGTTGCCAAAGCACTTTCAACAGGAGTTGTTTTTTGCTTTAAAGACATAGAAATACAAAAAGGGAAAACTGGCTGTCCAATGGTGAAGCTTTATAACAGGGCAGAGGCTCTTTGTTTTGAGCTTGGAATTAAAAATATTGTGGTGAGTATATCTCACCAAAAATCGGTTGCAGTTGCAGTTGCCATTGCTGAAAAAGCCATTGCTGAAAAATAAAAAAAAAGAAGGGATGATAAATGTTTGTTTTGACCTCATCCCAGATGAGGGAAATTGACAGGAAAGCTTCGCAGGAAATAGGGATACCTGAAGTTGTGTTGATGGAGAATGCTGGTTTTTGTGTTTTTGAAGAGATAAGAAAGGATTTTGAAACTCTTGATGACAAAAACATTGCAGTTTTTTGCGGAAAAGGCAACAATGGCGGCGATGGATTTGTTGTTGCAAGGTATCTTGCCCAGGTTTGTCAAAATGTAAAGGTATTCTTATTCGATGAGAATGTGACTTTGACATCCAAAGTTTTCCTTGATATATTGAAAAGGCTGGAAGTCGATGTTAGCATTTTGTCAGAAGAACTATTATTATCCCTCAAAACCCAGAGATTTGACATAATAGTTGACGCAATCTTTGGGATAGGTCTTTCAAAAGACATTGATGGGCTTTATAAAAAGGCAATTGAGTATATAAATGGTAGCGGCGCTTATGTATATTCGGTTGACATTCCAAGTGGAATTTGCTCTGATTCAGCTTCTGTGAGAGGCTGTGCTGTTAAGGCTAACAAGACAGTAACGTTTGTTTACCCTAAGATAGGGAATATTTTGTACCCAGGTAGCTATTATTGTGGAAAGGTAATTGTTAAAGATATAGGTATCCCTGAAAAGATTATCAAAGATATCAAGGTAAAGATTCTAACAGCCGAGGATTTAGATATATCCAAATTTTACAGGTTTCCCGACTCTCACAAAGGCGATTATGGCAAGGTGGGAATAGTTGCCGGGTCAAAGTATTATCCTGGTGCGGCGGTTCTGTGCAGCAATGCTGCAGTACAAAGTGGCTGTGGACTTTGCTACTTAATAACACCCCAAGAAGCGCTTTATTTTCAGAATTTAAGAAAACCGGAGATAGTAGTGCTGCCTCTTGAGGGCAAAGAAGGTGTTATATCTTTTGATGGTTTTGTAAAATTTGACGAATACCTTGCCAAGTTTGATGTTTTGGGATTTGGCTGTGGGCTTACGAAGAATGAAGAAGTTGAAAAGATATTGATTCATATTTTAGAAAATTTCCAAATACCTATTGTAATAGATGCAGATGGACTAAATACTCTGTCATCAAGCCAAAAAGCAAAAAAACTCTTGGCAAACTATAAATCTCAAAAAGTTTTAACCCCACATTATATGGAAGCTGCAAGGATTCTTGGCGTTGATGTAAAAGATGTTGCTAAAAATCCAATTGATGCTGCCACAAAGATTGCAAGTGAATTTAGAGCTATATGCGTACTAAAAGGTTCAAGAACAATAATAACAGACGGAGATGAGGTTTTTATAAATGTTCTTGGCAATCCTGGCATGGCAAAAGGCGGAAGCGGAGATGTTCTCACGGGTATTATTTTGTCTATGATTGCTCAAGGGTATTCTGCTTTTGAGGCGGCAAAACTGTCGGTATATCTTCATTCTCTTTCGGCAGATATCTTGCTTGAAAAAAAGGCAATGCAGACAATTTTGCCCTCAGATATTATAGAGGGGTTGGACAGTGCTATTAGGAGACTAATTGAAGGTTAAATATAAAAAATGAGGTTTTTGTCTAAAAAACTCTGGCTGTGTATAGTAGTTATGCTGCTTTTTGAACTTTCCGGATGCAAAAATACTGTTCAACGTCCTGCTTTAAAAATTTTTCCCGACTATATTGCAAAAGGTTATGTGGAAATCTCTTCAAAAGATGGTGTTTCAAAGTACTCATTTTTAGAAAAGAGAATTGATGGGAGAGTTGAGGCGGAGTTTGTAAAAGGCACAAGAAAAATAAAATTGACAAAAGAGGACGGAAATGTTTTGCTGGATGGCAAAAACATAAAAAGTATTTCCCAGGACATATTTTTGGACTACTATATAGATAAGCTGATAAATGCCGAAAAGTACTCAATTGTAGTTCAGCAGAATCAAACAATTGTCACATTGGAGCTGAAAGGTGATATAAGGTACCTTCACTTCTACTTTGTAAACGGAGAACTGGAAAAGATAGGAGTAATATACCAGGATAAAAGGTTTATGAAAACCATTTATTTGACAGAATATAAAAAGTATAGAAAGGGATGAACAAATTGTCGCTCTACAACAGAGTTTGGGCAGAGATTGATCTTGACAATTTGGTGTACAATCTTGAAAACATCAAGAAAAAGATTTTACCCCAAACTCATATAATGGCAGTGGTGAAGGCTGATGCATATGGGCACGGAGCGGTTGAAATTTCAAGAGTACTTGTAAAAAATGGTGTTAGTATGCTTGCTGTGGCAATAATTGACGAGGCATTGCAGCTGAGACATTTCAATTTTGATGTTCCAATTTTAATTTTGGGTTTTACCCCTTTTGAGCTTTCTGAGCAGGTTGTTGAAAACGAGATAAGCCAAACAGTTTACACGTATGAGCAGGCATATTATCTTAGCCAGGCAGCACAAAAGGTAGGAAAAAAAGCCAAGATACATATCAAAGTTGATACTGGAATGGGGAGAATTGGATTTTTATGTTGTGATGAGAGTATACAGACAGTACTAAATATTGCAAAGCTACCAAACATCGAACTTGAAGGAATATTCTCTCATTTTTCATCTGCAGACGATCCAGATTCGGATAATTTTACGCATGAGCAGTTTATGAAATTTGAAAACTTTGTGAAAGAACTCAATAAAAATGGGGTATACTTTAAATATAAGCACATTGCAAATAGCAGTGCGGCAATCCGTTTCCCCCAGTATCAACTTGATGTTGTAAGGCTTGGTCTTATCCTATACGGGCTTTATCCAAACAGTAGCTTGAAAGAGCACATAAGTATCAAGCCTGTGATGTCTGTCAAGGCAAGAGTTATCAATGTAAAGGAGGTGCCGGAAGGCTTCCCAATAAGCTACAACAGAAGGTATATAACTACACGCAAAAGCAAAATTGCCACCATACCTATCGGTTATGCAGATGGTTTTACGCGTGTTGGAAGTAGTCAAAGGCATGTTCTCATAAAAGGTGAGTTTGCCAAAGTTGTTGGGAGTATATGTATGGACCAGTGCATGGTAGATGTGACTGATATTGAGGATGTCAAGATTGGCGATGAGGTTGTCATTATAGGAAAACAAGGGAAAAATGAGATTTTGGCTGATCATTTGGCTGAGCAGATTGGCACTATAAACTATGAGATTGTGTGTTCGTTTAGCAAGCGAATTCCGCGGGTTTATATCAAGGATGGGCGAGTTGTCAAAATATTAAACTATATCTTATGAAAAATTTACATTGATTTATCCTTTTCAAAAACCGTATAATGATAATAAGCTCATCCGCTTATTCCTACACTTTGAATTTTGTTTTTTTATATTTTGTTTTGCAAGGGGGAAATGAGATGCCGCAAATACGATTTGTGAAATTCCTTTTGCAGTATAAAAGTAATTCTTATGATGATGGTTTTATGAGGACAGCTATTGAAAAAAGAAAGCTGAAAAAGATTGAAAGAGAGCTTGAAAGTTGTTATAAAAAGTATGCAGAGCTAAATAGAAACATTGCAAACGAATGGCTTGCACTTGACTTTGAAGGACTTTTAAAATATGAGAATATAATTTACGATGATTTTGGGTATGATTTTTATAGAATAGAAGAAAGTAGGGTAGCGGAGAGTGGAGAAAGTGATACAGCAAAATCAAAATCAACCACCACTTGAAATCAAAAGGGGAGACATATTTTATGCTGACCTTGCTCCACATGTTGGTTCTGAGCAGGGCGGCATAAGACCAGTTCTGGTAATTCAAAATGATATAGGGAACAAATACAGCCCAACTGTGATTGTGGCTGCGATAACTTCACAGATTGGCAAAGCTAAATTTCCAACGCATGTTGAGATTCGTGCGGGTGAGTTTGGTCTCAGCCGTGACTCTGTCATTTTACTTGAGCAGATCAGAACAATTGACAAAGTGCGGCTCAAAAATAAGGTTGGCAAGCTTTCTGATGAGGTCATGGAAAAAGTAAACCAGGCAATTCTGATAAGCCTTGGGCTAATAGAATGGACAGCGGAGGGATATGATTGGAAAAAGAAAGAAGGCGCAGGTTTAAAAAAGGCGTAAATTTTTTGATACTTGTTCTGGTCGCAGGAGTGCTGAGCATGGGGGTTATATTTGCATCTACACAGTCAATTGACAGCAATGCTCTTGTCACATACGGTTTTTTAAAAAAGCAGGTTGACCAGTTAAAGGCGTACATAGACAATAAAATAAATGAATTAGATAAGAAAATAAAGGATACAAATATTTCTTCAGGGCAAGCACAAGATATTTCAAAGTTGCAAAGCCAGCTTGCCAATTTATCTTCCGAGATTGAAAAACTAAAGAAGCAAACTACGCAGCTTGATGCCAAGCTTAAAAACGTCTCAGGTTCTTCAGTAGTAAAAAAGAGCGATTTTGTATACACCAAAGGTTACGAGGTTATTAAGGTACCAAAAAGCAAGACCATCTTGTTTGATGCATCAACAGAGTTTGTGGTGCGGGTTGGAAAAGCTATTTCTGTTGTGCCAAAAGGGGCAACAATTATTGATTTGACAAGCGCAAAAGATGTGGGGGCAAACCAGCAACTTTTGTTTAACCATTTTTATTTAGTTGCAAGAAACGATGGCAGGGGATTCAAAGCAGTAGAGGATGTGTGGGTAATTGTAAATGGTGGGTACAAAATCAAATAGCAAAGGGGAAGAATATTATGAAAATAGATATTTTAGCGGCGGCGACAGCCGGTTTTTTGTCTTTTTTTTCACCCTGTATTTTGCCGCTTATTCCTGTGTATGTCCTATATCTTTTTTCTCAAAAGGGTAGCAGGTTAAAAAATAGCCTTTTGTTTGTTCTGGGATTTTCAATTGTCTTTGTTGTACTTGGAGTGCTTGCTGCAGCGGTAGGCAGTGTTTTTTCTGGGTACAGTTTTGTGCTAAAAAAGATAGCAGCAATAGTTATTGTTTTGATGGGTCTGGTGATGCTTGACTTGTCACCAGATTTTTTAAAAAGGATTTTTATACATATACAGGGTAAAGGTAATTTGGATATTAATGCTTCACCGTTGATTTTAGGAATGGTTTTGAGCATAAGCTGGACACCCTGTGTAGGACCAGTTTTGACGTCTATTTTGAGTATGGCGGCATTATCTGAAACATTTTTAAAAGGAGCGATGCTGCTTTTTATCTATTCGATGGGTTTTGCCGTGCCGTTTTTGATCTCAAGCTTTTTAATAGACAGGCTAAAAGCTTTTTTTGGCATGTTGAATAGGTACAGCAGGGCAATAGAGTATTTTACAGGTGCGCTTTTGATTGCATTTGGCATGCTTGCGTTTTTTGATAAGATAAATTTCTTCAGGTAGAAAATAGAAAAATTCAAAAAGAGGTGAATATTTCATGTTGAATAATAGAATCAAAAGTGTTATCTTTATATTGATAAGCGCCATTTTGATTGGGCTTTTAGTATACCAGATTATGTCGCGCTCAAAAGAGAATGCAGCTGCCGAAGGTATAGTTAATTTCAAGCTTGTATCAGTGGATGGCAAAGAGTATTCATTATCAGATTTTAGGGGCAAAAAGGTTGTTCTCAACTTTTTTGCAACATGGTGTCCACCCTGCAGGGCTGAGATACCCGATTTTGAAAGATTCCATCGCGAAAACAAAGATGTTGTTTTGATTGGCATTAATATTCAAGAAGATAAAGCAACAGTTGAGGAATTCTTAAGTTCAATGGGAGTTACGTACCCAGTACTTCTTGACAGGGATGGGAAGGTTTCTGCACAATTTGGGATTGAAGGAATACCCACAACATTTTTGATTGACGAAAATGGAAGGATAATAGCGAAAAACGTTGGTATGATGACTTATGAGCAGCTTAAAAAATTTGCTGGAAAGTAAAAATACTTCGAAAAAAGGGAATGAAAAAGGATGCTGTATGGTGAGAGGCTTCTTTTTGGGGATATGTGGGTTGAAGTTAATGGTTCGATTGCTTCGGTAGGTATAACTAAAAATTTGGAGATGGAGCTTGGTGACATTGTGATGTTTGAGTTTTTCAAGACGTCAGGGTATATTCAAGAAGGAGAGGAGTTTGCAAGAATTGAGTCAATCTACAAGACGTACACCTTGAAATCCCCAGTGAGTGGTTATATAAGGTGGGTAAACCGTGAGCTTCCTTTTGATCCTACTTTATTAAATTTATTACCAGAAGAAACAGAAATAATTAGTATAGACATCCAGCAACTTGTGTGATATAATAATGCAAGCAAATTATTACATACAAAGGGGTTGAATATGCTGATGAAGTTTTCTAAAAAGTTAGTTGCAATAGTTGTTTTAATTGCATTTGCGGTAGCTTTAATTCCATTTTATTCTCATGCTGCCGACTTTCCTGTCACAGTCAAGGATGGAAAAGGATATAGCATAACTGTAAAACAGAAACCTCAAAGGATTTTGTCGCTTGCGCTTCAGACAGATGAGATTTTGCTCAATATGGTGTCTGCTAACAGAATTGTTGGGCTTTCTATATTTGCTGATGACAAGAACAATTCGAATGTCGTAAATCTTGCTAAGAATGTAAAAGGCAGATATTCGAGCAACGACATTGAAAAGATAATTGCGGCAAAACCTGACCTTGTGATAGTACCTTATTACATTGACAAGTCAAAGTACGACCTTTTGAAGAAAGGTCTTAAGTGTCCTATATATGTCAGCTTAAATCCAAATTCGATTGTAAATATCAAACAAGAGATTATAAATCTTTCAAAGCTAACTGGTGAAATCCAGAAAGGTCAGGCTCTTATAAAGTACATGGACGATAAAATTAATTTTGTGCAAAAAAAGGTAAAATACTTGAGAAAGAAAAAATATGTGCTTTTCTACACATACTACTTCAATTCCACATATGGCAAAAATACAACCCAGCATGAGATTGCAAAGTATGCAGGGGTTATAAATATAGCAGCTGTTGCTGGATTGAAAGGCTGGCCAACTATCTCAAAAGAACAGATTTTGGAGTGGGACCCGAACATCATTGTTATTCCATCTGCGTCGTACAATCCAAAAAAGACTTCTCAGCAGTACGTAGAGGAGTTCAAAAAAGACCCTGCTTTCAAAAACCTGAAAGCTGTGAAGAACAACAGCGTAATTATTCTTGATGATAGGCACGTTCAAACAGTTTCGCACTATATTGTTGAAGGTATTTATGACTTGGCAAAAGCTGCATATCCGTATCTTTTCAAATAAGGCTTTTATAAGTGGTGGTACAGTTGAAAAAGGTTTTGATTATTTTAGCTCTTCTGCTTTTGACAGTATTTATAATATCCATAGGGGTGGGAAGTGTTTTTATCCCTCCCCTTCGTGTTTTAAAGGCACTTTTATCGCTCATAGGTATAAGTTTTGGTCCAGCGAATGATATGGATTTGACAATTGTCGGGCAAATAAGACTTCCAAGAATAATAATTGCCATGATTGTTGGGATGAGCTTGAGCATAGCAGGTGCGCTTGTTCAAGGACTTTACAGAAATCCTATGGCAGACCCAGGAATTATTGGAACATCAAGCGGTGCAAGTTTAGGTGCCATTGTTTGCATAGCCTTTTCGCTTAACACCATAAACATATTTTATTTACCATTACTTGCTTTTGCAGGTGCGCTTCTGATTTCGTTTTTAGTGTACAGGCTTTCAACCAAGAACAACAAAACGCCCATTACAAACCTCATTTTAATTGGTATTGCAGTTTCAACTTTTGTGTCTTCCATAAACTCTTTGATTCTTTCAAACATAAATCAGTATCAGGTAAGCGAATATATATTTTGGATGCTCGGTAGTTTAGACGGTCGAAGCTGGGTGCATGTGAAGATTAGCTTTGTTCCTCTTTGTATTTTGATACTGTGTTCTTTGCTATTTGCAAAGAGGATAAACATTTTGATACTTGGAGAGGAAGAAAGCTTTACAATTGGGGTAAATCCAGAAAAGCTGAAAAAAACCTTGCTTTTTCTTGTTTCGCTCATAACGGGGATAGCGGTCTCTGTCTCAGGACCAATCAGCTTTGTTGGGCTAATTGTTCCGCACATGCTCAGACTCATTGTTGGAAGCGATTATAGAAGACTGATACCTGCTTCAATTTTAAGTGGTGGAATATTTTTGATTATGTGTGATACAATTGCAAGAGTATTGTTTTCACCGGTTGAAGTAAAGGTTGGGATTATAACCTCTTTGGTGGGGGTACCATACTTTTTGTACCTTCTGAAAAAGCGTGAAAATGAGGTGAGTGTATAGAATAATGTCTCTTTTTGTTGAGAACCTCAAATGCGGCTATTCTTATCCAATTGTTGAGGTAGATGGAAGGCTTAAGTTCGAAGAAGGAAAAGTCTATGGATTTGTTGGACCAAACGGAAGTGGTAAAAGTACACTGATAAAGGCTTTAGCAGGGCTTGTCAAAATTTTTGAAGGCAGGATTTGTTTTGGTGAGGTGCAGATAAGCAAGCTTTCTGACATAGAAAGAGCAAAGCTTATTTCGTACATGCCACAGCACATCTTTTCAAGCTTTCCGTTTACAGTTCTTGATGTTGTGATGATGGGAAGATTTCCCTATGAAAAGAGCAGGTTCTTTGCTACCTACGAGAGCAAAAAAATTGCAGAGGAGAAGATAGAACAGGTTGATCTTTCCAGCAAAAAACTTTCGAGCATATTAAAGATTTCAGGTGGTGAGAGGCAAAGGACTTCCTTTGCACGTGTGCTTGCTCAAAGTAGCAAAGTTTTGCTTTTTGATGAGCCAAACTCAAGCTTGGACATCTCTCACCAAGAAAAGATTTTAAGGATTGCAAAACAAGAAGCGCTGGATGGCAAGATTGTCATAATGGCAATTCATAATCTGAAAATTGCAGCCAAAGTGTGCGATAGTGTGATTATGATGAAAGATGGTAAAATTGTAGATATTGGAAGACCAGATGAAGTTCTAAACCAGCAGAACATCAAAAAGGTGTATGACGTTGACGCAGTTGTTTACAAAAATCCCTTTGGGATATTTGATATAGAACTTATCCAGAGAGAAGACCCAAAAGCTGTGCACGTTCATGTTGTTGCAGGAGGTGGGAGCGCACAGCTTCTTTTCAGGATGCTCGTTGAAATGGGGTGTAAAGTCACAACAGGTGTACTTTCCACAAACGATACAGACTTTGAAACAGCTCAGCTTTTTTCCATCTATACAGTTTTTACAAAACCTTTTATGCCAATTGGTGAAAAAGAGTACATTGAAAATGTCCAGCTTATAAAGAGAGCAGACCTGTGCGTGCTGTGTAGTATTCCGTTTGGTGTTCAGAACCTGAAAAACTTAGAGGCGCTGAGATATGCTAATAAGCTGTGTATAATTGAAGAGGAGGATATTTCAAAGCGCGATTTTACAGGCGGTTTGGCAACAAGACTTTATAATTGCTTGAGGGAAAAAGCATTGGTTCTTTCAAGCGTTGATAGCTTAAAAGATTATATCTTAAAAGAGACAAACGGTAAAATGTGAAGGGGTGATATGAAGTGAATCCAAACAAGGCGTGGTGGATAGATACAAACTTTGAAACTGTAAAGAAAAACTTGGAAGCAAGAAACTTTGAATGTTTTATTGTCGAGAAAAAAGAAGATGTTGTGCCTCTTTTAGAAAAGCTCATTTCAAAAGGCAGTGTGGTATCGTGCGGTGGGTCAATGACACTTTTTGAGTGTGGTGTGATAGATTTTCTGAGAAATGGCAATTACAATTTTTTGGACAGATACAAAGAAGGTATAACACCTGAGGAGCTTGGTGAGATTTACAGAAAATCTTTCTGGGCTGACTACTATCTTATGTCAACAAACGCAATAACACTTGACGGAAAACTCATAAACATAGATGGAAACGGCAACAGGCTTGCAGCGCTTCTTTTTGGTCCTAAAAATGTAATAGTGATTGCCGGCAAGAACAAGCTTGTTTTAAACGAGGAGCAAGGTTTGCTGAGAGTAAGAAATATTGCATCTCCCATGAACTCAAAAAGACTTTCTCGAAACACACCCTGCACCCAGGACGGAAAATGCCATGATTGTTTAAGTAGCGATAGCATCTGCAGCCATATTGTTGTAACAAGAAGGTCTCCTGCAAAGGGAAGAATCAAGGTTGTGCTGGTCAAAGAAGACTTGGGCTTTTAAAGATGGGGTTGTAATATTTTAGAAATATCTGCGTAACAATTCTGTAAAAAAGGGTTGACAGAATAAAGTGACTTGTAATAAAATAATTACATCAAAATAATAAACTTCATAGGCTGAATGCCTGAGCAAATTGTAAAAATTGCTCAGACAGCGGGAGACCCACAGTAGCCATTGGGGTGAATCGGCAAAAGTCTTGCCGTAGGGATAGCCTTCTTGTCCCGAACCCGTCAGCTAATCCCGTAAGCCTCAAGAAGGGAGTTTTTGTATGAATCTCAGAAGCTTAATTGCTATAACTCTTGGAATTTTTTTGATGTTTTTTTCTGCAAAGGCCTTTGCCCAGTCAGCCCAGGCAAAATCAACAATAAATATAAGAAGTGCACCTTCAACAAGTAGTAAGATTTTAGGAGTTTTCCCCAAAGGGTTTAAAACCCAAGTTTTGTCAAATGCAGGTGGATGGGTAAAGATTTCGTATGATGGAATTGTTGGGTATGTAAAGTCTGATTACATAACTATTACAAATGAAAAAAGGAGCGCAGTTTCAAATACTTCAAGGGCAAGTGTTGCAAAAACGGCTGCTAAAGCTGCGCAAGCTACAGTTTTAAAAGACAATGCGCGCTTAAGAAGTGATATGTCAACCTCATCAAAGATATTAAAGACATTAAAAAGTGGCAGCAAAGTCTATGTCCTGTCAAGAGAACAAAATGGCTGGGTGAAGGTAAAGACGCTTGATGGCACAGTAGGATATATGGCATATTACCTTTTGAAGATGCCTTCACAATTTGTATCGAAAACAATGTCACGTGGTGGGTATGAGAGAGGTCAAGCAGAAACTTTTACAAATCTTAGCTTAGCTCAGAGAATTTTGGAGTTTGCTCAAAGATTTCGTGGTATAAGATACTCATATGGTGGGACGTCACCATCAACTGGTTTTGACTGTTCAGGATTTGTACAGTTTGTGTTTAAGAACTTTGGGATACATTTAGAAAGAACAGCAGCTGACATGGCAAGAACAAATGGTGTGAGAATTTCTTACAGTGAAATTAAACCGGGAGATTTGCTTTTCTTTGACACAGATGGCGGGAAAAATTATATAAATCATGTTGGCATATATTTAGGCGGTGGCAAGTTCATTCATGCATCAAGTGCAAGGGGACGTGTAACAGAGACTGACTTAAATTCATATTATGGAAGATTTTTTATGATGGCAAAAAGGGTCATAAGATGAAAGTAATAAGGGGCTTTTTCCTGAAAATCAGAAAGGAAGAAGCCCCTTTCAAGTTTAAAAGTGCTTTTTACTTTTTTATCAAAGGCAAAATCAGGTTTTTGGCATCTTCTTCACTTTCAATGGTAGAATCAACTTTCTTGAGCTGCCAAACCTCAAGATGAGAAATCTCTACGCCCGGTGCGACAGTGTAAAGTGGACTTAGAGTTTCCATCTCGAGCATGAAATCGGTTGTATATGTTTCGTAAGAACATCCAAAGTCAGGGTACTCTGCACCATCTACATGTTTGTATTGTTTTATAAACAAGTCTCCATCATTTAAGTAGCAAGCCCAGCCGTCTAAATTTGGATATCCAATCTTAAACGGTGGCTTGCAGTTTTTATCCTGTTTTAGAATAATAAAATCCTCTCCCCACAAGACTCTGTGGTCGTTAAGTTTTGTATATGGCCACATGACCAAAGGATAGCTTGGTAAAAGTCCTGTATCAATCTTTGGAATTGGCATGACCTCAACTCCACCAGGTGCCATTACAGAAAGAGCCCAAATTGCGAACTTAACTTCAAAAAGACCATTGTTCTTGATTTTATACGTTACATAAGCTTCTGGTTCGGTTGGGTGAAACTTCAGTTCAATTGTTTTTTGCAAGAAAGTTGTGGTTTCCATGGGTTGTTTTAGTACAATGCCATTTTCTACAATTTCAAAGTCTATTTTGTGATTATCAGGGAAATATGTGCGTGGCATAGCTTCCGGACTGTGCCACAGTCTTGTCCCGCCGTATATTCTCCACTCATCACCGCCAACTTTTCCTGCCTGGTCTTCCACCACACAAAAGACGTTCTTACCACCTTCAAATCCAAAATGAATTATTCTCGGTCCCACGTCTGTTGTGACAATTGCTTCGATTTTCCCATTAGAAATTTTGTAGCAGTTTTCCCAGCCCATATACTCGACTTTTTTTACCTCAACCATTTTTAACCTTTTTCCCCCTTCTCAATTTATTTTGAAAAATATAGAGGCTTAGAATATAATTAAATTATACCTTATCAGGTTGTATTTTCACAAATCAAAAAACAAAAAAGTTGTGTAGATTCATTTTTTTCTTTGACAATTTTTAGATAGTAAAAGGGAGAGAAAGGGCAGAGAAGATGCTAAAAAAGTTCAAACCTGATATGATATGCAAAAGTATATTGGATATTGACCTTGAAACTCTTATAAAAAGAGGAATAAACTATCTCATTATCGACATAGACAACACCATAGTTGCGTGGGGAGAGTTTGATGTAAGAGAAGAGATTATTGAGTGGCTTGAAAAGGTTCAAAAGATGGGATTTAAAATTTGCCTTGTTTCGAACAACCAGAAGGATAGAGTCAAAAAAATAGAAAGTATGCTTGGCATTCCTGCCATCTATAATGCAAAAAAGCCTTTGAAATCTGGATTTTTAAAAGCATCAATACTGCTTCATCAGGGCAAGAAAAATCATCAAACAGCTGTGATAGGTGACCAGTTTTTTACAGATGTGATAGGGGCAAAAAGGTTAAAACTCTATGTAATTTTGGTCCGACCATTAAAAGAAAAGGAGTTTATTGTAACCAGAATAAACAGGATTTTTGAAAAGAAAATTCTAAAATATTACGAAAAGGATGAGAGAGAATGAAAAAGCTTTTTTTGATTGGCAAGAGTTTAAAACACTCAATTTCACCTTTTATTCATAACACGATTCTATCTGAGTTTGATATTGATGCAATTTATTCAAATTTAGAACTCTCTGATACTGAAAAGCTAAAAGAATTTGTTGAGATGGTGAGAAAAGATAAGGATGTTGTTGGATTTAATATAACAATTCCTTACAAGGAAGATATTTTGGAGTTTTGCGATGAAGTTTCAGAAGATGTGAGAATAATAAAAGCGGCAAATACTGTAAAAAAAGAGGATGGAAAGTTTTTGGCTTACAATACCGATTGGATAGGGTTTAAAAAAAGCTTGGAGGATAGGGGGGGTGATGTAAAAGACAAAAAAATATTGATACTTGGTAGCGGTGGTGCAGCAAAAGCTTGCATCTATGGACTTTACAGGATGGGTGCAAAAGAAGTGTTTATTGCAAACAGGACATATGAGAAGGCACAAGCTTTAAGGCAGCAGTATAAAGAAATAGTTGACTTGAAGATTATAAAGTGGTCAGAAATAGAGAATGTTTCATATGATATTTTGATCAACACTACACCCATTGGCATGTACCCTGATGTAGACATCTCTCCCATAAATACCCTAAATTTTACTGTTGAACTTGTATATGACATGATATATAATCCTTATAAAACTAAGTTATTGCAGCTTGCAGAAATAAATGGCAAAAAAATATTAAATGGGCTGCCGATGCTGATATATCAAGCAATTGAAGCAGAAAAAATATGGTTTGGAATTGAGCCAGATAAAGAGATGGTTTCACTTATACACACTTTAGCAAAGAGTGAACTTGAGAGAATTGGAAGTATGTAAGTGAGAAAAAACCGCTATTGAAAGAAGGTAATAAATAGTGGTAGCAGGCAAAAAACGCTTAGGAGAGTTGTTGGTAGAAGCAGGATTGATCACTCAAGAGCAGCTTCAAAAGGCTTTAAGTCTCCAAAAGTCTACGGGAAAGAAATTGGGTGAAATTTTAGTTGAACAAGGTTTTGTGACAGAAGATGAGATTGTAGAAGTTTTAGAATTTCAATTGGGAATTCCCCACATAAAACTTGATCAATACAATATTGATCAGGAAGCAGTGAGTCTGGTTTCAGAAAACATTGCCAAAAGACATACGTTAATTCCCATAAAAGTTGAAGGTGATAAGATTTATGTTGCTATGGCAGATCCTCTTAATATATTTGCAATTGAGGATGTGGCAATATATAGCGGTAAGAATGTTCAGCCAGTTATAGCCAAGGCTGGTGATATCAAAAGAGCGATTGAAAGATTTTATGGAAAACAGGAGGCATTAAGAGTTGCAGAGGAACTGAACAAAGAAGCATCTCAAAGGAAGCCACAACGATTAGTAATTTCTTCTGATGAGGAGCAGGAAACTCCTGTTGTAAAGCTTGTTAATTCCATATTTGAGCAGGCAATAACACTGCGGGCAAGTGACATACATATTGAGCCTTTTGAGAATGAAGTGAAAATAAGATTCAGAATTGATGGGGTATTGTATGATATTTTGAAGTTAGAGCCAAGTGTTTTATCGTCATTGATTGCACGAATAAAGGTTATTGGAAATATGGATATAGCTGAAAAAAGAATTCCCCAAGATGGTAGAACAACATTTTACTTTGATAATAGACAATATGATATGCGAATTTCATCCTTACCCACCATTTATGGAGAGAAACTTGTAATAAGAATAGCTGATAAGAGTTCATTTATTAAATCAAAACTTGAACTGGGATTTACAGATGATGATTTAGAAAAATATAATAGAATCATTTCTTCCCCGCATGGTATCATTCTTGTTTGCGGCCCAACAGGTAGTGGTAAAACAACAACCTTGTATACAATTTTGAATGAATTGAATACTGGAACAAAAAACATCATTACTGTTGAAGACCCTGTTGAAAGTACAATTTATGGCATAAATCAAGTTGAGATCAATCCCAAAGTAGGACTTACATTTGCCAGTGTGCTGAGGTCTATCTTGCGACAAGACCCCGATATAATTATGATTGGTGAGATAAGGGATAGAGAAACTGCAGAAATAGCAATTAGAGCAGCAATTACAGGACATCTTGTGTTGTCTACAATTCATACTAATGATGCTCCAAGTGCCATTACAAGACTAATCGATATGGGTATAGAGAATTTTTTAATTGGTTCTGCAGTAGTGGGTGTTATATCCCAGCGTCTTGTGAGAAAGATTTGTCCGAATTGTAAAACAGCATATATACCAGATATTTCTGAGTTAAACACTTTGGGTATAAAAGATAATAAGGATACAAAACTTTACAAAGGCAGAGGATGTGCTTTTTGTAATCATAAGGGTTATTATGGAAGGACAGGAATATATGAAATTTTGCTGATGTCAAAAGAATTAAAAAAATATATAGCTAAAAACGCAAGCAGTGACGAAATTAGAGAGATAGCTATAAAAGAAGGGATGAAAACCTTAAAAGAAGCATGTATCGCAAAAGTGTTAGAAGGTGTAACAACGGTAGAGGAGTTTGTGAAAGCGACTTACACATTAGATTAAAATTTTTGTCTTTTATAGGAGGCTTTTTATGATGAACATTGATGAGATTCTTAAAGAAGCTTTTTTAAAAGGTGCCTCAGATATTCACATAACGGTGGGATTGCCTCCAACTATTAGGGTTCATGGAAATTTGATTCGGCTTGGGGATGAGAAACTTTTGCCTAAGGATATAGAGTCAATTGTAAAATACATTGTGCCGGCTGATCATCTTGAAAAACTTTATGAGAATGGTGAAGTTGATTTTTCTTATAGCCTACAAGGAATTAGTAGATTCAGAGTAAATGTATTCAAGCAAAGGGGTTCATATGCAATTGCTTTTAGAATCATTCCTCAAGAAATTCCAAAATTTGAGAATTTGGGACTTCCACCTGTTATCAGAGAATTCACAAAGCTTAATAAGGGATTGGTTTTAGTTACTGGTCCAACTGGTTCAGGAAAATCAACTACACTTGCCTCGCTGATAGATATAATAAATACAGAAAGAAGTGTTCATATAATTACCCTTGAAGATCCAATCGAATACTTGCATAAACACAAAAGCAGTATAGTAAATCAAAGAGAAATCGGAAGCGATTCTAAAAGTTTTGCAGCAGCTCTTCGCGCTGCTTTACGTGAAGACCCGGATGTAATCTTAGTTGGTGAGATGAGAGATTTGGAAACAATCTCGATTGCTCTTACCGCTGCAGAGACCGGGCACTTAGTATTTTCAACTCTTCACACTATTGGTTCTGCAAAAACAATCGATAGGATAATTGATGTTTTTCCACCACATCAGCAACAGCAAGTAAGAGTCCAACTGTCAACTGTACTCCAGGCAGTAGTTTCTCAACAATTGCTTACGCGTAGAGATAAACTTGGTAGAGTAGTTGCTTGTGAGGTAATGATTGCAACGCCGGCTATAAGAAATTTGATTAGAGAAAACAAAACTTACCAGATTCAATCTGTGATTCAGACAAGTATGAAAAATGGAATGATAACGATGGAGCATTCGTTAGTAGAGTTGTATCGCAAAGGGTGTATCACAAAAGAAGATGTTTTTACATATGCGCCTGACCAAGACATAGTGAATAAATTACTCCAACTGTAAGTGGGGAAGATATCATATGGGCGAGTTTGTTTACAAAATATTAGATAAAAACGGAAAATTAACTAAGGGAACAATTATGGCCGAAGATATAAATGCAGCTCTGAAAATTCTTAAAAGCAGAGAAGTTTTTGTTATTGACTTACAAGAAAAAGGTTTATTAGAAAAAGAAATTAATTTAAGAGTCAAAAAGAGAATAAGTACAAAAGAGCTCTTTATTTTCTGCAGACAATTTGCTACAATGTTGATGGCAGGAATATCAGTCTTGAATTGCCTCGATGTATTGAGAACACAGAATAGAGGCAAATATTTTGGCAAAGTTTTAAATGACTTGTATGAGGAGGTAAGTAAAGGAAATCCTCTTTCATCTGCTATGCATGAGCACCGCGATATTTTTCCGTCTATTCTGATACACATGGTTGAAGCTGGAGAGTTGAGTGGTTCATTGGATACGGCAATGGATAAAATGGCAATACATTTTGAAAAAGAAATGAAATTGAAGCAGAAGATAGTAAATGCTTTGATATATCCAGTGATTGTCATAAGTGTTGCATCACTTGTATTTTTGTTTTTACTTATTTTTGTAATACCAGCATTTGTCGAAATTTTTGCACAATTAAATGTGCAACTTCCATCGATAACTCTTTTTATAATAAATTTAGGAGTTTTTTTAAAGAGAAACCTTATATATATATTAAGTGCAATTGTTCTTGGTTACATAGGATACAAAATGTTCAGAAAGTTTCAACGAGGAGCCGTTTTTATTGATAGTTTCAAACTCAAAATTCCCCTTATTAAAAGTATTATTTTAGGTCAAGCTACAAGCAGGTTTACAAGGACACTGGCAACACTTTTAGGTGCTGGTGTTAACTTGTTAACCGCTTTAGATACTACAAAAAGAGTAATTTCCAATGCTTATATTGAAAAGGCGTTCGAGGGGGTGATTGAGAGAGTTAGAGGGGGAGAGGGATTGTCACAACCAATAAGTGAGCTAAAAATATTTCCTCCACTTGTATCGGTTATGCTAAGAACCGGTGAAGAAACAGGTAGGCTCGAGTATATGCTCGAAAAAGCGGCTGACTTTTACGAAAATGAGGTTGAAAATCAGATAACAAGACTGACCGCTTTGTTTGAACCGTTGATGATTATCTTTCTTGCTTTGATGGTAGGTTTTTTAGTGATATCAATTATTTTGCCATTGTTTAGGTTGTATGGAAGTGTAACTATATGAAGAGGTTTTAAAAAAAAGAGGAGGGAGATAAAATGTTGAGATGGTTTATTAAAAAAATTAATGGGAAGAATGAAGGTTTTACATTAATTGAAATGATTGTAGTAGTTGCAATAATTGCAATACTTGTAGGAATAGCTGTTCCCCAGGCAGTAAAACAAATCAATAGAGCCAAAATTAGTGCTGACTTAGCAAATGCAAGGAATATAGCAATGGCTATTCAACAATATGTAGCAGATGGTGGAGATGCCAGCAAGCTCTCTACTAACTGGAAATCAATAGAAGAAGATACATTTATAGTCCCATATCTAAGTGGGGGAGTACCAAAACCAAAATATTCTTCGGACTATAAAGGCTTTTGTTACAAATACCAAAATGAAACTGTTCACGTTGGAGTATATAAAGATTCTTCATCTTTGACTGACGATAAAGTAGATGAAATATATCCAAATCCAGAGCAACCTTATAACCAGTGAAAAATAATAAGATGTGGTTAGACAATATGTGTCGCATAATGTTTTTAATTTGGACCCTTGTCCTTGGCAGCTTCCTAAACGTTTGCATATATAGAATACCACGGGGGGAGTCGATTGTATATCCCCCCTCTCATTGTCCTAATTGTAAAACAAGAATAAAGCCATATGATTTAATCCCTGTTTTGAGTTTTATCATTTTAAAAGGTAGATGCAGGGCTTGTCATGAGAAGATTCCATTAAGGTATCCTATAGTTGAAATTTTATCCTTGCTATGTGCAATTAGTGCCTACAGCAAGTTTGGTTTTAGTGTCAGGACATGGATAGCGTATTTCATAGGATTTGTATTGATATATATCTCATTTGTGGATGTGGATACACTTGAGATATCTAATCTTTCCATATTAATACTTTTTGTACTTTCCTCATTGTTATACTTTTTAGACAAAGGTTTTTCTTTGATAAACATAAAACACTTAATTCTTGGCGGAATCTATTCAAGTTCCTTGGTTTTGTTGATATATCTATCCTCTCGAGGAAGAGCAATGGGGTTTGGTGATGTTTTACTATTGTTTGCAGGCGGAGTTGGTTTTGATTTTGGAAAGGCAGTTGTTGTTAATTTTTTGAGCTTTGTAATAGGGGCAATATATGGTGTTCTTTTATTACTTCTTAAAAGAAAAACAGTAAAAGCACAAATTCCGTTTGCTCCTTTTATAGCTATGTCTATATATTTAACTCTTATATTTGGTGATCATATTGTGAAATGGTATCTTGGTTTATTTTTGTAAAAATATGTTGAGAGGGGAGAAATTTGTGTATAAAGTAAAAAACTATATGGAAGAAGCTGTTTTAATGTTATTTGATAGAGTGTTGAAAGATATAGATGTGTGCAAATGTGAAAAATGCAAGACAGATATATTTGCCCTGACTTTAAACAGGCTTCCACCAAGATATGTGGCAACAGAAGAGGGAGAGCTTTACACAAAAATAGAGTCCTTAAAGGAACAATTTGAAGTTGACATAATTGCAGCAATTACTGCTGCAGCATATATTGTAAAAAATAATCCTAAACATGAGAAAAAATAAAGAAGTAATGTGGTTTAACATGAAAGGTAATTGTAGAGCATTTACATTGATTGAAATGATAATTGTAATCTCAATTTTGGTCGTATTGTTGTCAATTGCAATTCCCAATTATTTGTTATTTAGTGAAAAAGCAGAGATTGATAGAGTTACTAAAGAAATTGCTTCTATGATAACACAAATGTATGGTAAAATAGAAAGTGAATTGGCATATTATAAGTATTTTGTTGTAATAAACAATTGGGCCAAAGAAAACGATAATGGAGAAAAATACCTTGAAGTTAAATTCATTAAAAGAGATGAAGGTAATCAAATAAAAATTCTTAAGACGTTGGTAAGTCGGAAAGTAGTACTCGAAAGTAACAAAGTTTCGACTCAGAGATTAACTGTTATTACGTATGATAATAGGCTTCGATATTGCATTTCTGAGGCAGATAGTGAGACTACAATTTTCTTAAGCTCTTATTCTCCTACGCAGGGAGATACGGTGATTGAAATAAAAGGGAAAGGGCATTCTACATTCAAAAGAAAGATTATTATTAAAGAAATACCTCCAGGAAGTGTCTTGATAGAATGAAGAAAAGAGCCTTGGGCTTTACATTAATAGAGGTTTTAGTCAGTGTTACAATTTTGTTTATTGTGATAGTGGTTATATATGATTTTTTTATGAACACAAATAAATTTCTACATAACCAAGATGAGAATATAGAAGTATCTCTTCAAGCTAAAAGACTCCAAGAAGATATAAAACAATGGTTCCAGATGGCTGATCAAAAGTCTATCGAATGTTTTCCGTACAGCAAAAGAGTTGAGATGAATGTTTATGAATATGACTTAGCTCAGAATATTTTCTTAAAATATAGAATTGTACTCCAATATGATGGTGTTCAAAAGAAAATAAGTATTCATAAATATGATGAAGCTGGCAGAGAGGTTTCTTCTTCAATTTATTTAGAGAAAAAGGTAGAGTATTTTTCTGTTATTGAAAATGGTAATTTAGTTTTGATTACTTATGAAATTAAATTTAGTCCTAAAAAAGTGCAGAAATACGAGATTACTTATTATCGACGTACTGATTAGAAATTAGAGTATCAAAGTGAGGCAATATAAACATGAGCAAAAAAATTACCATTGAGATAGGAAAAAACTATATAAAAATTTTAGAAGGAACTGTTAATAAGAAAATTTTAATTAGTAAAGTCTTTGAAATCGAATCGGATGATGATTTTATTAGGGATGATTCAAGGGTGGAAGAAGATATTCTTTACAAGTTGTTAGGAGAAGGGATTGTAAACAATAATTTTTCTAAAAACAACGTTACAATAGTGCTTTCTGGAATTGCAAACATTCTAATAAGAGAAATGGTAATTCCTGCTCTTTCACCAGATAAGACCTATTCACTTTTGAAATTTGAGGCAAAGCAAAGTTTTCCTGTAAATGTAGAGAATTTCGTAGTTGATTATAAACAGCTTTCTTTTTTTAAGGAAGGAAAAACAAAAAAGCAACATATTTTAATGGTGGCAGTTCCCAAGAAAATTATAGAGGGGATTATAAATGTGTCTGAAAGATTACACTTGAGAGTGAAAAAGATTGATTTAGAGTCAAATGCGTTATGGCGGGTAGTGAGTAGGGAAAGAGGAACTTTGAAAGAAGAAACAGCTACTGAGAATACCTTTATGATTGTGAATTTGATGCGGTACTATGTAACTGTTGTAATTTGTAAGGGAGAAAAGCTGCTGTTAGCAAAGACGTTTCCATTTTATCAGCTTGAAAGGATTTTCAGGTCTGAGGATATGTCAGAAGAAGTACTCTTCACTTATTACGGTTATATGCTTAGTGAGGTAGTAGAAAATGTTGCAAAGTTCTATGAATTTTTTAAAATAAGAAGACACGCAAATGAGACACTTTCTAATATTTATTTAACAGGTGAGTTGTGCAAAAAAATGGATATGAGGGAACTAATGAAAGCAAGAATTAACAGCAATGCAATATACTTGGAAAATCTAAATGTTATAGACACAGCAAATAGCTTAGAAGAATTAAATCAGTGTTCGATTGTAACAGCTATTGGTGGGTTATTGACATGAAGGAGAGGAAGTTTTTGAAAAAAAGAAGTTATAAAGATATAAATTTACTGCGGGCATATCAGTACGAAACACGAAAAAGAGAAAAAATGCTGAGGATATTTGTTGCCATTTTAATATTAGAAGTTGTATTATTTTGTATCATCTCTTTTGGATACATCACAAAAATTAAGATTATAAAGAATGAAATAAAGACATTAGAACTCTTAAAAAGCGAAAAACAAAAGGATACGCTGGTAATAAAAAATGCAGCGGCAGAAGTGAAATTGTTAAAATTAAAAGAAAAGTTTGTAAATTTAAAATTAGAAGAGCATAAAAATGTATTAAAAATCTTAAATGAGTTAGAAAAAATTACGCCGCAAGATGTAGTATTTGACAGTTTGAGTTTCTCTAAAGGAGAAATTAATTGTGTTGTTAGAAGCAATTCAGTAGAGTCACTTTTTAAATTTGTTGTGGGTATTAGAACCAGTAGCGTATTTACTAATGTTTCATTTTCAAATATAAGAAGCGAAGGTGATTGGAAACTCATCTCAG
Source organism: Caldicellulosiruptor hydrothermalis 108 (assembly GCF_000166355.1). Classification (NCBI taxonomy): domain Bacteria; kingdom Bacillati; phylum Bacillota; order Caldicellulosiruptorales; family Caldicellulosiruptoraceae; genus Caldicellulosiruptor; species Caldicellulosiruptor hydrothermalis. The sequence goes on from NC_014652.1 coordinate 940,551, forward strand.
TAAAAGCAAAAATACAATAAGGAAGGGGTTATTAGTGGGATTAAAAGATAGAGATAAGAAACTTTTATTAATCTTGGTTATGATAATTTTGGCTTTCACTTATTATAACTTTTATGTAAGAAAATATAGTCAGGAAATTTACACTTTAAAAATCAGAAAACAACAACTTGAAGATGAATTGAATATTCTAAGCTCACAGTTAATTGTCTATAAAAAAGAAGAGAACACAAAATTAAATCTAAGTAGTGAAGAATTGAACAAAAGACTTCCCCCTAACCAAGATCAGATGTTTACTCTTTTAGATCTCCAAAGATTAGCACAACAATTTAATGTGGAAATCTCCGATTATTCTATTTCTCAAAAACAAAAGTTGAACAATTCCTTTGGTAATGAATTTGATGATATTTTTTATTTTTCTTCTCATCAAACATGGAGAATGAAATATGAGGATTTTAAGAAGCTTTTTGAAATGCAGAAGTTTTTTTATCCTCTTTACTCTATAGATTCTTTCACATTGATAAATTCTGAAGATAAAATAGTGGCAGATTTTGAAATTAAGTTTTATGGTTACGAAGACAGATTTGCGAAAAAGAGAGAACTTTCATTTCCAAATATAGTTACGGGGAAAAATAATATTTTTAAATAGACAGGGTTAGGAGTTTTTGTAAAGGAGAAGTACAAAATGAAACAAAGTGGTTTTACACTTATAGAAGTAATAGTTGTAGTGGCTATAATTTATATTTTGTTAATTCCGATAGGAAACTTGTTGCAGCAAATACTAAATGCTAACATAAAAACAGAGAAAAACTTTGAATTAGCAAAAGTTTTGAATAAAACGATTGAAGAAGTAGTGCATTTCTTGAAAGATATAAATCCATCATTTGTTGGTCAAAATTCTGTTAATGTAAAAGATAATAACGGAAATGTGGTGTACAGGATAATATATGAAGTTTCAAACTATGATAATTTTGAAGTGACACAAGATGTTTATAATTACCGAGAAGAACTTAAAAAAGTTGATTTAGAAATATTAGATAAAAACAATAATAATATCAAGTCACTTACATATTTTATTAGGGTGAATCAATGATGAAAAACTTTATAAGAAGCTCCAGCAAAGGGTCAGCATTAATAATTGTGATAGTTTTTTTTACTGTATTGCTTCTTCTTGTTGCAGGCACGATGGAACTTGCCCTCACCTCGTTAATACATAGTAAAGAGACAATAAACAAGACACAAACTTCAACTGCTGCAGATAGTGCGATGGAATATATTCTGTTTTATATTAGCAAAGCGATTGCTCAAGCAAAAAGGCTTACATATGCTCAGTTTTTTGATTCAACTGGAAGGTTGATTTACACGGGTGATAGTTTTGAAAATGATTATTTAAATACTTTCAATAGCTATATAGCTGATTTTTTTGAAAACAGAGGTAACAGAATTGGAATTGATATGAAACTCGCAGATAATAGTTCAGTTCAAGTTTCAAATGTATCTGAACTTATTTTGCTGGCAAGACAAAGTTGTGAATATATTAGCAATATATCTTTTTCCAGATCAGGAAATTCATATATTTTAGAAGTTGAAGCTTTAGATTCTACTACGAAAACAAAGAGGGTAGAAAGATGTGTATTTACAATTCCTTCCCCATTTGAAAAAGTCGAGATTGTTTCTAATTCTTCATCCCCAGACACTTTATTACCCTATTTGTTAGCGTGGGATAGCAATATATTTGATTTTACCACTTATGGCCTTTTTAGCAGTGACAAAATCATATTTAACAATAACATAACGGTTACCACACGAAATATGTACAGCAGTAGCGATATAACACTTCGAAGTGACAACAATAGACCAGGAGATTATACTATTAAGGCTGATAACATTATTGTGAAAAATGGAAGTTTTATCTTTGGAGGAAACAATAAGGTAGTAGTTAACAATTTGATGTACACAAAAAATGGGATAACTTTTAATGGAAACAACAATAGACTTGAATCAAACTCTCTTCTTTTCTCGGATGGGACTATCTCTCTTAGTGGAAAAGATGAAATAGTAGCAAATGCATTGTTTTGTGATACATTGGATATTAGAAATGGGAGCAGCAATTTAGTCACTATAAATGAATTTGCATATTTTAATAAATTAAATATCTGGACTGACAAAATGGTCTTGAAATCAAATTCTAAGCTTTTTGGAGGAGATATAGAAATAAGAAATGATGGTATTCTGTCTGCAGATGTCGGAACAGTTGTATATGCTAACAATCTGGATATTATTGGTTCATCTGCAACTATTGATGCTCCTGATACTGTGCTCTATTGTAATAACTTAAAAATAGATGGAGAAGTAAAGCTAAACGTAAAGAAAATTGTTTGTAGTGGAACGATTACTATTTCTAATTTAAATTCAGGAACGAATATAAGAGTTTCAGATAAAATTGAGTGCAGAAGTATTCCCCAAAATATACCCTCAGGTATTCGGAATTTGTTTGTTCAAAATCCAAATGTAAATTTTCAAATTCCTTATCCCACTATTCCCGCGATTATAGAGGAAATAAAGAAGAATACATTTCCAACTAATTGGATTAGACTTGATAACATTGTGGAAGACAAAAAAGATATTAACGGAGCAAATTATTATTCACTTGTGTCTACAGGACAGAATAGTAATGACATAAATGAAATATTTAACAAGAATAAACCTAACAATCCACATTCTAATGTTCAGATTTTCGTTATTACAAAAAGTGGAATCAATGTACCACCAGATCAAAACCATTTGGATGGAGTTTTAATAGCAAATGGGTCTCTTCAGTTCAATGGAGGTAACTTAAATATCGAGTATGTTAGAATGCCTCAACCACTTATAGACTATTTATTGAGCAAGAACATAATAAAAATAGAAAATGTTCAGCCACCTGTAATTAGTAATCCTACAGTTACTTTTTTGCCTCGAGATGTGAATTTGTTTATCATTGCACGTCATTTTGTAGTTAAATAAGATATTAATGTTAATAGAGGAGTCAAAAACCATTGCAATTTGTGTTGGAATTAAGTATTATAATAAAAGAGAATTTTCTAAACAAAGTAAAATGGTAAATTAGAAAATAAAGACATATGTCGACAAAGGCAAACCTGTCGAAAGGCAGGGGCGCAAAGCCATGGGCCTGTCGGAAGTACAGCTTCCTATGGTCGCCAGGCTGCCGAAACATATGTCAAAGAAGAGTGAGTAAAAGTTGGTTGAGTGAAAGGAGCAAACACTCACTTTATTTTCTTTGACTGTAGGCACCTGGCGAGAAGTCAGGTGCTTTAATTGTTTTGTAACAAGCTTTTTGATAAATGAAGAAAGGTCTGCGGGGAATAGAAAATAGAAAATCCCTCTATCCTCATAACCCCTCGAACTCCTAAAATACATTTTGAGCCGACCATCCTTTTGGTCGGCTCTTTTTTTATGGTTTTGTCGCTATCTTCTCCAGCCTTTCCTTCACACTTTTCAAATCCCTGTAAAAATCCTCTCTTTTGCCCGGGTCTCTTAAAAGTGCTGCTGGATGGTATGTAGCCATAATCAAAAAATTACCTTTTTCAAACCACTTTCCCCTGTCTTGAGTGATTTTAAGGTCTTTGCCAAGAATATATTTCATAGCTGTTGCACCAAGACAGACAATTATTTTTGGAGAGATGAGTTTTATCTGGGCTCTCAAAAAAGGCAAGCAGTTTTGAGCCTCTACCTCTGTTGGCACGCGGTTGTTTGGGGGTCTACACTTTAAAATGTTGCAGATATAAAAATCTTTTTCTCTTGAAAGCTCCAGAGAAGTCAAAGCCAAGTCCAAAAACTTTCCTGCTCTTCCTACAAACGGTTTCCCTTGCTTGTCTTCTTCCTCGCCCGGTGCTTCGCCTACAAATACAAGCTTTGCGTTTTTGTTCCCATCACCCACCACAACGTTTGTGCGATTTTTGGAAATAGGGCATTTTTCACATGAAAGACACGCATTTTCAAGCTCTTCCCATGTCAGCATATCTTTTCACCACGTCTTTGAAGATTTCCAAAGCTTTATCTATGTGAGTTTTTTGAACAATCAAAGGTGGAGCAAATCTTATGACATTTCCACCTCCGCAACTGCTTGTCAAAAGCCCGGCTAGAGCTAACTCTTTTACAAGCTCTTTCACAGGGAAAGAAAACTCAACACCTATTAAAAGTCCCAAACCTCTGACATCCACAATAAAATCGAATTGTTCTTTTAGCTCAAGAAGCTTTTGTCTTAAATAATCCCCCATTTTGTTTACATTTTCAATTATATTTTCTTCTTCAATTATTCTCAACACCTCTAAAGCTGCTCTTGTTGCAAGCAAATTTCCACCAAAAGTTGAGCCGTGCTCACCTGGTTCAAATGTAGCAACCTCTTTTTTACAAAGCATAGCTCCAATCGGCACACCATTTCCAAGCCCTTTTGCAAGAGTAATTATGTCAGGTGTTATATCATACTGCTCAAAACAAAAAAGACTGCCGCACCTTCCAATACCTGTCTGGACCTCGTCAATTACAAACAAAAGCCCGTGTTCTTTGCAAAGGCTAAAAAGCTTTTGTACAAACTCTTTTGAAAGAACCTTTATTCCGCCTTCTGCCTGAACAAGTTCAATCATAACTGCTGCTGTTTTGTCGTCTATAGCATTTTTTATCTTTTCAATGTCTGCCTCAACGTTTATAAATCCTTCTGGCATTGGTTCAAAGGGCTTTTGATATTTCTTTTGGCCTGTTGCAGCAGTTGTTGCAAGTGTTCTTCCATGGAACGAATTTTCAAGTGTGATGATTTTGTATTTTGAAAGACCTTTTTTGAAAAAGTAGTTTCTTACAAGCTTTATTGCAGCCTCGTTAGCCTCAGCGCCAGAATTACAGAAAAATACTTTGTCAAATTTAGAAACTTTAGCAAGTCTTTTTGCCAAAAGTGCTTGAGGTTCAATGTAAAACAGGCTTGATGTGTGTATAAGCTTTTCAATCTGGTCTTTCAAGGCAGCAACAAATTTTGGGTGGCTGTGCCCCAAATTGCACACAGAAATTCCAGAGATAAAATCAAGGTATTCTTTGTTTTGGCTGTCATAAAGAACGCATCCTTCTCCTCTTTCAAAAGCAAGTGGTATTCGACTGCCAAACACGTTGACATAGTACTGTGAATCATAAGAGATTATTTCATCTATTTTCATAATTTTAGCCCCTCACTTAAAAGTTTTTAATAATTATACATCAACATTTATATTTATTCAACCTCAGCTGACTTTTTGCCTTTGAAGATTTTATAGACAACATAACCCACAATTGCAGCAATTATTAAGGCTAATATAAGATAGTCGAAGCCTTTTAAATGCTCTTCAATTGACTTCCAATTATCGCCAAGCTTTTTTCCGAGATAGACAAAAACCAGAGACCAAGGAAATGACCCAAGGACGGTGTAGATACAAAACTTTACAAAGTTCATCTTTGCAATACCAGCAGGAAGCGAGATGAATGTTCTTATAACAGGCAGAAGCCTGCTCACAAATATAGTAATTTCTCCCTTTTTCTGAAAGAATTTTTCTGCCCTCTCAAAATCGTGCTTTGATATAAAAAAGTATTTACCGTATTTGAGTATAAATGGCCTTCCGCCAAAGTACCCTACTACATAGGCTATTACAGAGCCAGCTAAACAACCCAAGGTTGCAACAATGGTCATGGAAAGTACACTTCCAATTCCTTTGTATACGAGGTACCCGCCAAGCGGCAGGATGACCTCAGAGGGTATTGGAATGCAGGCAGACTCAAGCGTCATTCCTATGAATATACCTAAATGACCAAACTGAGAGAGGTATTCAGCAATTGATATAAATATCTGTTTTATAAACTCCATTTTTTCTTCCTCCAGAATTCTTTCATATAATATTTTGAATTTAAATATCATGTAATTTGAGAAATATGTGAAGGTAGCAGGAGAACCATTGCACAAGGGAAGAATTTTTGCAATTGTTTCAACAATCCTTGGGTCAATAATAGGCGCTGGTTTTTCTACCGGTCAGGAGATTTTCTATTTTTTCTCTCAGTTCAAAGAAAAAAGTTTTTTATATATCAGCTTTTCTTCCATTTTGATATTTCTAATTTTACTTTACCTTGTGAACATCAGAATTAAAAGCAGAATAATTTTAATGATATTCAAATCTTACATCTTGCTCTTTTCTGTAATAACACTAATAGTTATGTTTTCTGCATTTGGTCAGTTAGGAAGAGAATTTTTGGGTGCAAATAAATATATGTTTACTTTACTTTGTTTTGTCTTAAGCTTTGCAATATATAAGCATGGCTTGGTAGCAATTGTAAATTTAAATAAGATTGTGGTTAGCATTTTAATTACAACAATTACTTTTGTTTTTTTGAAATCTATGCATAAAAATGCGATACTATTTCAATTTGAAAATTTAAAATTCCATTTATCAAAAGATGCTTTTCATAATCTCATATTCCCTCTACTTTACTCCACTTACAATTCGTTACTTGCCTTTCCTGTAATAAATAGTCTTGAAGAAAGATTTTGTAAACAAGAGATTAAAACATCAATAGCTATTTCGACCATACTAACTTTTTTACTACTTTTGATTATTAATACCTTGTTACTTTCAAATGGCAATATTCAAACTTCCCAGATGCCTCTTTTGAAAGTTGAAAAGAGTATTATTTTGCAGTTTGTCCTTGTTACATGTGCATTTTTAGAAATACTCACAACTACTCTTGCAAACTACATGGGGCTTTCCTATTCTATCAAAAATCCAAAAGCTGAGTTTGTGATTATCGCCGTTTCGCTTATTTTGGGCTTTAATGAGTTTCAGGAGCTGCTGAGAAAACTTTACTCTCTCATGGGATACATCGGTCTTGGCATTATAGCAATGCTGAGCTTATCTACACTGCTTTTAAAAGATAGAAGGCTAAAATGACTGCAGCCAATAAAAATCTGTAATAAGCAAAAATTTTAAAACCGCTTTTTTTGACAATACCAAGCAAAAAATGAATTGCCAGAAAACCTACTATAGCAGATGTAAAAAAACCAATTGCAAAGTTTGAAAACTCAGCAACCACATGATTGATGTTTTTTAAAAGCGACACAGCTCCTGCACCAAGTATAATGGGTGCTGACATCAAAAACGAAAATTTAGCTGCAGCTTCTTTTTTAAGACCAAGCAAAAGTCCTGTTGTCATTGTTATGCCAGATCGCGAAATTCCGGGGAAAAGGGCAAATGCCTGCGAGACACCAATTAAGGCTGCGTGATACACATTCATTTTTAAAAGTTCTATTTTATTTTTTGCAATTGAGTCTACATAGTACAAGATAAAACCGAACACTGCAAGTACAATTGCAATCAAAAGATATTGTTTTCTGAAAACTTCTTCTACAATATTTTCAAAAAAGTATCCAAAAAGTGCACCCGGAATTGTTGCAACTATTATGAACCAAAGCAATTTTCCTTTTTCTGACTTTGGCTTTGCAATTCCTTGTACCACGATATCCAAGTAATCCTTCCAGAAATACACAAGTACTGCCAAGAGTGTTCCAAGATGCAAAGCGACATCAAATACAAGTGAATGTTCTTTCCAGCCAAAGAGCCATGGGAAGATTATCAGGTGTGCAGAGCTTGAAATTGGCAAGAATTCTCCAAGCCCCTGCAATATTCCTAAGAAGATTGCCTGAAATGCCGTCAAACTTATGACCTCCTCTTGAAAATGTTTTAGACTAATCTATTATATCAAAAATATGTAATAGGAAAAATTAAAATTCTATGAGAATTTGGTATAATAAAAGAGTGTCAAAGTTTTTCTAAGTAAGGAGCTGAGAACAAAAGATGCTTGTGCTTGGGATCGAGACATCATGCGATGAAACTTCTGCTGCAATTGTAGAAGATGGAAGAAAAGTTCTGTCAAATGTGATATACTCTCAGATTGACATCCATCATCAATTTGGTGGTGTTGTGCCAGAGATAGCTTCTCGCAAGCATGTTGAAAAGATTTCATACGTTGTTGATATGGCGTTCAAACAGGCAGGTTTGACCATACACGATATTGATGGTATTGCTGCAACGTATGGGCCTGGGCTTGTAGGTTCGCTTCTTGTGGGGCTTTCGTTTGCAAAGGCACTAAGCTATGCCAAAAGGCTTCCGTTTGTTGCTGTGAATCACATTGAAGGGCATATTTATGCCAATTTTATAACATACCCTCAACTTACACCTCCATTGATTGTTCTTGTGGTCTCTGGAGGGCATACTAATCTAATTATTTTAAAAGATTTTGAAGAGTATGAAGTGGTTGGAAAAACAAGAGATGATGCGGCAGGCGAGGCTTTTGATAAGATTGCAAGGTACTTGGGGCTTGGATATCCTGGCGGTCCGGCCATAGACAAAATCGCAAAGCAGGGTGATGAGGACAAATACAAATATCCTGTTGCTGATGTTGATGGGTACAATTTTAGTTTCAGCGGATTGAAATCTGCCGTGATAAACCATGTTCATGGGCTTTGGCAGAAAAGCGAAGAATTTAAAATAGAAGATGTTGCTGCGTCCTTCCAAAAAACAGTGGTGAGCATACTTGTAGAAAAAACAATCAATCTTTCACTTGAGACAAATATAAGAAAAATAGCAGTTGCCGGTGGCGTTGCTGCAAACTCAAGACTAAGAAGCGAATTTTATAAAAAGTGTGCTGAGCACAATATTGAATTTTTTGTGCCGGAATTTAAGTACTGTACAGACAATGCAGCTATGATTGCCTCATGCGGCTACTTTAAACTGCAAAAAGGAATAGTGTCGTCTTATCGCGAAAATGCTGTTCCTTATATAAGTCTTGTAAGCAAAAAAAGTTAATAGTTAATTACATCAATAATTTCCCTTTTAGGATCTTGAGAGAGGTCCACAAAATAAGGAATGAGCACAGGTGGACCTTCTTTTCTTGCAACAACTTTCACGATTGGTTTTGTCTTGTTGAAAGGATTTTCTTCGTACACAATTGCGATCTCACCCGTATTTAGTACAACAAAGCAACCCACTGGATATTTTACCACCATCTTTAAAAACTTTTGAACAATGTCCTTGTCAAAATGAATGCCCGCATACTTTGTAAGATAATCTGCCGCCTTTGTTGGCACTATTTTCTTTTTGTACACTCTGTCTGCAGTAATGGCATCGTACACATCCGCAATTGCCACAATTCTTGCAAACAAGGGTATTTTATCGCCTTTGAGTTTGAGAGGATAACCAGACCCATCAAGTCTTTCATGGTGCAAAAGTGCCACTTCTGCAATCTGTTCAGAAACACCATCCATGTTTTTTACAATTTGATATCCATATATTGTGTGTTTTTTCATCTCTTCAAACTCTTCATCAGTAAGCTTTGCAGGTTTATTTAATATCTCATGGGGAATTTTCATTTTGCCAAAATCGTGCAAAAGTGCTGCCAAAGCCAAATCTTCTATTTGTTTTCTATCAAGTTCTAAAAGCTTTCCAATTATGGCGGCAAAAATACTAACATCTACAGAGTGAAAGTATGTATAGTTGTCAACATCTCTAAATCCAACTATTCTCAAGAACACATCCTCTTCTTCAATTATTTGCGCTACAATGTCGTTTACTATTTCTTTGGCAACAAATGGGTCAACAATTTCTCCTGCCTTTGCAGACAGCATCAGGTCCTGAATGGCAACAAAAGTCTCATGATATATGATCTCTTCTTTTACATAATTTTCGACATTTTCATCTTCCACATAGACGCTGTCGATGTTGTGTTCTCTAAGCTTTTGAATAAATGAAGGTTTTATGATAAACCCTTCTGGAAGCAAAAGCTTGCCGTTTTCAGTAAACACATCTCGCGCAAGTTTCATACCCTCTTCAAGCTGATCAATTGTCACTTTTTTCATGTGTTATAAAACCCCTTTGTTTTTTTAAAATAAGACTAAAAAGTCTCCTGTATAAAATTTTACAGCAACATTTTTTGGCACGTCAATAAGATTTATATATTCTAACACATTTTAAACTTCTGCTAAGCATACCTTTTCAAATTTTTTCTGAAAAGATTAGCAAAGTAGCAAAAGGATTTTTAAAATCATTGTAGAATATCTTATTTATCGTACACAAATTTAAATCTTTTAAGTTACAAGGGGGAATGCCTGTATGAAAGACTATGCTCCGCAGTATATAAAAAATGTGGTTTTACTTGGTCACGGGGGGGATGGAAAAACAATCCTCACAGAGAGTATGTTATTTGCCGCAAAATGTATTGACAGAATGGGAAGGATAGAAGATGGTACAACCACCTCAGACTTTGACCCGGAAGAGATAAAAAGGCGAATTTCAATTTCAATGACAGTAGAGCCTCTTGAGTGGCGGGACTGCAAGATAAACATTCTTGACACGCCGGGATACTTTGACTTTGTTGGAGAGGTATGTGAAGCGCTTTATGCAGCTGACTCTGCAGTGTTGGTAATCGGTGCAAAAACAGGTGTGCAGGTTGGGTCAGAGAAGGCATGGGAGCTTGCTCAAAAGCATAATCTTCCAGTGCTCATATTTGTCAACAAGATGGATGAGGAAAATGCCAATTTCGAAAAAGTAGTAGATAGAATTAATCAAGTTTTAACACCAAAAGCAATCCCGATTCAGTATCCAATAATGGAAAATGGAAGGTTTGTTGGCTTTGTTGATGTGATTTCAAAAAGGGCTTACAGGTATGAAGATAACACCGCAAAGGAAGTAGAAATTCCGAGCGGGTTGAGTGATAAAATTGAAGAGATAAGGAATCGTCTTATAGAGGATTCGGTCGAAAATGATGAGAGTCTGATGGAAAAGTATTTTGCAGGTGAAGAAATCTCTGAGGATGAAATCTACAGGGGACTTAGCGAAGGGATAAAACAAAGGTCAGTCTTTCCAATACTGTGCGGGTGTGCTGCAAAGGGTCTTGGTGTTAAAGAGCTTCTGGACAGCATCTGCAGACTCTTGCCCGCAACCGATGCAAAGCAGTATAAAGCAAAGGATACGAAAAATGGAAATGAATTAAATATAAAAGTTGACAAGAACCAACCTGTCTGTGCTTTTGTATTCAAAACAGTTGCTGACCCGTTTGTTGGCAGGATTTCATATCTGAAAGTGGTAAGCGGCGTTCTAAAGCCGGAGATGACCTTGCTTAATACCATGTCAGAAAAGCCTGAAAAGATTTCACAGATCTTTATGATAAGAGGCAAAAAGCAGATTCCTGTATCTGAGCTTGTTGCAGGTGACATTGGTGTTGTGACAAAGCTACAATCTACTTTGACAAACTCCACCCTGTGCGAACAGTCAAGACCTGTCAAGCTTCAAGAGATTGATTTTCCACGTCCCTGGCTCATGCTTGCGATTGAGCCAAAGACAAAAGGCGATGAAGAAAAGATCTCAAACGGTCTTCACAGGCTTATGGAAGAGGACCTTACTTTTAGGATAGAAAAAAACAATGAAACTGGTCAAAACATCATCTATGGTATTGGTGAGATGCACATAGATGTGATCGTCAGCAAGCTTAAAAACAAGTTTGGCGTCTCGGTTGTCTTGTCTGACCCAAAAGTTCCCTATCGAGAGACTATCAGAAAAAAGGTAAAGAGCGAAGGAAAGTACAAAAAACAAACAGGTGGACATGGCCAGTACGGGCATGTGTTTATTGAATTTGAACCAAGCCCGGAAGAAGACTTAGTTTTTGAAGAGAAGATATTTGGCGGTGCTGTTCCAAAACAATACATTCCCGCTGTTGAAAAGGGACTGAGAGAGTGTATTAAAAAGGGTGTACTTGCAGGTTATCCTGTTATGAATTTGAAAGCTACCTTGGTTGACGGGTCATACCATCCAGTTGACTCATCAGAGCTTGCGTTCAAAGTTGCAACATCTTTAGCCTTCAAAAAAGGTCTTGCGCAGGCAAACCCGGTGCTTTTAGAGCCTATCATGAGCGTGAAGGTTGTAGTTCCACAAGACTACACAGGTGATATTATGGGGGATTTGAACAGGCGAAGAGGAAGAGTTCTGGGTATGCAGCCGCTTGACAATCACTTAGAAGAGATTTTGGCAGAAGTTCCTCTTGCTGAGATGTTCAAATACGCAACAGACCTCAGGTCCATGACACAGGGGAGAGGATATTTTTCCATGGAGTTTGCAAGGTATGAAGAGGTGCCGAGCCATATTGCCCAAAAGGTAATAGAGGCAGCTAAGGCTTCATTGCAGGAGGAAGAAGAGGAGTAAAAAAATTTTTAATTTGCTATTTACAAAATGCTAAAATGGGGTTATAATTAAGAAGACGTTGGTTGTTCGGCAAAGGAACAATGGGCGTCAGAAAAATCTAAATCCATGAAGTGAGGGGAATTTTAGAATGTATCAAGACAAGGTTTTAGTTTGCAAGGATTGCGGAAGAGAGTTTGTGTTCACAGCAGGTGAACAGGAATTTTACGCGCAGAAGGGGTTCAAGAACGAACCAACAAGGTGCAAAGAGTGTAGAGACCAGAGAAAGGCTATGCAAAGAAGAGATTCCAGACAGGGCCAAAGACGTGAACTTTACGATGCAGTGTGCAGTGCGTGTGGGAAAGAGACAAAGGTTCCATTCAGGCCCAGAAACGACAGACCCATATACTGCAGTGATTGTTTCTCCAAGATAAAGGCAGCAAGATAACCACTGCAGGTTTAAATAAAATGGGGAAGTTAAAAGCCGCATCAGTGTGATGCGGCTTTTGTTTTAAACTGAAGGGGTTTTTGCATCTTGTCAATTGTTTCAAATCTGTATCTCTGTTTTTTGAAAGTTCTGATTATACTTGGCAGAGCTTCTATCGCATTCTTTTTAGAAGAGCTGTCATGCATCAGAAGTACAACTTCATTTTTTTTATTAGCTGTCGAAATTGTAATTTTTAGTATTTGATTGGGTGTAAGATTTTCATGATTTTTTATTGAGTCGCCAGTAATTGCATTCCAATCGACATACACTATACCGTTTGCGTCAAGGAACTTTTTAATTTGAGGTGAAACTCTGCTTAAAGACCCACCAGGAAATCTATAGTATTTGGGTTTTATTCCTATGATTTTGTATATAGTATCTTGCGCCTTTTTGAAGTCCTCAACAAAATGATTAAAATCTTTATATATGTTATTATACCTGTGAGAATATGAATGATTTCCTATCAAATGGCCTTTCTGATAAATTTCCTTTAAGTATTGTGGGTACTTTATACAATTTATACCTACAACAAAAAATGTGGCTTTAACTTTCTCTTTTTCCAAGATTTCAAGTATGGAAGGGGTGACAGGTGATGGTCCATCATCAATGGTAAGATAAATGATTTTTTCATTTTTTGCTTGCTTTTCAGCTTGTACATCTTTGCTTTGAGTTTCAACAGGATTTTTGACCCTATCGTTTTTATTTAAACTGGTTTTGACTAATTTTTGGTTGTGTGAAGGTTTTGGCTTTTCAAAAATCTTAAGCCTTTCTTCTTGAAGGTAAGTATGATTTTGTTTTAAAATTATAGCTGAAAAGAAGTTTTTGCTTGTATGCATGGATATGAAGAAGGAAAATAACGCTAAAATGATTAAAAAAGCTACATGTGCTACCTTTTTGAGGTTCAACCTTTTTCTTTCCTTTCATGCGAGCACTTTATACAAATGATTATAATATATTTGTTACATCTTAACAATAAAAAATATATTGCATTTACAAAAAAAATATATTAAAATATATTTGCAAGGTCAAAGATAGTCAAAGTCAGCTAAGGTTGAAGCGGGGTGGAATTTTTATGCCAAGGCTTTCTGACATCATTGAGGAGTTCATAAAGGACCTGATTGAAAAAAAAGATGGTGAGGTTGAAATTCAGAGAAATGAGCTTGCAAACTTTTTCAACTGTGCACCATCTCAGATAAATTATGTGCTTTCCACCAGGTTTACTATTGAAAGAGGGTATTACATTGAAAGCAAACGTGGCGGTGGTGGCTCTATTAGAATTGTAAAGGTCAAGTTTGAAAATTCTTCTAACTTGCTTGAAAATATTCTGAACAATATAAACTCACCTGTAAGTCAGCACCAGGCAAACGAAATTGTTGAGTGTTTACTTGAAAATGGTGTGATATCAAAAAGAGAAGCAAATATAATGAAAGCTGCGCTCAATGACAAGACACTACCGGTGAACCAGCCATTGAAAGATACGCTCAGAATGTTAATTCTAAAAGCAATGATAATTTCTCTTATGAATGGGTAATATTTAAATGAGAAGAAGCTTTTCTTTTTAAAGGACGGTGAGGTATCATGCTTTGCGAAAATTGCGGGAAAAGACCGGCAACTGTACACTATACCCAGATTATAAACGGAGTTAAAACAGAGATGCATCTTTGCGAAGTTTGTGCAAAGCAAAAAGGCAGTATAGAGTTCGATGCACCATTTTCTGTAACAAACTTTTTGGCAGGAATACTGGAGCCAGCTTTTGGAACCCAAGTTTTGAAACCTTCTTTTGAGGTTGCTCTTACATGCAAGGGTTGTGGTATGACGTTTGACGAGTTTAGAAGAGCTGGCAGGTTTGGCTGTGCTATGTGCTACAGCTCCTTTTCAGAAAAGCTCTATCCCATTTTCCGCAGGATTCACGGCAACACAAAACATGTTGGTAAAATCCCTACAAAGATGGGCGAAGATATAGCAATAAAAAGAGAAATTGACAGGCTCAAAATAGAACTCAATGTTGCTATAAAGAATGAGGAGTATGAAAAGGCTGCAAGAATAAGGGATAAAATAAGAGAGCTTGAAAAAAAGCTTTCACGGGAGTGATTTTTCACGATGAATGATATTGTTGTAACAAGCAGGATAAGGCTTGCAAGGAATCTTTCTGATGTGCCTTTTACCATAAAGATGAATGACTATGATGCCTCAAATGTTATAGATAGGGTGAGGGATGTAATCTTAAAAAACAAGCAGTATCATTTCGATTTTTTCGAGATAAAAAAGCTACCTCTTATAAAACGTCAGGTGCTGATAGAAAAGCATTTGATATCACCTGCACTTGCATCATCAAAAATAAAAAGTGCTGTGGCAATTGACCAAAATGAGAATATCAGCATTATGATAAATGAAGAAGATCATCTTAGAATTCAGGTTCTTTACAGGGGGCAGGAAATACAAAAGGCATGGGAAGATGCAAACAGGATTGACGACTTTTTGGAACAGCATCTTCCTTATGCCTATGACGAAACATGGGGCTACCTTACTTCATGTCCCACAAATGTTGGAACAGGACTGAGAGCATCTTTTATGCTTCATCTTCCTGCCCTGACACTTCTGGGGTACATGAAAGGAATAATTGATACAATAACAAAGCTGGGGATTGCAGTGAGAGGGTTTTATGGTGAGGGAAGTGAGGCCGCAGGAAACCTGTATCAGATTTCTAATCAGATAACCTTGGGTCAGCCTGAAGAAGACATTATAGCAAATGTAGTTTCAATTACAAATCAGATAATAGAGCAGGAACAGCAAGCAAGGTTGAGGCTTTTGAGCGAAAACAGAGCTTTTGTTGAAGACAAGGTCTACAGAGCTTATGGAATTTTGAAATATGCAAGGAATATCTCTTCAAACGAAGCTTTAAAACTCATATCTGATGTGAGAATGGGTATCAGTATGGGTATAATAAAGGAGACAACAATCGACAAGCTGGATGTGCTTTTGAATTTAATTCAGCCTGCTATTATCCAAGACTACTTTGGCAGGGAAATGACACCAGAGGAAAGAGACATAAAAAGAGCAGAACTCATAAGAAAAATTTTGGAATAGGGAGGGAAGAATTAATATGTTTCAAGGAAGGTTTACAGAGAGAGCTGAGAAAGCAATAATGCTTGCGCAGCAGGCTGCTGCTGAGCTTGGCCATAACTATGTTGGAACAGAACATTTGCTTTTGGGACTTATAAGAGAAGGTGGTGGCATTGCTGCAAGGGTTTTACACAGCCAAGGTGTCACTGAAGAAAAGGTGATTGATGAGATTGAAGAACTGATTGGACGGGGTGATTATCAGCTTCCACAGCCACCAACAGGTTTTACGCCAAGGACAAAAAGAGTGTTTGAGATTGCCTTTATGGAAGCGCGAAGACTTGGCAGCAGCTATATCAGCACAGAACATATCCTTCTTGCTATAATGAGAGAAGGAGAAAGTGTAGCTGTGAGGATTTTAATGGACCTTGGTGTTGACCCGCAGAGACTTTTTGAAGAGATAATGAAGCTTTTGAACGAGGATGCAAAAAATGTTGGTGGTGTATCTCCTCAGCAGCAGATCAATTTCCAAACACAGAACACTCCAACATTAAATCAGTTTAGCAGAGACCTCACCCAGCTTGCGCTCGAGGGCAAAATTGACCCTGTAATTGGCCGTGAAAAGGAAATAGAAAGAGTCATCCAGATTTTGTCAAGAAGAACAAAGAACAACCCGTGCTTGATTGGTGAGCCAGGTGTTGGTAAGACTGCTATTGTTGAAGGGCTTGCACAGAAGATTGTAGAAGGAAATGTTCCTGAACTTTTGAGGAATAAAAGGGTTGTGGCTTTAGACCTTTCTGCTATGGTTGCAGGGTCAAAGTTCAGAGGAGAGTTTGAAGAAAGGCTCAAAAAAGCTATGGAAGAGGTTAGAAAAGCAGGAAATGTAATTCTGTTTATTGATGAGATGCACACCATAATTGGTGCTGGTGCAGCCGAAGGTGCAATTGATGCGTCAAACATCTTAAAACCTGCTCTTGCACGCGGTGAGATACAGGTCATTGGTGCAACAACTCTTGATGAGTACAGAAAACACATAGAAAAGGACGCTGCACTGGAGCGAAGATTCCAACCAATTTTGGTTGGTGAGCCAACACCTGAAGAGGCTATACAGATTTTAAAAGGTCTTAGAGACAAATACGAAGCTCATCATGGCGTAAAGATAACTGATGAGGCTATAAAAGCTGCTGTTGAGCTGTCTACGAAATATATTACAGATAGATACTTGCCGGACAAAGCAATTGACCTTATTGATGAGGCAGCATCAAGAGTGAGACTCAGAATGTACACTTTGCCACCGCATGTGAAGGAGTTTGAAGAGAAGATTGAAAAGCTTGAAAAGGAAAAGGAAGAGGCTATAAGGCTTCAGGAGTATGAAAAAGCTGCAAAGATAAGAGATGAGATAATGAAGCTTCGCCAGGAACTTGAAAAGATAAAAAATTCATGGACAAATGATCAGCAAAAGACACAGCCAATTGTTACAGAAGATGATATAGCATACATTGTATCAAGCTGGACAGGGATTCCGGTAAATAAACTTACCGAAGATGAGTCTGAAAGACTTTTAAAGCTTGAAGAGGTTTTGCACAGAAGAGTTGTTGGTCAGGATGAGGCTGTCAAGGCTGTTGCAAGGGCTATACGACGAGGGAGAGTTGGTCTCAAAGACCCGAAAAGACCAATTGGTTCGTTTATCTTCCTTGGACCTACTGGTGTTGGTAAGACAGAGCTTGCAAGGGCTTTGGCAGAAGCACTGTTTGGTACAGAAGATGCTATGATAAGAATCGACATGTCGGAGTATATGGAAAAGTTCAACGTGTCAAAGCTCATTGGTTCGCCTCCAGGCTATGTTGGGTATGAAGAAGGTGGCCAGCTTACCGAAAAGGTCAGAAGAAGACCTTACTCTGTTGTGCTGTTTGATGAAATAGAAAAAGCGCATCCTGATGTTTTCAACCTGCTTTTGCAGATACTTGACGATGGAAGGCTCACAGACTCGCAGGGAAGAACGGTT
Source organism: Caldicellulosiruptor hydrothermalis 108 (assembly GCF_000166355.1). Lineage (NCBI taxonomy): Bacteria > Bacillati > Bacillota > Caldicellulosiruptorales > Caldicellulosiruptoraceae > Caldicellulosiruptor > Caldicellulosiruptor hydrothermalis. Next base: position 958,336 of record NC_014652.1, read on the forward strand.
AGCTTCCGAAACACTGTTATCATTATGACATCTAACATTGGTGCAAACCTCATTACAAACCCCAAAAAGTTAGGTTTTTCAACTTCAGAAGATGAAAAGCAAAGGACATATGAACAGATAAAAGAAAATGTCATGGGTGAGCTTAAGAAAACTTTCAGGCCAGAGTTTTTGAACAGAATTGATGAAATCATAGTCTTCCATCCGCTTGATGAAGATGATGTCAAAAAGATTGTAGAGATAATGCTCAAAAACTTGCAGGAGAGGATAAAAGCAAGCGAGTACTATGCAGAGTTTACTACCTCCTTGGTTGAAGCAATTGCTAAAAAAGGATTTGACCCTGTGTTCGGTGCAAGACCGCTAAAACGAGCTATCCAGAGCATGGTAGAAGACAAGATTTCAGAGGCTATCTTGGAAGGGAAGATAAAACAGGGCGATGAGTTTATAGTAGACTATGTTGATGGAAATACAGTAATAGTCAAAAAAGAAAAGGCATCTACATCTTCATCTGAAATGGCTCAGTCACAGTAAAAATTAAAGCGGGAGCAGGACTTTTGGTCCCAGCTCCCGCTTTTTTGTGATTTATACAACCTTCTTTGGCACCATTATCTTTCTGAGCTTTGCATATCGAGGAAGACCTCTTTCGTACTTGACTTCAACTTCACCTTCAATGAGCGGTTGGATATAATTTAGAGCATCTTCTTTTACATAGTTGCCGTCATGTGAGATCCATGCAAGTGGGACAAGCTTTTCAGCGTTTGCAACCTTGTTCAGCTCAACAAGTTCTGTCGAACTTGAATAAGGATTGTCACTGTCGCGTTTTATTGCTACCATGTATCCACAAGCGCCTTCAACCGCGTACCTTACTGCCATACGTCCAACCATGTACGCTTCTTCAACATCAGTTTTGGACATGATATGAGCAGCACTGCGCTGCAGTACGTTGAATTGAATTGATTTTACTCTCTTTTCCACTTCTTCGCGGATGATGTTCTCTAAAACAAATGCTGCTCCGCCAAGCTGTACATGTCCAAACGCGTCTATTCCAAACTTGTGGCTCATATCAGCAATATACTTTCCTTCTTTGTCTTTTATGCCCTCTGAAACCACAATAGTGATCTTTCCAGTTTTTTTGTGGATATTTCTTACATCATCCAAAAACTTGTCAATTGAAAATGGAACTTCAGGAAGGTATATTAAATCTGGTGCGCCTATATCTTTGGATGCCAGTGCAGATGCTGCTGCAAGCCAGCCAGCGTTTCTTCCCATCACTTCAATTATAGTAACAATGTTTGTTGGGTACACCACTGCATCTCTTGCAATCTCCATCACAGATGTTGCAATGTACTTTGCAGCACTTCCAAAACCCGGGCAGTGGTCTGTCATCACAAGGTCATTGTCAATTGTCTTTGGAATTCCAATTATGCAAATGTCATACCCAATTTTTTGTGCATATCGTGTGAGCTTGTCAGCTGTGTCCATTGAGTCATTTCCGCCTATATAGAAAAAGTAGCGGATGTTGTGCGCCTCAAATACATTGAAAATCTTGATATAGTCTTTTTCATCATGTTCAAAAGGCTTGAGCTGATACCTGCAAGAACCTAAAGCAGAGGATGGAGTTGTCTTTAAAAGTTTTAACTCTTCAGGGTCTTCCATTCTGAGGTCGTAAAGCTCTTCATCAATAAGACCAATGATTCCATTTTTAGCACCATAAATAGCACGGATTGGGTGCTGTTTCATAGCTTCTTCAATAACACCCAGAAGCGATGCGTTGATGACAGCAGTTGGTCCACCTGATTGCGCAACCACGCAGTTACCTTCTTTTGGCATTCAAAATCCCTCCCGTCCATATTTTTAGTTTATTTCAATAGTTAAACATAGAAGCCATTACTCAACTTTGTTAAAGTTATCAATATTTTCAGGTGAATCAACAATGATAGTCTTGAAATTATCATATATAACAAAACCTGGCTTGGATTTGGGCGGTTTTTTTACATACTTTACAAAGGTATAGTCAACCGGCACTTTTGTTGAATGCTTGGCTTTGCTAAAGTAGCTTGCAAGAAGTGCAGCTTCAATCAAGGTTGTTTGCGGGACTTCTTTGTTGTTTGTTCGAATTATAACATGAGAGCCGGGAATCTTTTGGGTGTGAAGCCAGATGTCATGGCTTGAAGCAAATCTTATGGTGAGAAAATCATTCTGTAGGTTGTTTCTTCCCACATATATGTCAAATCCATCTGAGCTGATAAAGTGGTGAGGTTTTGATTTCTGATTTTCTTTTTTCTTTTGCTGACCTGCATTTTCTGCCTGAGTTTTGATATAACCTTCTTTTTCTAACTCTTCTTCAATACTCAAAAGGTCTTCTATCTCTTGGCTTTTATCTAACAGTGCTTCTAAACTTTGCAGAAATTCAAGTTCTCTCTCAATTTCGGTAATCTCACCTTTTGCATACTCTTCAGCTTTTTTGAGCTTATTGTAAAGCTTATAGTACCTCTCAGCATTCTGTTTCAAATCTTTGTCTTTTTCAAGCGGAATTTTTATGGTAGACAAATCTTCACTGTAATAATCAATAACTTCAATAAAATCCTGGTTTGTCTCTTTTGCCTGGTAAAGATTTGCTAAAATTAGGTCACCATATTTTTTGTAAACCTCGGCATTTTTAGCCTCTTGTATTTTTTGAATGTTCTGCTCATATTTTTGGCTCAGCTTTTTTATATTTTGTTCTATAATCTTCTGAAGATGTTGACGTTTCTCAATAAATACTGTGTATTGTTCTTTTTTAAAATAGTATTCGTCTATACACGAATTTAGATTTGAAAAATGTTTCTTGGGGTAAGCAGTGTAACATTTCAAGTCGATAGCATAAAAGTCTACAACGTTTCCTTTTTCAGTATAGAGTGTTGGAAGTATCTCCCCTTTTTCGACTATACAATATAATAATTCTTTTAAAGAATCAAAAATCCTTTTAATTGTATCCTTATTTTCAAGACTTTTTTCAAAAACTTGTGCACGCAAGATAACTTCATTCGCAAATTGTTTGCTAATTCCAGAAAGATTGTCAGTCAAGATATTTTCTGGACTTTTATTTGAGGATTTAAAAAATGATATAAATTCATCAAACGAAACTTCAATAGGATTTTTCTTTGTCAAAACTGGCGGCAATGTGTATTTGACTCCAGGTAAAATTGGTCTTGGTGAGTCTTCGAATGATAGCCTTTTTATAGCATCAATAATTTTGTAGTTGGAATCTACCAAGAATATGTTGCTGTGCCTTCCCATCATTTCAAATATAAGATATTTGGTCTCTAAGTCACCCAGCTCACTCTTTGTCTCAAACTCTATCTTCAAAATTCTTTCTAACCCTTCCTGATAAATTCCGACAAGCCTTGCACCAAGCAAGTTCTTGCGCAAAATCATACAGAAATTTGGAGCAACTTCTGGGTTTTTCTTTTGCCTTGGTGAAATATATATCCTTGGCAAAGAAGGATTTGCAGAAATAATGAGTTTTTTTGTACTGCCAAATTTGTAGACATAAAGGTTTACCTCAAACTGATTTGGCTGATATATTCTTTCAACTTTGCCATCTACAAGCTCCGAAATTAACTCTTTTTTAAGAGCACTTAGGACAACTCCGTCAAATGGCATCTTTTAGCTTCCCCCATTGTTGTAGATGTTCTTCTGCTCAAAAAATTGGCTTTTATCTTCTACTGATTTGAGAGCAAACAAAAATCCCAAAAACAGCCAGAAATATGTTGTCATCATTGGAACTTCAAAGATGTTTTCAACCACGTTGTGCAGCAGGACTGTTGCAAGACCAATGAGCACTCCGCTTGCTATATTCTTCAATTCTTTTGAGCGCAGATGTTTTACAGTTCTTGCAGCGAATAAAAGTCCTATTATGAATAAAAATATCATAATACCCACTCCAATAATTCCCATTTCAACAGCACTTTTAAGGTAAAAATTATCAACGTAAAACGCATTGGCTATATTTCTCTTTGCAACCGCACCGCCAAATCTTCCAAATCCAACTCCAAAGAGAGGATGCTGCATTAAAATTTCGTATGCTTTTGTCCAGCGAGCAATTCTTCCTGCCCTTGCGCTGCTTTTGGCATACTCAGAGCTGAGCATATAAAGAACCCTCATTACAATTGAAGGTGCTAAAATAGGGACTGATACAAATATAGCAAAAAGAATTCCCAGAACTTTTTTGTCTATGAAAAAACCAAAAAGAAGCATTGAAAACAAAAATGCAAGCCATGCTCCTCTTGAAAATGTAAACCCAAGGCAGGCAATCATTGAAATCAGCACAACCGAATAATAAATTCTCTTTTTAATATTTTTCTCATAAAGCACATATGGAAGTACAAACGGGATTGACATTGCCAAAAGACTTCCAAGAACATTTGGACTTCCTATAATTGAAAACACTCTTGTTCTTATATACGTCTCTCTACTACTATCAATCCAGCTTGAGGGTATTTCAACACCAATAATATACTGGTATATGCCATAGATGGATATTATGAACATCATCAGGATAAATATTGTAATAATCCTTTCAAACTGCTTTGCGTCTTTTAAAAGCCACAGTCCGACAAAGAACCATAAGGCATACTCTGCGTATACTCTAAACCCTTCTATAGCTATTCTCATATTGGGCGAATTTTTAAACAGTAAAAACACACAGACAAGTAAAAAAATCAGAATGTATACGTCTAAAGGAGAAACTCTCAAACTTGATTGATTTTTTATAATTGACTTTAAAAACAGCGCAAGGACAATTATCAAAAATAGCGCTTCATCCCACACAGAAGCAAAACCGCTTAAAATAGAAAGTTTTCTGAAAAGAAAATCCACAAAAGCATAAAGCACAACACCCCACAAGAGTTTTGAAGGGTCTTCTAACGTTATCAGCACAAGCAAAAACAGACCAAGCGCAAGTATGCCAACTTTTACAGAGATTAAGCTACTTGTAATTCCTAATAGAAATATCAAAAAAGAGGTAATATATAAAGTTTTCTTTTCAACCATTCTATTTCACCTTTCACAATCTATTTTTCAGACAAAAATGTCTTTAAAAAATTTGATAATTATACTGTCTTTTGAGAACTTCCTCTTGGCATCTTGAATGCAGAAGAAATTTAGCAGTAGCAAGATGGCCCACAACAATAGACTTTTTATTGAGAGCCCACCTTTTACAATTTTTCCAGCTATAAAGCCAGTGTAAAAGATAAAAGCATAAAAAATGCAGAAAAAGGCGGGTTTTTCTTTCATAAATCTTATCTGTTCACGGGCAACATAAACCAAAAAACTGTGTGACCACAAACTTTTTGAAGCTAAAAGTACCTGATGTATGCCATTTATAATTTTGCTATAAAAATTCAAAAGAGTCCTAAAAAAAAGAGATTGTTGTATGTAGTCTTCTTTTGGCTTTTTTCTTACAAGTTCGAAGACTGCTGAGTATCTTGAAAGATAAAATAGCTTGGAAACAAGCTCATATATTCTGCTCTCCTTTAAATATCTTGCTAATAACAAAGCTAATTTGTAAGAATAACTTTTTTTAATCATGTTTCCACCAGCCTTATTCTTTTACAATTTTCACTCCAGTTACAACTCCAACAAGTTCTGTAGTTCTTGTCTTTACATAAAATGTCTTTCCAACTCTGACTGTTTGCTTGTCAAGCTTTATTGTTGCTCCTTGCAAAGTTACGTAGCCATAGATAGTAAGATAGACATCTTTCTTGTATGGGTGAGTTGCGACAACAACTTTGCCGTCTGATGATGTTCTTTCATATATTCCATCTTTTATTTGAATGTCCTGAATGTATGATTTTGTCAAAGTGTCGCCAGTTACCAAATAATCGTTTTTGTGAAGAGACTGAGCCATAACAGGGTCAGCAAGAGGAATTTTTACATTGATGATTGCTTCGCCCGGCTTGATTTCCACAAATTCATCCTGCGGAGTATTTTCGGATGATTTTGCATGTGATGAAATCTTTGCAAACCCTACCCATGCAATTGCTACAATCAGCACTATCAAGATAAGGTCAACAATGTTGATAATTCCAAATAGTCTTCCTTTTTGATCCATTATTTTCATGTTTGTTTCTCCCTCCACAACAATAGTTTATCAAGACCATAGTATTACAAATTATTGAGCTTGGTCAAGAGATTTTAGAATTTTTTGTTGACTGGGCTGCCAAAAATATTGTATCTTAAGATTTGTAAAAAGAGTTTCAAAAAAATTACTAAGGGACTGAGAGAAGATGATAGATATAATTTGTTTTTCAACAACGCCGTGGGATCCTATACCAACACGTAAACAGCAGATAATGAAAAGAATGCCGCAAAACTGTAGAATATTTTATTTAGACCCGCCTGTGACCCTGATAGGTCCATTAAAAGATCCAAGTTTGAGACCTTACCTTACAAGATTTAGAAAGTCTCCAAAGAGAATAAAAGAAAACCTTTTTGTATTTGCTCTGCCACCAATTATTCCTTTTTATAACAAGAAAAGAGCTATCAATAAGTTCAATCAAAAAATGATAGCAAATTTTGTTAAAGAAGTTATCTATCAGAACTTTGATTTAAAATCACCTATAATATGGACCTACATGCCAAACACTGTTGATCTTCTTGAACATCTTTCTTACAGCTTTTTGGTTTACGACTGTATAGATAAACATTCAGAGTTTCAAGGATTTATTGACAAGGCTTTGGTTGAGAGCATGGAAGATGAGCTTGCTCAAAAGAGTAATGTAGTTTTTACAACAACACAAGGACTTTATAATAAACTAAAACAATTAAATGCTCACACATATCTTGTACCAAACGGTGCCGAGTTTGAACATTTTAATAGAGCTTCAAATAAACTGCCTGTACCCGATAAGATGAAGAATATTCCCCATCCTATCTTTGGCTTTGTAGGTGTTATCCACACATGGATTGACACTCAACTTATAGAATATTTAGCAAAAGAAAAAAGAGAGTGGTCTTTTGTTTTGATAGGACCTGTAGGTGCTGGTGTGAGCGTGGATAATTTAAAGAAGCTGAGCAATGTTTATTTGCTTGGAAGGATTGATCACAGGGATTTGCCGCAGTATGTCTCTCAATTTGATGTTTGCTTAAACTTATTCAGAACAAACAAGCTCTCAGAGAATGTAAGCCCGCTGAAATTTTATGAATATTTGGCAACCGGAAAACCAATTGTTTCAACTTCTATGCCTCAGGTAGAAGAATTTTCTGATGTTGTGTATATCGGCAAAAACTATGAAGATATGCTTGTAAAATGCATTCAAGCTCTGCAGGAGGCACAAAATCCTAATATTGAAAAGATAGAAAAAAGAATAGAGTATGCAAAGCAAACCTCCTGGGATAGCAGAGTAGCTCAAATTATCGAGATACTAAAGAGGGAAGGGATAAACATTGAATAGCGTATGTGTAATTGGCCTTGGATATGTTGGTCTTCCACTTGCTCTTTCGTTTGCAATGAAGGGTTATAAAGTCTTTGGTGTTGATAGCAATGAAAAATTGATTGAGGAACTTAAAAAGGGAGTGACTCACCATTTAGAAAGTTACAATGGAAAAACAATACAGGAGATTTTAAAGGAGCAGCTTGAAAATGGAAACTTTATTCCCATGGTAAATTACAAGCAGGCGCTTGAAGCTTGTGATGATGTAATAGTCACGGTTCCAATACCTGTTTATGGTGGAAAACCTTACTTTGATTATCTCATTTCGTGCGCCAAAGAGATAAGCAAAAACTTGAGAAAAAATCAGCTAATACTTTTGCGATCAACGGTTGTTCCAGGTACAACAAGAAACATATTTCTTCCGATATTAGAAGAGAGTGGCTTGAAATGTGGAGAGGACTTTTATTTAGCCTATGCCTCAGAGAGAATTGCAGAGGGGAAGGCTTTTGAAGAGTTTGAAAATATGCCAACTGCTCTGGCGGGATTTTGTGAAAATAGCGTAAGAAGAGCTGTTGATTTGATTAAGGTGATTTGCAAGGAAGAGATAATTGTTGCATCTTCGTTTGAAGTTGTTGAGACAGCAAAGGTGATTGAGAATCTGCAAAGGGATATAAATATTGCGATGGTAAACGAGTTTGAGAGATTTACAAAGGCAATGAACCTTGATATATTTGAGGTGATAAAGGTTGCAAACACTCACAAGAGGGTAAATCTCTTGTATCCTGGGCCTGGCGTTGGAGGATTTTGCATTCCTAACGCATTTTATTATTTAGATGCAAAGGCACAGGAGTTAGGTATTGAGCTTAAACTTTCTAAAACAGCAAGAATGTTCAACGAAGGCATTCCTAATTATATCTCCGACCTTGTTATGAAGACTATTGAAAAGTATAAATGTTCAAAAAAGGTTGCAGTGCTTGGCATTGCAATGAAAGATTACTCTTCTGACGACAGGCTCAGCCCTGCCATTGAAATAATTAAGAATTTAAAAGTTCGAGGTGTTGAGGTTAAAGCGTTTGACCCTGCGGTAAAAACCGAATATGATTTTAAAGTTGAGAGTTTGCAAGAAGCTTTGAAAGATACACAGCTTGTTTTGATTTTAGCAAAGCAGCATGGGATAGAATTTGAAAAAATTTTTGAGTATATTCCTCCTTCTCAGGCAATTATTATTGACACCCGAAATGTGTTTTCTTACAATGATGCAAGAGAAAAAGGATTTGTGCTGGAAAAGATATAAAGAAAAAGAGGTCATGGCAACTTGCCACGACCTCTTTTTTTGGATATAGACCTTCAAAATAAAATTTGGGGGGTTTTGCAGATATGATTATATAAAAATTTTAGCAAAAAAACAATATTGTCTTGTTATTAATATTAACCTGTGCTATAATATTGTCGGCTTTGTAAAAAAGCAGAGTCGGAAATCTTCGGTGGAAGGCATAAAAAGCCTTCTTATTATCCGGCTCGAAGAAAAACCGAATTGAGGGAGGTAAAAAGAAGATGCCAGTTTTAACTATGAAACAGCTTCTTGAAGCAGGTGTGCATTTCGGTCATCAGACACGCAGATGGAATCCCAAGATGGCTGAGTACATCTTTACTGAAAGAAATGGGATTTATATCATTGACCTTCAAAAGACAGTAAAGAAAATGGACGAAGCTTATGAGTTTGTAAAGTCTCAGGTAGCAGAAGGTAAAATTGTGCTCTTTGTTGGAACAAAAAAGCAAGCTCAAGAGACAATCAAAGAAGAAGCAGAAAGATGCGGAATGTTTTACATCAATCAACGATGGCTTGGTGGACTTTTGACCAACTTCAGAACAATAAAGACAAGAATAGAAAGGTTAAAAGAGCTCCAGCGAATGGAAGAAGATGGAACATTCGAAGTTCTGCCCAAGAAAGAAGTAAATCTCTTGAGGAAAGAGAAAGAAAGGCTTTTGAAGTATCTTGGTGGTATTCAGAATATGCCACGCATTCCCGACATTCTGTACATTGTTGACCCAAGAAAAGAAAGAAATGCTGTGCTTGAGGCAAGAAAGCTTGGGATTCCAATAGTTGCGATTGTCGATACAAACTGCGACCCTGACGAGATTGACTATGTAATTCCTGGAAATGATGATGCAATCCGTGCTGTAAAGCTCATTACATCTAAAATTGCAGATGCTGTGATTGAGGGAAGAGAAGGTGAGCAGTTTACACCTGCTACAACTTCATCTCAAGAAACTGACAAAGCGTCTGAACAGATGGAGATAACAGTTGATGATGGCATAGATGAAGAATAATATGTTTTTTATCAAACAATTGTAGGAGGGATTTTTCATGATTACTGCTGAGATGGTGAAGGAGCTCAGAGAAAAAACAGGTGCTGGTATGATGGACTGCAAAAAGGCTTTAGAAGATGCAGGCGGCGATATGGACAAGGCAATAGAACTTTTGAGAGAAAGAGGCCTTGCAAAGGCTGCAAAGAAGGCTTCACGTGTTGCGGCAGAAGGTATTGTTGAAAGCTATATCCATGGAAATGGCAGAATTGGTGTTTTGGTAGAGATAAATTGCGAGACAGACTTTGTTGCAAGAAATGAGGAGTTTAGACAATTTGCAAAGGATATTGCTATGCAGATTGCAGCAGCAAATCCAAAATATGTTTCAAGAGAAGAGGTGCCTCTTGATGTAATTGAAAAAGAAAAGGCAATTTTAAGACAGCAGGCTTTGAATGAAGGAAAGCCAGAAAATGTTGTTGACAGAATTGTTGAGGGTAGGCTTGAAAAGTTCTTTGAAGAGGTTTGCTTGCTTGAGCAGCCTTGGATTAAAAACCCTGATATGAAGATAAAAGACTTGCTCACAGAAAAAATTGCAAAAATTGGCGAAAATATTGTTATAAGAAGATTTGCAAGATTTGAAAGAGGAGAAGGAATTGAAAAGGCTGCTTCATGTTAAAATTTTAAATATGGCAGAGGAAGGGAACACTATTTTATTGAAAAGTGGTGTTCCCTTTTTTTGAGCAAAAACTCTTGATATACGGGCATCTTTGTTTGTAAAATATTATCGTAAAGAAGGAGAAGATAAAAATGGTTAAGCCAAAATACAAAAGGGTAATATTAAAATTAAGTGGTGAAGCTTTGGGCGGTGAAAAGGGTTTTGGAATTGACTGGCAGGTTGTTGAAACCATCTGTGAAGAGATTGAAAAGGTAAGGGAGCTTGGAGTGGAAGTTGCTATTGTGGTCGGTGGCGGCAACTTCTTCAGAGGAAGAAGTGCTGAACACATAGACAGGGCAACAGCCGACTATATGGGAATGCTTGCAACTGTTATTAATTCACTTGCACTTCAGAGCATTCTTGAAAAAAGAGGCATTCCGACAAGAGTCCAGAGCGCAATCGAGATGAGACAGATTGCAGAGCCGTACATCCGACGCCGAGCAATTCGCCACTTGGAAAAGGGCAGGGTTGTGATTTTCGCATGTGGCACAGGCAATCCTTTCTTCTCAACAGACACTGCAGCAGCTTTGCGTGCTGCTGAGATTGACGCAGAGGCAATACTTCTTGCAAAAAAAGTAGACGGTGTCTATGACAGTGACCCGAAGAAAAATCCAAATGCTAAAAAGTATGACTTTATCACTTACTTAGATGTCATCAATCAGCGACTTGAGGTTATGGACTCAACAGCAACATCTATGTGCATGGACAATGAAATTCCTATTTTGGTGTTTGAACTTGCAAAAGGAAATATTCTCAAGGCTGTTATGGGCGAGAACATAGGAACAATTGTAAATGTAAAGGAGGCAAAGTAAAATGGCAGAACCTATTCAGGTTGCAGAGGAGAAGATGAAAAAGGCAATTGAGACTTTGAAAGAGGAGTTTGCCACAATCAGAGCAGGAAGAGCAAATCCTCATATTCTGGACAAGGTGATGGTGGACTATTATGGCGTTCCAACTCCCATTCCTCAGGTTGCAAGCATAACCGTTCCCGAAGCGAGAATGATTGTTATCCAGCCATGGGAAGCAAGGATGCTCAAAGAAATTGAAAAAGCCATTCAAAAATCTGACCTTGGAGTAAATCCAACAAATGACGGAAAGGTTATAAGACTTATTTTCCCTGAACTCACAGAAGAAAGAAGAAAAGAGCTTGTGAAACAAGTCAAAAAGATGGCTGAAGATGCAAAGGTGGCAATTAGAAACATAAGAAGAGAGGCACTTGATGAGTACAAAAAGATGAAAAAGAACAATGAGATTACAGAAGATGACCTCAAAGACGCCGAAGAGGATGTCCAGAAGCTTCACGACAAATACATAGAGCAGATTGAAAAACTTTTGAGTGCAAAGGAAAAGGAGATTATGGAGGTATAAGATTTTCTAGTTGCAGAAGTTCAGGTTTTGGCGGGGGTGGCAACCCCGTTATTTTTTTAATCAATAAAAAGGGAGAATGAAAACAAATGTTTGAGTTTTTAAAAAGAGAAAAGATAAAAATAGATAAAGAAAAGATGCCACAGCACATTGCAATCATTATGGATGGAAATGGCAGATGGGCAAGGAAAAGAGGGCTTCCGCGTTCGGCGGGGCACAGGTTTGGTGCGCAGAAGCTAAAAGAGATAGTCCTTTTTGCCGATGAGATAGGACTAAAGTACCTTACAGTTTACGCTTTTTCAACGGAGAATTGGAAAAGACCTAAAGAGGAAGTTGACAATCTTATGAACCTTTTGAGAGAATTCTTTGATACAGAGATAGAAAACCTCATAAACAAGACCCAGATAAGAATCAGGGTTATAGGGGATATTTCAAAGCTTGATAAAGATATTCAAGAGAGAATTGTAAGTGCCGAAGAAAGAACAAAAGACAAAAAAGGGCTTTGTGTTGTTATAGCTCTCAATTATGGGGCAAGACAGGAGATAATAAATGCGGTAAAAAATTTGGCTTTGGACATAAAGAGTGGTAAAATTGATATCGAAGATGTTGATGAGAACCTCTTTAAAAAATACCTTTACACAAAGGATATCCCTGACCCTGACCTTTTGATAAGACCAAGCGGAGAGATGAGGGTTTCAAACTTTCTTTTGTGGCAGATATCATATACAGAATTTTGGTTTTCAAATGTCCTGTGGCCAGACTTCAAAAAGGAGCACCTTTTAAAAGCTATCGAAGACTATCAAAGAAGAGAAAGAAGATTTGGCGGTGTTAAATAGCCTTTTTGGAGGAAAAAAGATGAAACAAAGGATAATCACTGCTATCTGGGGAATAGCGTTGGTAGCTTTGGCAAACTTTCTTGGTGGAATTTGGCTGAAGATTTTTGGTGCTCTTGTTACAGCAGTTGCTTTGTATGAATTTTTCAATTTGTTTAGAATAGAAAGATATATGCTGTATTTGAGCATAACATTAAGCTTCTTTGTTATTTTTAGCAATTATAGTATTAACAATAAAATATTGTTTTTATTTGTCCTTCTTTTTCTACTTGCCTTCATAGAGAGCTTTAAAAACAGGATAGCTTCACAGAACATAGTCTATGTGCTATTTTCTTTTATTTACATAGTTTTTCCCATTTTATTTTTAGTACTACTTAGAGAATTTGAAAATGGGAAAAAACTAATATGGGTTCCTTACCTTGTATGCTGGCTTTCAGACACTTTTGCGTATTTTACTGGTCTTGCTTTTGGCAAAAGAAGAATATGGACAAGTATTAGTCCTAAGAAAAGTTTAGAAGGCTTTTTTGGAGCAATGGTTGGAGGTATGGTTGCTGTCTGGTTTTATCAGTTTGGACTTTCGGGCAAAAATTTTGATTTGTCAACCCTGCTTATAAGCACAGCAGAAGGTATGATGCTATCTATAGTTGCACACACAGGCGATTTGTTTGCTTCAATGCTAAAAAGGCAGCAGCAGAAAAAGGATTTTGGCTCTATTTTGCCAGGTCACGGCGGTGTACTTGACAGGTTCGACAGCTTAATCATGGTCACGCCAATAATCTATTTTCTTGCAAAATTTGGACTATTTTAATAATTGCTTTTAAAGGAGCGAAGTATATGACAAAGAGTATTTGCATCCTGGGGTCAACCGGGTCCATAGGTGTTCAGACAATAGATGTTGCCAAAAAGCTGGGGATTAAAGTTGTTGGGCTTTCAGCGCACAAAAATGTGGAGCTTTTGATTAAGCAAGCAAGAGAGCTTAACCCGGACATTTTATGTATTGTAGATGAAAAATATTATCCTCTATTAAAAGAAAATTTTCCTGATAAGATAGTTGTAACAGGGCAGCAAGGTCTGATTAATATTGCGACATATCCACATGCAGATTTGATTGTAAATGCCCTTGTTGGTATATCTGGTTTGATGCCAACAGTTGAGGCTATTTTGGCAGGTAAAAGAGTTGCTCTTGCCAATAAAGAGACCCTTGTGACAGGTGGAAAGATTATAAAAAGGATTCTTTCCCCAAAACAAGCAAAAGATTCTCTCCCTCTTCTTATTCCTGTTGATTCAGAGCACAGTGCTATTTTTCAGTGCCTGGTAGGTGAAGACAAAAAAAATGTAAAAAAGATAATTCTCACAGCATCGGGAGGACCTTTCAGAGGCAAAAAACTCAAAGACTTACAAAGCGTCAATGTAGAAGATGTGCTGAAGCATCCTACGTGGAACATGGGCAAGAAAATCACAGTTGATTCAGCCACCTTTATAAACAAAGGGTTTGAAGTGATAGAAGCTATGTTTTTCTTTGATAAAAGTTGTGATGATATAGAAGTGTTGATACATCCACAGAGTATTGTTCATTCGATGGTTGAATTTGTTGATGGGTCTGTGAAAGCACAGCTATCTTACCCGGATATGCGTCTTCCAATTGAATATGCCCTGAGCTTCCCAGAAAGAGGCAAAGCAGTAGCTGCGCCACTTGACCTTGCAAAGGTAAAAAACCTTACATTTGAAGAGCCTGATTTTGATACATTCTTTTTGCTCAAAATTGCATATGAGTGCGCAAAAGAAGGAGAAAGTTACCCGATTGTGCTCAATGCTGCCAATGAAGAGGCTGTAAAATATTTCTTGGAAGGGAAAATTGCCTTTGTTGATATTATGAAGTATGTAGCTAAAATTATTGAAAGTCACAGGGGGCAAAAAGTGGAATCCATTCAGGACATCTTGGAAATTGATGCAGAGGCAAGGCAGAAGTTTAAAAATCTTGTGGAAGGTGAGAAAAGCTAATGAACCTTATACTTGCATTAATTGTGCTGACAATAGTGATACTTGTTCATGAGTTTGGACATTTCATTGTATGCAAACTATCAGGTGTCCTGGTTGAAGAATTTGCCATTGGTTTTGGTCCCAAACTCTTTAGCATCAAAGGGAAAGAGACAGAGTATTCTGTGAGAGCATTTTTGATAGGAGGGTATGTAAAGCCTCTTGGCGAAGACCAAGAAGTTGACCATCCACGAGCACTCAATAACGCAAAGGTTTACAAAAGAATTTTAATGGTTTTGATGGGACCTGTTATGAACTTTGTTCTTGCCATAATAATCATGATGGGGATTGGTTATTTTATTGGTTTTGGGACCAATATTATTGGTAAAGTAGAACCAAACATGCCTGCATATGAGGCTGGGATAAGAAGTGGTGATAGGATTGTTGCGCTTGACAAAAATAGAGTTTATGTTTGGGACCAGGTAAGCTTTTATTTGGCTGTTCACAATATGCTCTATAAAGACAGAGAAGTGGAGATAAAAGTTTTAAGAGATGGCAAACAATATACTTTCAGGGTAATGCCTAAGTATGACCCGAATACAAAAACAAAGCGAATAGGTGTTTCGTCAAAGATATCACGTAAAAATTTATTTGATAGCATCTATTATGGAATATTTGGGACATATGCTGAGATAAAAGAGACCATATACAGTGTTGTGCTGATGATAACAGGCAAAGTTTCTGGTTCTGAGATTATGGGACCTGTTGGTATGGTGAAGACAATTGGAGAGGCTGCGAATGCCGGATTTAAGCAGAGCGTACTCAGCGGTCTTTTGAATGTTCTGTGGCTTATGCAGCTGATTTCAGTAAACTTAGGTGTTATAAATCTTATTCCATTTCCTGCTTTAGATGGAAGTAGACTCGTATTTTATCTATACGAAGCTGTGGCAAGAAAGCCTTTTAACAGAGAAAAAGAAGCACTTATTCACACAATTGGTTTTGTACTTCTTCTATTTTTGCTGGTGATAGTTACCTTTAATGATATAAAGAACATTATAATGCCTGGAAGGTGAAATTGTTGACAAAAAAGATTAAAATAGGCAATCTTTATATTGGTGGCGGTGAGCCAATTAGAATTCAGTCAATGACAAATACAAAGACAAAGGATGTTGAGGCTACAGTTGAGCAGATACTGAGACTTGAGAGTTTGGGATGCGACATCATAAGAGTTGCTGTTCCTGATTTAGATAGTGCTAAGGCTATAAGTAAAATAAAGCTGAAGATACACATTCCACTTGTTGCTGACATTCATTTTGACCACAAACTTGCGCTTGAAGCTATATACAACGGTGCTGATAAGATTAGAATAAATCCTGGAAACATTGGAGATGAAAGAAAAGTCCAGGAAATAGCAAAAGAAGCAAAAAGATATGGGATTGCAATTAGGGTTGGTGCAAATTCAGGTTCGCTCCCAAAGGATATTTTGCAAAAATACAAATCTCCTGTACCAGATGCCATTGTTGAAGCAGCGATTTATCAGGTAAAACTTCTTGAAAGGTTTGAGTTTGACAATATTGTTGTGTCTGTCAAATCCTCAGATGTTTTAACCACAATTAAGAGCTATGAAATACTATCCCAAAAACTCAGCTATCCTCTTCATGTTGGTCTTACCGAAGCAGGTACTTTTGTTGCAGGGACTGTTAAGTCGAGCATTGCAATTGGCTATCTTCTCTTGAGGGGAATTGGTGATACCATAAGGGTTTCTCTCACAGATAGCCCAGAGAAAGAGGTTATTGTGGCAAAGGAGATTTTAAAAAGTTTAAAGCTCAGAAAAGGTGTGAAGATGGTATCATGTCCTACCTGTGCAAGGTGTAATGTTGACCTTTTAAAGATTGCAAATGAGGTTGAAAATAGGATACAGAATTTGGACTTGGACATTACGGTTGCAATAATGGGCTGTGCAGTAAACGGCCCTGGTGAGGCAAAAGAAGCTGATGTAGGTGTGGCATGTGGAGTTGGTGAAGGACTTCTGTTTAAGAAAGGCAAGATTATAAGGAAAGTGAAAGAGAATGAGATTGTAGATGAGCTTGTAAAGGAAATCTATTCTCTTTCTTAATTTTTCGATGAGGTGAAAATATGTGCAAAAAGGTGGTTTGTCTTATTCCTGCTTATAATGAGGAAAAGAGAATAGGTGCTGTGCTTAGTGTTGTAAAAAAGTGTGAACTTGTAGATGAGATTTTTGTAATTGACGATGGTTCTGTAGACAAAACAGCTGAAGTGGCAGAAAAAAATGGTGTGAGTGTCTTAAGACTTGAAAAAAACAGGGGAAAGAGCTATGCTATATTTTACGGTGTTGAAAATACACAAGGCGATATAATATTGATGCTTGATGCAGACCTTGTAAATCTCAAGGTTGAAGATGTTGAAAATTTAATTAGACCTTTGCTTGAGGACAAGGCTGACATGACAGTTGGAATTTTTTCTGACGGCAGGTTTTCCACCGACCTTGCCCAGAAGATTTCGCCTTTTTTGTCAGGCCAGAGAGGAATAAAAAGATGGGTTTTTGAAAAAATTTTAGAGTCACGCGAGGATATAAAAGATTTGGGGTATGCAATAGAGATTATTTTAACTGAGTATGCCAAAAAGTTTAACTTAAGAGTATTGACAGTACCACTGCCAAAGGTTTCGCATGTGATGAAGGAAGAGAAGCTTGGGTTTATAAAAGGTGCTCAGCACCGGATGAAGATGTATTCAGATATAATAAAAGGTTATGTCAATCTCAAAAAAAGTAGGGATGGGCAATGAGTGAGGCTCTATTTTTGCCAGTAAAACCTGTCAAGATTGAGTTTGACAAATCAAGTATGGATCTTAAGGTTTATGTTGAGAGCCTTGATAACCTGAAAGATATTGACCTCATTGGAATTGAGCAAAGATTCAAGTCTCTTTTAGAAAGTTGCAGGGATGTTGAGATAAAACTTTTCAAAACCAGAAACCTGACGTTGGAAGAACTTTTGAAAAAATATAGATGGTTTTTGTTTTATAAAATTTCAAAAAGATGTAACGGTCTTAGCCATTTTTTGAGAGAATGCGAGATTGTGCAAAGTTCAAGCGGCTTAGATTTTTTGGTTCCAAATGGTATCAGAGATATTCTTTTTGAAAGAAAAGTAGATGTGCTTGTAAAGCAAATACTGTCTGAAGAGTTCGGAATAGTATGCGACGTGGATTTTAAGATTAAAGACTTTTTTATCCAGTTTGACACAGACCAAGAAGTAGAAAAATATCTAAAGCTTAGCGAGGAAAAGAAAGAAGAAACTGAAAAAATTACAAGTGAAAAGAGTGAGGTTGAGACAGACCCGACCATTATATTTGGCAAAAAGATAGATGAAAAGAAAGAGGTAACTCCTATTTCTCTTGTCAAAGTTGGTACTGATTGCGTGATCGAAGGTGAAATTTTTAATCTTGAGATAAAAGAGACTAAAAACCAGAATGTGCTCATATACAAGCTTTACATCACAGACTATTTAAATTCAACCTTTGTAAAAATTGTTGCCAAGAAAGATAAAATTCCTACTTCAATTTCTGTTGGAGATTATGTTAAGGTTGAAGGCAGGGTAGAATTTGACGATTTTGAAAAAGCGGTTGTGGTGAATGCTAAAAACATAAACAAAAGTCAAAAACCTCAGCGACTTGATACAAGCGATAACAAGAGAGTAGAACTTCATGCTCACACCAAAATGTCTGCTATGGATGCTGTGTGCTCTGCAGAGGAGATTATAAAATTGGCAGCTTCAATGGGACACAGAGCAGTTGCGATAACAGACCATGGAGTTGTTCAGGCGTTTCCGGAAGCACAGGAGGCTAGCAAAAGCTGTAATATCAAAGTTATCTATGGGATGGAATGCTATCTTATTGATGATGGCGCGCCAGTTGTTTACAATCCTAAGGAAGGACAAGGATTTGACTCTACCTTTGTGGTTGTTGACATTGAAACAACAGGGTTTGACAGTCAAAGAGATAGAATAATAGAAATTGGTGCTGTGAAGATAGAAAACGGTCAAATAACAGAGAAATTTTCTACATTTGTTGACCCCGAAGGCAAAATCCCTGTCAGGATATCAGAGCTAACAGGCATATACCAAGATATGGTTGATAAAGCCCCAAAGCTGAGTGATGCCATTTTGGAGTTTGAAAAGTTTGCAAGCGGCAGCGTTCTTGTTGCGCACAACGCTCAGTTTGACATTGGATTTTTGAAAAAGGCGTACCAGGAATGTGGAATTATATTCGACTATACATATATCGATACGCTGGAACTTTCAAGAAGGCTTTTGACAGATCTGTCTTCTCATAAGTTAAACAAAGTTGCAGAGTTTTTAAATGTAGAGTTAAAACATCATCACAGAGCTGATTCTGACGCAGAAACAACAGCTGGTATCTTTATTTCTCTTGTGGAAAGATTAAAAGCAAGAGGGTACAAATGGTTAAAAGAACTTAATTCAATTGAGTCAAACGCAAAAGCAGACCTCAAATCTCACAGCTATCATGCAACTATACTTGTAAAGAACCAGCAGGGGTTAAAAAATCTCTACAAACTGGTATCGTATTCTCATTTAGAATACTTCTACAAAAGGCCAAGGATACCCAAAAGTCTTTTGATACAATTAAAAGATGGACTTTTGATAGGAAGTGCGTGTGAGTCTGGTGAAATTTTCAGGGCCTTTTTGGAAGGGAAAAGTGAGGAAGAGATAGAAAAGATAGCAGCATTTTATGATTTCCTTGAGATAATGCCGGTTGAGAATAATTCTTTTTTGATTAGAGAAGGATACTTAAAAGATGAAGAAGATTTAAGAGAAATCAATAAAAAGATTTACAATCTTGGCAAAAAACTTGGCAAGCTTGTTGTTGCGACATCTGATGCGCACTATTGTCATCCACACCAGAGAGTGTTGCGCCAGATTTTAAAACATAACCAAGGGTACGATGATGTTGAAAATGACCCGCAGCTTTATTTCAGGACAACAGATGAGATGCTCAAAGAATTTGATTATCTGGGAAATGAATCTTGTTATGAAGTTGTTGTAGAAAATACCAATAAGATTGCCGATATGATAGAAGATATAAAACCAATACCCGATGAGACTTTCCCACCCAAGATTGAGGGTGCTGAGGAAGAAATATACAACATGACAATGAAGAAAGCTCACGAAATATATGGAGACCCTCTTCCGGAAATTGTAAGAGCACGGCTTGAAAAGGAACTGAATTCGATAATCAAGAATGGTTTTGCGGTGATGTATTTGATTGCCCAAAAACTTGTATCTAAATCTTTGTCAGACGGTTATCTTGTTGGTTCGCGAGGGTCTGTTGGTTCTTCTCTTGTTGCAACAATGTGTGGAATAACAGAGGTAAATCCACTGCCCCCACATTATGTTTGTCCAAACTGCAAGTATTCTGAGTTTATAACAGATGGTTCTGTTGGATGTGGTTATGACTTAGAAGACAAAAACTGTCCACGCTGTGGGAAAAAACTTAAAAAAGATGGGCACGACATACCGTTTGAGACCTTCTTGGGGTTTGATGGGGATAAAGAGCCTGATATTGACCTTAACTTTTCTGGTGATTATCAGCCAATTGCACACAAGTTTACAGAGGAGCTGTTTGGACAAGGCTATGTTTTCAGAGCAGGTACAATCTCAACAGTTGCTGAAAAGACTGCACATGGTTTTGTGACAAAGTATGCTGAGGAAAAAGGTTTGAATCTTCATCCTGCAGAGATTTTGAGACTTTCTCAGGGTTGCACAGGAGTAAAAAGAACAACAGGCCAGCATCCCGGCGGGCTCATGATTGTTCCAAGAGACAAAGAGATATTTGATTTTACACCAATCCAGCATCCGGCAGATAGCGGGGACAAAAGCGTTATCACAACGCACTTTGATTACCATGCTATCTCAGGAAGACTTTTGAAGCTTGATATTCTTGGCCACGACGACCCGACTGTCATACGAATGCTCCAGGACTTGACGGGAGTTGACCCGCGTTCAATTCCTCTTGATGACAAAGATACGATGTCAATTTTTACAAGCACAGAAGCTCTTGGAATTTCTCCTGAGGACATAGATTGTGAAGTAGGGACTTTCGGTATACCTGAGTTTGGGACAAGGTTTGTAAGACAGATGTTAATTGAGACAAAACCAAAGACGTTTGCCGAGCTTGTTCGTATTTCAGGTCTTTCACACGGCACAAATGTGTGGACAAACAATGCTCAGGATTTAGTAAGAAATGGAATTGCAACGCTCAAAGAGGTAATTTCTACAAGAGACGATATTATGTTATATTTAATTCAAAAGGGTGTTCCACCAAAAGACAGTTTTAGAATCATGGAAGATGTTAGAAAAGGTAAAGGATTAAAGCCGGAGGATGAGCAGCTTCTAAGAGCTCACAATGTTCCGGACTGGTATATAGAGAGCTGCAAAAAGATAACGTACATGTTTCCAAAAGCACATGCTGCAGCGTATGTAATGATGGCGTTCAGGATTGCTTATTTCAAGGTACATTATAAGGAGGCTTTCTATGCAACATATTTTACAGTCAGAGCAGACGACTTTGATTATGCAACAATCCTCAAGGGGAGAGACGCTATAAGGCAGAAGATAAGAGATTTGGAAAATAGGATAAGTAGTCTTTCTCAGAAAGACAAAAACCTTCTGACAGTGCTTGAGATTGCAAACGAGATGTTAGCACGAGGTCTAAAGTTTTACCCTGTTGATTTGAACGAGTCTGATGCAGAGAGGTTCATCATAAAAGATGGAGGGCTTTTAATACCCTTTAATGCTCTGCCAAATGTTGGAGTGGCAGCTGCAAAAAGTATTGTTGAGGCACGAAAAGAAGGAAGGTTTTTGTCTGTGGATGACCTTATAAGACGTGCAAAGCTGAACAAGCAGGTTATAGAGATTTTGACTCAGTATAAAGTGTTAAAAGACTTGCCTCAAACAAGCCAGCTAAGCTTTTTCTAAAAATTTATTGTCAGGAAAGGGACAGAAGACATGAAAGGTGTTGTAATCTCAAGCGGTAAGATTGCAAGCAAGTCTTTTTACGATGAATATATAAAAGATGCTGATTTTATAATTTGCTGTGACGGTGGAGCAAACGTAGCATACAAATATGGTTTTGTGCCAAACTTGATAATAGGCGACTTTGACTCTGTAGACAGAATAGTTTTGGAATATTTCAAAATTAATGACATACAAATAATGGAATTTCCTTGTGAAAAGGATAAAACAGATACACAGATTGCCATTGAGTATTTGGCTGAGAACGGGTTTGACGAGGTTGTAATGCTTTCTTGTACAGGTCAAAGACTTGACCATGTTCTTGCCAACATAAGTCTTTTGTATTATCTGCTTGAGCACGATATAAAGGGTGCAATAGTAGATGAAAATAACATAATCATGATGACAAGAAACAAAATAAAAATCCATGGGAAAAAAGGCCATTTGCTCTCTTTGCTTCCATACACACAAACTGTAAGAGGTATTTGTACCAAAGGTTTGTATTATTCTTTAGAAGATGGTGTGATGGAGTTTGGCAATCCTTATGGTGTGTCAAATGTTATTATTGAAGATGAAGCAATTGTTGAGGTAAAAGATGGGGTATTATTGGTAATATTATCAAGTGATTAAATTTGATAAAAGTAATCATACTAATGAGTAGATGCTCCTTCAAAAAAGGGGGTCAAAACTTATGCTCGGGTTTATAATGACCCTGATTGTTGCAGCAATTGCAGGGTATATAGGCGATGCACTAACCAAATACAAGATGCCAGGCGGGTTTATTGGAGCTATGATTGCGGGGCTTGTCGGGTCTTGGATTGGAGCGTATATTCCGTTTTTCAGAAAACTTGGTCCTGTCATTGCTGGTATTCCTATTATTCCAACCATCCTAGGTGCTGCAATATTTATATTTGTACTGGGACTGTTCAGAAAAGGCGCCGAAGAGGCAACAAAACAACAGCAGTAGTAAGATTTGGCTGATAAGGTACAACTCCTTATCAGCCTTTGTTTTTGGTAAGATAGTTTAGACATGTTATCTAAAAGGTTTTTGAAAAGTTTGTTTAAAAAATCAATAGTTTTTAATCGCAAATAATTGTATAGTCTATATTAGAAGAAGATATTTTGCAAGTTTATATACAATACTGTGTAGGAGGTAAAAGCTTAATGGCAAGTGTAAGATTAAAAGGTGTTTACAAGAGATATCCAGGTGGTGTTACAGCTGTTTCTGACTTTAACTTAGATATCGAGGACAAGGAATTTATAGTTTTGGTAGGACCATCTGGTTGCGGAAAAACCACAACTCTCAGAATGATAGCAGGTCTTGAAGAGGTAACAGAAGGCGAAATCTACATAGGGGACAAGCTGGTAAATGATGTCCCGCCAAAGGACAGAGACATTGCGATGGTTTTCCAGAACTATGCTTTGTATCCTCACATGACTGTTTTTGAAAACATGGCGTTTGGTCTCAAGCTCAGAAAGTTTCCAAAAGATGAGATAAAAAGACGTGTACATGAAGCAGCTAAGATTTTGGGAATTGAGCACCTGCTTGACAGAAAACCAAAGGCTCTGTCCGGTGGTCAGAGGCAGAGAGTGGCTTTAGGTCGTGCTATTGTCAGAGAGCCAAAGGTATTCCTCATGGATGAGCCTCTTTCAAACTTGGACGCAAAGCTCAGAGTCCAGATGAGAACAGAGCTATCTAAACTTCACAAGAGACTTGGAACAACATTCATCTACGTTACACACGACCAGACAGAAGCTATGACGATGGGTACAAGAATTGTTGTTATGAAAGATGGATTTATCCAGCAGGTTGATACACCACAGGTTCTGTATGAGCAACCTGCAAACCTGTTTGTTGCAGGTTTCATTGGTTCGCCACAGATGAACTTCATTGAATCAAGGATTGAACAAAAGGATAAGAACTTATATGTTGTATTTGGAAACAACGCAATAAAACTTCCAGAAGGAAAAGCAAAGAAAGTTGAAGAGCTCGGCTATGTTGGAAAGGAAGTTATAATGGGTATAAGACCAGAGGATTTGCACGACGAAGAGATATTCCTACAGACAGCTCAAGATGCTGTTGTTGATGCAAATGTTGATGTTGTTGAGATGCTTGGTTCTGAAACACTTCTGTATGTAGTTGTTGATGGTCTTAACCTCATTGCAAGAGTTGATCCAAGGTCAAAAGCAAAAGCTGGCGACAAGATCAAACTTGCGTTTGATGTCAACAGAATTCACCTGTTCGACAAAGAAACAGAGAAGGCTATTGTTCACTAAGCAAAAGAGGAATAAGCCCTTGCCATGTGGTAAAGCTGTGGCAGGGGCTTTTTGTTTTCAAAAACCTTTTACAACTGCAAAGAAAAAAAGTATAATAGATTTATAAAATACTATGAAAAAGGGTGAGGTATTGAGGTATGATGACACAAAAGGTTATTGATGTTTTAGAGCAGGCAAAAGACATCATCGACGATGAATTTGGATATATTGAAGCTGATGGTAGAGTTATCTACAGCTCAAATCCACTTTCTCAAAACAGGATAAACACGGTTGCAATTGACATGATAAAAACTGATACAGACCTTGAGATATTTGAAGGCCGCACATACAAGGTTTACAGAAGCCAGACAGACACCTATGTTCTTTATATAAACAACACAGAACCTCATGCTGAAAAGCTTTTGGACATGTTAAACCTTGTTGTGATGAAGGCAAAAGAGCCGGCTTCTGCGTATGATAAAAAGCTGTTTATAAAAAATCTTTTGTATGACAACATCCTGCCGGGGGAAATCTACACAAAGGCAAGAGAACTTCACATCGCAACAGGTGCAACAAGGGTTGTGTTTGCTATCTATATTCCAAATGCAAAAGAGATTAAAGATGTGAATATCGGTGAGATTTTGACAAGCATATTCCCAAAGAGCACAAAAGATTTTATTATCCAGCTTGACAACAATATTCTGGTTTTCATAAAAGAGCTAAAACCAGGTTCAAATAATGAGGATGCATACAAGGTTGCAAGGATTATACTTGACACACTCAACTCAGAACTCTTGCTCAAGGCATATATTGGAATTGGCTCTGTTGTTGATGACATAAAAGAACTTTCGATGTCTTATAAGGAGGCAGAAGCAGCGCTCAAAATAGGCTACATCTTTGAAAAGGACAAGTACATCGTAAGCTATCACAAGCTCGGCCTTGGAAGACTTATATATCAGATGCCAACAAAACTTTGTGAGATGTTCTTGGAAGAGGTCTTCAAGGATGTAAAACTTTCTGATTTTGACCCAGAGCTCATACAGACTGTTGAGATGTTCTTTGAATGCAACTTGAACGTCTCAGAGACAGCAAGACAGCTTTATATTCACAGAAATACCTTGGTTTACAGACTTGACAAGATAGAAAGAATGATAGGGCTTGACCTTAGAAAGTTCGAAGATGCTATTATCTTCAAGATGGCTATGCTTGTAAATCAATATTTAGAGTATACAAAGGGCAACATCACATTTTAAAAATTGCAGGTGAAAAGAATGGTAAAGTTTATAAATGTGAGCAAAAGGTATCCAAACGGGGTGCTTGCGCTCACAAATATCAATTTGACCATTGAAAAAGGTGAATTTGTATTTTTGGTTGGTTCAAGCGGGGCAGGAAAATCTACAATTGTAAAGCTTCTTTTGAAAGAGATTGACCCGACTGAGGGAGAGATTATTGTTGGTGAGTACAAGCTCACACAGCTTCCGAAAAGGGAGATACCATATTACAGAAGAAAGATTGGAATAGTATTTCAGGATTTTAGACTTCTCCCCAACAAAACAGTATATGAAAATGTGGAGTTTGCTATGCAAATAACAGGAGCACCTGCAAAAATCATCAGAAGACAGGTTCCTTATGTTCTGTCTTTGGTAGGGCTTGCGCACAAGGCAAAATGTTACCCGCACGAGCTTTCAGGCGGTGAGCAGCAGCGGGTTGCCTTGGCGCGAGCAATTGTAAATAAGCCCAACTTGCTTGTGGCTGATGAGCCAACAGGTAACTTAGACCCTGACACATCATGGGAGATAATGAGACTTTTAGAAGATATTAACAAGAGAGGAACAACTGTGCTTGTTGCAACACATGCTAAAGAGATTGTTGATAGCATGAGAAAAAGGGTTGTGGCAATTGACTGTGGCAGAATTGTGAAAGATCAACCTAAAGGAGTTTACAGCTATGAGTCTTCAGACAATCAAGTACTTTTGCAAAGATGGATTTAAAAACATTTTTTTAAATAAGACCATGGCTGCTGCTTCTATCTCTATAGTGGTGGCAGCCTTAACTGTGGTTGGGATATTTATTGCAATCGGGATTAATCTGGAGTATATCTCACAGCAGATAGAAAAGACGGTTGATATAAGGGTGATTCTACAAAAAGGTCAGGAAGAAAAAGCGGTTGTAATTGAGGAGTATTTGAGGAAAAACGCTTTGGTTCGAGAGTTTAAATACATAAGTCCACAGATGGCTTTGCAAGATTTGAAAAATAAGCTTGGTAAAAATGCGTTTTTGCTTGAAGGACTTGAAAAAGACAATCCTCTGCGGGGATACTTTGTAGTAAAACCTGTAAAGATCGAGTATACTAAAAAGCTTACAGAAGAGTTAGAAACTTTAGATGGCGTTGCTCAGGTCTATTTTCCTTCTGAGACGGTGGACAAGCTGAGAAGGATTTTAAAGATAATAAATCTTTTTTGCATACTTTTGATTTTGGGTCTTTATATAGTTGCTGTATTTATAATTGCCAATACTATCAAAATAACCCTCTTTGCAAGGCGCAGAGAGATCTCAATTATGAGATATATTGGTGCAACTAACAGGTTTATAAGCGGACCTTTTGTTGTTGAAGGGTTTATTATAGGTATTTTGGGTTCGATTTTGGCATATGCTATTGTTTTGTTATTTTATCACTATGCAATAAGATACCTTTCACAGACTATTACGTTTATTGATTTTGTCAACATTTCTATTTACAAGTACAAAATATTAGGAGTGTTTATACTCACAGGAAGCATGGTAGGCATACTGGGAAGCTTAATTTCTCTAAGAAGATACTTAAAAGCCTAAAAATCAAGCCTCTTTTGTCTTTTGTAAAAGAGGGGGTTTGGCTGTTGAAAATCAGACTAAAAATTTTTTCTATTTTGCTTGTATTTGTTATCTTTTTTGAAACTGCTGTATCAAGCACTTTAAAAGAATATCAAAACAAGCTGAAATCTATTGAAAAGAACAAACAAAGAACACAGCAGAAGATAGTAGAGGTTAAAAAACAGCAGCAGCAAGTTTTATCACAAATAGATGGGCTTGATAAGAAGATTGATGATGTGGAAGGAAAAATAAGAAATTTAAAAGCAAACATTGCATCTGTTGAAAACAAGATTTTGCAGACAGAGGCTGATCTCAGAGAAGAAGAAAAAAGGAAAGAAATGTATTATGAAAAGTTCAAAGAGAGAATAAGATGTATTTATGAGCTAAATACTGTCTCTGTATCGTATATTGAAATGCTGCTTGACTCTCAAAACCTTTCAGATTTTTTTACAAGAATGTATCTTTTTAACGATATAATTGAATATGATAAGCAAATACTAAATGAGTACACAAAGAGCATTGAGACTATCAAAAATAAGAAAGAAAAACTTGTTCTGCTAAAGGAAGACTTGAGTAGAGAAAAGAGGGAGCTTGAAAACTACCAAGCTTCTCTTTTGGTAGAGCAAAATGAAAAGAAGAAGCTTTTGTCAGAACTTGAAAAAGAGCAAGACAAATTGGAAAAGATGCTTGATGAACTTGAAGAGATTTCAAATGAGCTTTCCAAGAAAATAAAGGAGATTTTGGCAAGACAGAAGACAAAACGCATATATAAAGGTGGCAAGCTCTTGTGGCCGCTTGAGGGGTATTATGGGATAACATCATATTTTGGCATGAGGTTTCATCCAATTTTGAAGAAAAACAAAATGCACACAGGGATAGACATTGCAGCGCCATATGGAGCAAGTGTTTTAGCAGCAGCAGACGGCGATGTGATTTTAGCCGGATGGGTGTCTGGTTATGGTAAGACTATCATTATAGATAATGGTAGTGGTATTTCAACCCTCTACGCTCATCTTTCTTCAATCAACGTAGCTGTGGGCCAAAAAGTGAAAAGAGGCGAAAGTATAGGTAGTGTTGGTGCAACTGGGTATGCTACCGGTCCGCACCTTCATTTTGAGGTTAGAATAAACGGAGATGTTACTGACCCGCTCAATTTCCTAAGGTGAGGAGCTGAAAAAGCATGAAAAGAAAACTTCAAACCCTTGCAATAGCTCTAATTACTGCAATTGTCACATATATTGTGACCACTTATGTCTATTTTGGAAGTCCTATATATACAAACAAATTAGTAACTAACTCCAAGGTGTCTAAGGTTATATGGCTTTTGAAAAAGTACTATTATGAGCCTAAGGATATAAGTGACCAGAAAATTATAGACGGTGCAATAGATGGGATTGCTGCAAGTGTTGGTGATCCGTACACTGAGTATTTTACTAAAAAAGAATATGATGAATTTATCATACAGAGTAAGGGCACGTATTTTGGGATAGGGGTGACAATAGAGCCTGGTGAACATTATATTGAAGTTGTAACACCGTTTGAAGGTTCTCCCGCATACAAGGCTGGGATAAAACCAGGGGATAAGATTATAAGAGTAAATGGGATAAATTTGACATCAAAAGATATAGAAAAGGCTGTAAATTTAATGAGAGGGCCAAAAGGAACAAGCGTGACAGTTACAATTTTGCGCAATGGCAGTTCAAAGCCTATCGACCTTAAAATTGTCAGGGATGAAGTAAAAATAAAAACTGTATCTTCTTCCATTTTGGAAAATAACATAGGTTATATTAAAATCACCAATTTTGATGAAAATACCCCACAGGACTTTTACAATAGCTATGACAAACTCAAAATTTCTGGCTGCCGTGGACTTATCATTGACCTGAGATTCAACCCTGGGGGGCTTTTGGAGTCTGTTGTTGACATTGCAAGCAATTTTCTCAAGAAAGGACAGCTTATAGTATATCTCAAAGACAGATACAATCACAAAGAGTATTTCAAGTCATACAAAAATGGGGACACGGTAACGCCGCTTGTCGTGCTTACCAACAAATATTCAGCGTCAGCTTCAGAAATATTAGCTGGATGTTTAAAGGATCAAAAAAGGGCAAAAATTGTAGGTGAAAAGACTTTTGGTAAAGGAGTTGTTCAACAAGTATTTGACCTTGGAGATGGTTCGGCAATAAAAATCACTGTAAGTCAATATTTGCTACCAAGCGGAGCATATATTCACAAAAAAGGTATAGTACCTGATTTTAAAGTGAATCAGCCTAAAGAGTATCAGGACAAAATGAATGTACCAATGGATAAAGACTTACAGCTCAAGAAGGCTATAGAGATTTTAAAAGATGAAATTTCAAAGAGTAAGTTTTGAAAATTTGAGGTGCATATTATGTTAAAATTTTTCTGGCAGATATTTGAACTGACAGGACTTAGTATATTTCGACTTCTTTTTAGCTGGAATTTCTGGGTTATAGTTATTTTAATTTCATTTTTATACAGAAGAGAGCAAGAGTTTGAACAGGCTGTACTCGGGCACAACCGAGTCAGCCTTCTTTACAAGGTTGTGGAGTCTTCCATCGCGGGGCTTGTAGGGGGTTATATAGTAAGTTTAATTACTTTGTTTTTTGGCATAGTGGTGGATGTGGATAGTCTTATGTATCTTTGGTATATTGCTTTGATTCTTGCACTAATAAATCCAAGATATCTTTGTTTTTCGTATGCGGCGGGAATTATTTCGGTGATATCTCTCATCTTCAAAAGACCAGCTGTTGATATCTCAGGGATATTGGTAATTGTGGCAATACTTCATTTTGTTGAAAGTCTTCTAATTTTCTTGGACGGTTTTCGTGGTGCAATACCTGTTGTGATTGAGAGAAGAAAAAAAGGAGGCATTTTTTCAACCTCAGGTGCTTATCTTATGCAAAGGTTCTGGGCTATACCGATGGTAATAATTGCGTATAACTATCAGACCACCGCGCAGGTTGTAAAAATTGAGCTGTTTGAACCCTCATGGTGGCCTCTTTTTAAACCACAGAATCTTTTGCCAAATACTATGCTTCTTATGACTCCTATTGTAGCTGCACTTGGATACGGGGATTTGGCGGTGGAAGATGAACCAGCTGTGATAAGCAAAAAAAGTGCCGGAATTTTGAGCATTTTTAGCATTGTTTTGTTTATTTTAAGCGCACTTTCATACAAGGTCTATGCTTTCAAGTGGGTGGCAGCTCTGTTTGCCCCCATTGCTCATGAAAGTATTATACTCTATCAGCAAAAGAAACAAAAAGAAGGAGATTCAATATTTGAAGCAGAGGAAAATAAAATAAAGGTGTTATATGTCGAAGAAAACAGTGTAGCAGCCAAGATGGGTATAAAACCGGGGGATGCTATTGTTTCTATAAACGGTCTTCAGGTTCAGAAAGAAGACGATATTGAGAGAATATTTACTGACGCACAGATTTACCTGTGGGTAAAAGTTGTGGATAAAAGAGGAAAGATAAAAGAGCTATATTATCAGGACTATGAAAATGGAATAAAAAATCTTGGAATAATAGTTATTACCAAAAATGTAAGCGCTAATTATCAGCTTGAGTCTGATGGATACTTTATATTTATAAAAAATATTGCAAGAAGAGTAAAAAATTTTTTGTTCAACAAAAGTTGAAACCTAGCAAAATTAAAGGGCGAAGCTATTGAGTCTTTGCCCTTTAACTTTTTGTTTTTGCAAGAAAGTCCACTAGGATTGCCGCACCAAGTCCTTCAATGAATATGTAGACTGAATTTTGCAAAAATCCTTGGGCTAAGACTTTCAGGTCTACTTTGTCTGATACATAGTGCAGTGACAAAATATAAAACTTTATTCCTATCAGTGCCATCACAATGGAAATAAGGCTTATTACAAGCAAGATTTTTTTTGAATAGGTAGAAATTTTTTGAAAAAATCTTTTCCTGCTCTTTTCCTTTTCCCTTTCCCTTTCCTTTTCCATTTCTCTGCACCTTCTTTTTAATCTTAAAGAAATCTTGTTTTGTAAGGTTATGATATCAAACTGCAGGGAAATATTCAAAGAAAATTTATGGATATCAATTTCTATTTATGTATAACCAAAGCAATGGATGGCAAAAATACTTTTATAGAAGGAGGTGCAGAGGTGTGAACAAGAAAAACTGGAAAGAAAAACTTTTAGATTTTTTTGACACTAAAGGTTTTTATATTATTGTGGCTGTATGTTTGCTGGTAATAGGATTTTCGGTTTATACCATTGCCACCACAGACTTTACAAAATACGAGGTAGAACAAAATCAAGAAAACAAGCAATCTTTAAATAACCAGGTTAAATTGCCCGAGATACCTCAGCCACAGGAAAGTTCAACAGAGGTAACAAAACAGGATGATTTGAAAAAAGAGGGTTCTAAATCTATAAGTTCAAAAAAGAAAAGCGAAGATAATAAAAATAGCAGTAATTCAAATTCTACTATCCGCCCTACACAGTCAGGAAATAATTCTAAAAATAGTAATAATAAAAATAAAAGCTCTTCTGTCTTCTCTAAGAAACAAGATAACAAAAAGATGGATTCAAACATCCAGATTGGAACTGGTACCAGCCAGGAAGATGTTGAGGTTATAAACCCTGTTGACTTCAAGCCAATCTTTCCTACCATTGGGAAGGTAATAAGAGAGTTTTCTGATCAGTCGCTTGTATATTCAAAAACTCTTGATGAGTGGACAGAACACCCTGGAATTGACATAGAAGCTCAGGAAGGTAGCGATGTAAAAGCTTGTTTTGACGGTACAGTTATTGATTTAGGAGAAGACCCTCTTTATGGAAAATATGTTGTAATCGATCATGGAGATGGATATATCTCAAAGTACTACAATCTCAAAGACTTAAAGGATATTCAGATAGGAGAGATTGTAAGGCAAGGAGAGAAAATAGGAGAGGTTGGTACAAGCTCTAACATAGAGTACATGGACCCGCCGCATCTTCATTTTGAGATACTTTACAATGGTGAAAATCAAAATCCGCTGAAGTTTTTACCTCAAACAAATTAAACAAAAGCGAGGGGAATGAGCAACTACATTGCCATTCCCCTTATAAATTCCGCAATGTCGATTGAAGAGTTTGGCTTTCCTAAAAACGAACAGGCAAGCTTCATATGTTCTAAACGTTGAGGATTGTTTATTATCTGACTAAATACTATATCAAAGTTTTCGGTATTTTTTACATACGCAGCAGCTCCGTTGTTCATGAGATAAAAAGTGTTTCTTTCTTCTTGCCCGGGAATAGGAGAAATCAATATCATGGGAAGTTTGCGAGACAGTGCTTCTGCGCATGTGAGTCCCCCGGGTTTTGTGATGAGAATATCACTTATTGCCATGAGCTTGTCTATGAAATCAATAAACCCGTATACTATTATCTTTCTTCCAAAATCTTTTTCTTCCAAAGCATTTTTGAGGGCCTTGTTTTTTCCTGCAACAACAATTATTTGATAGTTCTTATCACATATTGTGCAGGCCTTTTCGACAATCTCTTCTATGTTTCCAAGCCCTAAGCTTCCGCCCATTATAAGTATTGTTGGTCTATCTTCCAGGTTCAAATTTTCGACAATTTGTTTTCTGTCATATTTTTGAGCAAATGACGGGTTTATAGGAATTCCAAGTGGCACTACTTTGTTTTGTTGGGCACCTTTTTTGACCGCTTCATACACCAAGTTTTGGTGATGAACAATAATATAATCGGCGAAATGGTTTATCCAGTATGGATGAATGGTAAAATCAGTGACAATACTTATTATAGGCACATTTATGTTCCCTCTTTTTTTAAGCTGGGCCACCATGTCAACTGGTGATGGATGAGTACCAATTACTATGTCCGGTTTGAAATCCGAGATAATATTATAGAGTTTATAAAATGCAAAATAGAACTTTTCATACAAAGCTCTGCTCCATCTGGTTGGAGGTTCTTTGTCAGTAGAGTCATATACAAGACCATAAATAAAAGGCACTGACTTGATTGCTTTTAAATATGTTCCCACGGCAAGTTTGTCAAGTATTGGACTTATGATTTTCAGTGTATCTACAATTTCCACTTGTGACTCAGGATATTTTTGTAGAATAGCACTCTTGAGGGCATTTGAAGCAGCAAAGTGTCCTCCGCCTGCGTCAAGGCTTAATATCAAAACCTTCATTTGTTTTTTCCTCCACCCTTGCAAGTCTTTAAGTTTATTTTACCGCTAATTTTGAATAATAAAAATGAGCTTACAAAAAATAATTTTAGAAAAATTCATATTTGGGGGTTTGCAGCATGGGTAAAATCTTAAAAAGATATTCACTTTTTATCCTGCTTCTTTTGATAAGTTTTATCCTCAGTATATATTCTGCAAAGCTTATTTATGATATAAAAAGAGCAAGTTACGAGAATATTGAGAAAAAACTTGAAAAGGCATTAGAAAGTACTGACAAGGAAGTTTTAAACGAATTTATTGAAACGCAGGGGTCAACAAGCTACCAGAACAAAGATTTGTATCTTCTGGCCAGAGTTATAAATGGTGAGGCAAGAGGAGAACCTTATGTAGGCCAGGTTGCAATCGGGGCTGTAATTATAAACAGAACAAAACACCCCGGATTTCCAAAGACAATCAGCGGTGTAATCTATCAGCCGGGTGCCTTTACTTGTGTATCCGACGGTCAAATTAATGCAAAACTTGAACCAACAGCACTAAAAGCAGCAAGAGACGCGCTAAATGGATGGGACCCGACAAACGGTTGTATATATTACTACAATCCTGCAAAGACAACAAACAAATGGATTTGGAGCAGGAAGGTTATGCTTGTCATTGGCAAGCACAGATTTGCAAAATAAAATCAATAAACTAAAGAGGTGAGATTAGCTTGAGCATTTTAGGTGGATACAAAGAACTTCGGGAAAGGCTAAAGAGTGTAAGGCTTTGGAGTGTGATGGCGGTCACACTTGGTATTTTGGTTATTGTAGCGCTTTGGGGAGTAAACCAGTATAAAGGAAAAGCAAACTACCACAACTATCTTACCAATATGTGGCACAGAGCATTTTTCGACATGGTAGGTTATGTTCAAAACATCCAGGCATTGCTGTCAAAAGCTGAAGTGTCAGGCGATGACAGGCAAAGAGCGGTATTATATACCGAGGTGTGGCGAAACGCTTTTGCAGCGCAGGAGAACCTTTCCCAGCTTCCTATTGAAAATAATGTTGCACTTGAACGAACAGCAAAGTATCTTACTCAAGTTGGAGACCTCAGTTTTTCACTTTCAAAACAGCTTATGAGCGGCAAAAAAGAGACATTGCTTCAGCAAAAGCAGCTCAAAAAACTTCGAGCGTATGCAGATAAGCTCAGTAACAACTTAAATGAGCTTGCAATTGAGATAAGTCAGGGAAGGCTGAGATGGGGCGAGGTCAGAGTAGTTGGAACGTCAAGGTTCAGAAGGATAGCTCAGAATGTTACAAGCAGCAGGATGCTGGCAGTTGAGGCAGGGTTTAAAGACTACCCAACTTTGATATATGACGGACCTTTTTCTGACCACATCAGTCGCCAGACCCCAAAAGGACTTCCAGAAAAACTTATAAGCAAAGAACAGGCAAAAAAGATTGCGCTTAACTTTTTAAATTTTAAAAGAGCTGATATAGTCAATTATTTAGGACTTTCAGGAGATAGAATAAAGGTTTATACTTTTGAGATAATCCCTGACAGAAGAATTCGCGATAGAACAATTACAATAGCTATTTCTAAAAAAGGCGGCAAAGTAATTTGGATGATTGACAACAGGGCTTCCTCTTCCCCAAAAATAGGTGTTGCGAAAGCAAAGGAAAATGCTAAAAAGTTTTTAATTGAAAAAGGTTTTGCTAACATGATTGACACCTTTTATCTAAAACAGGATAACACTGCTCTGATAAATTATATCTACCAACAAAATGGTGTTAAGATATATCCCGATATGGTGAAAGTTAGAGTTGCTCTTGACACAGGGCAAATAGTAGGGTTTGATGCAACAGCATATTATATGTCTCACACTTCAAGGAAGATCCCTAAACCTGCAATATCTGAAAGACAGGCAAGAAATTTTATTAGCAAAAATTTTGATGTGCAAAGCGTATCGCTTGCTATAATTCCACTTGATTCTGGAAAAGAAGTCTTCACATACGAATTTTTAGGCAAATATGATGGTAAGTACTTTGCTGACTATATAAATGCAATCACTGGAAAGGAAGAAAATATCTTGGAGATAATTAAAGACCCTAATGGCATTTTATCAATGTAAGCAAATGGATAATAAATTGAATAGTTTTTGAACAAACTAAGATATGCGGTGAAAAAGCCGCAAGGGGGGCGATTGGCTTGGCAAGGCAAAAGATTATGTCAGAGGAGCTTAAAATGGAGATAGCAAAAGAACTTGGAGTGTACGATGTAGTCACAAAGTACGGTTGGGGAGAAGTAAAATCGCGCGACTGTGGTAACATCGTCAGAAAAGCTATCGAGATGGCAGAAAGAGCCTTGAAAGAAAAGCAATAACCCCCCTGTCAATAAAAAGAGGGGGCTGCAAGAGTATAATCTTGCAGTTCCCTTTTAACATACATTTTTGGTTAAATGACCTCAAAAGTGAAAACAATAATTTGTAGGAAGAAGTTTCAAAAGAAAGGTGGGAAAAGAGAATGTTTAAAATTCAAACAGACCTTGCCCTTGAGACGAGGGAACTTGTCCAAAAAGGGCTTGGAAGAGAGATAGAAGGTGTTGAGGTTGAAGAGAGAAAAGAGTTTGACGATAAAATTAAAATCACTAAGGTCAAGATTAACTCTATAAAAGGTGAAGCAATCTTGCAAAAGCCTATGGGCAATTATATAACAATCGAAGCTGACGGGCTGCGCGATGAAGATTTTGAGGTCCAGGAACAAGTTTCAAAGATACTGGCAGACGAGCTTGAAAGCTTAATAAATGTGTCACAAAAATCTACTGTGCTTGTTGTTGGACTTGGCAACTGGAATGTCACGCCCGACTCTTTAGGGCCAAAAGTTGTGTCAAAGGTGTTGATAACACGTCATTTGTTTGAGTTTGTGCCAGAAAAGGTCAAAGACAGGCGAATACGCTCTGTTTGCGCAATATCGCCAGGTGTTCTGGGCATAACTGGAATCGAGACCAGTGAGATAATAAGCGGTATAGTTCATAGAATACATCCTGATTTGATAATTGCAATTGACGCACTTGCTTCAAGAAGGCTTGAGAGGATATCAACTGCTATCCAGATAGCAGATACAGGTATCGTCCCCGGCTCAGGTATTGGAAATGAACGAAAAGGTATCACAAAAGATACAGTTGGTGTGCCTGTTGTGGCAATTGGTGTTCCTATGGTTGTTGACGCAGCAATTATTGCAAATGATGCCATAGACCTTCTGCTTGAAAGACTTAAAAATGAAACAGACAGGTCATCGCCGCTTTATATGCTTTTGGAGAGTATCCCTGATGAGGACAGGTTTAATCTTATCAAAGAGGTAATATTCCCTTACTATGGTAATCTCTTTGTGACACCAAAAGACATAGACAGGATTGTTGAAAACATTTCGACTGTGATAGCTGATGGAATAAATAAGGCAATTCATCCGGAGGTAAAAGAGAATGAAGAGTATAGATATGTGAATTGAGTGAGTTGTAATAAAAGGGGGGATTGAAGAATAAGAATTTTAAAAGAAAGTTTTTAGATAATATCAAAAGTTTTAAAAAGGAGTTTTGAATAATTTAAAATGGTGAAGGTTTTTGATTTTAAAAAGATAGTATTGGTAACTACTATACTTTTTGTGGTTGGTGTTGGCTTTTTAGTTGAAAGATTAATCTTTTTAAATCAAGCAGCAACAGCTCTGCTTTTCAGGTATTCAAAAGAGATTATTTCGTTTAATATACCCATTTTTTCTGACCATTTTGCAAACGAGGCTTTTAAAATTGAGAACATAGTAAGGTTTTCTTATCCGATGTTTACGGCAACAAACTTTCAAGAGGTTGCAAATGCACCTGTATATGAAGATGATGCCATTGTGATAGATTATAACCAGCAGACCCAAGAAGAGAAGAAAAATGGTCAAGCTGAAAGCCAGGATGAAAACATCGAATTTCAGAAATACTTTGAAAATAGTGCTCAAAAAATGGGAATTTACAACATAGAGATTATGAATCAGACAGATTATAAGATTGATGTTAATACCCTTTTGAAGACAAACTTCAAAATTTTCAATGGGAAAAAACCGTCCATTTTAATTTACCATACTCACACAACAGAAAGCTACAATACTTTTTCCCAAAACCTTGTATACACTCCTGGCACAACAGACAGAACACTTGACTTTAACTACAACGTTGTGAGAGTAGGGGAAGAGCTGAAGAAGATCTTGGAAAAACAGTATGGTTATAAGGTTTATCACAGCAAAGATGTAAATGATTATCCGGAATACAAGGGTTCTTATTCAAGATCATTGAAAGTGATAGAAAGATATAAAAGTGAACATCCTGATATAAAGATCTTTATAGATTTGCACAGGGATGCTATTGGAAATGGTTCAAAAAAGGTGAAGGTTTCAACAGTTGCGTTTGGATATGAGGTTGCAAAGGTTATGCTTGTTGTGGGGACAGACAAGCTTGGGCTTTATCATCCGTTTTGGCGACAGAACCTTCTGTTTGCTGTACATCTTCAAAAAAATCTCAGCAAAATATGCCCTCAGATTACAAGACCTATAAACCTCTCTGCTGCACGATACAATCAACATGTATCACCATATGCTATAATCATTGAAGTTGGTAGCAATGGAAATACCTTAGAAGAAGCCTTGAGGAGTTGTCAGATTGTTGCAAAGGCATTGGATGATACCATCATGGGAAGGTGAGTTTTGGTTTGAGAAGAAGCAGATACAGAAGATATTGTGAATATAAAAATTTTATCAGAAGAATAAGAAGAGGGCTAATTTTGGTAGTTGTTATCTTTTTAATTATGCTCTTTATAGTTGAGATGAACAAGCAAAAGATGTTGCCCCACGACGAGTACATCCTCAAAATACTTTTTAGCTATGACAGTATAAATTTGAAATTTGCAGGTGGAAGATTTTCAATCAAAGTTAGCAAAAGCTTGCCCAACCGCTTTTATAAAAAGACAAACTATCTCATTTTTAAATCAAAGGGGTATCTATTTTCTTTGGTAGGGAATAATTAAAAAAAGATTAACATATTATTTTACTATAAAATTTGCAAAAGAGAAGATAACAATGAAGACAAGGATAAAACTTTTAATTGTATCTATTTCTGTTTTGTATATTCTTAGTATGTTTTTTGGTATAAGATTTTTCTTGGGAATGAACACAAATCAGAAAAGCCAGCTTTCGAACTTTGTCTTACTTTCAATAAATATGGCAAAACAAGGAAATGCGGCTTATTGGAAAAATGTTTTGATTTCCTCATCAGGAGTAATACTGTTTTGCCTTTGCATATGGGGGCTTTCCAACCTTCACAGATACATGCAGCTTTTGAACATAGGAATTGTAATATTTAAAGGATTTTCATTTGGGCTTGCTACTGCTGTCTTTTTTTACGTGTATAAGATAAAAGGGCTTGCATTCTTTTTGTCTTATATGCTATTAAAAGAATTGATTGTTTTCATATTTTTGATTATACTTATTCTGTATTCATTTATAATGTTATTCTTTAAAGACAGAATGGTAAAAATAGATAAAAGGTCAACCGCTGTTGTGGGAATGATTATAATATTTTTAGTGTGCGGGATACTGGTGATTGACAACATGGTGGCAAAACTTGCTTGCAGGTTAATATGAGATTGCTATAAGATGGCAGGAACTTATTTATAGATAGAAGGGGATTTGAAGATAGATGAGTATCATAGAAGCTTTTGGTAATCACCTTCAGAGACAGAATAGATTTTCACAAAATACCATAAGCTCATATTTGCGGGACGCTAAAAAATACATAGAATTTTTAGATAACATAAAGATAAAACTTGAAAATACTTCTCAGGCAACCTTGATAGCATACATTATCAGTATGCAAAAAAGTGGCAAATCAAACAGCACTATTGCACGAGCAATTGTTTCACTAAAAGTCTTCTATGACTTTTTAAAAATTCAGAACATTGTTGATATTGGAAAGATTGAGATTGAACCTCCCAAACTTGAGAAAAGTCCACCTCAGATACTTACCAGAGATGAGGTGGAAAAGCTTCTTTCATGTCCGAAAGAAGATGATATTAAAGGAATCAGAGACAAAGCAATGCTTGAACTTTTATATGCAACAGGTATCAGGGTGAGTGAACTTATCAACCTCAATCTTGACGACATCAATCTTGAACACGGATATATCATCTGCAAAAACAAGAAAAGAGACAGGGTTATTCCCATTGGTTCGTACGCCATTTCGGCAGTTGAGAAGTATTTACGTCATTCGCGGCCTTACCTTGCTAAAAACAAGGATGAAGAAGCTCTGTTTCTGAACTTTAACGGTGAGAGAATGACAAGACAGGGATTTTGGAAGATAGTAAAGTTCTACGCGCAAAGCGCAGGAATAGATAAAGAAATAACACCGCATGTACTCAGGCACTCTTTTGCCACTCATCTAATTGAAAATGGGGCAGATGTGAGAGCTGTTCAGCAAATGCTGGGGCATGCTGATATTTCTACAACA
This sequence comes from Caldicellulosiruptor hydrothermalis 108, assembly GCF_000166355.1. Lineage (NCBI taxonomy): Bacteria > Bacillati > Bacillota > Caldicellulosiruptorales > Caldicellulosiruptoraceae > Caldicellulosiruptor > Caldicellulosiruptor hydrothermalis. Next base: position 997,793 of record NC_014652.1, read on the forward strand.
CAGAGATATCTTCAAGTTGCAAATGTTAAACTAAAAGAGGTTTATCAGAAAACTCATCCACGTGCATAATAAGATAATTTTTTTGAAAATAGAGGGGCAAGGCAATGCCTTGCTTTTTGTATTTTACAAACTTTTTCAGAAAATAGGAGATGAGCTAAGTTGCAGAAAATAAGACTTTACGTTGCTATTTTGCTGGGGATACTTGTAAAGTTTACTTTAAAGCTTTTCGGGAAGGACGCAACAAGTGCTCCGGGGAAGATTGCTCTCAAGATTTGTCCTTCTATCATAAAAGAAATTGATAAAAGAAGCAAACTAAAGATACTTATATCAGGTACAAATGGTAAGACAACCATAAACAACATAATAAACTGGCTAATTGCGGGTGATAAGGTTGTGCTTTCTAATCTGAAAGGGTCGAATATGGCAAACGGGATTGTAAGTGCTTTTATAAATAATCTAAGGTCAAGCTATGATATTGCGTGTTTTGAAGTTGACGAAGGCTCACTGCCAGTTGTAACAAGATATTTAAAACCAGACATATTTGTCACAACAAATGTGTTCAGAGACCAGCTTGACAGATACGGTGAGCTTGACAGAGTAAAGGAGTTGATTTTGAGCCATATTGGACAAGCTTTAGCCATAATAAATGCAGACGACCCAAACTTGGCAAGTTTTAGTGGTGAAAAGAAGGTATTTTACAGTGTGGATGAAAACGTGCTTAGCCGAAGAACCAATGTCACATTGGATTCACGTTTTTGTCCCAAGTGCAATGCTAAACTTGAATATTTGTTTTACAATGTTGGACATCTTGGAAAATATAAATGCTTAGTGTGTGGTTATAAAAATCCTGAAAGCAGGTTTGTCATTACAAACATAAGAGAAGATTCGGCAGGGTTTGTTTTTGACTTTTTTGACAGGGGAACAGGTATACATATTGAGAACATTAAATGGGAAATGGGTGGTATTTATAATCTGTACAATGTCTGTGCAGCCATTTCGGTAGCAATATTGACTGGTGTTGAAGAAAAAAGAATAAAAGAAAGGATTGAAACATTTGAAAATGAGCTTGGGAGGTTAGAGAAGAAAGAAGTTGGCGGCAAAAAAGTAATAATATCACTTGTAAAAAATCCCATAGGCATGAGCGAGACACTAAGCGTAATTAGCCAAGACCCCGACCCTAAGGCTATTGTGTTTATCCTCAACGACAATGCTGCAGATGGAAAAGATGTCTCATGGATTTGGGATGCTGATTTTGACATCTTGTACAGAATAGAAAACATCAAAGCTTTGTACTTTGGTGGCAAGAGAAAAGAAGATATGGCTTTGAGAGTAAAATACAGTGAATATATGCTTTCTAAGTTTGAATTTATTGACTACAAAGAAGAATTAGACAAGGTTTTTGAGCTAAAAGATATTGAGAAGGTCTATATTCTTCCAACATATACAGCTCTTTTTGAAGTAAAGAAAATAGTGGACAACCTTTCAAAAAGGATGGGATGAAAAAGTGGAGATAAATATTGTGAATATGTATCCAGAAGTTTTAAATCTGTATGGAGATAGAGGCAATATTATCTGTCTGCAGAAAAGATGCATCTGGAGAGGTATAGAAGCAAACATTTTTGAATACAATTTAGGCGCAGACCAAGAAATCCTAAAAAATGCAGATATAATCTTGCTTGGCGGGGCATCTGACAGGGAACAATCTATTGTGTATTCACATCTTTTGAAATTAAAAGAACTTATTAAGAGCCTTATTGAAGATGGAGTTGTGATACTTGCAATCTGTGGTGGATATCAGCTTTTAGGAGAGGCTTATATCGATGCAAGCGGAAGAGCAATAAAGGGTCTTCACATCCTGGATTTTATAACAAAAGCTGAAGGGAAAAGACTTATTGGAAATATTATTATTGAAACAAGCTTAGATGTGTTTCCCAAAACAGTTGTGGGATATGAAAATCATGGTGGAAGAACCTATCATGATTATCAGCCTTTTGGCAAGGTCTTAAAAGGTTATGGTAACAACAGGAAGGATGGGTTTGAAGGACTGATTTATAAGAATGTAATAGGTACGTATTTGCACGGACCTCTTCTTCCTAAAAATCCGCATATTGCAGACTTTATGCTCAAAAAAGCTCTTGAAAGAAAGTATGCTTTAGATAGCTTAGAATTTCAAAAATTAGATGATACATTAGAATATATTGCTCACAACAGGGTAAAAGAATTGTATATGTAAAACAGAAATTTGGGCAAAAGGCTGCTATTCAGAGGCAGCCTTTTATAATTATAATTCACAAATTTATAAATTTTCATATTGACTTTTTTGAACAAAGGTTATAAAATAATAACGTCAGATGTCAGATGTTAGATGTCTGACATCTAAAAAATAAAAAAGGAGGTCTGGTTTTTATGAAGAAAAGGTTATATGCAGTGTTAAGTCTTGTTGTGATTGCTGCACTTTTGTTAAGCTTAAATGTATCTTGGAACATGGCAAGTGGGTCTACATCCCAAAAAACTTTTAAGGTAGGGCTTGTCACTGACGTTGGTGGTGTCAATGACAGAAGTTTCAACCAGTCTGCATATGAAGGTCTGAAAAGAGCTGAAAAAGAACTAAAGATCAAAACAACTCTCATTCAATCAAAACAGATGACAGACTATATTCCAAACTTACAGAAACTTGCAAAAGCTAATTACGATTTAATTATTGCAGTTGGTTTTCTGATGCACGACTCGGTTGTGACAGTTGCAAAGCAGTTCCCTAAGACAAAATTTTTAATTATCGACTCTGAGATTTCTGACCTTCCTAATGTTGCCTCAGCTATGTTCAGAGAGGAACAAGCAGGCTACTTAGCAGGTGTTGCTGCAGCTTTGCTTGAGAAAGCTAAGTTTGGCAAAACAACTGGAAAGAATGTATTTGGAGTTGTAGGTGGCATGAAGATTCCACCTGTTGACAGATACATTGCAGGTTTTAAAGCTGGCGTCTTGAGCGAGATTCCAAAAGCAAAGGTTATAATCAAGTACACTGGCAAGTTTGACGACCCGGCATCAGGAAAACAGGTAGCTCTTTCAGAAATTGCACAAGGGGCTGACTTTGTATTTCAGGTTGCAGGGCAGACAGGTCTTGGTGTTATCCAGGCTGCAAAAGAAAAGGGAGTTTATGCAATTGGTGTTGACTCAGACCAAAGCTATGTGGCACCAACCACTGTTGTTACCTCTGCAATGAAGAGAGTTGACGTTGCAACATACAGTGTTATAAAAGATACATTAAATGGGAAATTCAAAAGTGGTATCATTTACTTTGATTTGAAAAACAATGGTGTTGGACTTGCTCCATTTATGAAAGGTGTTCCAAAGAGTGTGAGCGAAAAAATAAACAAGGTAATTGCTGATATAAAAGCTGGTAAGATAAAGATACCAACAGAAGTAAAGTAGTACCATGTAAGTTTTAAAGGCCTGCTGGGCAATATCTAATATCACAGCAGGCCTTTCGACAATATACAGGTTTATGATACGAATAGAAAGGGGATTTAATCCATATGATAGGGATAATAGGTGGTTCTGGATTTTACTCTTTTTTGGAAAATGTTAAAGAGATAGAGATTGAAACCCCGTATGGCAAACCAAGTGATAAAATAGCAATTTCAAAAGTAGAAGGGAAAGAAGTTGCGTTTATTCCGAGGCATGGTAAAACCCATATTTACCCTCCTCATAAAGTGCCATATAAGGCAAATATATATGCATTAAAAGAACTGGGTGTTGAGAAGATTATTTCAACAACAGCATGTGGAAGCTTAAAAAAGGAGATTAAGCCGGGTGATTTTGTAATTGTTGACCAGTTTATTGACAGAACATGGGGACGAGAGGACACATTTTCGGATATTGGAAATGTAAAACACACCTCAATGGCACAGCCTTATGATGATCAGATGAGAGAAATTGCAATTAATGTTTTAGAAGAACTTGGATATAGATTTCATAAAAAAGGTACATGTGTAGTTATTCAGGGACCGCGATTTTCTACTTTTGCTGAGAGCAGATGGTATTCCAAGATGGGGTTTGACGTTATTGGAATGACTCAGTATCCCGAAGTAGCTTTGGCAAATGAACTTGGAATAAAGTATTTAAATGTAACTCTTGTGACAGACTATGACGCTGGGTTGGAAGATGACCCAGATATAAGACCTGTTTCCCATGAAGAGGTTTTAAGAGTGTTTTCTGAAAATGTAGAAAAGCTCAAAAAGGTTATCATTGAAATAATAAAAAGAATATAAAGACAGGTGGGACATGATATGGAGTACATTTTGCAGGTAAAGGATATTTCTAAAAGATTTGGTAATATTCAAGCAAATGATAATGTGTGTTTGGATGTCAAAAAAGGTGAGGTACATGCCATACTTGGGGAAAATGGTGCTGGAAAGTCTACTTTAATGAATATCATCTATGGTCTTTATACTCCTGATTCTGGAGAGATATATTTTGAAGGGCAAAAACTTGAGGTCAAAGGACCTCATGAAGCAATTGAAAAAGGAATAGGAATGGTTCATCAGCATTTTATGTTGATACCTGTATTTACCGTGGCTGAAAATATTGTTTTGGGATTTGAGCCAAAAGGTTTTAGGTTTAATGTTCAAGAAGCTGAGAAGAAAATTCTTGAGATTTCGAAGAAATACAATTTAGAAATTGACCCAAAGGCAAAAGTTGGAGATTTAAGTGTAGGTATGCAACAAAGAGTAGAGATATTAAAGGCTTTTTACAGAGATGCAAGGCTTTTGATACTTGATGAACCAACAGCAATGCTAACACCCCAAGAGACAAGGGAGCTTTTTAAGATTATAAATAACCTGAAAGCTCAAGGGATATCCATATTATTTATAAGCCACAAACTTGATGAGGTTATGGAAATTTCAGATAGAGTAACTGTTATGAGAAGAGGAAAGACAATAAAGACCTTGAACACCAAAGAAACAACCGAACAGGAACTTGCAAATTTGATGGTCGGAAGAGAAGTTAAACTTGTTGTTGAAAAGACTGAACCGCGGTTAGGAGAGACTGTGTTAAAGGTTGAAAACCTTTCAGTCAAACTGAAAAACGGTGTTGAAAAGGTCAAAGATGTAAGTTTTGAAGTAAGAAGAGGAGAGATTTTTGGTATAGCAGGTGTTGATGGAAACGGTCAAAATGAGCTTGTAGAAGCTATTGTTGGACTTATTTCATCAACAGGGAAAATAATCTTCAACGGCCAAGAGATTCAAAACCTTCCCACACGCAAACGTTACGAAAAAGGGATTGCTTATATTCCAGCAGACAGGCAGCAGGACGGGCTTGTTTTGAACTTTACAGTGGCAGAAAACATTGTGCTCAAAAGATACTACAAAAACCCATATTCTAATAGAGGATTTTTAAATTACAAGGTTATAACTCTTGAGGCTGATAGACTCATACACGAATTTGATGTGCGTCCACCTGATTACAAGCTGTTTGCAAAGAACCTTTCAGGTGGCAATCAGCAAAAGGTAATCTTGGCAAGAGAGTTTTCAAGCAGTCCTGACCTTTTAATTGCTGTTCAGCCAACAAGAGGAATGGATGTGGGAGCTATAGAGTACATCCATAGAAAACTGATTGAACTTCGAGACAGTGGCAAAGCTATATTGCTTGTTTCTTTAGAGCTTGATGAGATTTTGAACCTCTCTGACAGGATTGCTGTGATGTATTCGGGCAGGATTATGGATATTTTGGAGAGTAAAAAGGCAACAAAAGAAGATATAGGACTTTTGATGATAGGCAAGAAAAAGAAGGAGGCCTAAACGGTGATGGTAAAAAAGGTTTTGCAGAGCATTTTAATGCCGCTTATTGCTATTTTTATATCCATGATTGTAGGTGGGATAGTAATATTAATCACAGCAAAACAAAATCCTATTTATGCGTACATTGCTCTTTTTAGCGGAGCATACGGGAATTTAATGAACTTTGCAACAACCCTGACAAACGCAATACCTCTCATAATAACCGGGCTCGGGGTTGCTATAGCATTTTCTTCAGGGCTTTTTAATATTGGTGCTGAAGGGCAGTTTTGGATAGGCGCAATTGTTGCAACTTATCTTGGGTACCAGATAAAGGGTCTTCCGTGGTTTTTACACATTCCGTTGATAATTATATGTGCTATGATAGCGGGTGCACTGTGGGGTGGAGTTGTTCCTGGTCTTGCAAAGGTTTACACTGGAGCTCATGAGGTTATCACAACTATGATGATGAGTTATATAGCTATCTATTTTAGCCATTATTTGTTAGAAGGCGGTCCAATGATGGATAAAGGAACAATACCACAATCACCGGTGATTCAAAACAGTGCAAAGCTAAGTACTTTGGTACCAAATACACAGCTGTCAAGTGGACTTTTCATTGCAATCCTGGCAGTTGTAGTGGTCTATATTCTCATGTACAAAACAACATTAGGTTACGAACTCAGAGCAGTAGGGTTTAATATCAAAGCTGCAAAGTATGCTGGCATGAACGTCGCTCAAAAACTTGTTTTGGCTATGGGGCTTTCAGGCGCATTTGCTGCTCTTGCTGGTGCTGTTCAGATAATGGGTGTGCAGTACAGACTATATGATAGCTTTACTTCAGGTTATGGTTATACTGCTATAGTTGTTGCACTTCTTGCGAATAACAATCCAATTGGTGTTGTAATTGCAGCACTTTTCTTGGCAGGACTTTCAACAGGTGCGCAAGAGATGCAGATGCAAACAAATATCTCTGGACAGCTTGCTGATGTTGTGGTGGGGCTTATAATCTTCTTCATTGCAATTGAAGAGCTTTATAGGATTATTATGGAAAAGATAAAAACCAGAAAAACAAAGTTGCAACCGGTAGGAGGGCAAGAGTAAGATGAATATACTCAGTATTTTCACAAATCCATATTTGTGGGCGTCAACCATTGCAATGGCAGTACCGCTTGCACTTCCGGCAATTGGCGGTACTTTTTCAGAACGAGCTGGCGTTGTCAATATTTCTATGGAAGGAATAATGCTAATTTCGGCATTTGTCTCTGTTGCGTTTTCGGCATACTTTCACAATGCATGGCTTGGACTTTTAGGGGGAGTAATATCTGGTATTTTGGTAGCATATGTATTTGCATGGGCAGCTGCAAAGATGTACGCAAACCAGATAGTCCTTGGTATGGCTTTTAACATATTTGCGTCTGGTATCACTGCTTACCTTTTCAATGCCATATATGGCCCGGAAGGGACACCTTTTGACACACCCAAACTTCCTGATGTTAGAATACCTGTGATAGATAGAATTCCTGTAATTGGACAGATTTTAAGCGGACAAAATGTGATGGTTTATATAATGTTTGTTTTGATAATACTTAGCCAGTGGTTTTTGTTCAAGACAACCATAGGTTTGAGGCTAAGAGCAGTTGGCGAAAATCCAGAAGCTGCTGAGACAGCAGGTATCGATGTTGTAAAGATGAAATACTTAGGTATTATTCTGGGTGGGGCGTTTTCAGCTCTTGGCGGTGCTTATCTTTCGATTGGGGTTTTGAACAGTTTTTCGCCAGAGATGTCGTCAGGAAGAGGCTATATAGCTTTGGCTGCCATGATTTTTGGTAAGTGGACACCTGTGGGGTCATTTTTGGCATCACTTTTGTTTGGTTTTGCAACAGCCCTAAGCTATACACTGCAGGAATCATCAATTTCAAAAAACATTATCATGATGTTACCATATGTAGTTACAATCTTAGCATTGATTGGAATAGGTGGTAAGAGCGTTGCACCTGCTGCCGACGGTATTCCTTACAGGCCTAAAAAATAGAAAAAAGGGCGGGTGCGAGCAATGGAAAGTTTTGAATTAGTAGGATATCCCCAAAGGTATGAGCTTGTGTTGAAGAGGTTAAAGCAACTCATTGAAGAAAAATTTAAAGAAGGCGACAAGCTTCCTTCTGAAATGGAACTTGCAAAGCTTTTTGGTGTGAGCAGAGCGACGCTCAGAGAAGCTTTAAGGATATTGGAAGAAGAAGGCTATGTTGTAAGAAAACATGGTATTGGGACTTTTGTATCATCACGGCCAATTTTGCAATCTGGAATGGAAGAGCTTCAGAGCATAACAAAGTTAATGGAAAAACAGGGGTACAAGCCGCACACGAAAGATATTGTTGTTACTAAAACCTATCCAAACGCAAAAGAGGCTCATATGCTCAGAATATCGCCAGCTGAAGAGATTATCAAAATAGAAAGAGTACGACTTGCGGAGAGTATTCCCGTTGTTTATTGTGTTGATAGACTTCCTGCAAAGCTATTTTCATCTGAGTTTAAATTTGTAGGAGAGTCGTTATTTGACTATTTAAATGATAAACTGGGAATATATATTGCGTATGCAATCTCTGATATCATCCCAATGCTTGCTGAGAAAAATAATGTGTATAAAAAGCTTGAACTTGAAAAGAGTGATGTTGTTCTTTTGCTTGACCAGGTTCATTTTGACCAAAACGACATTCCAATTTTGTATTCTTCAAACTATTTCTCACCCAAAAAATTCAGATTCTATATTGTGAGAAAGAGGGTATAAAAAATGAAGTATTTGGACAGGGTTGATGAACAAACTGCGTATTTTTTAAACTTGGCAAAAGAAGCTCAAAAAAAGGCATATGCACCGTACTCACGCTTCAAGGTTGGAGCAGCAGCTGTTGGTAGCAGTAGAAAGGTGTATACAGGGTGCAACATAGAAAATGCTTCATATCCACTTTCCATTTGTGCAGAAAGGGTTGCACTATTTAAAGCTATATCAGAAGGTGAGAGCAAAATAAAAGCTCTTTATATCATCGGTCCTGAGAATGAGCCTATATCGCCGTGTGGTGCGTGCAGACAGGTGATTTTTGAACTTGCAAGAAATAGTACTATTTATCTTTCAAATTGTGATATGACAAAAGTAATAGAAACTAATAGCAAAGAACTTTTGCCATACGGATTTGACTTGAAAGAAAGATGAAATTAAGGTGGGAGGGAGATTATCCAAGGTGAAAGTAGTATTTCTTTCTCTTATCACAGGATTTATTGTCGGTGCTATATTCAGACTTCTAAAGCTTCCAATTCCTGCACCAAATGCTCTTGCAGGAATAATGGGTATATTTGGGATATTTTTGGGAGCTGTTTTTGTTGAGCAGATTCTTAAGTTGTTAACAAAGTAGAACAAGAAGGTGAAAAGCGTGCTGGTGACAGAGATTATTAGGAAAAAACGTGATGGTGAGATCTTGAGCAAAGAAGAACTTGAATTTATTGTGAATGGGTATGTAAAAGGCGAAATTCCAGACTATCAGATGTCTGCTTTCTTGATGGCTATATATTTTAGAGGGATGTCAAAAGATGAGCTTGTAGAACTTACCATGCTCATGGCAAAATCAGGCAAGATGGTAGACCTGGGCAGTATAGAGGGTATCAAGGTTGACAAACACTCAAGTGGTGGTATTGCTGACACAACAACCTTGGTCTTAATACCACTGGCAGCATCTTGCGGTGTAAAGGTTGCAAAGATGTCAGGACGAGGGCTTTCTCACACAGGTGGGACAATTGACAAGTTGGAGTCAATCCCAGGTTTTAAAACAGAGCTTTCAGAAGATGAGTTTATAGAAGCAGTAAATAAAGTTGGTGCGGCAATTGTTGGGCAGTCAGAAAGCCTTGTTCCTGCAGACAAAAAGATATATGCTTTAAGAGATGTCACAGGTACAGTTGAATCTATACCACTTATAGCATCTTCCATCATGAGCAAAAAGATTGCAGCTGGTAGTGATAAGATAATACTTGATGTCAAGTTTGGCAAAGGTGCTTTCATGAAAGAGTATGAAAAGGCAAAAGAGCTTGCTAATACTATGGTTGAGATTGGAACTTTGGCAGGAAGAGAAACTGTGGCATATGTTACAGATATGAATCAGCCACTTGGTCTTATGATTGGCAACGCTCTTGAGGTTATTGAAGCAATAGAGGTCTTAAAAGGCAGAGGACATGAAGATTTGAAGAATCTTTGTATTGAATTTGCATCTGAGATGATGATTATGGCTGGAGTTGAAAAGGAGAAAAAATTAGCACAAGAAAGAGCAATTGAGAGCATTGAAAAAGGGCATGCTCTTGAAAAATTTAGAGAAATTATAAAAAACCAAGGTGGAGACCCTGAAATAGTTGACAATTATTCTTTGTTACCACAAGCCAAATATACTTATGAACTAAAATGCGATGAAGATATGTATATTAAAGATATTGATGCTCTCAAACTTGGGCTTTGCGCACTAAAACTTGGAGCAGGAAGACAAAGAAAAGAAGACAAGATTGACTATGCGGTTGGAATTCAACTTTTTGGTAAAATAGGCGACAAAATAGCCAAGAATATGCCGTTTGCTAAAATCTATGCAAATGATGAAAAAAGGCTTGAAGAAGCCATCTCAGATGTGAAAACTGCATTTGAGTTTTCAAAAGCGCCTGTTCCAAAAAGAAAAGTAATATTTGCAAAGATAACAAAAGATAATGTTTTTGAATTTTAAATTACGTGGAGGGGAACATGATGACCAGAGAAGAGATTGCAAAGTTTATTGACCATACACTTTTGAAGTCCTCTGCAACACCTGCAGATATAAAGAAACTATGTGATGAGGCTCTGAAATACTCGTTTGCCTCTGTTTGTGTGAATCCTTATTATGTAAAATTGTGTAAGGAATATTTGAAAGAGTCAAATGTCAAAGTGGCAACTGTGATAGGTTTTCCACTTGGTGCAAACACTCTTAAAACAAAGGTGTTTGAAGCAAAAGAAGCTTTTGAAAACGGTGCTGATGAGATAGATATGGTTATAAATATTGGAGCTATGCTAAGTGGTGACACAGATTATGTTTACGAAGAGATCAAGAGCATTGTTGATGTTGCAAAAGAGTATTCAAATAAAATAGTAAAGGTAATAATTGAAACATCTGAACTTGACAATGAAAAGAAGATAGAAGCATGCAAAATTGCAGCCGCAGCAGGCGCAGATTTTGTAAAAACTTCCACGGGTTTTTCTAAAAGCGGTGCAAAGTATGAGGATATACTTCTTATGAGAAAAGTTATAGGAGAGAAGTTGAAAATCAAGGCCTCAGGTGGAATTAGAACGTTTGAAGATGCTCTTTTGATGATACAAGCAGGTGCAAGCAGGATAGGTACAAGCAGCGGTGTAGCAATTGTGGGTGGGGAATAAAAATAACCTCAAGTATTCGTTTTTGGAGGGAAGATTTTTAAATGAGAGTTATATTAATTGTTCTTGACAGTGTGGGTGTCGGTGCGCTTGACGATGCAAATCTTTACGGCGATGAAGGGAGCAATACTCTTTCAAATACTTCTTATGCAGTTGGAGGCCTTGAACTTAAGAACTTATACAAGCTTGGGATAGGAAACATTACAGACATAAAAGGTACACCACCAAATCCCAATCCTATTGGAGTTTTTGGTAAAAGCAAGGAAATGTCAAAGGGCAAGGATACTATAACCGGTCACTGGGAGATAGCTGGTGTTGTGTTAGAAGAGCCTTTCAAGACATTTCCAAATGGTTTTCCTGAAGATTTGATTCAGGAATTTGAAAAAAGGATTGGGAGAAAAGTTCTTGGCAACAAAGTTGCATCTGGCACAGAGATAATAAAAGAGCTTGGAGAAGAGCATATAAAAACCGGCTATCCAATTGTTTATACTTCTGCTGACTCTGTATTTCAAATAGCTGCTCACGAAGAGGTTATTCCTCTTGAGGAGCTATATAGGATATGCCAAATAGCAAGGCAGCTTCTTGTTGGAAAATATCTTGTTGCAAGAGTAATTGCAAGGCCATTTGTGGGGAAAGATAGGAACAGTTTTGTAAGAACTTATAACAGAAAAGACTTTGCAGTTGAGCCACCTTATAATACGCTGCTTGACAATATTAAAGAAGCAGGTTTTGAATGTGTGGGAATAGGCAAGATAGAGGATATTTTTGCCAAAAGAGGACTGACAAAGAGTATTCACACAGAAGGAAACATGGACGGGATTGACAAAACCTTGAAGGCGATGGATGAAGTTGACAAAGGACTAATTTTTACAAACCTTGTTGATTATGATATGCTGTATGGTCACAGAAATGACCCTCATGGTTATGCAAAGGCTTTAATAGACTTTGACACAAGGCTTCCCGAAATCATGGAAAAGCTTAAAAAAGATGATATTTTAATAATCACTGCAGACCATGGTTGTGACCCGACAACACCTTCAACAGATCATTCGCGTGAACATGTGCCAATACTTGTGTATGGTCAAAATATCAAAAAAGGATATGACCTTGGAACAAGAAATAGTTTTTCTGATATTGGTCAGACAATAGCAGAGTATTTGAATGTAAAACCTTTAAGGTTTGGAGAGAGTTTTTTAAAAGAAATTGTGATAAAATAGCTATTGAGGTGATTTTTATGTCGTATTATGAAAGGGTAAAAGAAGCATCAGAATTTATAAAAAGTAAGATTCCAAACGTGCCAGAGGTTGCTATTATTCTGGGCAGTGGACTTGGTGGTTTTGCGGATACAATGGAAGATAAAATTGAAATCAAATATTCAGAGATACCTCATTTTCCTGTGTCTACTGTCAAGGGACACAAAGGCAACTTGGTTTTTGGAAGAGTAAAAGGAAGAGAGGTTTTGGCCTTTCAGGGAAGATTTCATCTTTATGAAGGGTATAAGGTTGAAGAGGTTGTATTTGGTGTGAGGGCAGCAGGACTTTTGGGAGTGAAAAACCTTATTGTTACAAACGCGGCAGGTGGAATTTCGCCTCTGCTTTCTCCTGGAGATTTGATGGTGATAAAAGACCATATAAATCTCTCAGGCGAGAACCCGGCAATTGGGCCGGAAGCAGAAAGATTTGGTGAAAGGTTTTTTGATATGACATATGCATATGACAGGGAGATAATTGAAAAAGCAAAAGATGTTTACAAGAAAAATGGAGTTGATTATAAAGAAGGTGTATACGCATTTTTAAAAGGTCCTTCATATGAAACACCTTCGGAGATAAGGATGCTAAAAATCCTTGGCGCTGATGCGGTTGGCATGTCAACAGTTCCGGAAGTTATTGCGGCTCGGCAGATGAATATCAAAGTTTTTGGAATTTCATGTATTACAAACATGGCAGCAGGAATTCTTGAAAAGAAACTTTCACATGAAGAGGTCATAGAAGTTTCAAAGATGGTTGAGGAAAAGTTTATAAAAATAATTAGGGATTTGATAGAGATTATTTAAAAAAGAAAAGTAAATACTTATAAATCCTACACTGCAAAGCTTTTGTGCAGTGTAGGATTTTTGTTTATTATACAAAAAAAGCGGGTAAAAATAAATTTGGGATATTATTTTTTCCTGCGGGGAGGGAAAATTGCTGTATGAAAAGGGTGTTGATAGTAGATGATGCAGCATTTGTGAGGTATTCCTTGAGACAGACATTAGAAAAACATGGGTTTGAAGTTGTGGGTGAAGCATGTGATGGAAAAAGCTGTATAAAACTTTTTCAGCAGCTTCATCCAGACATAGTGACTCTTGATATTACAATGCCAGAGATGAATGGTATAGAGGTTTTGAAAAAGATTATGGAGATTGACAAAAATGCAAAAGTTGTCATGATAACTGCTTTAGGGCAAGAAGAAAAGGTAAAAGAGGCAGTATTAAATGGGGCAAAAGGGTTTATTGTAAAGCCGTACAAAGAAGAGCATTTAGTAAAGGTCTTGGCTTCTTTATAAAAAGATGAGAAGGTGAGACTGTGAATGAGGCACAAAAAGACCCTATGTTTGAGATATTTGTCAGTGAAGCAAAAGAGATAGTAAGTTCGCTTGAGAGGATTTTTATTGAACTCAAAGAAGGAAACAGAAACTTTGATGTAGCAGTGGCAGAAGCTTTGAGATTTTTCCATACATTAAAAGGTTCCTCAGCGATGATGGGGTTTGATGACATATCCAAGGTTTGTCACAGGGTTGAAGACATCTTTGTTTGTATGAGAGATGAAGGTAAACTACCAACAAACCTTGATAATTTTATTTTAGACATGTTAAAGTTAATAGATTTTTTAACCATTCAGATAAATCGTATAGAAAACTCACAGCAGCCTCAAGATGCAGAAAATATCGAAGAGGTTTTAGAAAAGGTTGAAATGAGCTTGGCAGAAAATGATAAGGTGCAAGCTGAAAGTGAGAAAAGATATCATATAAGGCTGCTTTTTGAAGAAGGCTGGGAAATGGAGAATTTGAGGGCTTTTTTAATTGTCCAAAATTTGAAACAGTATGTGAAGGTTCTGGAATACTTACCTTCTGATATTGAGAGTAATATGGCATCTTCAGAAAAAATCAAAAAAGAGGGTTTTTTTATTTCAATTGAAACTCTACTTAAAAAAGAGGATGTGGTAAAACTTTTTGAAAGTTTTGCATGGGTAACAGATATCAAGGTTGAAGAGGTATCTGAGAAAGCTTCCTTAACCAAGGAGATAAGTTCATGGCAAAATGCTATACACTCTACCAATAAACTAATAAACGTTAATATTGAAAAAGTTGATAAACTAATAGACCTCATTGGAGAGGTGGTAATAACCTTTTCCATGATTGTTCAACATCAAGAAATAAAAACTGATGAGAATAGCAGTTTCAAAAATTTAACACTCCAGATGTCAAAGCTAATAAGAGAACTTCAAGAAGTTGCAATGTCAATGCGTATGCTACCGCTTTCTTCTACATTTCAAAGGCTAAAAAGGACCATTATTGAGATGTCTGCAAAACTTCAAAAACCAGTTGATGTTCATATCACCGGGGAGGAGACAGAACTTGACAAGGTTTTGATAGAACACTTAACAGACCCACTGATTCATATAGTTAGAAATGCTGTGGACCATGGAATAGAAGACAAAGAAGAAAGGTTAAAAAAAGGTAAAGGTACAACTGGTAATGTGTATATCAGTGCTAAAAATAGCGGGTCTGAAGTAGTTATTAGCATTGAGGATGATGGCAGAGGTCTTAATAAAGAGAAAATCTTACAAAGAGCTTTAGAAAGAGGCCTTATAACCTCACCTGATGATATTGGAGAAGATGAGATTTTTGAGTTAATATTTCAGCCAGGATTTTCTACAAAAGAAGAAGCGACAGAATACTCAGGAAGAGGTGTGGGGCTTGACATTGTGAAAAATAGCGTTCAAAAAATTGGTGGAAGAATTTTTGTTGAGTCTGAAAAGGACAGGGGCACAAGATTTACAATTAGAATACCTCTCACTTTGGCAATAATTGACGGAATGTTAATTGATGTTGATGGCAATGTCTTTGTTGTACCTTTGAGCTCAATAGTAGAGACATTTAAACTTGAAAAACAGCAGATAGTATTGGAAAACGAAATTCCGTTTGTGTACAGAAGAGGCATATGTTTTAGTGTAATTGATTTGAACAAGATGTTTTATGGGAAAGACATGCTTGCCAAAGAAAGACCTTTTTATCTGGGTATACTTGTTACAAATGGTGAGAAGAATGGTGTTTTGCTTGTGGACAATATGATTTCTCAGCAACAGATAGTTATAAAAACTATGCCTGCTATTTTAAAGCAGGTAAGAGGCATTTCAGGGTGTACACTTCTTGGAAGTGGGAATATAGCATTTATTTTGGATATTGATGCTTTGCTTGAAAGGTAGGTGAGAAAAGTGCAGGAAGATTTGCTCAGCAACAAAGTGGATGAGTTTGAAGAAGCTATGAAAGATATGTACCTTATATTTAAAGTGGATGACCAGTTATATGGAATAGAGATTAAGTATGTCATAGAGATTATAGGTCTTTTGCCCATAACCTATGTGCCAAATCAAGAAGAATATGTTAAAGGAATAATTAATTTGAGGGGCAAAATCATTCCTGTGATTGATGCAAGAATGAGGCTTTCAAAGCCTCAAAAGGAGTACAACGAAAGGACCTGTGTAATTGTCACAAGCATAGATGATTTTTTGGCTGGCATTATTGTTGACCATGTGAGCGAGGTTGCTGTGATAAACAAGGACCAAATTAGTTCTTTGCCACAAACATATGAAAAGATAGATGAAAGGTTTTTCAGAGGTGTTGCAAGCTTAAATGAAAGACTTGTATTGATACTTGATTGTGAAACTTTTGTCAAGCCTGATAGGATAAATCTCTAAAAAAAATAAATGAAAGGGGATAGGTGGTTTATGAAGTTCTTTAAAAATTTTAAGATTTCTGTTAAGATTTTGGCGGGGTTTGGAATTGTTTTGATTTTGATACTCTTCATGGGTATAATAGCTGTTACAAACATCAACAGAATAAACAATGCCTATACAAAGGTTTATCAGACTAATGTAAAAGCATTTATTGCAATCGGCAATGTGCTTGAAGGTTTTGAAAGACAGCGTGTTAACTACAGAAATATTTTGCTTGCGAGAAATGCCACAGAGATGAATTCGTATCTTCAGAAGACCGATGAGATAAATAATTTTTATAAAACAAACCTTGAAGAGTTTTCAAGACTGATAAATGAAGAGGACATAAAAAAAGAGTATCAAAAGTTGATTTCTTTATTTGATGAATATGATAGGCTAACAAATCAAATAATTGAACTTGCAAAAAGTGATAAAAAAGCGGCTACTGAACTTTTATTCAAACCAAGTTCAGCCCAGCTTGTAACTGATGTTCAAAACTCAATAAATACCCTCTATGAGCTTGAAAAAAAGTACATCGAAAAGTTAAACGTTCAAAATAATGCCCTTGCAAAAAGTACAGTAACATCAATGATGATAATAATTATTCTGTGCATAGCAATTTCTCTCTTTTTGGGTCTGGTTATTTCTTCTGCAATTAGCAGACCTCTTTCTAAAATGGTTTCTGCTGCCCAGAAGATTGCAGAAGGGGATTTAACAGTTGATGTGAGCTATGACTCAAAAGATGAAGTTGGAACTTTATCTGAGGCATTTTCGAAGATGATTGATTCGCTTTCTCAACTGATTTTTTCAGTAAAATCTTCTGCAGAGCAAGTTGCGCTTGGAGCAAAGCAGCTTGCAGATGCAAGCCAGAGCTTGGCCCAGGGTGCAACAGACCAGGCAAGCGCAATTGAAGAGCTAAATGCCTCTGTTGAAGAGGTGTCTGCTCAGACAAAACAGAACAGCAAAAATGTTGAGGAAGCTACAAATTTTGCTAATCAGATAAAGGATGAAGCAAGAGTTGGTATGCAGCAGATGGAAGATATGATGAAAGCCATGGAAGAGATAAATATGGCATCTGCAAATATCTCAAAGATTATAAAGACCATAGACGAAATAGCTTTTCAGACAAATATATTGGCGCTTAACGCTGCAGTTGAGGCAGCACGGGCGGGAAGTTATGGAAAAGGATTTGCGGTTGTAGCCGAAGAGGTAAGGAACTTAGCAACAAGGAGCGCAAATGCTGCAAAAGAGACAAGTAGTCTTATTGAATCTACCATCAAAAAGATTGAAGTGGGAGATAGTATTGCAAAGCAGACATACACCTCGTTAGATAGAATTACAAAGAATATTGATAAAATGGCCATGATTATGAATGATATAATGTATTCTTCAAAAGAACAGTCTGAAGCAATAGCACAGATTACAGAGGGAATAAACCAGGTTGCCAATGTGGTGCAGAGCAATTCAGCAAACTCTCAAGAGACAGCTGCCGCTTCAGAAGAACTTTACAGCCAGGCAGATGTTCTTAAAAACCTTGTTGAAAGATTTAAAACAAGAAGCTGATAAAAATCATAAAAAACTAATTGGGGCTGGGGAAACCAGCTCCTTTTATTTTTGTATCGATACAGTTTTGGTTTTAAGATTTGATTTTTGAATCTTTTTGTGTAGAATTAGGCAAGTAGAAATATTTTTAAAGAGGTGGTTTTATGAAAAACGGAGTGAGGTTTTGGGTATTTTCTGGGGTAATAGTTGCTCTTGTGTTTGTTTTAACATTTACAATAAAGATACCGCTCATGGCAGGGTATTTTAACATTGGCGATGTTGTAATAATACTTTCTTCTATTTTATTCGGCAAAAGTATAGGGTTTATGGGCGGAAGTTTTGGTTCTGCCCTTGCGGATATTGCTTCTGGTTATACCATTTATGCTCCTTTTACTTTTGTCATCAAAGGACTTGAAGGTTTTATCTGTGGCCTGATTTTCGAAAAATTAGAAGGAAAGCAGAAGAAGTGGGCATCTTTTATTATTTCGACAATGCTCAGTGGCATTTTTATGGCAATGGGGTATTTTTTGTCAGAAGCTTGTGTGTTAAAATATCTATCATCGGCATTAAATATTAATAGAAACTTACAATTTGGACTTAAAGTTGCTCTTGCGAATTTGCCTTTTAATTTGCTGCAGGGTATTTTGTCAGCAATAATTTCCATAATATTAGCTGTACCTCTTTATAATAATAAATTTATCGGGAAGATGAGAATTTGAAATACTTAAAATTTCCAAATATACCAGAAAGTAAAGCTACACACGTTTTGCTTGACAAAAGAGCGTACGATAAGTTTATCTATGCGTTAGAAGATTTGGGTATAAAAATAGTGATATGTGAAAGCTGTGATGACCTTTATCCTGCGATATCTTCTCACCCTGATATATTTTATTTTCACTATGAAGACAACTTAATCTTTGCCGCTCCCAACTCACCAAGAAAAACCACAGAGGAACTGAAAAAACTTGGATTTAATATAATATTTGGAGAGAAAGCTGTTTTGGGAAAATATCCTGAGGATGTAAAGTACAATATCGCAAAAGTTGGCACAAAAGTCTTTCACAATTTTAAATTTACTGATAGAATAGTAGCAAAAAGAATAGAAGAAGACAACCTTCAAAGGATTCATATAAAACAGGGGTATACTAAATGTTCAATCTTGATTGTAAATTCAAACGCAATTATTACCTCTGATAAAGGAATTTACAAAAAAGCAATTGAAAATGGAATAGATAGCTTACTTATATCGCCAGGCTTTATTAAATTGGAGGGGCTTAACTATGGTTTTATTGGCGGCTGTGGAGGATTAATTAGCAAAAATCTTATGGCTTTTAATGGTGATATTTCAATGCATCCAGATTATTTGAGTATAAAAAATTTTCTTAAAAAGTATGATATTGAAATCTTGAATGTGGCGGGTTTGCAGCTTTCAGATATAGGTTCTATCATTCCTTTGTGTCAGCAGTAGAAAAAAGAACATATTGAAAAAGAGCATTTGAGGGTATATTTATTATTGTGCTAAAAAGTTAAAGCTTATATTCAGGGATGTGAAGAAAATGCAAATATTGAGTTTGGGAGTGGCAGACGACCCTGTTTTTGTATATGAGAGATTAAAAAGGCAGCTGGATAGGAATGAAAATGTAAAAGGACTTTCCATTGAGCCAAATCAATGTGGCAATATCACATTTTACGGTATTTTTTTAAGCGACGATGAACTCAAAAAAAATTTCGATTTGAATGCGTATGACAGAGTAAAATATTTTGTTGCTGATGCAATAGCAAATGTAATAATTGAGTACACCAAAGAAAAGTTTCTTTTTAAACTGATAAAAGAAGATTATTATTTTTTAGATGAAATAGAAGCAAAAAAGATATTTCAAGAAAGTCAGAAAAGATTAAATGAACTAACAAGTGCCCAGAGCTTTTCAAAGGTAAAGTTCGAAATAATAAAAAAAGTGCTTGATTTTTTAGACTCTAATTTTGAATTTAATTTTGAAGGTTTTTTGACCTTCAGATTAAAAGATTATATAAAGACAATTCAAAATATTGTGGAAGATGTTACAAATAAATACCTTCTGGAAAGGGAATACTTTCAGTTTATAAACCTTCTGAGATATTTTACAGACATTCAAGAATCAAAGATAGAACATGTAGATGTTATCCCGACTGCTAAAATGTATTTGCTCCTTGATAGAGAAGGAAATGAGATAAAAGATGAGTTTTATGAGCTTTTATCAAGAAATTTTAAGTTAAATCTTTCGAAAGAAGATATACTTCTGAGTAGACTAATTTCGCTCTCCCCTCAAAATATTGTTTTTCACAAGCACCAGGATACAACTATTCCAGCGGATATACTTGAAATTCTTTCTCTTGTATTTGATAAAAAACTTCAATTTTGCACTTCTTGCAAGATAAAATACGTAGATAGTTTTTCGTCCAAGAGTGAGGAATAGTTCCTCACTTTTGTTTTGTCCTGTTTACTTCAATTATTTAAAGTGATATAATCTTAAAGAAGAGCAGAGTAAGCGGGGTTACAAAGAGGTGTATAAAGCATATGAATGAAAAACTTAAGAATGAGATGACAGACCATCTTTTTGAAGCAATACTTGAACTGAGAACAGTAGAGGAATGTTATAATTTTTTTGAAGATTTGTGCACAGTAAGAGAGATTCAGGAGCTTTCTCAAAGATTTGAGGTTGCAAAGCTTCTATTTGAGGGTGCAAAATACAGTGACATTACAAAAAAAACGGGGGCATCTCCTGCTACAATTAGCAGAGTAAACAGGTGTCTAAACTATGGAGCTGACGGTTATAAAACTGTGCTTTTAAGACTTAAACAAAAATCAAGATTGGATGATGAAAAGTGATAGAGCTTTTTGTTGCGACACCTTTAGGTACAGAGTCGGTTGCAAAGGAAGAGCTGGTAAGGCTGGGATATAAAAATTTAAAAGTTGAAAATGGAAGGATTTTTGTGTCAGCTGAGCTTGAAGACATACCCAAGCTCAATATAAATTTAAGAACGCCAAACAGAATTTTTGCTATCTTAAATAAGTTCAAGGCTCAGACTTTTGATGAACTATTTGATGGAGTGTACAGCTACTCTTGGCACGAAATACTGCCAAAAGATGCAAAGATTTTGGTAACTGGCAGAACAGAAAAGTCCAAGCTGTTTAGTATAAGAGCGTGCCAGTCTATAACTAAAAAAGCAATAGTTGAAAAACTAAAATCAAAATACAATGTAAACTTGCTTGAAGAGACTGGACAGCTTTTCAAGATAGAAATCGCCATGATAAATGACTGGGCTTATCTGCTTTTTGACACAACAGGCGATTCTCTTCACAAAAGAGGTTATCGGAAACTTATTTCTAAAGCGCCTTTGAAAGAAAACATAGCAGCAACTTTAATCCTGCTTGCCAAATGGCAAGACGATGAAGAAGTATTCTGGGACCCATTTTGTGGTTCTGGAACCATAGCAATTGAAGCAGCAATGATTGCCAGAAACATAGCTCCCGGTATTAACAGGACCTTTTTGGCTGAAAAAAATGGATTTATTTCACAACAGGAATGGAAAAAATCAAGGCTTGAGGCAATTGAGAGGATTGATTATCAAAAAAAGTTTGAGGTACTATCTTCTGATATTGATGAGAATATGATACACATTGCAAGAGCAAACGCAAAGGAGATTGGCGTTGACAAAGACATAAGATTTTTCAGGGCAGATGCAAGAAAGATAAAAAAACCATCAGAAAAAGGCATAATTGTGACAAACCCACCGTATGGAGAGAGGATTGACGATATGGATATATTTGAGCTTTATAGGGATTTTGGCAGATGTCTTAAAACATTTGATAACTGGCGCTTTTTTGTGTTATCTGCATATGAGAAAATTGAAAAAGCATTTGGCAAGAAAGCAGACAAAAACAGGAAGCTTTACAATGGTAAGATAAAAACATATCTTTATTTCTATTTTCAGTTGTGATAAAATGAGTTTAAAACAAAAGTAAATAAAAAAGGGCTTGCCGTCTGAAAAAGCATATGTATTTTTGGCAAGCCCTTTATAGTTTTATTCCTCTTTTTTCTTAAATTTTTCCAAATCCTCTTTTACAAATTTTATATTCAGCTTTGAAAACTCAATCTTGTCTATCTTTATGCTTTTCACAAAATTTTCAAAGTCAGAAACTGTATAGCTATTATAATACAAAACAGGAATTGACAGGTCGATGGTGTAATAATATTGATTGTATTTTATCATATAGATAATTCTGTTCTGAAGATTCATAAAATTAAAGTCTCTATTTGGATTTCCCTTTGCGAGTTCTGAAAGCTTAGAAATGTTATAGACATAAGTAAACTTATAAATAGAAAGATTTTTGTCAGCATACTTTAAAAGGCTCATATTTACAGTTTTGCTCTTGTATTCGTTGCTTTCAACCCATGCTTGCATAGTGTTTTTTATAATTTTTTCAGCAGGGTCTACGTTTATTCCACCATTTATTGTCAAGATTGAGTATGGAGTATTGTAAAGCATCACTGTTTCAATGTCTGAAATACCCTGTGCAGATGGAATTGAGGATCCTATTATCTGACTAAAGTAGCTATAGTAGTAATATGGCATATTTGTTTTATAATCCTTTGAAATCTTCATTTCAAATGGAGCTTTGTTAAGTTTTATGGTTTTCAAACTGTTCTGTGGTTTCAAATCTCCAGACCAAAGAATAGAATCAAAGTATCTGCTTTTTGCTGGCAATACTTTGAATGAATTTATTATCCTCTCATATTTTTGCTTATCTTTGTTATATTTTTCTTCTGCAGCGTACAGTCTTACCACATATTTATTATTGTTTGAGTCAACATAAAGTCTTTTTTCAACAAACGTCTTGTTAAGGCTTTTTCTGATTCTAAGTTCATAAATTTTTGCTTTGCTTGTTCCAATATTTAAACTTTTGTATGAGATGATTTTTAAAAGTTCTTTATTGTAAAGCTCAATACTTTTTATTTCCTGAGAAACCCATTTGTCAAAACTGACATTCGAGTTTGTCACAAAACTGACAGAAAGATATTCGTCATATTCCTGCTGACTATCTGAAGGTATTATACTTGAGGTATCCTGCTGTTTTTGGGTTGAGATTCCCATCTCCTCATCTGTGTAAAGTGGAGCAAATGATTGAGTTGATGAATTGTACTCAAGATTATAAATGTCTGTAGATTTCCAGTAAGGTGGAAGGTCAATCTGCCATCCATAACTTGTGTTTTTGTGAACTCTCCACGATGTTACGTTGTCTGCTAAATCTTTTATATTGGGGTTGTTTTTATCAAAGTTTGTTTCAAAAGAGTCAGCCATCTTGTATAGAAGATTTTTGTGTTGTAAGTAGAAATTTAAATCCATGCTAATCGTAAGTCTGTAAATGTAGTTGTATCTCTTATTTTTGCTCAAATAAATTCGCGTGAGATTAAAAGTGCCAGAACTTTCTTCTTCGTCAACAAATACATAAAAGGAGTCGGTATAAACACTTGTGGCTTCAATATATTCTTGACCTTGCTTGTCCTTTCCTTTTTTGAGCGAATATAGTTTTGAACCAGAATAATAACCTGAAATCAGGTCTTGACCATACAGCAAAATCTCATCTAAGGAGGTATAGCCTTCTTTATTTAAGATTGCCTCAATATTGATAGATGCCTTGTAGCTATTGCTTGACATTGAAAAATAGCTTCCTTTGGGGTCTTTGTTTATATAAGCATCCTGTGGCATGTAGATAGACCAGTTGTAAACACTGTTTCCAACCCGGTTCTTATTGACGTCGTCTTTTGAAAAAACTGTATAAAAGTCAATGACGCCACTGTCTTCTTGTGCAAGCGCGAAGATAGAAGATGTGAGAACGAAAGCAACTATTGTAAAAATACAAATTGCTATTTTTAACTTTCTTGACATATAACTATCACCCTTTCCATATATTTTAACTATTTGCTTGTTGGCCACTCTTTCAAAATAACTTCTTTTTCAAGAATTTTGCCATTTCTTTTGATTTTTATCTTTACCTTGTCACCAGGAAGATATTTCATAAGAGTTTGATTGTATTCTGCAATAGAATTGATAGGGTAGCTGTCAATTGCAACAAGTATATCATTTTCTTGAGCAAATTCTTTTAAAGGGCTGTCGGCTTTTACATCTATGATTTTAAGACCGAGGTTAGACGGAAGCCCAACATAAGATAGCCAACTGTCTTCAAACTCAAGACCTAAGTAACATCTTTTGATTCTACCAAACTTTTTGTAGTGGTCAAGGAAATAAAGTATATTCTCTGCAGGAATTGCAAAGTTAATTCCCTGCCAGTAGTCAATACCGAGAGTATTTATCCCTACAAGTTTTCCCTGCATATTAACAAGTGGACCGCCGCTGTTGCCTGGATTGATGCTTGCATCTGTTTGCAAAAATGTATAGACTTCATCTACAGGTCTATTAAGTCCGCTTATTATTCCCTTTGTGACACTATTTCGCCATCCTAAAAAAAGCGGTGTGCCTATTGCCAAAACTTCCTGACCCACATAGATATTTTTTGGGTTTTCAATTTCAATTGGGGTAAGATTGCTTCGGTTAACTCTCAAAATTGCAAGGTCAATTTCTTTGTCACTGTAAAGTACAGTTGCCTTGTAAGCCTTGGCATCGTAGAAGATAACATAAGGCTGTTTTAAATCTTCAACAACATGATTGTTTGTCAAAATCAGTCCATTTTTGTCTATTACAACACCAGATCCATGAGAAAGCCCAGCTGGAATTTTGCTGTAGTAAAAGTCGTCTGCTTTTATCTTTTTGCTGTCACCAATGATTGCTACAACAGACTTGTTTACCTTGTCAATGACCTCACTTATGGACAGGTCTTTTTTCTGAATTATCAGGCTATTTTGCGTTTTGGTGTAATCAAAGTTTAAAAAGTCTTTCAAAGAGTCAATATCAACGTAGGTTTTTCCGTCAATCTCTTTTGGAGTCACGGCAATAGTCTGGGCAAATACAATGTTTGAAAGAACAAATATCACAATAAATCCAGCCAGCCATATCTTTATACTTTTTCTCATTGCAGAACCTCCCATACCAAGAATTTGTCACCATATAATTATAACGTATTTTAGCCAAAAATGTTATCCCCTAAAAAATAAAATTTTGGTTGCAATTTTTATGCTTGATTATTTTTATTTTTTGCTTTATAATATACTTGTAAATGCAATACACCCCCATGGTATAGGGGTAAAAGCTACTGGGGAAGGAGAATATTCAGAAGAATGAGAAAAGCGGTATTGGACAAAAACATGTGTGACAGATCACCCTTTTGTCCTGCTTCGCGTTCGTGCAAGTTTGGTGCAATAAAAAGAAATGTAAGAGGATTTTTTGATGTAGAGATTGAAATTGACAAAGAAAAGTGTACAGGATGCGGCGTATGTACGAAGTTTTGTCCGCAGGGAGCTATAAAGATTGTTGAAGAGTAGGTGACGCTGAGGTGCCTGAAAATGAAAGGAAAGAAGAGGTTCTTTCAAGACTTAAAAATATCAAAGGGCACATAGAAGGAATTATTAAAATGGTGGAAGAAGAAAAAGAATGTGAAGAGGTTATGCTCCAGATAATTGCTGTCAAGAAAGCTTTGGAAAAAGTGGGATATTATATAATAGAAAGCCATGCTGAAAAGTGCTTGTCAGATGTCGAGAACAAGGCTCAGATTCAAAAAATTTTGAATATCATGATGAAATTTTTAAGTTGAAAGGTAAAGTTGGTATCTATTTTTCTCCTGTTGAATGCTTAAAAGCTTTTGTGTTCAAAAATGTTATTATTTTAACAATCTGATTTTAAAAAATTTTTTTGCAGAAGTTTGTTAAATAAATCTCATGCAAATGGGGTAACAATATAAAAGGTAAAAATAAAAATTTATGGAGGTGCGATCAAGATGGCAGAATATTTTATTGATGCAAAAGGGCTTCAGTGTCCAGGACCTATTACCCAGCTTTTTAAACAAATGAAGGAAGCACAAAGTGGAGATGTTGTAACAATTGAAGTGACAGACCCAGCGTTCAAACGTGATGTTGAGAGCTGGTGTAAAAAGACAAAGAATGAGCTTTTGGAGCTCAAAGAAGAAAATGGTGTAATTCAGGCAAAGATTAAAAAGGCTTAAAAGTGGGTGAGAAGATTATGAGAGAAGACAAAAAGACAATCATTGTGTTTTCAAACGACATGGACAAGGTTATGGCAGCATTTGTAATTGCAACTGGTGCTGCTGCAATGGGCGATGAGGTCACAATGTTTTTTACATTCTGGGGTTTGAACGTTTTGAGAGACGCGAAAAAGAAAGCACAAGGAAAATCATTCTTAGAAAAAATGTTCGGTGCTATGATGCCAAAAGGGGTTGAAAAACTCCCGCTTTCCAAGATGAACTTTTTAGGGATTGGTCCAAAGCTTATGAAATATATGATGAAAAAGAAAAATGTGATGATGTTACCTGAGATGATAAAACAGGCGCAAGAGCTTGGTATAAAGATGGTTGCCTGTTCAATGTCCATGGACGTTATGGGAATAAAAAAAGAAGAGTTAATTGATGGTGTTGAGATTGGCGGTGTTGCCACATACCTTGGTGAGGCAAGCGAAGCAGGTGTGAATCTGTTTATCTAAGTCATGGAAATCTGAACTAATAGAGGCAGGAGAAAGCCTGCCTTTTTATTTTTTTTTGCTCTTTTGAAATAAAAACTGTGATATAATAATGGAACAATAAAAAGTTTTTTAGTATCAGAAAGGAAAATCGCTATGATACTGCTTGTTGCAATAAACTCAAAGTATGTTCATACAAATTTAGCAGTAAGATACCTTTATCAGCTGTGCAAAGAAAACTATCCATGTGAGTATATTGAGTTTAATATTAATCAGCCTTTGCAAGATGTACTTTATGAAATTTTGAGTAAAAAACCTGAATATGTTGCAATTTCAACATATATCTGGAACAGAAGCTATGTTGAAAAGCTTGTTGAAGGATTAAAAAAGGCGCAAAAAAGCATAAAAATAATTCTTGGCGGGCCAGAAGTGTATTTTGACAGCCTTGAAGAGTGGAAATTTGTAGACTCAATAATCAGAGGAGAAGGAGAGTACCCTTTTTTAGATTTGTGTGAGCATATTGCAGCTGGGAGGCAATATACCCAAAAAGAATATCCTCCGTTTGATTTGAGTAAGCTTCCTTTTGCATACAAAGATGAAAAATTAGACACCAGCAGAATCTATTATTATGAAAGCAGCAGAGGCTGCCCTTTTAGATGTTCGTATTGTCTTTCTTCCATTGAAAAAGGTGTTCGATTTGCGCCCCTTGAAAAGGTCTTTGAAGAGCTTGACTATCTTTTTAAAAAGCAAGTCAGACTCATAAAGTTTGTTGACAGGACATTTAACGCAAACAAAGAAAGAGCAATTAGAATAATTGAGTTTTGCAAACAAAAGTCTCAAGCTACTCAAGTGCACTTTGAAATAGACCCAACACTTTTAGACAATGACATTATCAGTGCAATAAATAATTCTAAAGATGACCTTTTCAGACTTGAAATAGGTCTTCAGAGTTTCAACCCACAAACTCTTGATGCAATAGATAGATTTTTTGACATAGATAGAATTGATAAAAACTTGAAAAAGCTTATGGAAAACAAAAAGGCCATTGTTCATCTTGACTTAATAGCGGGCTTGCCATATGAAGATTTTTTGAGTTTTAAAAGAAGTCTTGACAAGACCATATTGTATTTTGCCGATGAAGTTCAGCTTGGGTTTTTGAAGATGTTAAAAGGAACAAAGATAAGAAATGAAGCAACTAAATACAATTATGAATTTTTCAAAGACCCACCGTATGAGGTTATCTCAAATAGCTTTATTAGCTTTGAAGAGATTTATAAGCTTAAAAAGATAGAAGATTTAATAGACAAAGTTTACAACAGGCAGTACCTCTATTTTACTTTAAGATACATCTTTCAAATAGTCTCTCCATCAGAATTTTTTGAAAAGCTCTCAAGCAAAGTGGATAACAATTTAAATACAAGAGAGTTTGTAAAAGAACTTTACAGAGTCATAAAAGATAATTTTGTTTTAGACAAGGCTGTATTTGATAGCTTGTTCAGATTTGACATTCTAAGAAGGTTTCCGGAAGAATTTTTGCCTGAGGAATTGGCAGTGACGAAAGAGGAAAAAGAAAGAATTAAACAAGCAATATATCAAGCTACAGAATACCAAGATATCGGAGAACCAAAAGAGATTATAAGAAGATCAAGAGCTTGCATATTTGAATTTGACATCGAAAGGTTTGTAGAAGATAATAGTATTGAAAAAGGGAATTTTTTATATATCTTTTTTGGAGAAAAAATGAAGAAGATAAAACTTCAGTAAAAAGGAGGAAAAGGGTAATATGGAGTGCACACTTTCAAAAAACCTTTCAATCTGCACATGTACTTATGAACCGTGTTCAAGAAAAGGAAGATGCTGCGAGTGTTTGCACTATCACAGGAAAAATGGACAGCTCCCTGCCTGCTATTTTTCAAAAGAGGCAGAGAGAACGTATGACCGTTCGATAGAAAACTTCATTCGTGACTATTCTTCAAGGAAATAAAAAATAAAGTAGAAGTGGGCAGACCAAAAGTTTTTTACTTTAATCTGCCCACTTTTATTATTTATAAAGATGCGATAAGTAAAAAAACATCGAGTCCTATTACTAAAGCTGCCACAATTCCAAGAATTACCTTATCTACTAAAGAGTTTGCGAATTTACCCATGACTTTTTTGGATGACGTCAGATAAATTTGAAGAATGATTGTGATTGGTAGCTGCATACTCAATAGCATCTGTGAGATTATCAGAGCTTTGAACGGGTTGGAGATAAAAAGTATGATAATGGATGCTAAAACTAATGGAATGGTAATTCCAATCTTAGTTGGCAACTCTTCTATGTTGTAAGGTCTTCTATAAAACCCTGCCATGATTGTTCCACCTGTATATGCAGCTGTGATGCTTGAGGAGATGCCAGAAAGCAATAAAGCGAATGCAAAAATTGTTGCAGAGAAACTTCCCAAAATGGGTTTTAACATCTGCTGAGCCTGTGGTAGCGATTCAACAAGGATACCTTTTGTGTAAAAGGTTGCATGAGCTATTATAATCATGCTGCTGTTAATTAAAAATCCTATAAACATTGAAAAAAGTGTATCAACAAACTCAAATTTGAGCTGATGTTTTATTACCTTTTCGTCTTGAGTGTTCCATTGCCTGCTCTGAATTATTTCAGAGTGCAAAAACAGATTGTGTGGCATGACAACCGCGCCAAGGATTGAAAGAACCACAACCAATGAACCAGAAGGTACGCTTGGAGTTATCCAGCCAAAGACCACATCTTTTACAGGGACCTTCACAAGAAAAAGCTCTATCAAAAAGGAAAGACCTATCAGCGACACAAACGCAATTATCCACCTTTCAACCTTTTTATATGAGTTAGAAAATAAGAAAAATATAGTAAAAGGCAGGATGATTAAACACCCAAGCTTAATAGGAATTTTAAAAAGCATCTCAAGGGCAATTGCCGCGCCTAAGATTTCTGCCATAGCAGTTGAGACTGTTGCGAGCATGGCAGATGAAAGCGCAACTGTGGCAAGAGATTTATTAAGATAGATTGAAGTTGCTTCAGCCAAGCAAAGACCTGTTGCAATGCCAAGATGAGCTGCGTTGTGCTGAAGCACTATCAAAATTATGGTTGATAGTAAAACTACCCACAAAAGCTTTAAACCAAAGCTACTGCCAGCAGCAACGTTTGATGCCCAGTTTCCAGGGTCGATAAATCCCACTGTGACAAGAAGGCCCGGTCCTATGTATTTGATTATTTCTCTTGCGTTTTTCATTTTGTGCTGCCTTTCACACCTTTCTTCTCAAGTAATTTTATGAAATATCTTCTAAAGTGGTGAATGATAAATAGTAAATCTTATCTCAAACTCTTATATTAAAATTAATACCCAAAAAAAGAGGATTGTGATATCATAGTTTGTATGAAGCTAAAAAAAATATTTAAATAGGAACTGGGCATTTTCGACACTAAAATATTGGAGGTAGAGACAATGAGCGAGAAGTCTTACGGCCAAGAGCTTTATGAAAAATTATCCTACACTTCTAAAAATGCATGGGAAGTTTTAAAAGAAGAAGAAAAGCCTTTTGTTTTTGATTTGGCAGAAAAGTATAAGCACTTTTTGAACTGTGCAAAGACAGAAAGAGAGGCTGTTGAATATTTCATAGAAAGAGCTAAAGAAAAAGGATATAAAGAATTTAACAATAATATCCAAGAATTAAAGCCAGGTGATAAAGTATATTTTATTAACAATAACAAAAGCATATTGCTTGCTCATATAGGCAAAAAGCCTTTAAAGGAAGGGTTTAATCTGATAGGTAGCCATATAGATTCTCCACGACTCGATTTAAAGCCAAAGCCACTATATGAATCAAACGAACTTGCACTTTTGAAGACGCACTACTATGGTGGTATTAAAAAATATCACTGGGTAAATGTGCCCCTTAGCATCCATGGTGTTATTGTGAAAAGCGATGGTTCTAAGGTAAAGATTACAATTGGTGAAGACGAAAATGACCCTGTTTTTTATATAACAGACCTTCTTGTTCACTTGTCTTCTGATCAGCTTCAGAAAAAGGCAAGCGAGGCAATTCCCGCTGAAAACTTGAATGTGCTCATAGGAAGTATGCCGTTTAATGATGAGAAGGTGAAAGAAAAAGTAAAACTTAATGTCTTGAAAATTCTGAATGAAAAATATGGTATTACAGAAGAGGATCTTATTTCAGCTGACATTGAGGTTGTGCCGGCTGCAAAAGCGCGTGATGTTGGACTTGACAGAAGCCTAATTGGCGCATATGGTCAGGATGACAGAGCGTGCAGTTTTTTGGCAGCAGAAGCTATATTCTCAATTGATGAAATTCCCGAAAAGGCTGCGATAGTCTACTTGGTTGACAAAGAGGAAATAGGAAGTGTAGGAATATCAAGTGCTGAGGCAAGCTTTTTTGATATATCAGTTGCAAAGCTAATGAAAGCTTTGGGTGAGTACGAGAATAGCCTTGATTTGGCTCTTTGCTTTGAAAACTCAGCAGCAATTTCGGGTGATGTTGCAGCAGCACTTGACCCCACATATGAAGGTGCTTATGATAAGCTCAATTCCACGTTAATTGGTCACGGTGTTACCATTGAAAAGTATACAGGAGTTAGAGGCAAATACAGTGGTTCTGAAGCAACAGCAGAGTATGTGGGCAAAATCAGAAACTTTTTGAATTCAAATAACATTTGCTGGCAGACAGGTCTTTTAGGTAAAGTTGACCAAGGCGGTGGCGGTACAATTGCTATGTTTATCGCAAGAAAAATGATAAATGTCATAGACTCAGGCGTTCCAGTTTTATCTATGCACTCAACATTTGAAATAACAAGCAAGGTTGATGTCTATATGACGTATAAGTTTTATAGCCAGTTTTTGAGAAAGTTTGAATGAAAGTTTTGCGAGGCTACAAATTATTTGTGTAGCCTCGCTGTTTAAAAAGATTTATATTATTTTATCTACCGTGCTGAAGTATTTTATAATAGTTTTTTGATAAATTAATAAAATAAACCATTCCTATTAATGTGATGTTAATTCCGCTGGTTAAGAAAATTATCTTAACTGATATAGTATTAGATATAATTCCTCCGATTAATAATGAAATAATTGAGGAAATATTTCCCACTATTGAATTAAAGCTAAAAACTCTTCCTAATAGTTTCTTGTTACAATTTTCTTGGATTATAGTAGTTCGAGCAATAGCATAAAATGAATTACATATTCCATTTGCAAAATAGAGGATAAGAGCAAATACAAAAATCTTATTTAATGAAAACAAAGCGATAGAAATTCCAAGACCTATTACTCCTGTTAAAAGAAGAGTTTCGTTTTTTATTGTTTTTATATATTTATAAACAAAAAGCGAGGTAATAACCATTGCAATTCCTTTTGATGTCAGAATAAAACCATATCCTTTTGAATCAGTATGTAAATAGTTAATCACATAAACAATTAACAGTCCGTTCAGAATTCCTGCAAATAAACCAATTAAACCATTGAGAATTATTAAACTTTTTATGATAAAATTAGATTTCAGATATTCTAAGAATTCCAAATATCTTATATTTTCGTTTTGGTTCTCTGTGCTTTTGTGTTTGTGGTATGAAATTTGACAAATAAAAATAGCAGAAACAAGAAAAGTAAATGAATCAATAAAAAAACAATATTTCAAATTAAGATAAGAAGTTAATAACCCACCTATTGAGGGACCAACAACCATCATAATAGAATTTAATGAGCTACTAAGACTGTTTATTTTACGTATTTCTTCTTTGGTGATTAGTTCTGGAATTATACTATTTCTTGTATTTTCATAAATAGCGGTGATAGAAGATATAATAAACACAATCAAAAACACATAATTGGTGAAATATGGCACTAAAATTACTAATAAAGCTCTCGAAATATCTCCAAATACTAAAATTGTTTTTTTGTTTGATAAATCAATTATTTTTCCAAATGGAATACCAAATATAACTGCAGGTAATAATATTAAAATAGAAAGAATGGACATTTGTAAATTTGACTTACTAACACTATACACTAATGTAAGTAAAGCAACCCTATCAATCCAATTTCCAATCTCTGATATAAATTGAGAGCATAACAAGTTAATAGCATTTCTATTATTTTTCATTCTGTAGTATCTCCCTGAATTAGAATGTTTTTCTCTAATAGAATTTTTATAAAGTTTTCTATAGTTTTAGTAGCCGCTTTAATATCATCGTTAGTCTTTTGACATACATATTTTACCAGTTCAGACATGCTCTTAGATTTGAGAGCACACTCAAAAATGATATACCCTATATCATTTAGTAAGAAAGTTTCACCTGTTTTTGTATTAAGGAAAATATACTCTTCTTCAGTTTCTTGCCTTACATTGATAAATTCATTTTTCTTAAACATTTCAATTTGTTCCTCCATTCATATTAATTATGCCAGCATCGACTGTCAATACCATTAAGATTTTTGTTAACATAAAAAGCAAGAGCCCTGCAACCACCCATACAAGTACTAAAATGAACACAAAGGGGGCAATTGTCATTGGAAAGTTCTCTAAAGAGATTGAAGACTGGGGAATGGTTCCATATAGATAAAAAATCATTTTGCAAAATGTTTCCTGCAACAAATTCTTTTTCTCTAAAAAACACATGGTGTAATATCTCCATTAGCTTTTATGTGAGCTATAATATTTGCTGCTTCACATATAACCTTTTTTCCCCTGTTAATCCATCGTAGTAAAGTAAAACCAGTTAAGCCTATTTTACCTTCATCAATACTGTTGAAAGGCAAAGCATATACAGGATTCAATAAATACTATCACAACCTGCAAACATCTCTACAATAATAGGTTGCTTTTTCATCAAACTCCCCTCCTCCCTTTTAATATAGACTTTAAGTTTTAATATCTAATGGTTCAATAATTTTACATAATAAATTGTAAAAAAAAAAGCAATATACAGAGTGCATAAATTATAGGTGTATCTATTGTGTTACATATTTAAATCTAATTGCCCAATTATTAATCTTTTTATTTCATTTTCTCTATAAGCTTCACAGCCTCATCTAAAAGTCTTTTGACCTCATCTTTGGTAAACTGTTCTGTGTAAACTCTCAAAACTGGTTCTGTGCCAGATGCTCTGAAGAGTATCCATGAGCCATCTTCAAAGATATATTTATAGCCGTCTAATGTTTGAATCTCTTTAATCTTTCTGCCTGCAAACTCTGTGTTTTGGGAAATCATCTTCAACGTCTTTTCTTTGATTTCGTTTGGCAAATGCAGGTCAACTCTGTCATAGTAGTGATAACCTATTTCCTTAAAAAGGTCGTCAAGTATTTGACTGATTGGTTTTTGATGGTATGCCATAATTTCAAGGAGCAGCAAGCTACACAAAATTCCATCTCTTTCAGGTATATGATTTTTAATTCCAATACCTCCGCTTTCTTCGCCACCAATGAGAATGTCTTCTTTTAAGAAAAGTTCGCAGATATATTTAAAGCCAATCGGTGTTTCATAGATTTTGAGCCCGTACCTGTTTGCCAAAATAGGAACCATATTGGTTGTTGAAAATGTTTTTACAACCCCGCCTCTTAAACCTTTTACTTCAACCAAATGTCGCAAAAGAAGGGCATATATTCTGTGTGAATCAATAAACTCCCCTTTTTCATCAACAGCGCCAACTCTATCTGCATCTCCATCTGTTGCAAGACCAATGTCTGCTTTGTTTTGGACAACAGTATCAATTAATTTTCCAAGGTTTTTATAAATAGGTTCTGGATTGACTCCTCCAAAGTACGGGTTTCGCTCATCTCTTATCTGGATGTGTTTGATTCCATATTTTTCTAACAAGGTTTTAACATATCCAACTCCTGCGCCGTGCATTGGGTCGATTATAGCAAAAGGCTTGGATTTTGCAATAAGATTTAAATCCACAAGCTTTTCAATGTGTTCAAAATACTCTTTGTCAGGGTCTATATAAGAAAAGAGATTACTACTTTCTGGCTCAGCAAATTTTACTTCATTTTTATATAAATGCTTCTCTATTTCTGCAATGATAGAAGGAAGAGCAGAACCTCCATAATCACCTTTAAACTTTATACCATTCCACTGTGGTGGATTGTGGCTTGCTGTAATCATTATAGCTCCTGCTAAATTCATGTTCTTGACAGTAAATGATACAACAGGTGTTGGTGTTGGCTTTTTTGTAAGATATGTCTTTATGCCGTTTGCAACAAGAACCCCTGCGCAAAGACGAGCGTACTCTTCTGACATAAACCTTGTGTCATATCCTACCAAAACAGGTCTTTTGTCGGCAATTTCTTTGATATAATCAGCAATTGCCTGAGCAACAATCTTTACATTGTCAAAGGTGTAATCTTTGCTTATCACTGCTCTCCAGCCATCTGTGCCAAATTTTATCATGATTCTTCACCTCCTGCAAAGAAATAATGATTGTGCTATAATAAATCTTGAAACCACTATATAGTATACAAGAGTTTCAGAATTTTTTCAAATATTTGAAAGGAATTGTCTAAACTTTTATAAAGAAAGGGAATTTCAAGATGTCTGCATACACTGTGTATGTGGTTGATGACGAAAAGGATATATTAGAACTTGTATCTGAATATTTGACCCAAAAAGGCTATGCAGTCAAAACCTTTGAGAATGGCGAAGGTTTTTTAGAAGAATTTGAAAAAAGTGAGCCTGATATAGTTATACTTGATATTATGCTTCCGGACATTGATGGTTATGAGATTTGTAAAAGAATAAGAAAAAATAGCGATGTGCCGATTATAATGCTGTCTGCAAAGGGAGAAGAGCTTGACAAAGTTTTGGGGCTTGAACTTGGAAGTGACGATTACATATCAAAACCGTTTTCTCTTTCAGAACTTGAAGCAAGAATAAAAAAAATTTTGCGACGGGTAAATAAAGGTCCAACAAAACAGGATAATGTCATAGAAATGTTTGGTATAAAGGTTGATTTTAGTCAGCGAAATGTTTTTTATAATGGCACACATATAGAACTTTCGCCAAAGGAATTTGAAACATTTGCACTTCTTTTAAAAGAGTCGACCAAGGTTTTAAAGAGAAGTTATATATTAGAAAGAATATGGGGAGACCCTGCTTTATATGATGAGAGGATGGTTGACGATGTTATCAAAAGGCTCAGAAAAAAGATTTTGCAATACAGCCTGCCTGTTGAGATAAAGACAATGTGGGGTTTAGGATACAAGCTTGAGGAGAAAAAAGATGAGTATAAAGGTTAAAATTTATTTGTCGTACGTGGGTATAATTTTATTTATATTTATAGTTTTTGTTATCCTCTTTTATGCTTGGTTTGAAAAAAATTTGATTGACCAGATGAAAGAGGATAACCTTCGTTTTGCGAGGCTTATAGAATTTGTTGTTACAAGCCAAAACAAGAACACAGTTAATTTGAAACCATTTGAGTCGTATTTTGAAAGCTTGGAATCAAAAATTTTGCAGGACTATATTGTGATTGTAAGCAGGGATGGTGCGATAGAATACTCAAATAAAGAGCTGGATGTTGAGGCAAGGGTAAAAATAATGAAGCTTTTTGACGAGAACAAAGATGCTCAATACGGATTTGAGATAGGGAGCATTAGGGAAAAGCCCTGTTTGTTCACAATATATGGCGGAAAATCAAAAAGTGTTTTTGTAATTATTATTACTGATCTTGCAAGGGTTTTGAACTTTGAGAGAAGATTTTTCCTACTCATTTTGCAAACAGCAGGACTCAGCTGTCTGTTTGCTGCTACCATTGCCATCTTTATATCCCGTAGGATGATAGGAGGGCTTTTGCGCCTTAAAGAAGCAATAGAGCAGGCTTCCCAGATGAGGTTTAACAAAAAAGTTGAAGTAACTTCAAAAGACGAAATTGGCTTAATTGCCACTGAATTTAACAGACTTATCGAAAAGATTGATGAATACAATCAAGCACAGATAAGGTTTTTACAAAACATCTCTCATGAACTCAAAACTCCTCTTACCTCAGTGCGAGGATATGCAGAGATGCTTGAAGAAGGAATTTTAGATAAAAGCAAGATGGAATCAGCTGCAGATAAAATAATTTGGCATGTTGACAGATTGAAAAGTTTGATAAACCAGATTATTGACCTTACAAAGATTGAATCTATTGAAAACTATTTTAATTTCGAAAAAAGTGTGCTTGAAGAGGTCATTTTTGAAGCTATTTTAGAAAATGAAGGCTATTTGCTTTCTAAGACAGTAGATATTGAATTTGCTCCGCAGACAAGGACGTATGTCCTGTGCGACAAGCACAGACTAAAAGAAGCTTTTTCAAATATTATCTCAAACTGCATAAAATATGCGAACAATAAGGTTACAATTGAGATAAAGTCTGAAAAAGATGAGTTTGAGGTGACAATTGAGGATGACGGAGAGGGATTTTTGCAAGGAGAGATTGATAAAATCTTTGAAAGATTCTATAAAGGCAAAAGGGGCGAAAGTGGACTGGGGCTTTCAATTGCAAAAGCTATATTCGACAAACATGGGTTTATGATAGAAGCTGAAAATAAAATATCAAAAGGCGCACGCTTCAAAATAAAAGGAAAAATCTACAAAGAGCAGTAAGTTTTTTTAGCTTACTGCTCTTTTTAAAAGCAAAAATTCTTCTTCTAAAAATAAGCCATTTTTAACCATGTCAGAAATAATGCTCAGTGCTGTAGATTGGGGAAGCCCTCTGCGGTAAGGTCTATCCTCTATTAAAGCCTGATAGACATCACAAATGCCTACTATTCTGTCTAAAAGCGAGAGCTCATCTTTTCCAAGTTTTTCGGGATACCCACTTCTGTCTATTCTCTCGTGGTGATTTCCTGCCCAGTTAGCAATGTCATCTTTGAAGGCAGGAATTTGAGAAAGAATCAATTTTGTATAATACGGATGGGATTTTATAATATAAAACTCCTCTTTTGTTAGCTTCCCTTCTTTGTTGAGAATTTCATTTGGAACAACCATTTTGCCAATATCGTGAAGGTAACCTGCGATTTTAAGTTTGTTTGCCATCTCGCTATCCAGTCCCATGATTTTGGCAATTGTATAAACCGTTTGTGAAAGTTCTTGGGAGTGAACATGAGTAAAAGGGCTTTTGTTGTCAATAAGCAAAGATATTGCTTCAGAGAACTTTAGCATCTGCTCTATGTCAAAATAAACCTCATCTTCAGGTGATAAAGCCATGACAATTTGCCTTAAATGAGGGTTATAAAGGTCCAACCAGAATCTATCTTTTTGAGCAAGTTCCAAAAAAGCTTCAACAATGATAGGGTTAAAAAGCACACCTTTCTTTTTCAACACCCAATTTGTTATCTCCTCAATCTGTTGATAATATGGGTTTGAAAAATCTAAGGTAATGTCAATCTGGTCAGCAAGGTTTATAATCTGAGAAGCAAATGGTGTGGTCAAGTGGTCATATCCAAATGCACCAGATCCGTTATAAAACTCATGATGATATTTTACAAACTCTGCAATATCTCTGTCTAAAGGAAGTTTTTGTAAAAATTCATAGCCAAGTAGACAGTGGTTTTTGGCAAGATTTAGGTCAATATGGGATGTGATAAATTTTTTATCTGCAACTGTTATTCCTATGTCGTGAAAAAAAGCTGCATAGTATATCTTCTTTTTTTCAACAGGTTTAAGTCCTAAAAGGTGTGAAAGCTGCAAAGAGATATATGTAACCTTAGGAGCATGTTCTCTTCTTCCTTGAGCTATATCGATAAGATGTGAGATAGCTGAAAGAAGATTTCCAACACTAATTTTCATAGGAAAGACCAACCACCTTTTTAAAAAGCACTGTTTCTCGTAAGCTTATTATAACTCAAAAGCTCAAAAATTTTTTGACAAAGTTTTTTAAATATCCACTTCATTTTTTATATAAGACTTTGCACAACTGAAAAGTAGTTTGGGTAGCAAAAATTTCTTTGAACAATATAATGTATTAAAAGCACAAACTGGGGATATAAAGGAGGGAAGAAAGTTAAAATGGATTGGACCAAATTTGCATATGATGCGCCTTATCCAGAACCTAAGGTAGAAGAGCCCAATAGACACTATGCAGAGATTCTACTTGATGACTATGCAGGATACGCAAGTGAGTTTACCGCAATCGCTCTATATTCGTATCAGCATTTTATAAGCGACGTAAAACACAGAGATTTTGCAGACCTCATAATTGGTATTGCCCAGGTTGAAATGAAACACTTGGACCTTCTTGGCACCACAATTTATCTGCTCGGTGCACTGCCAAAGTACAGAGGCTCTTACACAACCTATGGCCAGTACTGGAACGGATACTTTGTAAACTACGATAAAGATTTAAAAGATATGATAAAGATTGATATCCAATCCGAGAAAGAGGCTATCAAGAATTACAAGAGACACATTGAAATGATAGATGACAGGTACATCAAAAAGCTGCTTGAGAGAATAATTTTGGATGAGGAGAAACACATAAAATTGTTAAAAGATTATCTTGATAGAAAGTTTTGATTTGTGGGTATTAAATAAATAACAAAAGAAGTACAATATACTGAGGAGGGAAATTTAATATGCAAGAAAAATATGTGTGCGGTATTTGTGGCTATGAGATTGTAGATTTAAATTCCCCGTGTCCATACTGTGGTGCTGAACCAAACCATTTTGTTAGGGCGGATGAAGTTGATGTTGAGCTAATTAAAAAAATCTATCAAGAAGGCGGGGCAACTTATTAAAATTTCTCTTGCAAACCGCCTTTTTTTATTATAAAATTATAAAGTCGTTGTGTGGGTGAAAAATAATGTTCATATGTTGCGATGAGGCAAAAGGTTGCTGCAAGGTGCAAAGCCACTTTGCAGGGAATTTTTGCTGAGTATGTCTTGTCCTTTGAGACGGGCGACACGGGGAAGGTGTGAAAGAATATTTCATGCCCGGTGTTTTCATGCCCGAAAAGGAAAAACTCCGGGTATTTTTATATAAAGGTTGTGGACACACACGGCTAAGTTGCAAAGTTCCCCTGTCGCAAATTGCTTGAAA
This sequence comes from Caldicellulosiruptor hydrothermalis 108, assembly GCF_000166355.1. Taxonomy (NCBI): domain Bacteria; kingdom Bacillati; phylum Bacillota; order Caldicellulosiruptorales; family Caldicellulosiruptoraceae; genus Caldicellulosiruptor; species Caldicellulosiruptor hydrothermalis. The sequence goes on from NC_014652.1 coordinate 1,037,197, forward strand.
GATCTTAGAATCACATTATTTTAGAGGAGGGGAATGTATGTCAAAAGCACAGAGAATGCGAATTAAGCTGAAATCATTTGATTACAAGCTGTTAGAACAGTCAGCAAAAAAGATAGTTGAGACAGCTAAAAACACAGGGGCAGAGGTATCGGGTCCAGTTCCGCTGCCGACAGACAGAGAGGTAATTACAATCATCAGAGCTCCGCACAAGTACAAAGATTCACGTGAACAGTTTGAGATCAAAACTCACAAAAGACTTATTGACATAATCAAGCCCACACAAAAAACTGTAGATGCACTAATGCGTGTTGAACTTCCAGCAGGTGTAGACATCGAGATCAAGCTGAAGGAGGTGTAAATGTAAATGACAAAAGGGATACTTGGCAAGAAAATAGGTATGACCCAGGTATTTGACGAAGCAGGAAGAGCAATACCTGTTACTGTAATTGAGGCAGGACCATGTGTTGTTGTTCAGAAGAAAACTGTTGAAAAAGATGGTTATTCTGCAATTCAAGTTGGTTTTGAGGATATAAAAGAGAGCAAGCTCAATAAACCCTTAAGAGGTCATTTTGCAAAGCATGGAGTAAAACCAAAAAGATTTTTGAGAGAGCTGAGACTCAAAGATGCGGACAAGTATGAAGTTGGTCAGGAGATAAGAGTTGATATTTTCCAGCCGGGCGAAAGAGTAGATGTTACAGGTATTTCAAAGGCAAAAGGGTTCCAGGGTGTTATCAAAAGACATGGTCAGCAAAGAGGTCCTATGAGCCATGGTTCCATGTATCACAGAAGAGTTGGTTCAATGGGTTCAAACACATTCCCAGCAAGAACATTCCCTGGCAAGAAAATGCCTGGTAGAATGGGTGGTGAAAGGGTCACAGTTTTGAATTTGCAGGTTGTAAAGGTTGACCCAGACAGAAACCTGCTTCTTGTTAAAGGAAGTGTTCCAGGTAACAAGAATTCGCTTTTAATCATCAGAGATTCTGTCAAAAGTAGATAAGCTTTAAGTTTTAGGAAGGAGGAAACAGAATGGCAAAGGTGCCGGTTTACAATATAGAAGGACAGCAGATTGGTGAGATTGAGCTCAATGACTCAATCTTCAACGTGCCGATAAATACTCATGTTCTGCACCAAGCTGTTGTTGCACACTTAGCAAACAGGCGTCAAGGAACATTTGCTGCAAAGACAAGAGCTGAGGTTCGCGGTGGTGGAAGAAAACCTTGGAGACAAAAAGGAACAGGTAGAGCAAGACAAGGTTCTATCAGAGCTCCAACATGGAGAAAAGGTGGCGTTGTATTTGCTAAAAAGCCAAGAGATTTTTCAATAGACTTGCCAAAGAAGGTAAAAAGACTTGCTCTCAAGTGTGCACTGTCGTCAAAGGTAAAAGAAAACAATCTTATTGTGCTTGACAGGTGGGATATGAACCAGTACAAGACAAAAGAGGTTTTAAGAGTTTTGAAGAACTTAGGACTTGAAAACCAAAAAGCGCTAATTGTCATTCCTGAAAAGAATGAGTATTTGCAAAAGTCAACAAGGAATATTCCAGAGGTAAAAACTTTGCAGGTTGGCAACTTAAATGTATTTGACATACTCAAATATGACAAGTTTGTCATCCTCCAGGATGCTGTGAAGAAAGTTGAGGAGGTGTATGCATAATATGTTGCCAGAAGAAATAATCAAAAGACCTATAATTACAGAAAAGAGCATGAGCATGATTCCTCAGAAAAAATACACATTTGAGGTTGACAGAAGAGCAAACAAGATTGAAATAAAGAAAGCTGTTGAACAGCTATTTGGTGTTGAGGTTGAAAAAGTATGGACAATGAATGTAAAGCCAAAGAGAAAAAGAGTTGGAAGATTTGAAGGAAGAACAAAGGCATGGAAAAAAGCGATTGTAAAGTTAACAGATAGAAGCAAAACAATAGAGTTTTTCGACAGCTTAATCTAACACCAATATAAATGCTGAGTTTAAGGAGGGAAACAAAGGTGGGTATAATAGTCTATAAACCTACATCACCAGGACGAAGAAATGCATCGGTTCTAAACTACAAAGAAATCATTACCAAAACCGAACCTGAAAAATCATTAGTTTTCACAGAAAAGAAATGGGCAGGTAGAAACAACCAGGGTAGAATAACTGTTCGTCACAGAGGTGGCGGTCATAAAAAGAAAATAAGAATTGTAGATTTCAAAAGAGATAAAGATGGAATTCCTGCAAAGGTTGAGGCAATTGAATATGACCCAAACAGAACAGCTTTTCTGGCACTTTTGTGCTATGCTGATGGTGAAAGAAGATATATCATAGCACCCGAAGGTTTAAAAGTTGGCGACACTGTTATGTCTGGGCCAGATGCAGATATTAAGGTTGGAAATGCACTACCACTTAAAAACATTCCTGTTGGTACAATGATACACAACATAGAGCTTATGCCGGGAAAAGGAGGACAGCTTTGCCGTTCAGCAGGTAGTGTTGCTCAGCTCATGGCAAAGGAAGGGAAATATGCGCTGATAAAACTTCCATCCGGTGAGCTCAGGTATGTGAGCCAAGAGTGCAGAGCTACAATTGGTCAGGTTGGCAACTTAGACCATGAAAATGTCAGAATAGGAAAAGCAGGACGCAAAAGATGGATGGGTATCAGACCAACTGTTAGAGGTTCTGCAATGAACCCGGTTGACCATCCGCATGGTGGTGGTGAGGGTAAAGCACCGATTGGTCATCCAGGACCACTTACACCATGGGGTAAACCAACACTTGGTTACAAGACCAGAAAGAAAAACAAACCGTCAGACAAGTTTATTGTCAAGAGAAGAAAATAAAATGTGTGCTTATTCTGAATATAAAGATTGCTTGAGGAGGGATTGAGTGTGGGAAGGTCTTTGAAGAAAGGTCCATACTGTGACCCAAAACTTTTAAAGAAAATTGAGAAGATGAACCAAAACAATGAAAAAAAGGTTATTAAAACATGGTCAAGAAGGTCAACAATTTTACCACAGATGGTTGGCCATACAATAGCTGTATATGATGGTAGAAAACATGTTCCTGTATATATAACAGAAGAGATGGTTGGACACAAACTTGGTGAGTTTGCTCCGACAAGAACTTTCAAAGGACATGGGCATCACACTGAAAGGTCAACAGCTTTGAAGTAAAACTTTCAAAAGCTTTTGTAAAATTAGTTTAATTGTGATTTAGAAGGGAGGAGAAGCTATTGGAAAAGGCTACAAATACAGAGGTAAAGAAGGCAACAGCGACATTGAGGTATGCTATGATATCTCCACGAAAGGTTAGAGTTGTAATTGACCTTATTAGAAACAAACCTGTGAATGAAGCTTTGAACATCTTAAAATTTTTACCTAAAAGGGCTGCAAGAATAGTAGAAAAGCTTGTAAAGAGCGCAATTGCAAATGCAGAGAATAATCACAATATGAACGTTGATAAGCTCTATATAGCAGAAATTTATGCAAATGGTGGGCCAATGCTCAAAAGAATTAGACCAAGAGCACAGGGAAGAGCGTTTTTGATAAGAAAAAGAACAAGCCATATTACAGTTGTTCTCAAAGAAAGAGAGTAACTTTTAAAAAGGAGGGAAATAAATGGGTCAAAAGGTTCATCCGAAGGGGTTCAGGCTTGGAATTATTAGAGACTGGGATTCAAGATGGTTTGCAAATGACAAGGATTTTCAAAAATATGTTCTTGAAGACTATAAAATCAGACGTCACATAAAAGAAAAACTTTACCATGCAGGTATTTCGAGAATTGAGATAGAAAGAGCAGCAAAGAGAGTAAAAGTTATCATCCATACAGCAAAACCAGGTATCGTTATTGGAAGAGCAGGTTCTGGTGTGGAAGCTCTCAGAAAAGAGCTTGAAAAATTAACAGGTGGAAAGACAATATCACTTGATATAAAAGAGATTAAAGTGCCAGAGCTTGACGCTCAGCTTGTTGCTGAGAACATTGCTGCTCAGCTTGAAAAGAGAGTTTCATTTAGAAAGGCTATGAAACAGGCAATGGCAAGGGCTTTAAGGAGCGGAGCAAAAGGTATCAAAACAATGGTATCTGGGCGACTTGGCGGTGCTGACATTGCAAGAACAGAGTGGTACAAGGAAGGAAGAATTCCTCTTCAGACTCTCAGAGCAGATATCGACTACGGCTTTGCAGAAGCTCATACAACATATGGTAGAATTGGTGTGAAGACATGGATATACAAGGGTGATATTCTTCCACAGAAAGCAGCAGCTTCTGAAAAAGGAGGAGATAAGTAATGCTTATGCCAAAGCGTGTTAAGTGGAGAAAACAGCAAAGAGGTAGAATGAAAGGGAAAGCAACGAGAGGTAACTTTGTTGCGTATGGTGACTTTGGTATCATGGCGCTTGAACCTGGCTGGATTACAAGCAACCAGATTGAGGCAGCCAGAGTTGCAATTGCAAGACACATCAAAAGAGGCGGAAAGGTATGGATTAAGATATTCCCTGATAAGCCTGTTACAAGAAAACCTGCAGAAACTCGTATGGGTTCTGGTAAAGGTTCGCCTGAGTACTGGGTTGCAGTTGTAAAGCCTGGCAGAGTGATGTTTGAGGTTGGCGGTGTTGATGAAGAGGTTGCAAAAGAGGCTTTGAGGCTTGCAATACACAAACTGCCTATCAAATGCAAGATTGTTTCAAGAGAAGAAGCTAAAGTGGGTGGTGAGGCAAATGAAGGCGTCTAAGATTAGAGAGATGACAACACAAGAGCTGCATAATGAGCTTAAAAAGTTAAAAAGAGAACTGTTCAATTTGAGATTTCAGCTTGCAACAAATCAACTTGAAAATCCTATGAGAATCCGAGAAGTAAAAAGAACAATTGCAAGAATAAAGACAATAATGAGAGAAAGAGAATTAGAACAAGAAAGATCAAATAAAAATGCAAAATAAAGCAGAATTGAGTGGGGAGGGAATGTAAGTGGAGCAAAAAAGAGGTATGAGAAAAACAAGAGTTGGTGTTGTTGTAAGTGACAAAATGGACAAAACAGTAGTAGTTGCAGTTGAAAGGCTTGTTCAGCATCCTCTTTATAAAAAGACTATAAAGAGAACAACAAAGTTCAAAGCTCATGATGAGAACAATGAGTGCAGAGTTGGAGATAAAGTTTTGATTATGGAGACAAGACCACTTTCTAAAGAAAAGAGATGGAGAGTTGTTCAAATCTTGGAAAGAGCAAAATAATTAAATACAGCTTAGCTTTTTAAAGGAGGGGAAATGAAAGATGATCCAACCACAGTCAAGGCTGAAGGTTGCTGACAACACGGGTGCGAAGGAAGTAATGTGTATAAGAGTTTTAGGTGGTTCTAATAGAAAGTTTGCAAATATAGGAGATGTAATAGTTTGTTCTGTCAAAGATGCAACACCAGGTGGCGTTGTAAAAAAAGGTGACGTTGTAAAAGCAGTTATTGTCAGAACACGCAAAGGTGTAAGAAGAGAGGATGGGACATATATAAGATTTGATGACAATGCTGCAGTGCTAATAAGAGAAGATGGAACTCCAAGAGGAACACGTATTTTTGGACCTGTTGCAAGAGAGCTTCGTGACAAGGATTTTATGAAGATAGTATCTCTTGCACCAGAAGTTCTATAAGCTATTTTGAGGAGGGAAGGTTATGCCAAACAAGGTTCATGTAAAAAAAGGTGACACTGTTGTAGTTATCTCTGGCAAGTATAAAGGCAAACAAGGCAAAGTACTTACAGTATTGCCAAAAGATAAAAAAGTAGTAGTTGAAGGCGTTAATATAGTTAAAAAGCATGTAAGACCAAATCCCAAGATGCCACAGGGTGGTATAATAACTCAGGAAGCACCGATTTGGGCGTGCAAGGTAATGCTTGTATGTCCAAAGTGTGGCAAACCAACAAGGATTGGTCACAGATTTATTCAAGAAGGTGAAGAAGAAAGAAAGGTCAGAACATGCAAAAAATGTGGTGAGATAATTGACTAATTGGCAAAGTGAAGGGAGGTAAATTGTTTATGGCACCAAGACTCAAAGAAAAGTATTTTCAGGAAGTTGTTCCTGCTATGATGCAAAAGTTTGGATACAAAAATGTTATGCAAGTGCCAAGACTTGCAAAGATTGTTGTAAATATTGGTATTGGAGAAGCTAAGGATAATCCAAAGGCTTTGGAAGCAGCAGTAAATGATTTGATGGCAATTACTGGACAAAAACCAGTGGTCACACGTGCTAAAAAATCCATAGCAAACTTCAAACTCAGAAAAGGTATGCCTATAGGCTGCATGGTAACGTTAAGAGGCGATAGAATGTATGAGTTTTTGGATAAGATGATAAATCTTGCTCTTCCAAGAGTGAGAGACTTCAGGGGTGTATCAGATAAGTCTTTCGATGGTCGAGGAAATTATTCAATAGGATTTAAAGAACAGCTTGTTTTTCCTGAGATTGATTATGACAAGGTAGACAAGATAAGAGGACTTGAAGTTACTATTGTAACCTCAGCAAAGACTGACGAAGAAGCTAAAGAGCTTTTAAGACTTTTAGGGATGCCGTTTGCAAGCTAAGAAATGAAAGAGGAGGTATTACTTAGATGGCAAGGAAAGCTCTTATTATAAAACAACAAAGACCTCAAAAGTTCTCCACAAGGTATTACAATAGATGCAAGATATGCGGAAGGCCCAGAGCATATTTGAGAAAGTTTGGTGTTTGCAGACTGTGCTTTAGAAAGCTTGCTCACAATGGAGAGATACCGGGTGTTAAGAAAGCGAGCTGGTAATTTTTTAATTCGGAAGGAGGTAATAAGATGTACGTTATAGACCCGATTGCAGATATGCTCACACGTATTAGAAATGCAAACAATGCTCGCCATGAAGTTGTAGACATTCCAGCATCCAAAATGAAGAAAGCAATTGCCCAAATTTTGTTAGAAGAAGGGTTTATAAAAGATTATGAGATAATTGATGATGGTAAGAATGGGATTATCAGGATTAGATTGAAATATGGTCCTAATAAAGAAAGAGCAATAACAGGGCTCAAGAGAATATCAAAGCCAGGAAGAAGAGTTTATGCTAGCAAAGATGAGCTTCCAAGAGTGTTAGGCGGACTTGGTATTGCTATCATTTCTACATCAAAAGGAATAATGACAGATAAAAAGGCAAGGAAAGAGGGAGTTGGCGGAGAGGTTCTCTGCTACGTGTGGTAACAACACTTTATTTTTGTTGGAGGTGAAATGATGTCAAGAATAGGCAGAAAACCTATTGATATACCCAGCGGTGTTGATGTCAAGATAGATGGGAATGTCATCACAGTAAAAGGGCCAAAAGGGACACTTACAAGAAAGATACATCCTGAAATGATTGTTAAGATAGAAAACAACCAGATAATTGTTCAAAGACCTTCTGATGAGAGGTTCCACAAAGCACTGCATGGCCTTACACGAACACTTATTGCTAACATGGTAGAAGGCGTAACAAAGGGTTATGAAAAAGTATTAGAAGTTGTCGGAATAGGTTACAGAGCTCAAAAACAGGGCAAGAAACTTATACTCAATGTTGGATATTCACACCCTGTTGAAATTGAAGAGCCTGCTGGCATTACTATTGAAGTTCCTGACCAGAACAGAATAATAGTAAAAGGAATTGACAAACAACAGGTTGGTAACTTTGCTGCAAATATAAGAAAGGTAAGAGAACCAGATCCATATCTTGGAAAAGGTATCAAATATGCTGATGAAGTCTTGAGACTCAAAGAAGGAAAAGCCGGCAAAGGCGGTAAGAAATAGAGGGGAGTGATTTGGCTTGTATAAAAAGGTGAATAGAAATGAAAAGAGGCTTATAAGACACAAAAGAATTAGAAAAAAGGTTTTTGGCACAAGTGAAAGACCTCGTCTTTGTGTTTACAAGAGCTTGAAATATATTTATGCTCAGATAATTGACGATGAAAAAGGTCACACACTTGTTGCTGCATCATCGCTTGAGCCTGAAATCAAGTCAAGACTATCTTCAACAAAATCCATCGAGGCAGCAGAGTATGTAGGGAAAGTAATAGCTGAAAGGGCAAAAGAAAAGGGAATAACAAAGGTTGTGTTTGATAGAGGCGGTTATCCATATCATGGAAGAGTAAAAGCGCTTGCGGAAGCTGCAAGGCAAGCCGGTCTTGAGTTTTAATTTTAAAGGAGGGATATGGCTTGGCGCAAAAGAGAATTGATCCAAAGGGATTAGATTTAAAAGAAAGAGTTGTAAACATCAACAGAGTTGCAAAGGTTGTAAAGGGAGGAAAGAGATTAAAGTTTTCTGCTATCGTGGTTGTTGGTGATGAAAACGGTCATGTTGGTGCAGGACATGGAAAAGCTGCGGAAATTCCAGATGCTATCAGAAAAGCTATTGAGGATGCAAAGAAGCATCTAATTGAGGTGCCAATAGTTGGAACCACAATTCCACACGAAGCAATAGGTGATTTTGGAGCATCAAAGGTTTTGATAAAGCCTGCTCCAGAGGGTACTGGTGTTATTGCAGGCGGGGCTGTGAGAGCTGTATGTGAGCTTGCTGGAATAAAAGATATAAGAACAAAGAGCCTTGGTTCTAACAACCCTGCGAACGTTGTTCATGCAACAATTGAGGCATTGAAACAGCTCAGACGTCCAGAAGAGGTTGCAAGAATCAGAGGAAAGACATTAGAAGAGATACTCAAGTAAAAAAGGAGGGAACTTTTTGCTATGAAGCTTTATGAACTTAAACCCGCGCCAGGTTCTAAGAAAAGCAGAAAAAGAGTGGGACGAGGCGAAAGCTCTGGTCACGGTAAGACCTCGACAAGAGGTCACAAAGGTCAGTGGGCACGTTCTGGCGGTGGTGTTCGACCTGGTTTTGAAGGCGGGCAGATGCCACTTACCAGAAGAATTCCTAAGAGGGGCTTTAAAAATATCAATAAAAAGGTGTATACTGAAGTTAATGTAGAAAAGCTTGAGAGGTTTGACAATGACACTGTAATCACACCTGAGCTTCTTTTAAAGGAAAGGGTTATAAGCAAGATAGAAAAAGACGGCGTAAAGATACTGGGAAGAGGAGAGCTGACAAAGAGGCTGATAGTGAGAGTACAGAAAGTTTCAGAAGGTGCAAAGAAGAAGATAGAAGCTGCTGGAGGAAAGGTAGAGGTGATTTAAAGTGTTTGAAACTATAAAAAATGCGTGGAGGCTGCCCGACCTTCGAAGAAAGATTCTGTTTACGCTTTTCATGATACTTGTTTTTAGACTGGGGGCGTTCATCCCAGTCCCCTATATTGATAGGGATGCTTTGGCAAAGGTTATAAACGACCTTACAATGCTTGGGTTTTTTGATGTTGTTGCAGGTGGAACATTTAAAAACATGAGTATATTTGCGATGAGCGTAACTCCATACATTAACTCCTCCATCATTATGCAGCTTTTGACAATTGCTATACCTGCACTTGAAGAGCTTGCAAAACAGGGTGAAGAAGGAAGAAAGAAACTTGCTGAGTGGACACGATATGGAACTGCTATTTTGGCGTTTATCCAGGCAGTTGGTATCTATTTTGGCCTTAAGAATGCAACTGGGCTCACTGGCGGTGTTCCTGTTATTACAGCTCAAGGTCAGGGATTTTTGGGTTTTATCACCATAACTATTACTCTTACAGCTGGAACTGTATTTTTGATGTGGATTGGTGAACAGATAACAGAAAATGGTATAGGAAATGGTATTTCGCTTTTGATATTTGCAGGTATTATTTCAAGAATTCCAAACGGAGTTGTTTCTCTTTGGAACTATGTTGCAAAGCTAAACGAGTTTTCACTCACAAGTATTATTGGTGTGATTCTGTTTATAGTAATGGCACTTGCAATTATCGTCTTTATCATAGTTGTCCAAGAAGGTGAAAGAAGAATACCTGTACAGTATGCAAAGAGGGTAGTTGGAAGAAGAGTTTATGGCGGACAGAGCACACACATTCCTATAAAGGTCAATATTGCAGGTGTTATACCTATAATCTTTGCAATTTCACTGGTTATGCTTCCAACAACAATTGCTCAGTTTTTCCCAAATTCAGGATTCTATAAGTTTGTAAAAGCATACTTTTCATCAGGTTCGTTCTGGTATACATTCTTCTATGCATTGTTCATAATAGGGTTTACTTATTTTTACACAGCAATTGTATTCAATCCTGTTGAGATTGCTAACAATTTGAAAAACAATGGAGGGTTCATTCCAGGTATCAGACCTGGCAAACCAACTGTAGATTTTATAACAAGAGTGCTTTCAAAAGTTACCTTTGCTGGTGCGCTGTTTTTGGCGTTTATTGCTATTTTGCCAACCTTGGTTGGAATCATGTTCAAACACCAGCTTAACATCTATTTTGGTGGAACAAGCTTGCTGATTGTTGTGGGTGTTGCGCTGGAGACAATCAGACAGATGGAAGCTCAGATGCTGATGCGTCATTACAAAGGGTTTTTAAGCTAAAAAGAGTAGATTATTGTTAGTGCGGAGGTATAGTAAACATGAGGCTTATACTTTTAGGTGCACCGGGTGCTGGGAAGGGCACTCAGGCAGAATATTTGAGCAAAAGATTCTCGATACCTCATATATCAACAGGTGACATTTTGAGAGAGAATGTTAAAAATGAGACAGAACTTGGGAAAAAGGCAAAAGAATACATGGACAAAGGCCTTTTAGTTCCAGATGAGATAGTAATTGAGATTGTTAAGGACAGACTTTCAAAAGAGGACTGCAAAAATGGGTTTTTACTTGATGGTTTTCCGCGCACTATAGCCCAGGCAGAAGCACTTGATAAAGTACTTCAAGAGCTTGGTCAGAAGATTGACAAGGTTTTGAACATTGAAGTTCCAGACGAAAAGATTTTAGAGAGAATGTCTGGGCGAAGGATTTGTAAAAACTGCGGTGCAAGCTTCCATGTCATCTACAGGCCACCACAAAAAGAAGGTGTATGTGATGTATGTGGTGGAGAGCTTTATCAAAGAGAAGATGATAAAGAAGAAACTGTCAAAAAGAGACTGGAAGTTTATCATGCACAAACACAGCCACTAATTGATTATTACAAAGCAAAGGGCTTACTTGTTGTAGCTTACGGTCAGGAAGAAATAGCCGATACAACAAAAGAGGTTTTAAAAGCACTTGGCATAGAATAAGGAGCAAAGACCGAAAATGATTACTATAAAATCAGAAGCTGAGCTTGACTCAATGAGAGCAGCTGGCAGAATTGTTGCTATGGTTTTAAAAGAATTAGAAAAATTGATACGACCAGGTATCACCACAAAAGAGCTTGATGAATTTGCTGAAGAGTATATAATTAAAAATGGCGGGATACCATCATTTAAGGGATTGTATGGGTATCCTGCCTCCATATGTACCTCAGTCAATGACGAGGTAGTTCATGGAATTCCAGGTATGAGAAGGCTGGAAGATGGAGATATTATCAGTATAGACGTAGGAGTTTGTGTTGACGGACTTCATGCTGACGCTGCAAGGACCTTTGCTGTTGGAAAGATTTCTGAGACAGCAAGGTTTTTGATAAAGGTTACAGAAGAAAGCTTTTTTGAAGGTATTAAAAACGCGGTTGCTGGCAAGAGAGTTGGAGATATATCAAATAGTATACAAAGATATGTTGAAAGCCGTGGCTTCAGTGTTGTGAGGGATTTGGTGGGGCATGGAATAGGTAGAAAATTTCATGAGTCACCTCAGGTCCCTAACTTTGGCAAGGCTGGAGTTGGGATAAGGCTTATCAAGAACATGACCTTGGCGGTTGAACCTATGGTAAATGAGGGAAGTTACAAGGTGTACACTGACAAGGACGGTTGGACTGTAAAGACGCTCGATGGTAAGCTCTCTGCTCATTATGAAAATACCATAATCGTAACTGAGAGCTTGCCAGAGATAATTACATTATGAGGTGTTAATAAAGATGGGTCTTCAAATAGGGCAGATTGTTCTGTCCAAAATGGGAAGAGATAAAAATAGGTTCTTTGTAATTTTTGATATAACCGACGACGGGTATGTTTACCTTGTTGACGGGAAACTGCGAAAAATCAAAAAGCCCAAGAAGAAAAAGATAAAACACATAGCACCCACAAAGTTTGTCTCTGAAGAGATAAAAGAAAAGATACTCAAGAAAAAGCTTACTGACGCAGAGGTTGCAAAGGTGATAGAGGAATTTGAGAATAGAAAAGAGTAGGGGGTTGATAAGCCTTGTCCAAGGAGGATGTAATTGAATTAGAAGGGACTGTGGTTGAAGCACTGCCAAACGCAATGTTTCAGGTCCAGCTTGACAATGGGCACAAAGTCCTTGCCCATGTGTCAGGAAAGCTTAGAATGAACTTCATCAGAATACTTCCAGGTGATAGAGTGGTTGTTCAGCTATCACCGTATGATTTAACACGAGGTAGGATTGTTTGGAGATCAAAATAAACTCTCTTTAAAAAAGGAGGAATAAGGTAGAATGAAGGTCAGACCATCTGTGAAACCTATATGTGAAAAGTGCAAGATTATCAGAAGAAAGGGCAAGATAAGAATAATCTGCGAAAATCCAAAGCACAAACAAAGACAAGGTTAATTTATTGGAGGTGAATTTTTAGAATGGCACGAATTGCGGGTGTAGATTTACCAAGAGAAAAGAGAGTTGAGATAGCTCTGACATATATATTCGGGATTGGTCTTTCAAGATCAAAACAGATTTTAAGAGATACTGGCGTTGACCCAAACAAAAGAGTAAAAGACCTCACTGACGATGAGGTAGCTAAAATCAGAGACTATATAGACAAGAATTTCAAGGTTGAAGGTGAACTGAGAGCTGAAATTGCAAGAAACATAAAGAGATTAATTGATATAAGATGTTACAGAGGTTTGAGACATTTAAGAGGTCTTCCTGTTCGTGGTCAGAGGACAAGAACAAATGCAAGAACAAGAAAAGGTCCAAGAAAAACTGTTGGTGTTATGAGAAAGAAATCATAAGAAGGAGGAGTAAATTGATATGGCAAGACCAGCGAGAAGAACTGTCAGACGTTCAGAAAGAAAGAATGTTGAAAAAGGTATTGCACACATCCATTCAACATTCAATAATACAATTGTTACAATTACTGACCCATCTGGCAATGCTATTGCATGGGCAAGTGCAGGAACATGTGGTTTTTCAGGAACTAAAAAGGGCACACCGTTTGCTGCTCAGCTTGCAGCAGAAAAGGCAGCAAAGATGGCAATGGACCATGGTATGAGAACTGTTGAAGTGTATGTAAAAGGGCCAGGTGCAGGAAGAGAAGCTGCAATACGTGCTTTGCAAGCAGCAGGGCTTGAGGTAACACTCATAAAAGATGTTACTCCAATTCCGCACAACGGTTGCAGACCGCCAAAGAGAAGAAGAGTATAAAATTTTAGAGGAGGTGCTTTGTCTTGTCAAAATACATTGGACCGGACTGCAGACTGTGCAGAAGAGAAGGAATGAAATTATTTTTAAAAGGTGATAGATGTTATACCGAAAAGTGTGCGTTTGCAAGAAGACCATACCCACCAGGTCAGCATGGTCAGGAGAGAAAGAAGCTTTCTGAATATGGTATGCAGCTGAGAGAAAAACAGAAAGTAAAAAGAATTTATGGTGTTTTAGAGACCCAATTCAGAAGATATTTCGAAATGGCTGAAAAGATGAAGGGTATCGCTGGTGAAAATCTTTTGTCATTACTTGAAAGAAGACTTGACAATGTTGTTTACAGACTTGGATTTGCTTCCTCACGCGGAGAAGCAAGAGTTTTAGTATCCCATGCTCATTTTAAGGTAAATGGGAGAACTGTGAACATTCCATCTTATCTTGTAAAGGTTGGCGATGTAATAGAGGTTGACGAGAGAAGCAAGTCAAAAACAAGGTTTGTTGAGATAAAAGAAAAGTATGCAAAGAAGCCTTCTCCAAAGTGGCTTGAAAAGGACGCTGAGAACCTTGTAGGAAAGGTAATAGCTCTTCCAACAAGAGAAGATATTGATATGCCAATTAGAGAGCACCTGATAGTAGAGCTTTACTCTAAGTAATAAATGCCCTCGTAAAAAGGTCTGTGTGGTGTATTATTTTTAAGGAGGGTATATCAAGTTGATAGAATTTCAAAAACCAACAATAAGGTGTGAAGAGCTGAGCCCAGACAATAAATATGGGCGATATGTTATTGAGCCTCTGGAAAGAGGTTATGGTATAACAGTTGGTAATGCGCTTAGAAGAACACTTTTGTCGTCACTACCTGGTGCAGCAGTCACAGCAGTTAAGATTGATGGGGTTTTACATGAGTTTTCGACAATTCCAGGGGTCTTAGAAGATGTACCAGAGATAATACTCAATTTAAAAGGCTTGGCTATCAAGATGTCATCCCCAGGGCCAAAGGTAATGTACATTGAGGCTCAGGGTGAATGTGAAGTAAAAGCAAAAGATATAAAGGCAGATGCTGATATAGAGATTTGCAATCCAGACCATCATATTGCCACTCTTAACTCTGACGCAAGACTTTTTATGGAGATAACAGTAAATCAAGGGAAAGGTTATGTCCCGGCTGAAAGAAACAAACAGCCAAACCAGCCAATAGGTGTTATCCCTGTTGATTCTATTTATACGCCTGTTGTAAAGGTCAACTACAAGGTTGAAAATACAAGAGTTGGTCAGGTAACCGACTATGATAAGTTGACTATGGAGATATGGACAAACGGAACTATTCGTCCAGATGAGGCGCTAACCGTTGCCGCAAAGATTTTAATAGAGCATTTTAACCTGTTTACTGATCTTTCTAATATTCCTACAAAGATTGAGACAGTTGTAAAACAAGAGCCGCCGAAGAGAAATAAACTTTTAGATATGACCATAGAAGAGCTTGAGCTTTCAGTAAGGTCATACAACTGTCTTAAAAGAGCGGGGATAAACACAGTTGAGGACCTTGTCAACAAGACTGAAGAAGAGATGATGAAGGTAAGGAACTTGGGCAAAAAGTCCTTAGAAGAGGTCATCCAAAAACTTCACAGTTTAGGACTTAGCCTCAAAAAGAGTGATAGCACGCCGAAGGAGGAGGAAGAAGAGAAATGAACAAATTAAGAAAACTCAAACGCGATACAGACCACAGACAGGCCCTTATGAGAAACTTGGCAACATCTTTGTTCAAGCATGGTAGAATAATGACAACAGAAGCAAAGGCAAAGGATTTGAGAAGAATAGCTGAAAAGCTTATAACCATAGCCAAAAAAGGTGATCTTGCATCATATAGAAGAGTTTTAGGGTATTTGTATGAAGAAGATGTTGCATATGACTTGTTCCAGAAAATAGCTCCAAGATATCAAGGGAGAAATGGTGGTTATACGAGAATAATTAAGGTTGGTCCACGTAAAGGCGACGGTGCTATGATGGTTTATATAGAGCTTGTGTAAGGTCAAAGAGGCATTTTCCTCTTTGGCCTTTTTGCTTTTTAAGTTCATATTTTAATTAGCGAACAAAATTTTGCTATTTACAAAATCAAAAGTGTGTGCTAATATTATTAATGCTTTTTGATTGTTGCAAAAACGCTGCGGGATGGTGTAATGGTAGCACAGGTGACTCTGGATCACCTTGTCTAGGTTCGAGTCCTAGTCCCGCAGCCAAAAAAAATGGCCCTATCGTCTAGAGGCCCAGGACACCGCCCTCTCACGGCGGAGACAGGGGTTCGAATCCCCTTAGGGCTACCAACTAAATATAAAAGCAATTCGTCTGCTCTCAAAATTTCGAAAACAAAAGAGGGCAGACGATTTTGTTATGTTTATAAAAAGATAAAAATATAAATTAATACCAGCTATATAAATAAGTTCCTCCTCAAAAGAATGTACGGTATCCGGTAGCTATTTTTATTCCTCTTACAACAATGGAAATTAAAAGATTATTAATTGATTGAATTAATTAAGGAAGCATAAAGAAAGCTGTTTCTCACAAAAAATAGAGAGATAGCTTTTTTTATAGGCACTTCGTGCATTCTTTCGTTGTGGTAAATATTTTTTACACCTATTCGAGATTCTCTTGTTAATTTTAGTGGAAATAGCTTTATTTTTGTGATATAATAAAATTACACAAGTAATAATTTACATTATAAATAAGTTATTTGGAGCCAAGAATAGATGAAGATTATTTTTTCTTAACAGGTTCTTAAATTTTTAAGTCTACAAGATGCTAAAACAGCTAAAGGAATAATTGATGCGATTGAAAATAATTTGAGAGGGAAGCCTTTCAAGGGAGATATTAAAGTTTTAAAAAGGGACGAGAAGAGTTAAGGCTACGTGTAGGGAATATAAGAGTAATATTTATGGTTAAAGGTAATGAAGTACATATTTTGACAATCGGATATAGAGGAGATGTATATAAATGAGAAATCCCCGAGATGAACTTTATTCACTGATTGACAAGCTGACAACTGAAGATGTGATTAGCCTTTTACACATAGTTAGGAGGATAGTTACTTCAGATGAAGAATTAACAGATGAAGAAATCCAACAAATAGAATTGGCAAAAGATGAGATTTCTAAAGGGGAAGGAATAGAAATAGAGGAAGTAAAGAAGATATTGCATCTAAATTCGCAGTAAAACTCAATAAGCATGGTTTTTTGAGGATGTTTTTTGTAATAAACCTCTTTGTAAAAAAGCGAAAAGCAATAATAGATGACAAAGAAAGACCATGTAGAATGAATGGTCTTTTTTTATTTGCCCAAACTATTGACAAAAATAACTTTAAGATGTTATTATATAAATAAAACCGAGTATACAAGTCGGAATTGGAGAGATATAAGATGTTCAGGTTATCTACAAAGGGAAGATATGGTGTCAGAGCAATGTTTGATTTAGCGCTTCACTATGATGAAGGGCTTGTATCTTTGAAGAGCATAGCAGAGCGTCAGGAGATTTCTGAGCATTATTTAGAACAGCTCATTGCTGCCTTGAAAAAAGCAGGACTTGTCAAGAGTATAAGAGGTGCGCAGGGTGGCTATATGCTTTCAAGAGAGCCTTCAAAAATTACTATTGGTGAGATTTTAAGAGCTCTTGAGGGGTCACTTTCGCCTTCTGAATGTATAGATGATATAGAAAGGGTTGACTGTCCAAGAGCAGAGTTTTGTGTGACCAGAAAGGTTTGGGAAAAGGTCAAAGAAGCAATAGAAAACGTTGTTGATTCTGTGACGCTCCAGGATTTGGTTGATGATTATAAAAAGATGACAGCAGATGAGTCATACATGTTTTATATCTAAAAAATTGGGTATAATAGTTACAGAAACCCTACTAAAATGATAAAAATAATGGGAGATGATATATATGGAAGGAAAAATTATTTATTTTGACCATGCAGCGACAACTCCTCTTAAAAAGGAAGTATTAGATGAGATGATGCCGTATTTGACAGAGCAGTACGGCAATCCTTCAACAATTTACAAGCTCGGAAGAGAAGCAAAAAAAGCAGTTGAGCTTGCAAGAGAAAGAGTTGCAAAGGCCTTAAATGCAGATATTCAAGAAATTTACTTTACCTCTGGTGGAACAGAATCAGATAACTGGGCGTTAAAAGGAGTTGCTTTTGCAAATAAAGATAAAGGCAAGCATATTATAACAACAACAATCGAGCACCATGCGGTTTTGCATCCTCTGAAATATCTTGAAGGTTTAGGATTTGAAGTAACATATGTTCCTGTTGAGCCAAATGGTATTGTTGACCCTCAGAAGATAAAAGAGGCAATAAGAAATGACACTATTTTGATTTCTGTCATGCTTGCAAATAACGAAATTGGGACAATCCAGCCTGTCAAAGAGATAGCAAAGATAGCAAAGGAAAAGGGAATAATCGTTCATACTGATGCTGTTCAAGCAGTTGGGCAAATTCCTGTTGATGTAAAAGATTTGGGTGTCGACCTTTTATCACTTTCTGCTCATAAATTCTATGGTCCAAAAGGTGTTGGTGCACTTTATATCAGAAAAGGGACAAAGATTCATCCATTTTCGCATGGAGGTGCACAGGAGAGAAATAGGCGTGCTGGAACAGAGAATGTAGCAGGAATTGTTGGCCTTGGCAAGGCTATAGAGCTTGCAACTCAGAATCTTTCTGAGTATGCTGCAAAGCTTCAAAAACTGAGAGATAAGCTCATTGACGGGGTCTTAAGCAAAATTGATTATGTTCGACTCAATGGTGACAGAAATCAGAGACTTCCTAACAATGCAAACTTCTCATTTGAGTTTATTGAAGGTGAAAGCCTGCTTTTGATGCTTGACATGAAAGGAATTGCAGCATCAAGCGGGTCTGCATGTACATCCGGGTCTTTGGACCCTTCACATGTGCTTCTGGCAATTGGGCTTGAACATGAGGTTGCTCATGGATCTTTGAGAATAACACTGGGTGAAGATAACACCGAAGAAGATATAGACTATCTATTAGAAGTTTTGCCTGAAATTGTTTCAAGATTAAGAGAAATGAGTCCGCTTTATGAAAGCGTAAAAAAAGGGGGTAGTAAAAATGTATAGCGAAAAGGTTTTAGACCATTTTATGAACCCACGAAATGTTGGTGAGATTGAGAATGCAGACGGTGTTGCTCAGGTTGGCAATCCGAAGTGTGGGGATATAATGAAGATGTATCTTAAAATAGAAAATGGTATAATAGTTGATGCAAAGTTTAAAACATTTGGCTGTGGTGCTGCTGTTGCCACAAGTTCAATGGCAACAGAGATGGTGAAAGGAAAGACAATAGAAGAAGCTTTGCAGATTACTAACAAAGCTGTTGCAGAAGCTTTAGACGGTCTTCCGGCAAACAAGCTCCACTGTTCGGTTTTAGCCGAAGAGGCAATTAAAGCCGCAATTGAAGACTATCTTAGCAAGCAAAAAAGCAAAAATACCAACTAAACTTACTTTAAAAGGGTGAGATTTTTTGAAGAAAAAAGTCCTTGTTGCAATGAGTGGAGGAGTTGATTCTTCTGTTGCTGCAGCGATCTTAAAAGAAGAGGGTTATGAAGTATATGGAGCAACAATGCAGATTTGGCAAAGCGGGTGTGGTGAGGAGCTAATCACAGGAAAGAGTTGTTGTTCGCTTTACGCAGTGGACGATGCACGGAGAGTTGCTAATATACTCGATATTCCATACTATGTGTTTAATATGAAAGATGATTTCAAAAAAATGGTAATTGACTATTTCGTGGACGAATATATAAAAGGCAGAACTCCTAACCCTTGTATAATGTGTAACAGAAAAATCAAATTTGAGTTTTTTTTAAAAAAAGCGATTACTATTGGTATGGACTATATTGCCACTGGTCATTATGCAATTGTGGAATATGACAATAGTTTAAACAGATACCTTTTGAAAAGGTCAAAAGCAAAAGAAAAAGACCAGACATATGTTTTGTATAACATGACACAGGAGATGTTATCTAAAACTCTCTTTCCTTTAGGGAGATTTTCAAAGGATGAGGTCCGCAGACTTGCAGAAAAATTCAAACTTCCTGTTGCAAATAAGCCTGACTCACAGGAGATTTGTTTCATCCCTGACAATAACTATGGAAAGTTTATCGAAAAAGAAACAGGGATTAAAGAAGATGGCATATATGTAGACACAGAAGGGAATATACTTGGCAGAAGCAAAACTTATTATAATTACACAATTGGGCAAAGAAAGGGCCTTGGTATTTCAACTGGCAAGAGAATGTATGTAGTTGCTATAAAGCCTGAAGAAAACAAGGTTATATTGGGTGAGGAGGATAAAATATATGCTGATAACTTAGTTGCAACTGATTTGAACTTTATCCCGTTTGATAAATTAGAATCTGAGCTTGAAGTAACAGCAAAGATAAGGTATACTGCAAAAGAGGCAAAAGCAAGAATTATACCTATAGAAGATAATAAAGTACTTGTCAAGTTTTATGAAAAACAGCGTGCCATAACACCAGGGCAGTCTGTTGTGTTCTATAGCGGCGATATTGTTGTTGGTGGCGGAATAATAGAAAAAGCCCTCTGATGAGGGCTTATATTTTTACAAATATTGGCTCAAGATTTTCAAATTTTGTTAAATATTTAAAACCAATGCTCTTTAGCATGTCAACAGTATAATTGAACATATATGCAATGCATTCTGTAGAGTGGGCATCTGAGCCAAGCGTAATTATTTCGCCACCCAATTCATAAAATCGTTTTATGATTTTATATTCTGGATGTGGCATTCCAAGACCATATCTAAAACCAGAGGTATTAACTTCAATTCCTTTTCCTTTAAGAATAAGCAGTTTTAATATCTCATCTATCAAATCCCAATACTCTTCTTTATCTAAATCTTTGTTCTCATAATTTCCATATCGTTTGACAATGTCAAGATGACCATATACACAAAATTTGTCAAAGCTTTTGATGAAGTTCAGGGTTTCTTCAAAGTATCTTATATAAGCCTGCTGTTTTGTTTTTCCCTGATAGAAAACACCATCTGCCAAATCTTGAAAGTCTACAACATGGGTCGAGGCAATTACAAAGTCAAAGGAATAGCTGTTTAGAATCTCTAAACTTTTTTCTATAGAATGTGGTTGCAGTCCAACCTCGCTACCGAGTTTAATTTTTATCATGCTACTGTATTTTTCTTTGACAGAATAAAATTCATTCATGTAATCTTCATAGTTAATATCCCAAACAGGGTATGAAACTGGCGGGTATAAAAGGTCCATATGGTCTGTAAAAGCTATCTCGTCAAGGTTGAGTTCTATAGCTTTTTTTACAGCATCTTCCATACTCATATTTGAGTCAGATGAAAAGTTAGAATGAATGTGGTAGTCAAACATAGCAAGTCATCTCCTTTAAAAAGAGTTTTTTGCATACAATCAAATTGTATGATATTTTATTGACAATAGCAATTGTTAAAAAGGGTGATTTTTATGATTCAGCTAAAAGGTGAACCGATGAAGGTAATTAGGACATTAAATCAGCATGGATTTAAAGCATATTTGGTTGGTGGATGTGTGAGAGATTATCTGCTTGGGAAAGAACCTCAAGATTTTGACATTGCAACAGATGCAAAACCTGAAGATGTAATTCATCTTTTTGAAAAGACCATTCCAACAGGTATAAAACATGGAACGGTAACAGTGATTATAAATGGAGTCAAGATAGAGGTTACCACATTTAGAATAGAAAAGGAATATAAAAACCACAGATGGCCAAAAGTAGAGTTCATAAACAGTCTTTTTGAAGACCTCAGAAGAAGGGATTTTACTATAAATGCCATGGCATATCATCCGGATGAAGGACTTATAGATTATTTCGGTGGAATTGAGGACTTGAAGAATAAAATTGTTAGATGTGTTGGCAATCCACACGAAAGATTTTTTGAAGATGCACTGAGAATTTTGAGGTGTATAAGGTTTGTAACGCAGCTAAGTTTTGTCATAGAAAATGAAACTTTTGAGGCACTGAAAAGCCTAAAAGATCTTTTAAAAAAAATCTCAAAGGAAAGAATAAATATAGAACTATCAAAGACTTTGGAAAGCAAAAATTCTTCTTACGGGCTTAAACTTCTTTATGAAAGCGGTGTGGGTAGTATTATAATTTCTGAGTATTCGCAAATATACCTTTATTTAAGCCAAGTAGAGTTTGATTTTATTCCTACAAAATTCAAAGTTCCTGCCTTTTTTGCCTGCTTGAAAGATAATACATTAATTGAGAAACTAATGAGAGATTTGAAGTTTGAAAAAAAGAAAATTAATGCTGCTGCTAAACTCTGCAATTATTTAACCATGGAATGCTCTCAAGATAAACTTGTCAAAAAGATTTTTTTCGAGGAGGAAAAAGAAGCTGAAGAAATTCTGACAACCATTTCTATTTTAAAATCAGACCATAGAATTTTACAAATATTCAATGATTTAAAAAGAGAAAATAAGCTCATCCACAAAAAAGATGTTCAGCTCAGAGGAGAAGACTTGCTAATTTTAGGTTTGAAGGGTGAAATGATAGGCAAGGTCTTAAAGAGTGTATATGAATATATCTTAGAAAATCCTGAGAAAAATAATAAAGACGAAATATTAAACTATGTTAATTTGTATCTTCAGCAGGGTAAAAATTAATAAACAGAATTTTTAAACGAGGAGATGAGCGAATGTTACCTACTACAAACGAACTTGGATACTACGAAATTCGACTTGAAAGTATTGGCGGACTTGGTGCAAATGTTGCGGGCAAGATTTTGGCTGAGGCAGGTGTTGTTGGAAGTGGACTGAATGCCTTAAATTTTGCAAGTTATGGCTCTGAAAAGAAAGGTTCACCTGTAAAGTCGTATATAAGATTTGCTCCAAAGGAAAAACAGATAAGAATTAATTCGCCTGTTGTTCAGCCTCATTTGGTTGCTATATTTCACGAGAATATGGTAAATACAAACCCCGTCACACAAGGACTTAGAAAAGATGGAATAGTTATCCTGAATACAAACAAGAGCGTGGATGAGGCTCGTGACTTTTTGAAACTTGCAAGTGGCACGGTGGCAATAGTGGATGCAATAAGGATTGCCCTTGAAGTTAAAACGAGGATTAACATGGTTATGCTTGGTGCAATTGTAAGAATGCTTGGGTTTATCAGCTTAGATAGCGTGAAAGAGATTGTTAAACAAACTTTTGAGAAAAAATATCCACAGACAATTGCGTCCAACATGGCAGGTCTTGAAGCTGGATATAACCAGGTAGAATCTAAGTTTTTTGAATATGATGGTAATTACCAATACGTAGAGTACCAAGAAGAAAGAAGACCTATGGGATACAAAAACGCTCCAATTGGAGGAACTATTGTAGAGTATGCAAACACAATAACAAAAAACAATATAACCAGCAGGATTGGGAAAATTCCTGTGTTTATAAAAGAAAAATGCATCAACTGTGGGCTTTGTGAAACTACGTGTCCTGATTATGTCTTTGTTTGGGATAGAAGGATTGAAAATGGTAAGTTAAAAATGTTTAATCTGGGACCTGATTATCAATATTGTAAAGGGTGTCTAAGATGTGTTGATGTATGCCCAACAGCTGCACTTGTTGAAGGAATTGAAAGGGAATATGACATAGGAAAAATCTCTGCAAAACATGATTTTGATATATACGAAAAATGGTATGAGGATGGTGAGAAGAGATGATAAAACCACAAGAGACAATCTTTGAAAGTGGAAATGAAATGGCGGCTTTGGCTGCATCACAAATAAATTATCATATTATGGGATACTATCCGATAACACCTTCTACCCAGATTGCTGAAGAACTTGACCAGATGCGGGCAGATGGACTTCATGATATTTTATTGATTGCGGCAGACGGTGAACATGGTGCTGCAGGGATCTGTTACGGTGCTTCTTTGGGCGGTGGCAGAGTTTTTAATGCAACAAGTGCAAATGGGCTAATGTATGCTTTAGAACAGCTTCCTGTTCAATCTGGAACAAGATTTCCAATGGTATTAAATCTTGTTACACGTTCAATTTCTGGACCTCTTGACATAAAAGGTGACCATAGCGATTTAATGTTCACGTTAAATACTGGCTGGATAATACTTCTTGCTAAAGATCCGCAAAGAGTCTACGACATGAACATAATGGCAGTAAAGATTGGTGAACATCCTGATGTAAATCTTCCTGTAATTGTTGCATATGACGGATTTTTTACAAGCCATCAAAAGAGGGTTGTGAGCTATTTTAAGAATAAAGAAGATGTTCAGGAGTTTGTTGGTAAGCTCCCGCCAAAGCGAGTAGTTGCAATAGATCCTGAGAACCCTGTTACAATTGGACCTTATATGAACGAACCCGACCTTATAAACAACAAATATCAACTCAGCAAGGCAATGGATAAAGCGTATGAAATAATTCCACAAGTATTCGAGGAATTTTATAAGATTAGCGGTAGAAAATATGAGCTGGTTGAAGGATATAGAATGGAAGATGCAGAAATAGCTATATTTGTTTTGAATTCCACTTATGATACCGTATGTGAAGCTGTTGACATTTTAAGACAGAAAGGTATAAAAGTTGGCGTTGCAACAACAAACGTATTGCGACCATGGCCAAAAAGAGAAATCCAGGAGCTTTTGAAAAATGTAAAGCTTCTTGCAGTGTTAGACAGGCAAGAAAGCTACGGTGCAAAAGGTGGCAATATGACAATTGAAATCAAAGCAACACTTCAAGAGCTTGAAAAAGGTCCAAAAGTAATCAGCAGAATCTATGGACTTGGTGGCAAGGACTTTTTCCTGGAAGATGCTCTGACTCTCTTTGAAGATATGAACCTTGTACTTGAAGGCAAAAAAGAAATACCAGATTTTGATTATATCGGAGCATACCCAGGAGATGAAAATTATGTTCCTAAAAGGTATATGAAACCTATAAAAGCAGAATGGACCAAGAACATTCTACTGAACACGCGTGATTTGACAGCAATGCCAAAACGAATTGTTCCTGGCCATGGCGCATGTCCTGGCTGTGGTATATTCCCTAACTTGAATCTTCTTTTGAAAGGGATTGAAGGTGATGTAGTTCTTCTTTTCCATACGGGTTGTGGCATGGTTGTAACTACTGCTTATCCTCAAACAGCTTTCAGGACAACTTATGTGCACAACCTTTTCCAAAACGGTGCAGCAACACTTTCTGGACTTGTTGAGATGTACAACCAGAGAAGGAAGAGAGGAGAAATTCCTGACAGGGACCTGACATTTATCCTTGTGACAGGTGATGGCGGTAACGACATAGGTATGGGTCCTACAATTGGTGCTGCGCTGAGAAACCACAAGATGATTATATTTGAGTACGACAATGGGGGCTACATGAATACAGGGTACCAGCTTTCGTACACCACGCCTTACGGAGCGTCTACATCAACTTCACATGTCGGGAAGGCTCAGTTTGGAAAATCGACCTTCCATAAAGACACTCCTCAGATAATGGCGGCTACAAATATTCCATACGTTGCCACAGTGGCAGAGTCTGACCCTATTGATTTTGTCAAAAAAGCTAGAAAAGCTCAGAAAATCATGAGAGAAGAGGGACTTGTATATATCAAGGCGCTGTCGGCTTGCCCGCTTAACTGGGGTGATGAACCATCAAAGGAGAGAAGAGTTATTCAGGCGGCTGTTGATTGTTGTTTCCACCCGCTTTATGAGATTGATCATGGCAAAACCACTATAACATATGACCCGGAGAAAAAGGGCAAGAAAATCCCTGTTATTGAATGGTTTTCAATGATGGGAAGAACTAAACACCTTACACGACCAGAGTACAAACATGTCGTTGAAGAATTCCAAGCAGAAGTTGATAGAAGATGGGAAAGACTGAAAGCAAGACATGAACATCCTCTCTTGTAATGGACTACAA